>JAWLER010000067.1:0-8356 GCA_041686005.1 Anaerolineales bacterium | reverse complement strand
TCCGCCATCTTCTGCATCTGTCGATGCGTTCTCCTTTCGACTTCTTTTTGCACAAAGGGAAAGGTCCGGGACAACCAGCTCACAAATTTTATCCCTATCGGTCTGCTCCCGGCCAAAGCCACAAGGCAGTCTTCCAGAGAATCCCGCCAGAAACCAAGGTAGTGATTGGCCAGATAGCTGTCCTCAAAGTACTGCATGTGAAAATTCCGCAGCGCAAACCACCTCCGCTCCGTGACAGCCTTCACACTGGAAATCCCTCCCAGCCCGAGGGCCTGATCCATAAAACCAAGGGCTGAACAGCGCATGGACGGCCCTCCCCCCATGTTGTACACCTTGCGCCAGAAATCGGAATCAGCGGGAATGTCCAGGCAATTCACCAAACCATATCCCGCGTCTCTGGAGGAGATGTTCTCCATGCAGGTCTGAATCGGCTGGTGGAACATGATCGGATCCCACAGGCTCAGGTAATCCTGAAAATCCACGGGGATGATAAAGCTCATCCGCAACGAAGCCCAATGTTTTAATCGGGACTCCAGAACGGCTCGCTCTCCAGCAATTTTGGTGACAGCATAGTAGTCAAAAACGGAGGGCTTCAACGGATCCCCCACCCGGCCAACATGGATGGGAGGCAGCCGATCACCAGTTTCGGCTACTGTACCCGTATGGATATATTTGATACGCTCGGCTCCCCCAGGTTGAGCTTCAATTGCTCTGATTATATTGGTGATGGCCCCCACATTGACACCATAGGCTGCTTCAGGATCATAATCAGCCTGAGGGGATATCAAAGCCATGGCGTTCAGCACCCAATCCGCCCCTCTGACGGCTTCCTCTACATCAGCGTAGACGCGGGCGTCCCCCCAAACAATCTTCAACCCCTCTCCTTCGACAACGCCTTTTCCGGGAAATGGATGAATACCCGCTATCTTCGCATACTTTCTAAAAAGCTTTTCCTCTCTTGGTGATTCCAGAAGCAACAGTACAATATTGTATTTTTCCCGCCTCCTCCAGAGTTCTTGAAAAGCCTCATAGCCCATACATCCAGAGGCACCCATCAATACCACTGTCTCTTTGTTCATGTAGGTCCCATTCCTTGGGAAATTTCCCTTCGGGAAGTAACACAAACTAGTCAACCACATATATTCTACTCTGGATTCAACCACGAACTACAGCTTTAGCGTCGTAAAAAAGGTACGCTGCAGCAGGACATGCATTTTAATAAACTCTCAACCCAATGTACTAACAGATACGTTAACTCAAGTAATGCCAGTTCCTGCCAATACGATCCCCTGCTGTGATAAGAATGGGGCTTCAGGCTTGAGAGGTAAGATCGTCCCTGTTCAATTCATTTAGGATTTCACAACAAATACAATCGGCCGTTGTAAACCAGCCTTCTCTCGGTACCGGATCAGCTGAACCAAACAGGATGGGCCGGGCTCACATAATCATAACCTACCTCACATAACCCTCAGGACGGACGACCATGATCGGAACCTCAGGATCTTTACACCAGAACAGGCACATTACTAACACTTTTATCAGCTATAAAGATAGAAAAAATCCATCCTTCCCCGGTGATCTGCTCGCTCAATCTTCTCTCTAACCATTTGGAGAAAAGAGCCTTGGATTTCTGCCTAAACCGCTTCAACCCTCTATGAACGGGAGACATCTTCCAGAGTTCGAATATGCTATAATGCACTTTCGTTCGTAGTAACTGAGGATGCCATGTTCAAACGTCTGAAAAAAATCTATCTCGAGTTTCCACAGAAATTCTGGGTAGTGGTGGGAGCCTCTTTCATCGATCGCATCGGGAGCACCTTGCTGTTCCCCTTCTTTTCGCTGTACATCACACAAAAATTCAACGTCGGAATGACCCAGGCGGGCGTGGTGCTAGGGATCTTTTCCGCCTTCAGCCTGGGGGGATCAATGATTGGCGGTGCGTTAACGGATAAATTTGGTCGCAAGAAACTGATTCTTTTCGGGTTGGTGTTCAGCGCGCTGAGCACACTCACCCTCGGTCTGGTGAATGAACTTGCCGTCCTTTACCCGCTAGCGATAGTCATCGGTCTGCTCTCCAATATTGCCGTTCCGGCCCATCAGGCGATGGTGGCTGACCTACTACCAGAGAAAAAACGCCAGGAAGGTTTCGGTATCCTCCGGGTGGTGGCCAACATGTCCTGGATCATCGGACCAACAATCGGAGGGTATATCGCCAACCGCAACTACTTTCTGCTCTTTTTACTCGATGCTGTGATCAGCTGTCTAGTGGCGGCAATCTTTTTCTTCTACATCCCGGAGACCAAACCAGAAACCACTCAGGAACAGACGAGTATTTTGGGCACCTTCGCGGGTTACAGGGTAGTGCTTAGGGATTTCGCCTATGTGGCGTTCCTGGTCGCCTCGATGCTGATGGGTATTGTCTACCAGCAAATGTACAATTCTCTTTCTGTGTATCTTCGTGATAATCACGGCATATCACCGCAGGGGTATGGGTTCTTGTTGACTACTAGTGCCATCACCGTGATCCTCTTCCAGTTCCGCACCACTCGGTTGATCAAGAAATACCCTGCCTTCATCATGATGGCTCTAGGCACTCTTTTTTATATGGTTGGTTTCGGGATGTTTGGTTTTGTAACCGCCTATTGGCTATTTGCAGCGGCCATTGTGATCATCACCATCGGTGAGATGGTCATCATGCCCACCGCTTCCGCGCTGGCAACCAACTTCGCTCCGGAGGATATGCGCGGGCGCTACATGGCAGTCTTTGGCGTTTCCTGGGCGCTGCCCGCCACCGTAGGTCCCAGCGCAGCGGGTTTGATCCTAGATAACTTCAACCCTAATCTGCTTTGGTTTATCGGTGCAGGACTGTGTGCGATCTCCATACTCAGTTTTTACCTGTTGCATTTGCGTCTGGGAGAGCTGGATCGCTTCCAGATGACCCCGGTGGAAGAAGAGCCATTTCCTGTTTCCTGATTAGTTTATCCTGACCAGCATAAAGATCCCCAACATACACAGCACTACCCCCATCTACCCCTGGGTGTCATTAGCGTCGCTGCTCACCTTCCCCGGAAGCAGATGCATGACCGACACAATGAATAAATGATCAAACAGCCAGAATATTCGGTGGATTGGTTTACTCTCCATCCATTAACAACTCCCAAAGCAGGTTATTCCCTGCACAGGAATACCGTCCACCTAGCTGCCAACTGTGTGTTACCGGCGCAACTTTTCTTGGAAAAACCCATGTGGATGAGCGAGAAGAAAGGCCAAGGATAAACTGAGGATCATGGATAGATGCGCTCGAAAGATCAATTGAAACCGCTGACGCTGACGACGGCCAGAGCTGTGATCGATTTGGTGAGTGAGCCAATATAAAATGAGGTTTGTGGGGTGGGCACTTCACCACCCGGGCGTGCAAGGCCAAAACCGCTCAGGTGAACAATCTTGTCTCCTCCGAAAACAGGGTACGGGCCGCAACCCGTACTGTGCCGGCGGCCTATGATCTGCGAACTATTCTCATCATGTTCATGGGTTGTTCTCCATACTGCCGGTGCAATACCTTAAAAAGCAGGCGGTGAAAGGATTCAGCCAGTTCTTTTATCTCAAAAATAGACGCTCAGGTGATGAGTTCCTCAGGATGTTATCTTCCTTTGTTCGGAGACCAAAGGGGACAAGGTTAACAGGGCTACAAGACCAAACAATGCGCCCCCGATCCTGTAGATCCCGCCCAGAGAAAGCCAACCCGAATGTATGGCACCTAAAGCGACAAAGGGGCCAATGGTGGCTCCCAGGTCTCCCGCGGTATTGATGAGGCCTAAAGCGCGACCGCGCACGTTTTTTGGCACCCGATCTCCGGCAATAGCGGGGATCAGGGCTTCGGTGCTGCTGCCAGCGACCGGCACAAGGAACGCACCGATCAGGGCTAAAGGTTGGATTTCACCGCTCATCAGCCCCAATCCAAGTCCCCCGAGATCATGGCCAACCCGATCACCGGCCACCTCCGGCCGTACCTATCTGAAATCGAACCGGCTAAAGGCGTGCTGACAACACCAATCAGATTGCTCAGGGCGGTGAAGAGCCCTGTAAAACTAGCTATGGGAATGACATAGGATGCAATCTGGACGCCCGTTCCGAACATATCTGAGAGCCACAGGATCGCGGTTGCTGCCAAAACGCCCCAAGCCAGAAAGCGTGAAATAAAAATCGTCAAAGATGTCACTGCCATGGCCTTCAAGGGCAATCTCACATTTCCGGGTTCGTCCATGTCGTTGGGGGGTTCCTGCACAGACGCATTATGCGCCCTCGTCTCAGGCAGGAGGAAAAACCAGGCCAGGTCGGTGGCGGCGATGACGCCCACACTGATCCACTGGCCAGTGCGGAAGCCAAATATATCGGTCAACATTGACCCCAACAAGGATGCGGCAGCCACACCGATAAAAAACCACATCTGATAAATACCACTGTTCTTCCCCCTGTTTTCTTCGGTGGACACATCCAAAACGGCTGAATTCCCGCCTACCCACAACAATGACCAGGCCAGACCCCATAAAATCCTGCCCGTTAACAAAGGCCAAAATCCACTGCCTAGAGCGTAAAATATACTGGAACCTGCGCCAAGGGACAGTGCGGCGATCAATAGACCGCGCCGTGGCATGCGGTCATATAGAACGCCCACGGGGCCGTTCAAGAACAGGCGGACAGCTCGATTTGCCCCCAGAAGCAGCCCCACCATGGAGAGTGTGATGCCCAATTGGGCGGATATATCTGGATGCGGCAGGACCGTATAAAGCGTAGCATCCCCCAAGAGGGAGATAGCTGTTCCAAAACCTAATAGGTTCAAAATATATTTTGAAGATCTCTTTGTTTTCATGTCGCCTTTTTAGATCTCTAATTGAAAGCGGGCTTTTCTTTGTTTTTAAACCCCCGAACGGCAAAGCCCACCTGCTATCGGGTTGGTTGAAAATGATAATCTAATTGTACAAGAATATCTAGGTGGTATATACGCTGGCTTCTACTGCATTATGAACCTATTCTGCGTCCTATAATCCGCCGCTGTCTGATCACTTTGGAAGGATTCAGAAGTGAGGGACCGATTGTGGGTTTAAAGCAAACTCGCTATTCGGCTTCAAGGTTTGATAAGCGTGAAAAATACGGGCTGGATTTCATTCGACGATCTAACAAGTGGCTCTTTTGAGCGTTGTTTGGTATAAAAGGGTAAACTGGACCGGAAAAGGAGAGGAAAAAGTGCGGGATTGGTTTTCAGGGCTTTTTCAGAGCACGTTATCAAGACTTCTGGCATACGCTTTGAGTGGATTTTTCACTGCCTTCTTGGTGCTGCTTTTTGGCGGTCGGCTGGCAGAGTTCTTAAGGAGTGATGTTCAGGCGAACATTGGCCTTTTGCTCCTTCTTGTATTGTTTTCTTGTCTTGGGCTTGCGGCGGGGATAGAGCGTATCATGGTAACCATCAGGGAACGAAGGGAGCAAACCGGTCTAATACAGGATGAGCGGGTAGAAAAGACTCACAGGCTGCTCCTGGAAACATTGGCTAAAGTTGAATCTGAACTCCCCCAGAACAGTTACGAACGGGCTGAACTCAGGGCTGAACTTCTATCTCGTGTCGACCAATGGGAAGGTGCTGTGATCCCGTATCTTGGAGAAGAAGAAAGACATAGGATCAGGGCCATGCGAGACCATATTCAAAATCAGTCCCTTAAGTATGCCAAGGAAGTGGGGGCTGACTGGACCAGAATTGTCAAGGACATCACCGCTATCGCCAGGTCAAATGTATCTCGTTAAGGGACGGAGTAGATTGTCAGGCCTGACGTAAAAGACCACCTGCCGCCGGGTGGGCACGTGCCCGCTGGTTGAGTGAATTCAGAGCGTTAGCGATGAACTTGTATCGAAACCCGGGCGCGGATACCCTCAAGTTCCAAATCAACTGTACTAGATACAGACCTCGCGTAACCTGTCCTGAGCCAAGTAGAAGGGTTCGGCCCACTCGACCGACTCTCCATCTCCTCATCTCCTCCTCACCCAGTCTTTTTTGGCGGACCCAGTTGGCGAGTTGCAGCGGGGTGGGCAACGCAGACAAGGACCCACGTCGGGAGAAATGATAAAAATCATCTTCTAGATGGAAATTTCGGGATCAGAAAGGGGGTTTCTTTCTTGTATTTTAAATACTCTTCACCAAATCGGACCTCAAGCTCACGCTCTTCAATCGCTTTTAAATAAATGATAAGCAGTCCCGCAAATGCCCCGCTGAGGATCAGCGCGGACCACGACCCGACAATCACGGCAATGCCAAGATAGATGAGGATTGTCCCGAATGACATAGGATTACGACAATACTTGAAGGGACCAAAGTCAAGAAGCTTTTTTGTCGCCATCATTGGTAAAGGTGTTCCCCGGGCACACAGCAGCTGGGAAAGGATCGACCACAATGCAAACGCCAATCCAACGAGGATGAAAATGGCACCGATCGACATGATCCCAATCCCCACAGGTATCGGGGAGAGCCCCAATCTCTGATCAATTATGGGGGAAAGGATGATAAGGACATAAGGTATGAGAACAACAAATATGCTCCCCGCAAGGAGAGTGGCAATGACCCTGTGTAATAAGCCGTACTCTTTTTCTGACCATTTTTTGAATTGATTCATCCTTCTCCTCGATTGGAAACTGGCTCCATATGTTGGGCGGATCACCACCACAAATGCTGGCAGCGTGCTGTCTAATGTAGATGCTCACTTTTATTCGTATGGCTACCAATGTACGAGATCAATTGATCTAATTCTCTTTCCTTTCATTCATCTTTCGGAATGATCACGGAATAAACGTGATCCATCGTAATGAATAGATGGCTTGGGATTTAAGCGATCCGGTAGGCGAGTTCGAACTCAAACAGGATCCAATACCTTTTTCGAAGCGGCGTCATTCATACACTTTTTCTTCAACCTTGTGGGCATTAGGGGAATCCTCTTCAACATCCCGGACATTTGCGTGGGGTTGGGTACTTTGATATTCTTTGTACCATTCCGTTTGGATGATCAGCTGCATGATCTCATTTGTGCCGACCCAGATCATAGACAGCCGTATATCCCGGAGGATCCGTTCCAGGGGATATACATCGGTGTACCCGATCCCACCTACGACCTGCA
This sequence comes from Anaerolineales bacterium, assembly GCA_041686005.1. Lineage (GTDB taxonomy): Bacteria > Chloroflexota > Anaerolineae > Anaerolineales > UBA11858 > B10-G9. Next base: position 1,199 of record JAWLER010000067.1, on the reverse strand, counting down.
TACATTTGTTGGCGACTTCCCAGGCAGCCTCGCTGGTAAATTTTTTCGATTGGGAAATCATCCGCCGGACCCGTCCCGGGCTTGTTCTCCCGCTGTCGATAGCCAGGCAAGTGCTGTAAACTAGGGCGCGGGCTGTGTCCAACAAAGACACACAATCGGCGACTTTGAAACCCACAGCCTGAAAATTCTTGATGGGCTGACCGAAGGCTTTTCGGCGGGATGTATACCGGGTCGCTATTTCAAGCGCAGGACGAACCGATCCAATGGTCATCGCGGCAGTTCCCAAGCGTTCCGGGATCATCATGGATTGGAAAACTTCTGTCCCCCCATCGATCCCATTGAGCGCAAAACGTTCGGGAACATGGACGTCATTCAGGGAAAGGCGCCCACATCCGCCACCCCGAACACCCATCAACCCATAGATATATTCGGTTTCCAATCCTTTTGCATCTCGAGGGACCATAAAGGCGGTCAATCGTTTGTGGGGAGGCGCGGTGGGGTTCGTCGCCGCATAGATTAAGAACCAATCGGCTCCTTCTGCTCCCACAATGAAACGCTTATGGCCGTTCACCACCCAATCATCCCCTTTTTTCACAGCTTTGGTCGTGGTGCCGAAAAAATCGGAGCCCCCTCTGGGTTCGGTTAACCCCTCGGCCGCATACACCTCCCCTTTTAGCAGCGGGAGGACGATTTCTTGTTTCAGTTCTTCAGATCCAAACTGGACAATGGCGTCACAGACGATATCCGCTCCCACGCCCCAAAGACAGGCCAGGGAATAGCTGGCCACCCCTATTTCTTCTGCAGCGACGGCGTTATCGACCCAACCCAACCCGCGGCCGCCGTATTTCTTGGGAATTCTCAGCCCCAGCAGATTCCGCCGCCCGGCTTCTTTAAGATACTCGTGGGGAAAATGAAGAGTCTCGGCATCCATATCTAAGATCATTTGTTTGGGGACCCAGTTTGTAAATGCTCTCGCCTCGTCCCTCAGCTTTTCCTGTTTTTCTGTAAAGACAAAATCAAACATGGTAATCTCCTGGATTAACTTATTTAGTGATGGGTTTCTCGAAGAGGGCTTGGGGTTCTTCTACTGCGGCCTAATACAAAAGATTGTGCCAATTGGCGTGTAGTTTGACTTGTTGACACACTTCATAACGTCCTGCAGCATAATTGTATCCCAACAGGGGCAGCGAGAGCAGTTC
>JAWLER010000066.1:0-8414 GCA_041686005.1 Anaerolineales bacterium | reverse complement strand
CCCTCCTGTCGCATAATGGATGATCTCCCGCAGGGGGGTCAAATCATTTTGATGGCCGAAGCCTTGATAGGCCAGGGTGGAATCCGCAAAGCGGTCACACAAAATCACCTCGCCCCTCTCCAGGCCAGGCTTGATGACCTCCTCCACCAGCTGGGCCCGAGAGGCTTGCAGGAGCAGCGCCTCCGTGCGGTCGACCATGGCGGTGTTTTTCAGATCCAAGATCGTGTTCCGGATTTGATCCCCGATGGGCGTCCCTCCCGGTTCACGCGTCTTGCGAACCACATAGCCTTCGCCGGTCAGAAAATCCGCCAACGGATCCAGCTGGGCGGTCTTCCCGCTCCCTTCAGGTCCCTCAAAGGTGATGAACATGCCGGTTTTTCCTTGAACCATGACGATCCACCCCTTCCCCCATCCTGCGGCGCGGCAGCGTTCCCTTAGAGCACAGCGGTCACTCATCCTCCCGGAAGACGCGCACCCGGCGGTTGGGGTCCTTGCCGTAGGAATGGGAGGCCAAGTTCGCCTGCCGGACCATTTGGTGCTGCAGCCTGCGTATGTAAGAAGAGGCGGGCGGCAGCTCCACCCAGCGCTCTCCATTCAGCACAGCCTGGATGGCGCCCTGCGTCTGCCGCAAAGCTTCCTCCTCATCTTTTGTCAAAGAGGCCTCTTTAAGGTTGAAGACATCCTTCAAAAAACGCTCCATCCGTTTGCTGGTGTTGGAACGCAAGACATAGATGGGCATCCCCAGATCTTCCGCGGTCATGATCGGTTTGGGGCTATTGCGGTAGTGGTGTTTAAGGGTCACCGCCACATCCGCATCCCGCACGCGCTCTTTGATATCAATGGGGACGTCTAATTTCTCGGCTGCCTTTGACATGCGGTCCCGGGCGATCCCATAGGTGAAGACGGAAAGCGTGTCCAGGTGCTCCCGGGCCTGCTCATAATCCATCTCCGGGGTCTGATAGGCGCTTTCCCGCCTCAGCCCAACGGGGGTTTTTTTCAGTTTGGGTTCTTGGGGTTTCTTACGGATCTTGATCTCCCCGTCCTCTTCGCGGGAGCGGATTTCTGGGACCAGCGGTTCCCCGCGTAGCATAGAATCCACCGCGGTGGCGACATCTTCGTGAATGGCGAGTCGGTCGCGGGTTTGAATTTCAATCAGGGTGTGAAAGGTGGGATTGGACCGCCGCTCCAGGACCGTTTTTTGTGTGCCCCGCCGGCGGGCTTCTTCATCCGAGAGGGTGACCGACTCAATCCCCCCAACCAGATCCGCCAGGGTGGGATTGATCAGTAAGTTCTCCAGGGTATTGCCGTGCGCGGTGCCGATCAACTGGACGCCCCTCTCGGCAATGGTCCGCGCCGCCAAGGCTTCCAACTCGCGCCCGATCTCGTCGATGACGATCACTTCGGGATTGTGGTTCTCCACCGCTTCAATCATGACCTCGTGCTGCAGCGAGGGGGAGGCGACCTGCATGCGGCGCGCTTTGCCGACCGCGGGGTGAGGTACATCGCCATCACCGCCGATCTCGTTGGAGGTGTCCACGATCACAACCCGTTTATTCTCCGCCAGGATGCGGGCTGCCTCCCGGAGCATGGTCGTCTTCCCCACCCCAGGACGACCCAGCAAAAGCAGGCTTTTTCCACTTTCAATGAAATCTTTGATGATATCCGTGGTGCCGTACACCGCCCGGCCTACACGGCAGGTCAAACCGACGATATCCCCACTCCGATTCCGAATGGCAGCGATGCGGTGCAACGTGCGCTCTATACCAGCGCGGTTGTCATCATCGAACTCGCCCACGCGTTCCACCACATAAGCGATGTCTTCCCGGGTGATTTCTTGATCGCGGAGGACGATCTCCTCCTGGGAAAAACGCGCGGTAGGGACGCGTCCCAAATCTAAAATGACTTCAATCAAATCATCGTTATTACCGATAGATTTAATCGGTTGGGTTAATCCAGGGGGCAGGATGTCGAAAAGGGAACTTATATTATCTGTGATTTTTCTATTTGACATACGTCCTTTCATTCTCTTCCGTTTTCACGAAAGGTGTTGTTATATCGGGTTGTTTCTCAAAAGCACCTACATTATACGCTTGTTGGGCCCGATAATGAACGGCTAAATACTTGACCATGGCCAGCTGATCCGGACCCTGCAGTGCGCCCATTTCGCCCAGCGCAGAAGCGAGCTTTTCTTGATACGTGCGGACCCGGAAATACATATTTCGCCTGCGATGGGGAGGGATCTTCTCACACACAGCCCGGATGTGTTCTTCCAAGCCTGTCTGCGCAGGGTCGATGATCAGGTCGACCAAGACACCCCTGGGACCCCAATGGAATGAGGTATATCCCACCATTTGGCCTTCCATCCTGCAACCCAATCCCTGGAGATCCCCCACCCGGGGAGGCGCTTCCACCCGCTGCACATCGCGGGGGGTGATCTCCCGGTACAAACGTTGGATGGCTTCACCATCCGCTTTGGAAAGGGGGATCCATCCCGGCTGGCGGTTCTCAAGATCTATATCCTCGGGAACGGACCAAATCTTTTGTTCAGCATAGGGACGGAACCCACTTTGGCGCAAACAATCCGCGACCAGGCCCCCCCGCTGCACTTCGGCCAGAATATGAAATGCCCCCCTCTCTCCCGCTTGTTGGCTGAGATAGGATAACAACCTCACCATATGGGCGGAGGAGACATCGTCCTTGGGTGCCAGAAATGTGAGTTGAGCCACAGGTTTCGCATTAGCCCGGTATATCTGACCCACCAGGGGAGGGGCATCCTCCTCCGGGGATTGCAGCGTGGTGAAAAAGCCGCTCCTGGGAAAAACCAGGGAAAGGAGGACGGTTGAGAATAAACCGGGGGCATAGGTCAGGCTGAGGGTGTTATCCAGGAAGATTGCCTGATCACGGTACCGAGGGAGAATTAGCAGATCACGCCAGGTAAATGCTCGCGCCATAATAGCCATTTTTACCTTGTAAGCGACTTTTGAACCAGATGAAGAAAGTACCGGTGAACGCGGTCATCATCGGTCAATTCGGGATGGAACGCTGTGGCCAGGAGATGATCCTGCTGGGCAGCGACGATCCTGCCATCGGGAAGGGTAGCCAAGACCTGGCCCTCCTCACCAACGGATTCGATCAGGGGAGCTCGGATAAAGATCGCGTGAAAAGGGTCGGGGTTGGATGAAACGCGCGCCAAGACAGGAAAATCGATATCCGTTTCAAAACTGGCAATTTGCCGGCCAAAGGCATTGCGTTCTACCGTGATATCCATCAACCCCAACAAAGGCTGGTTCCGCTGTGCGTCTTTGGAAAGGAAAATCGCCCCAGCACATGTGCCCCACACAGGTTTCGACGTGCCAAAGGAACGCAGTTCATCCAACAGCCCGAAATCAAGGGCCAATTTGCCGATGGTCGTCGACTCGCCGCCGGGGATGATCAAACCGTCCACGCCCTCCAGGTGAGGGGGGAGACGGATTTCTGTGACATCAACGCCCAGCCCCGAAAGGACGTCCACATGCTCAGCAAACGATCCCTGTAGCGCCAGCACCCCTATGTTCATCTTCTCCATATCAATGCGGAACTCGGGAACAAACCCCGGGGGAAACGCCCTGGATGAAAAGGGGGTCTGCCCTTACCAGCCCCGATCAGCGATTTTTTCCTCTTCCGGCATGGTGGATATGTTTCGGCCCACCATGGCTTCACCTAAGTTTCGACTGATCTCAGCAAGGATCTCGGGGTCCTGATAATGGGTGACCGCTTTGACGATGGCGTCCCCCCGTTTGGCGGGATCCCCCGACTTGAAGATGCCGGAGCCTACGAAAACGCCGTCCACCCCAAGCTGCATCATCATCGCCGCATCGGCGGGGGTAGCGATCCCCCCCGCGGCGAAATTGACCACCGGCAGGCGGCCCAGCTCCCGGGTCTCCACGACCAACTCATAGGGCGCTTCGATCTCCTTGGCAAAGGACATCAGCTCCTCTTCCGGCATGGTTTGCAACCTGCGGATATCGCCCAATACGCTTCGCGCATGGCGGACAGCCTCCACCACATCGCCCGTCCCGGCCTCGCCTTTGGTGCGGATCATGGCCGCTCCCTCCCCGATCCGGCGGAGGGCTTCCCCCAAATTCCGGCAGCCGCACACAAAGGGTGTTTTGAAGTGGTGTTTGTCAATGTGATGCTCTTCATCGGCGGGTGTCAGGACCTCAGATTCATCGATGTAATCCACTTCTAAAGCTTCTAAGATCTGGGCCTCTACAAAATGGCCAATGCGCACCTTCGCCATCACCGGTATGGAAACGGTCTCCATGATCTGGATGATCAACTCAGGGTCGCTCATCCGTGCCACCCCTCCATGAGCCCGGATATCCGCGGGGACGCGCTCCAAAGCCATCACCGCTACCGCGCCCGCATCTTCAGCGATCCGAGCCTGCTCAGGGGTGACGACATCCATGATCACGCCCCCCTTCAACATCTGAGCGAGCCCTTTTTTGGTCGCAAAAGTACTGACTTGTGATTCCATCTTTCGCTGTACTCCTGAACTACCACTTGCGTTTCCTCACCCACCTATCGGTGAATGCACACCCATAGGGGCAACACCAAACAGCCACATATATCACCTCGATCTACAGGCAAAAAGGATGTTTGTGTTGTGATGCCATTCTACCATGCAAGCTAACGTGAGGCAAACGCAAGGAAAAGGTCCCGCTTTTCACTCTCCCCCTCAGCATATCCATGTCGAATACTCTCTCTCCGATACTGCATCGGAAAGACTTACACGCATAACGGCGAAATCATCACGAGCTTAAACCTTAACGTTCTTCAACATTGATCCGAATTGCGGTGCGGATATTGCCATCGATTTCGACGTCGACGAATTCGGGAATGCTGATAACGTCATAGCCATCCTCGGCTAGGTAATCTCGGGCTAACGCCAAAGCCTTGACTGCCTGATTGACTGCGCTGGCGCCAATGGCCTGCACATTCGCGGATTTTTGCTCACGAAATATACCTGCGATGGCTCCTGCAACAGCCGAGGTCCGGGAGGTCGCTGAAACCTTAATGATTTCAACATTGTCGGTATCCATGGTCCGCTCCCTGTGGTAAGACGCAAGCAAGTCTTATATCTCGGAGGAGTATTCACTTTGTGTTACTCATTGTACATAATCCAGCACGAATAATCAAGCGAGTCGTCCCCCGCCCCTCTTCCCAAACACGTAAGCCAAAGTGTAAAAAGATACCCTAATCGAAGTTACAAATCTGGGGTACAATAGCCGATAAGAAAGATCTTGAAGGCGGATGTCCGAAGTTATTTCCAGAATGCACGGATTCGGATTCGCAGCAAAAGAACTACACGCCTTCGACCCACATCCGAAGAGAAATAGCCCCAGCTGGGGATAACAAGAACCTTCAGTGACCCGGTAAAAAGCCGTCAAGAGGAGAGGAGCAAAGGCATGGAAGGCACATACAAGTACATCAAACAGGTCCCCCTCCCAGGGCAAGATGTCCCTCAGGACAGCATCCTCAGCCAGACCCTGTACGAAAACGATCAAGTCAAGGCGATCTTGTTCCGTTTCGCGCCTGAACAAGAGCTTTCTGAACACACCGCATCAGTCCCCGCCATCCTTCACTTTCTGGAAGGGGAAGCCCGGCTGGTGCTTGGGGAGGACGAAAAGCCAGCCCAACCCGGCACCTGGGTCTACATGCCAGCCAAACAACCGCACAGTATTGCCGCGAAAACATACCTTTCCATGCTTCTCTATTTACTCGAGTCCTGACAGGCAACCAATCCTTAAAAGCGGATCCTCTTTCGATTTGAAAAAAGCGAACCCATGAAGATCCTGGCCATCATCTCCGGCGAATATGGCAAACGCCACGTGGAAAACATCCAAACCCGTGGGCCACAGGACTGGAAAGTGGAAACCTGGCAGGCGCCGACGATTCTCCCACCGATCATCGACTACCCGGAAGATCACCTCCCGGAATCTCTGCCCCCGGCAGATTTGATCCTCTCCTTCGCTGAACACAAGGGGGTGGCTGAACTGTTGCCCGAGGTCGTGAAAATGACCGGGGCGAAGTCCGTATTGGTCGCCGTCGACGATGAAAGCTGGCTCCCCCGCGGGTTGGACCGCCAACTGCGCGGATGGTTGGAAGGCCTGGACGCCACCTGTGTGACCCCCAAACCCTTATGCTCCCTGACCGAAGATGAATACGGCGTGACGCGCCATGAGACGAAGGTTTACCAGGATCCCCATATCCAAGCCTTCGCACAGCACTTCGGGCGGCCCGAGCTCAAGCTGCACATCGACCCGGAGAAGAAAACCATCACGGAGGCAGAGGTGGTGCGAGATACCGTGTGCGGCTGCGCCCATCATGTTGCGGAAGGCCTCATCGGCGTATCCGCAGATAAAGCGGAAGAAAAAGCGGGGCTGCTGCACCACCATTACCCCTGCTTGGCGAGCATGAAAAAGCTGCCCCACTTCGACCACGACACCTTGATGCACACGTCCGGCCAAATCCTGAAAAACAACGTCGCAGAACAGGTGAAACCCTATAAAAAGGTCCGGTACTTCAAACCCGGAAAAATGTCTGAGTAAATCCCGTCGTTCATAGGGGCCTGTTCGACTCTCATTACCTACACTGCTACATTCATGCGCCCGGGTAGAAATTGCCAAAAGTCATGAGATCATCCCCATTTCCATGATACATTGAAGGCAAGAGAGTCTCGGAGGAGTGTATTGCAACTGATCCTTGAGTGAGGATACGATGACGGAAAAAACCACTAACGGTCTCCACTTTCTTCGTACATTCATCGCCGGAGCGGTTATGGTCATCATCATTATCGGTTTGGGCTTGGTGCTCATGTCCATCAACCAGGCCACCCGGCCGGAAGCGGAAAGCGGCGAGCCAGTTGACGCCCTGGCGCTGAGCACAGACGAATGCGTCACCTGCCACCGGAAAGAGTCACCCGGCATCGTGGAGCAATACGGTCACAGCACCATGGCGGCTGCGGAAGTCAGCTGCAGGGACTGCCATGAAGTGGCCTCGGATTACCCAGGGGCGGTGGAGCACGAAGGGACCTACGTGCTAGCCTCGCCGTCGTCCGCGATGTGCGAAGCGTGCCACCAGCAGGAAGTGGCGGAATTCAACCAGAGCCGGCACAGCCTGCCGGCCTATATCGCTGTGGTGGGCACGGAGGGCCTTTCCGAGGAACACATGGCCCTCTACGAATCCATCCCCGAGGGGATGTACACCCCGGACAAATCCCGGAACGCCATCGCCGCTTTAGAAGGGCCGGACATGACCCGCTTCACCTGCCTGGGCTGCCACAACATCGGCAAGCCGGCCCCGGACGGTTCGGTAGGACAATGCCAGAAATGCCATCTCCGCCACCGCTACAGCCTGGAACAGGCCCGGAAACCCGAGACCTGCAACTACTGCCACATCGGGCCCGACCATCCCCAATTCGAGATCTATCAGGAATCCCCCCACGGCATCGCTTACGCCACCCTGGGAGAGGAATGGGATTGGGAAGCGGAAGCGGGGACCTTGACCACGGAGGAATTCTCCGCGGCCACCTGCGCCATCTGCCACATGAGCGGATTCGGGACCCAGCCCACCACCCACGACGTCGGGGAGCGTCTGACCTGGTATTTGTTCGCCCCGGTGAGCACGCGCCGCCCCAACTGGGAAGAGAACATGGCGGACATGCAGGGGGTGTGTACAGAATGCCACAATGAGAACTTCATCGGTGATTTTTACACCGCGGCTGACAAAGCCACGCAACGAGTCAACGAATGGGTCCTGGAAAGCCAGGACATCATCGCCCCCCTCGAAGAGCAAGCCCTATTGACCGACGCGCCCTTTGACGAGCCCATCGATTATGAGTTCTTCAACCTCTGGCACCATTGGGGGCGGACGGCGAAATTCGGGACCTGGATGCAGGGACCCGATTATGCTCAATGGCACGGAGCCTACGAAGTGCTCCACAGCCTGGCAAAATTAAAAGAGATGGTGACAGATAAACTGGGGGCTTCGGGGGAGGTCCAGCCGTAATGAAAGGGCCATTTGCTCAGGTATTCCCACCACTCGCCCAATTAAAACTGCCTTTTTCCCGCGATCAATTCATGCTCCTGCTGGCCGGCGTCAACGAGATCTTTTTGGGGATCGACATCTACCTGGCCCATAAAATCAGCGGGACAATTGTTCCCCGGGAATGGATCCCGATCGTCTTCGGCCCCATCGCCGGCGTGCTGATCTTCGCCGCCGGCCTGATCGCCATACGAAAGCGATCCCTGGCCACGGTCATCGCCAACGCTGTCTTCATCCTCAGCATCGCTGTGGGCTTGTTGGGCGCTTACTATCATTTCGTGCGGGCCATCCTGCCCACCGCCCCTCCTGGAGAGCGGATCAGCGTCAGC
>JAWLER010000005.1:0-93599 GCA_041686005.1 Anaerolineales bacterium | reverse complement strand
ATTTCTCAAGTTGCGCACCGACATGGGGCTGTCGTACTCGCGCAGGTCCACATTTTCATTTCGCCAGTCGCGGGCGATGGTCTGATAAATCTGTCCCAGAATGGGACCATCTTCCCCGTACACACGGTAGAGCTCCTGGTAGGCTGCGGCGCGCAGTTCAGGATCGTGATGACGGACGTTGACCATCAATTCCCCCCGGGTGAGTTCCTTCTCCTCCCCGTCCACCTCGATGGTGAAGGCATAGCGGTTGGTGATTGCGTCGTATAGCGTGACCAGGGCGTTGAAGCCGGTCACATCTTTGATGTTGATCACCTTTTCCTCTGGTTCAGAAAGGGTGTAGGGAGTGAAGTGGCGCATCTCCTCCAACCAGTAGTGGTAATCACCGGAATCCTTCTGCAAGCGATCCGCGTTTTCCTGATCGAGCTTTTTCCACCACAGCTCAAAGAACAGGGTCTTGTTATGCATATCAGCCATGAGCTGTTGGATTTGAGATTGCAGCGCTTGGGCAGCCTGATTCTGGGTATCCTCTGTGAACCATAAAAAGGCGTAGGAAGAAATCCGTTGGGCCTGTTCCGTCAAGCCTTCCAGGTCTTTCACGATCTCAAAAAAGGTGTCTCGGGAGATGTTGTCTTTCAATTCCTCCCGGTATTTCTGGAATGCCTCCACGTCGGACTTCAGATCCTCCATCGCTTGCTTGTATTCTGGGCTGTCGTGCCCGGGGAAGAGGTCTGCAAGGCTCCATCGTTTTTGGGTATATGTGTTGGTCATTAGTAACTCTCTTTATATGGAATAGGTATAGTTAGGTGTTTTTCAAGTAGATGCGATTATACATCAAATCTCCCCCTTTAAAAAGGTTGGAAATCACACATTCGGCCTGTCATTTGTTTCCATCCGTTTTCATGCCCCCATGGACCACCCCCTGGCTTGATCTCCCCAATCCGGGCCGGTGAGGGGGCAGCGTGTGTCGCTTTCAAATGTCTGTGTTGGAAGGGTCCATGATATAATTTTTCAACGTAGAAGGCTGAACCCATCCCATGGAGGAGAGCGGGGTTTCGGGGAGCGGGTATGGACCCGGATCCATCACTTTTCGCTGGATGAAGGCTTGGGGTGGTACCGTTGTCGGGTTTCATTGGAGAAGGTTATGGCTGAAGCGCTAGATTTCCAATCCATCATCATGACGCTTGAGAGATTCTGGGCTGAACGGGGGTGTTTAATATGGCAGCCTTATCACACGGAGGTGGGTGCGGGGACGATGAATCCCGCCACATCCCTTCGCGTGCTGGGACCTGAACCCTGGTGGGTGGGATATGTTGAGCCATCCATCCGGCCCGATGACGGCCGCTATGGGGAAAACCCCAACCGTTTTTACCAGCACATTCAATACCAGGTCATCCTTAAACCTGAACCTGAGAACCCCCAGGAGATGTACTTGAACTCTCTGGAAGCGTTGGGCATCGATCTGGCTATTCATGATGTCCGCTTTGTGGAAGACAATTGGAAATCGCCTGTTTTGGGGGCCTGGGGCTTGGGTTGGGAAGTGTGGTTGAACGGTTTAGAGATCACGCAGTTCACCTATTTTCAACAATCGGGCGGACAGGAGCTGGATCCAGTGTCCGTGGAATTGACCTACGGGTTGGAGCGGATCGCCATGGCTCTGCAGCATGTGCGGGACTTCAGAAATATCCGCTGGAATGAGGACCATTCCTACGGCGCTGTGCAGCTGCAAAGTGAGCGGGAATTCAGCAAATATGCCTTTGAACTCGCGGATGTGGACCGGCTGCGAGAGCTGTACGACCGGTATGAAGCGGAAGCCAAACGCTGTCTGCGTGAAAACCAGGTCCTGCCCGCCCATGATTACGTCCTAAAATGCTCCCACACCTTTAATTTGCTGGATACGCGCGGGGCGGTGGGCGTCACGGAGCGGCAGGGGTTTTTCAACCGTATGCGAGACTTATCAAGAGGGGTAGCCCAGGCGTATGTCGAACAGCGGCAGAGATTTGAATTCCCCTGGCTCGAGGAAGGGGACGAGGGTGGGGGGAGGGAAGAGCGGGCCTCCACCTTCCCTGTGGAAAATGCACCCCAAGAAAAAGCACCTTTCTTGTTAGAGATCGGGACCGAGGAGCTCCCTCCGGGCGATGTGGTCGACGCTGTGGACCAGCTCGAAGCGCTTGTCCCGGATTTCTTGGACGAAAAGCGGTTGGAGCATGGCGAGATCAAGGTGATGGCGACGCCCCGCCGCTTGATCGTCTCTGTTGCGGATTTTGCCCCCCGGCAAAGGGATTTGGAACAACTGGTCAAGGGTCCTCCGGCGGACCGGGCCTATGATGAGGACGGGCATCCCACCCAGGCTGCGGAGGGGTTCGCTCGTTCGAAAGGCGTCACAGTGAACGATCTGGAAGTCCGGGAGATGGATGGAGGGGAGTATGTGGTCGCGGTAGAACGGCAGCAGGGCCGCCCCGCGGTGAAGGTGTTGGCCGAAGCGCTGCCGGACCTGATTGCGGAGATTGGATTTGAACAAACCATGCGCTGGAACGAGAGTCAGGTGGCGTTCTCCCGCCCTATCCGTTGGCTGCTCGCCTATCACGACCATATCCTTTTGCCCTTTTCCCATGCGGGGATCCATTCCCAGCCTTATACATGGGGCTTGCGTTTTTTGGATCCCAAGCGGATATTGGTCCAATCCCCTGCTGAATATTTCCAAGTCCTGAAAGACCAGGGGATCATCCTTGACCAGGTCAAGCGAAAGGAAGAGATATTAAAACAAACCCAGGCATTGGCCGCGGATGTTGGTGGAGAGATCCCTGCCGATCCGGGGTTACTCACCGAGGTCACCCATCTGGTGGAAGCGCCCCTGGCGCTGCGGGGAGAGTATGACCCGCAATACCTGAGCCTGCCCCGGGAAGTTTTGATATCAGTGATGAAGAAACACCAACGATATTTCCCGGTGGAAAAAGAGGGGGAATTGATCCCTTATTTCATCACCGTGGCAAACAAACCCCATCACGAGGGCGCGGAGGGGACATATCAACTTGTCACCCAGGGCAACGAGGATGTCATCCTGGCCCGCTTCTCGGATGCGGAATACTTCGTCCAGGCGGATATGGAAAGAGACCTGGAAGCGTATGTCCCAGATTTAGACCTCCTCACCTTTCAAGAGGATCTGGGATCCATGAGGGAGAAAGTGGACCGGATCCGCACATTGATCGATGATCTGGCGGAAAGTTTGCAGCTTACGGAGAAAGAACGGGAGATCACCCGCCGGGCAGCGGAGCTGTGCAAGGCGGATTTGGTCACCCAAATGGTGGTGGAAATGACCTCGCTGCAGGGGGTGATGGGCTATTACTATGCCCTCCACTCGGGCGAGACGGAAGGGGTGGCGATTGCCATCCGGGAACATTATTTGCCCCGTTCTGCTGGGGACCCCGCTCCTTCCACGAAACCCGGGTTGGCCCTCAGCATCGCCGATCGTTTGGATACCCTGGTGGGTTTGTTTGCAGCCGGGGTGACCCCCACAGGCAGCAAGGACCCCTTTGGCCAGCGGCGGGCAGCCCTGGGCCTGGTGGGAAACTTGATCGCCTGGGATGTGAATTTCGATCTCAAAGAAGCCATCGAGGCCGCAGCGAAGGAACTGCCTCTGCCCATCTCCGAAGAAGCGAAAGCGGGTTGCTTGGCTTTTATCAGGGATCGCTTGCAGAACGCCCTGCGGGAGGAGGGGTATGCCTTTGACGTGGTGGATGCCGTGGTCGCCGCCCAAGGGGAAAACCCGGCCGGCGCTTCTCGTGCCGTAAAAGCGTTGAGCGACTGGGTGGAGCGGGAGGATTGGGATCACATCCTGGACAGCTACGCCCGGTGTGTGCGCATCACCCGGGATCTTGAGGAGCGATTCCGTGTTGACCCTGAAGTATTCGTCGAGGAAGAGGAACGGGGTTTGTATCGAGCGCTCCGCAAAGCGGAGGATGTGGAAAGGGCTCCCGGGGATGTGGATGCCTTCCTGCAGGCTTTCGTGCCCCTCATACCGGAGATCACGCGCTTCTTTGACGAGGTGCTGGTGATGGCGGAGGAGGATGAACTGCGCCGTAACCGTTTGGCTCTCCTGCAGCGCATCGCTGCCCTCGCGGATGGGGTGGTGGATATGTCCCGTCTGGAAGGTTTCTAAACGATTCTCACTTGGGAGCCAGTTCGGGAGATGTAATCCTGGTTCCGGTGAGCGGTTGTCCGCGTCTTGGATCTTCTTTTCCTTGTCAGAAATTTAAGATAAGGTTGATTGTTTTGAGAGCTATTTTCTCAAGAATGCCGGTCCAATCAGCCTCTCCGCTGGTATAATCGATTTTACATTCTTGGTGGATAGCTCTATTCGATATTCATTGGTGGTTGGCTATGAGCGTTACAGATGAGATCAAAGACCGCATTGATATCGTCGACCTGATTTCAGAAAGTGTGGAGCTGCGTCATTCGGGGAAGAATTACACCGGCTTCTGTCCCTTCCACCACAATGTGAACACCCCTGCTTTTGCTGTATTTCCTGATACCCAAACCTGGCATTGCTTTGGAGAGTGTGACGAAGGGGGGGATATCTTTAATTTCGTCATGAAAAAGGAGGGCTGGGATTTTCAAGAAGCCCTGCAGTACTTGGCCCAGCGGGCAGGGGTGACTCTCAAACCCCTTACACCCCAAGAGAAAGAGCAAAAGGAAGCATACGAACGGCTGCGGGTTTTGCTGGAAGACGCGGTGACCTTTTACCGCCATAATCTCTATCAAACGCAAGCTGGAAAAGAAGCCCTGGCGTATTTATACGATCGGGACCTCCAGGATGAAACGATAGAAAAATTCGGCTTGGGTTATGCGCCCGAGTCCTGGGAGGCAGCCGCGGAGTATTTCAAATCCAAAGGCTACACTGAAGACGAACTTCTGGAGGTGGGGTTGGTCTCCGAACGCGACGGCGGAGGTGTATACGATCGTTTTCGGCATCGGGTGATGTTTCCTATCCGGGATCGCAAAGGACGGATGGTGGGCTTTGGGGCCCGGGTCCTGGACCCGGACGATGTGCCCAAGTATTTAAATTCACCTCAAACCCCTCTCTTTGACAAACGACGATTGCTTTATGGGTTGGATCAGGCCCGGAAGGCGATCCGTTCGGAGGATGAGGTCGTGATCGTGGAGGGCTACATGGGGGTGATCCTACCCCACCAGCACGGGTATCACAATGTGGTGGCCACCATGGGCACCGCCCTGACGGACGACCATCTCCGGAAAGTCAAACGGTATACGAAGCGGATCATCTTGGCCATGGATTCGGATGCGGCAGGCGTGAAAGCCACCCTGCGGGGGTTGGAGGTGGCCCGGGAATCGCTGGACCGGACCCAGGATATGGTCTTTGACGCCCGGGGTTTGCTCCATCGTGAAGCCCGTTTGCGGGCGGATTTACGGGTGGCTGCGCTGCCTGAGGGGATGGATCCGGATGATGTCGTCAATCAGGACCCGGACATGTGGTCTGAGATCCTACACCAGGCTCGGCCGATCGTCATCCATGTCATGGAGACGTTGGCTCAAGGTCGGGATTTAGAAGACCCCAAAGTGAAGAACGAGGTAGCAGCCCAGATTTTACCTTTAATTGAAGATGTGCCCAGCGCGATCGAACGGGATACCTACCAGCAGCGCCTGGCCAGGATGTTGGAGGTCGATGAGCGGACTTTGCTGGGTTTCATGCCCCAACGAACCACCCGCTCCCGGCGCGCCACAATCAGAACCCGCCCCGGTCCTCCTTCCCGCGGTCAAGAAACGAGGAGAGAGGAGGGCGTGTCCCAGCGTAAGGGCGATTTGTACGAAGCCCATTGTGTGGGCATTCTGCTTCACGACCCGGAACTGCTCTATCGGGTGGACCGCCAGCTTGGGAAAGCGGGGCTAAAACGCTGCAGTGAAAAAGATTTTCAGAACACGAATTTCCAGATCATGCTCAAGACCATCAAAGAGGCGCTGCGCCAGAATGAACGGGAGCCGAGGTCCTACGTGATGGATCACCTCACGGGGGACTTGTTGGACGTCGCCCAAGAGCTGCTTGCCAATTGCACAGATCTCAATCCCAAAGCAGATAAAGTTTTGGAAGACCTGATGCGAGCTTTCTTAAGTTTGCGGAAATGGCATTTGTTAAATAGGAATTCCCATTTGCGATATCTTATGGAAACGACCCAGGAAAACGGCGACCTCAAAGCGTCTCAGTACCGGGAAGCGATGATCCAGAATATCGCTGAGCGAAAGAAAATCGACGAAGCTATGAACCGCTACACCAGTCGAACAGCTGCTTTACAGGAATATCCATGACATAAGATCGGCTTTTCGCGGGATTCAATGACGGACTGCGTTCTACCTTTGTTCCCTACCTTCATATTGAGGCAACCCGGATGCCGAAAGAACGACAGCAGAAGGACCAGGAAGGGGCGAAAATAAAAGCTGCGCTTCGGGATGATCCCGTCCAAATGTATCTCAATGATATTGGGACCATTGATCTTCTCAATGTGCATCAAGAGTTCTGGTTGGGCGCGCGGTTGCTCTCCACGCGGCGCATGGATCGATTGAAAAGGGAACATTCGTTTATCGATTCTCGCAACCCCCGTACACTGGATATCTTTCGAGCCATGTACGACGATCTGGTCGTCAATTGGCGCAGGGTCGAAGAGGATGTGAAGCGCTTTCAGCTCGATTGTCCTGATTGGATTGTTTTGATTGAGGAAGCGCAGGCACTGCGCCAGACCTGGGAATTAGAGCCCCCTTCCTATACGCGCTGCTACCTGGATAACGGGCTGTGGGGGGAGAACAAAGAGTGGGGCAGCGTGGCGCGGGAAGTGTTTTACGTTTTCGTCGCTTTTTATTCTTTCCCCGATCAGATCAGTGAATGGATCAAAGACACCTACCAGGAAAAGGGGGAGCTGCCTTCCATGAAAGAAGTCACCCGGCAGCTTCCTTCAGAGGAGGCGATGCAAATCGAGATCGAGGACATGTGGAGCCGGTATTATGAAGCCTACCAGGCCCTCATCCGCCGCAATCTCAAATTAGTGGTCAGCGTTGCCAAACATTACATCGGCAGAGGAAATTCTTTTCTCGATCTCATCCAGGAGGGAAATGTAGGGCTGCTGAGAGCGGTATCCAAGTTTGATCCCACGCGGGGGTTTAAATTCAGCACATATGCGACCTGGTGGATCCGCCAATCGGTCAGCCGGTCGATCGCGGATCAAGCCCGGACCATCCGCATCCCCGTCCATGTCTTCGAGACTGTGACCCATTTGCTGCGCATTCGCCGGCGTCTGACGCAAGAGTTGGAGCACGAACCCACCTATAAGGAAATCGCCCTGGAAACCGACTACCTGGACCCGGAGGACAAGAAAATCATCCACGGACATCTGGAGGAAGGGACGTCCATCCCCGCCGGTGTGCTTCGAAAATGGCGCGAGGCGACCAGCAAAGTCCACCGTTATATGCGGGCAGCTGAGGACCCCATGTCGCTGGATCAGCCGATAGGCGAGGAGGATGACAACCAACTGGAGGATTTCATTGAAGACCAAGAGGCGCCGTCCCCCATCGAAGCCACTGCACAAGAGATGATGCGCGAGCAACTTCAGAGCGCGCTGGAAGACCTCACCGTCCGGGAACGCCAGGTTCTGGAGTTGAGGTTTGGCCTCATGGATGGGAAGATGCATACCCTGGAGGAGGTGGGTGCCTATTTTGATGTCACCCGGGAGAGGATCCGACAAATTGAAGCGACCGCGTTGCGGAAACTCCGCAGCCCCAGTGTATCTTATAAACTGGAAGATTTCATGGAGTAAATCCAGATCCCTTCCCCTGTTTCTTGACCATTTGGATAGATACGGATGAAGAAGTTGGCTCAGTTCTGCTTGCTTTCCGGCTTGTTGTTGGTGGTCATTTTCGTCGTCTCACCGTCGCTTGGCTTTGACCACTATTATTTTTGTGTGGGCGGGTTGGGTTGCATCATCTTCAGCTTCTTGTTGCAAAGGCTGGGGGGATCCAGATCTTCCCAGTCGAAACGCTTTCAGACTTTGCGCAAGGTGTTGGGGAAAGATGAAAAAAAGGGAGGGGAGGAATGATCCCCCCTCCTCTGCACTTTGGCGATCAAGGCCCCCTCCTTCATTTTTTGCACGCCAATGGGTATCCCCCAGAAGCGTACCGGACTTTTCTGTTCCATTTTGGGCAGGAATACAAAGTCATCGCTTCTTACCTGCGCCCCTTATGGCCCGGCACCGATCCTCTGGAGGTGGAGGATTGGATCCCTTTTCGGGAGGATTTGCTCCACTCGTTGCGAGTTGAAAATAGAACGGGGGGGAGAAGGGGTCACATCGGAGGACCTGATGAGAAAGTGATCGGGGTGGGTCATTCCATTGGTGGGACGGTGACCTTGATGGCCGCCTTAAAATCCCCGGAGCTGTTTCAAACACTGGTGCTCATTGAGCCTGTGCTCTTCCCCTCCTGGATGAGCGCTGCGTTTCGCGTCCTTTCCAATATGGATTTGCTGTTGCAGGTTCACCCTTTGATCCGGCGGACGTTAAATAGAAAACGGGTCTTCGACAGTGAAGAGGCCATGTACGAGAATTATCGGGGGAAAAAAGTCTTTCAGCGCGTCCCCGATGCCGTGCTTTGGGATTATGTCCACGGGCTGGGGCATCCCCGCCCGGACGAGAGGATCGAATTAGCCTACCCGCCGGAGTGGGAGGTGAAGATTTACCAGACAGGAGGGGTGGCAGATCACCTGATTTGGCCTGCGATGCGGGGATGCAAGCTGCCCGTGCTCTTGATCCGGGGGGAGATGAGCGACACCTTGTATATGAGCGTGGTGCGGAGGATGAAGCGCCACCTCCCCCAACTGGCGTTTGTGAACATGGGGGCGGTGGGCCACCTTGCACCCTTGGAAGCCCCGCGCCGGGTATATGACCACGTTCGGACCTTCCTGCGTTCGTTATCTGATTAAATAGAAGATGGATCCTTCTCAGGTGTGGCAGGTAAAATTTTGCTCAACGCCCCTGACTGCTGCCAGGGAATTAGCGCTTGAATTTTTCTTCGTAGAGGGTTTCGTCGTAAGGCGCTTGGCGGTAAGGGCAGTTTTCCATAGGGCAGAGCTGGCAGCTATGGAACGTTTCCTGGGAGGAGAATCGGATCCCGGAGATGGTCTGACTGGGGATCATCATCAAGCTGGGGTTGAGCTCCACGCCGATCGCTTGATGGGGATCTCCTAATAAATCAAACAACGCCCGCTGTTCGGTGATGGGCCAATCGTCCAGGGACCCGGGGCTCATGTAGGAGGAATCACCGATTTGATAGAGCTCCATTAAATGGCCTTTCAAGTGATCCCGGCCGGTGTTCAGGGCTCTTTCGTTGATTGCCCCTGCGTAAAAGTTAAGAATGGGATCCTCTTGAGATGCTTTCCAGGCGTCGAGTTCCCTTCCGCAAGTGACGATGTAAGGAAAGACCCGATGCAGGGTTTCGAGGTTGACACGCAAAATGCGGCTGTGGAAGGGGATCCCGTCAATGACGACATGTTCCTCCCCTCTTTCATCGATAGAAGCCACTTTATAGAGGGCTTTGGGGCGGGCGATTTGTCGTGCTTCCTCAAGCAATCCCTTCAAGTCGGTCGCATGCCCGCTGCCTTTTCTGACGCGCATGGCATCGGCGATTTCCTCATAAGAGGGCGCAAAAGGTATATCGTCTAAAACGACAGGATCCATTTCTCAGTCCTTGACAGCGTTGGTATTTTCATCCTTCATTCTAGTCTACATCTCCCGCACAGTAACCTATCATTTTGCACGCCAGGATAGGAAGAAATCCATATTCCTGAGTAAGGGGTCTCCATCCCTTTTGGCCATTTGCATCTCTAGGGGCTCGTTTTCTGGGATGGTGGGCTCGCATCCACCTTTTTGGCCTGAAAAATCCCCGTCTTTTTAAAGTGCACCCGTGTTAAAATAGGCACAGTGTCCTGTCAGAGAGCAGCTTGAAGAAGGAAAAGGAGTCCAACCATGGTTGAGGAGCCCTCCCCTTACGAAGAATCGCCAGAACAGCCATACATTGTGCGGGATAGATCCACCCTTGAAACCCTCTTTTTCACCGCAGAAGAAAGGCGCTTACGGGCAGGGTGGCGCTTGTTTATCCAATCCCTGATCTTGGGGTTTTTCGTCTTCGGGATGCAATTTATCGTTCGCTACTACCTGTATTCCAATTTTCCGTTTGTAATGAATTATAACTTCTACATCTCTCAGGGCATCTATCTGGTAGGGATCACCGGCTCGGTTTTTGCGGCCCGGGCGATCCTGGACGATCGTTCCTTCCGGAGCTTGGGGCTATTCCTGGATGCCAAAGCGGGGCGCGATTTCGGGGTCGGGCTGGGCATTTCCCTCTTAATGGCAGGGTTTTTATTCCTCGGCTTCTGGGCCGTCGGCTGGTTGGATTTTCAAGGTTTTGCTTGGAACGTGGATGTCCCTGAAAGGTTCACCCTCTTCTGGTTCATATTCTTGGTCATTTTCCTGACTGTGGCCTGGCAGGAAGAACTGCTCTTCCGGGGATATTGGTTAAGGAATGTACGCGATGGCTTGAATGCCTATTGGGCGATAGGGTTATCTGCCTTTGTTTTTTCAGTATTCCACTTTTTCAACCCCAATATGTCTTGGAAGGCCCTGGTTGCTTTATTTTTAATGGGTCTCTTCTACGGGTACGCCCTGGTATCTTCCCGGCGTTTATGGCTCCCTATGGGCCTCCATTTTGGGTGGGCCTTTTTCAGGGGGAATATCTTTGGGTTCCGGGTCACCGGGCTCCGGAGTCCAAGACTGATCATCCACCAGGAAACAGGCCCAGCGGTTTGGACGGGAGGGCTGTTTGGTCCGGAGGAGGGATTGTTGCTCTTGCCGGCATTGGCCCTGGGCGTATTTTTCGTTTGGGTTTATACCTCCACCAGGGAATAATCAAAGGCGGCCATGTTTTCTTTCGCGATCGTACCTATTGTTTTGATTTTGATTTTAATGGTCGGGTTCCGGTGGGGGGCGTCCCGGGCGGGTGGCGCGGGGTACCTGAGCGCCTTCCTGGTCGCAGTCGTTTTTTTCGGTGCCGGACCGGAGGTGCTGGCTTACGCGCATGCCAAAGCGGTGTTCCTGATCGTGGATGTGCTGCTCATCATCTGGACGGCTTTTTTGCTTTTCCGCGTGGTGGATGAGGCTGGCGCGATCCAAATCCTCGGCCAGGCTCTCCCCCACCTCACCGCTGACCGCGGGATGCAGGCCCTGGTCATTGGTTGGGCCTTCGCTTCCTTTCTACAGGGTGTGGGGGGATTCGGCGTCCCTGTCGCTGTGATCGCTCCCATCCTGGCGGGTCTGGGTTTCCCCGCTTTGACCGCTGTGGTCATCCCCTCCCTCGGCCATGCCTGGGCGGTGACATTTGGGTCTTTGGGCTCCTCCTTCAACGCCTTGATGGCGGCGACCGGGTTGACCTGGGATGTATTGGCTTCCCCAGCTGCTTTGTTCCTGGGTGTTGCCGGGTTGGGTGTGGGGCTGATGGTGGCCCATGCTGCCGGTGGTTGGGAGGCCGTGCGGCGTTTGTTTGTGCCCATCGTCGTCATGGGGGGAGCGATGGGTGTCGGTCAATATCTGGCGGCCACGGGAGGTTTATGGAACATTGGAGGATTCATCGGGGGGATGATCGGATTGGTGGCCGGTTTTCCCCTCGCCCGGCAGTTCCGGGGGCAGGGAGAACAAGATGGAGATGTCCAGTGGGGGAAACTGGTGGTCGCCCTCTCCGGATATGGGATCCTCATCTTGTTAACCCTATGCGTGCAGCTCATCCCCCGAGTACAGGAGGCGTTGGGCAGCGTCGTGTTGGGATGGGAGTTCCCGGGGACGGTGACAGCTTATGGCTTCAGCGTCCCTGCCGGCCCGGGGCGGCAAATCTATCTCCTCCGGCATGCCGGGATGATCCTCTTTACCTCGTCTCTTTTATCCTATCTGATTTTCCGCCAAGCCGGTTGGTATGAGAAAGGCGCCTTGTCGCGGATCCTGGGGGGGACCGTGCAACGAGTGATCACCTCCAGCGTGGGGATTTCCTCGATGGTGTTGATGGCGGTGATCATGCAGCATGCGGGGATGACCGACGCCCTGGCACGGGGGGTGTCCGCCGCCCTCGGTCGGGCGTATCCCTTGCTTGCGCCGTGGATGGGAGCCATGGGGGCTTTTATGACGGGCAGCAATACCAACTCGAACCTGGTTTTCGCCGCTTTGCAAATGCGCACGGCGGATTTGCTGGAGGTGTCCATCCCCATCATCCTGGCTGCCCAAACATCTGGGGCTGCCTTGGGGTCGGTGATCGCTCCCACCAAAGTCATCGTGGGCGCGAGCACAGCGGGGATGGCTGGCCGGGAAGGGGAAGTGATGCGCAAAATGCTCTTGTATATCAGCTTGCTGATCGCAGTGATCAGTGTCTTGACGATGGCGGGGGTGTGGCTCCGATGAGAGATCTCCTGAAAAAGTTGCGGAAACACTCCTTCCCGGTCCACGTGGTGGCCTTCTTGGCCATGATCCTCCCCAGCGCGAGTCTTTATTTCCTGGTCGGGAGCGGGGGGGTGGGATGGGTATGGGGACTGTTGGGGGTGGTCCTCCTCGCCAATCTCCTGGCGATGCTG
The DNA here is from genome assembly GCA_041686005.1 of Anaerolineales bacterium. GTDB lineage: Bacteria > Chloroflexota > Anaerolineae > Anaerolineales > UBA11858 > B10-G9. The sequence goes on along the minus strand of JAWLER010000005.1, from coordinate 80,938 downwards.
GTGTAACAGCGTCAGGTTGATTCTCTGTATATCCCCTATCCCGAAGCTGATAGCTTTTGAGAGGGGATGGGGGCATAATTGTATAATGGAAGCAGGAGGCGTGGTCTCAGGTCCACCCTCTGCGTTTGTTAAGTTATGTTTTTAGGAACGAATTGAGGATGTATGCGTAAAGTTGCCATTCTGGGCATAGGTCAGGTGAGGGTGGATGAGCACTGGGATAAAACCCTGGTCGATTTGGCAGGCAGGGCTGTGTTCAACGCCTTGAAAGACGCCCGGAGGGATCGGGTGGATGCCCTCTATGTGGGTAACATGCTTGCCAGCCAGATCGATAAACAGACCCAGTTGGGCGCCTTGATTTCGGATTGGGTCGGGATGAGGGGGATTGAGGCGATGACGGTGGAAGCCGCCTGCGGCTCCGGGGCTTTGGCCCTGCGGGCGGGGTTGATGGCCATCGGCTCGGGGATGATGGACAGCGTGCTCGCTGTCGGGCTGGAGAAGATGACCGATGTCTCCACCAGTGAAACGACCACTGCGCTGGCCACGGCTGCCAGCGCCAACTGGGAAACGGTGCATGGGGTGACCTTTGTGGGATTGAATGCCCTGATCATGCGTCGATATATGTATGAATATGGGTGGGTGCATGCGGATTTTGCCCCCTTCTCGGTGAATGCACACGCCAACGGCGCCAAAAACCCCTTTGCCCGTTTTCAAGAGCCGATCACGGAGGAGATTTATAAGAACGCGCGCATGATCTGTGATCCCATCAATTTGATGGACGCCTCGCCGATTGGAGATGGAGCGGCTGCAGCGCTGCTTGTCCCGGCTGAGTCTTTAAGCGGGAAGGGAAAGCACCTAGTCACCATCGAAGGTTCCTCGGTGGCCACGGATTCCGTCGCTGTGCACGACCGCTCTGACCCGCTGTGGTTGACGGCTGCTGAAAAATCAGCCCAGGATGCTTATCGACAGGCCGGAGTCCGTCCTGAAGAGATAGACCTTTTTGAAATCCATGATGCGTTTTCGGTCATGTCTGCGCTCTCGCTGGAAGCCTGTGGTTTTGCGGAGCGGGGTCAAGGGCCCCGGCTGGCGCTGGAGGGGGAGATCCAACCGGATGGTCGGATCCCGATTACCACGCTGGGGGGATTGAAAGCGCGCGGTCATCCTGTGGGGGCCACCGGCATGTACCAGATTGTGGAGGTCGTCCAGCAGCTGCGAGGCGAAGCGGGCCCTGCTCAGATCGAGGGGGCGGAGATCGGCATGGCTCAGAACATCGGCGGCAGTGGAGCGACCATCATCACCCATATTTTAAAAACACAGTGATGTCCTGATCAGAAGCCAAGTTGCCGGTTAACCCAGCCCGAGGTCGAAATCAAAAGAAGATCCAAGAGAGGGATTCATGAAAGTGACCAATCGGGGAGAAAGCGGACATCCGATTCATTCACCGACCGGGGAGTTGATTTACGGCCTCATCGGGCGAGGAGAAGCTGAGGGAGGGGTTGAGAGCCACAGCCTTGCGGAGGTGATCATCCCTCCCGGTAGATCCTCTGAACGGCATTACCACCAGGAATTAGAGGAAACCTACTACATCCTCCAGGGCCAGGGGGAGATGGAGATCGACGGGAAGGGATTCAATTTGCGGCCGGGAGATGCGTGCCTGATTGAACCGGGGGAAACCCACCAGATTTTCAATCGCGGAAAGGGGGATCTGGTCTTTTTAGCCGTCTGCGCCCCGGCTTGGAAGCCCGAGGATTCATTTCACACATAGTTTATTTTTCAGGGAACGACGACTTCCCATCCGGCATTTAGGAAAGGTCAACCAAAGGGGCGATGCGGTCCATGGTCTCCTGCAGAGAGTTCGCGCCATGGATCGTCAATTCAATGGCTTCCTGGGGGCAGATCTCCACGCAGCGGCCGCAGCCCCGGCAGGCACTGTTAATGACCACCCTGCCATTCTTCCATTCTATCGCTTCCATGGCGCAGACGCCGTCCAGACATTCCCCGCAGCCCGTGCAGCGCTCCGTGACCGAGACCCGCACCCCAGGCATCTTGGTGATCTTGTCGCCGATCGTGGGATGCGGGTGGGGCGCCAGTCCCCACAGGCAGCAGCACGGGCAGCAGTTGCAGATGGTCATCAACTTCTGGCTGGGAAAGGCACCCAACCATAGGGCATCCAACCGGCTGCGCCCGATGGTGTGCACCAACCCCGCTTCCCGGCAATGTTGGGCATGCTGCAGCGCTTCCTCTTTGGTCACCTTCCGGCCCATTTCCGAGTTGATCTTGGTCACGCTTTCCCCCAGAAAGATGCAGCCCAATTCGTGGGGATAGTCGCGGCAGCCGTTCCCTTCCCGGCAGATGCAGAAATCCATGATCCAATGGTGGCTGGCTTGGTGGATGAAATGGTCCACCACCTGGGAGGGAAGCACCATACTGACCGGTTCCTCTATTTTGGCTTGGATGGTTATGGTGTCATCTTTGGGTAGATAGATGATCGCGTCTTCTCGAAACAGGAAGCGGTCCACCACCTGACCGATCACCGGGAGGCGGGTCATTTTTGCGAAGGCGTACCGGCTGGGATAGAGCCATTTCAGAAGATTGACAAACCAAACAGGTCTGGACATACTCCCCTTTCATTGCATGCTGGCTGTGAAGATGCTTTAACGTCGGAAGGATTATAGCCAAGAAACGGGTTCCCAGCCAGCGATATTTGTCACCCCTCGCCTTGCTGGACATCTGGGACCATTGGAATAACCGTTGAGTGAAGTCAGGCGCGGCATAGCTGGGTGCGGGCTCCCCGATACTGGTCTTTGAGCAAAAGGTCAGGGCATCATTTCATCCTGCCCAGGGGTCCGGTTTCCGACTTTCCAGAAGTCTCGATTGTGGTACACTGTCCTCGATGAATCAAAAAGCGCTGGAAACCCTTGAATATTATAAAATCCTCGACAGGCTGGCGGATCACTGCCATTTCAGCGTCTCCCGGGAGTGGGCGCTGAACCTGCATCCCAGGGCGGATCTTGAAGCGGTGGACCGCCTGCAAACGGAAACGGAAGAGGCGGTGCGCCTGCTTTCCCTGCATCCCAGCGTCACGGTGGGAGGGGCAAGAGACCTTCGGCCCGTCGTCGAGGATGCCGTGCGGGGTATTCTTCTGGAACCGGAGCATCTTAACCGGGTCAAATATACTCTGATCGCTGCCCGCGATTTAAAGAGGTTCATGGACGATGTCGCGGACGAACACCCTCGTTTGAGCGAGATCTCCTCTCGCCTGCCGTCTTCAACAGGATTGGTGGATGCCATCTCAAAAGCCATCTCAGACGAAGGGGAGATTCTGGATTCGGCATCCGAGGACCTGGCGCGCATCCGCCGTGAGTTGCGGATCCAGCATGAGCGCTTACGGGACCGGATGAGCAGGATGGTCAACAACGCCAGGATCTCAAAATATTTGCAGGAGCCGATTTTCACCCAACGCGATGGAAGGTATGTGCTCCCCATCCGGGCGGAAGCCAAAGGCAAAGTGCGGGGGATCGTGCATGATAAATCCGCGTCAGGCGCTACGTTATACCTGGAGCCTGAACGTTTGGTGGAGGAGAACAACCGCCACCGGCAGTTGAAGCTGGACGAGCGAAACGAAGAACGCCGGGTTTTGTCGGCGCTCTCCAAAAAAGTGGGGGAGCGGGGGCCGACGCTGAAGGATATGGTTGAAACCCTGGCGTTTTTTGACCTGGCGTTAGCCCGGGGACGGTATGCTCAAACGTTGGATGCCCACCGGCCCGAGCTGCATCTTTTCCCAGAGAAAAGGGACGGGGTGCATCCTGGGGTGGTGCTGCGCTTGTACAGCGCCCGACATCCCCTGCTTCCCAAAGACGAGGTGGTGCCCATCGATGTCATCCTTGATGATCAAACCTATGCGCTGATTATCACCGGGCCGAACACGGGTGGGAAGACTGTGACCCTGAAGACGGTCGGCCTCCTGGTCTGTATGGCTCAGACAGGGCTGCATATTCCAGCCGCGACCGGATCGGAGTTAAGCCTTTTCGAGGATGTCTTTGCCGATATTGGGGACGAGCAGTCCATCGAACAGTCGCTTTCTACTTTTTCTTCCCACATAACCAATATCATTGACATCCTCGGAAAAGCAGATCCGCATTCGCTGGTCATTTTGGATGAATTGGGCGCAGGCACGGATCCCCAGGAGGGAGCGGCCCTGGGTCGAGCCTTGATGACCCATCTTTTAGATCGGGGGATCACCACTCTGGTCACCACGCACCACCCAGAGTTGAAGGCGTATGCGCACACCACCCCGGGCGTGGTCAACGCCGCGGTGGAGTTTGATCTGGAAACCCTGGAACCGACTTACCATCTTACAGTGGGCCTGCCCGGCCGCTCGAATGCCCTGGCCATCGCCAGCCGGTTGGGGCTTTCCGAGGATATCGTTTCTAAAGCGCGTAAGACGTTGAACCCCGCAGATGTCAAAGCGGATGATTTATTAGACGAGATCCACCGCCAGCGCAGGATCGCCGAAGAGGCCCGAAAAGCCGCGGAGAAAGCCTATCAGGAAGCAAATCAGATCAGAGCGGAACTTGCGGACCGTTTGGAGGATATTGAAGAGGAACGCCAGCGTGTGCTGGCGGAGGCTCGCCAGAGCGCGAGGGAAGCGGTGGAAACGCTCCGGGATGAAGTGGCGGATATGAAGGAGATGCTGGAGCAAGAGGAAGAGCCGGTCCTGAAGGTGGAGGAGATGGAGCGCAGGATCGAGGAGGTGGACCAGGATTTATCCCAGCCTGTACCCCAGCGCAGGCCGGAGATCTCCCAACCTCAAAAGCAGGGCCCGATTTTAGAGGGCAGCCAGGTCTATATTCGGACGCTGGATCAAAAGGGTATCGTGGAATCCATCGATGGAAAAGATGCCGAAGTTCAGGTGGGAAACATGCGCGTCCGGGCGGAGGTAGAAGATTTGGAACCCACGGGAGAGGGCATCCCGGAAGGGAACGAACCCCAATCCACCGTCAGAAAGCCAAAAGATGTGGCATCGCCGGGCACGGAAATCGATCTCCGTGGTCAGCGTGTGGATGAAGCCCTGATGAACCTGGAATATTACCTGGATAGAGCCTATCTATCCGGATTGCCTTATGCGAGGGTGATCCATGGGATCGGTACAGGACGGCTGCGGTCCGCGGTGCGTCAGGAGCTGCAAAACCATCCCCATGTGGAAAGTTACCAGGCGGGAGGTGCCAATGAAGGGGGCGATGGGGTGACGGTGATCCAATTTCGCCATTAACCCATTCTGTGGAGGGTTCTTCACCAGCCGTTCCATGTCCTCAGGACTGGATTTGCTCCCCTCTCCAGGGAACAAATGGACCCTTTCTTTCGTCATTAAAGTGATGGAATTCAGCAAATGAGAAGGAGAGATATATCATGAAAAACCAAATTTTTAGGCATTGGGTCAAGAGGCTGTTGATCATCTTCACCATCATCCTTCCCCTGGTAGGGTGTGGGATCAGTGCTCCCGAGACCGGTGAACCGGCAGGTGTGGAGGAGGTCAGTTCCGATAAAGAGCGGGTGTCTGCACCGGATGTGCCTGAGGAGGACATCACCGTGCTCACGGACGGCAATCTGGCCTTTGCCCTGGACTTATATCACCAGGTGAAAGCAAAGGACGAGAACCTCTTTTATTCGCCCTACAGCATCTCGGTCGCTTTAGCGATGACCTACGCCGGCGCGCGGGGTGAGACGGCCCAACAGATGGCGGAAACCCTCCATTATGATTTACCCCAAGAGAAGCTGCACCCTGCGTTCAACGCGCTGGATCAGATCCTGGCCAGCCGCGGGGAAGAGGAGCTCCCCGAGGACAGCGGTGACCCGTTCCAGTTGAGTATCGCCAACGCCCTCTGGGGTCAGAAGGATTACCATTTTGAACAGGCGTTCCTGGATACGGTGGCCGAAAATTACGGCGCTGGCTTGCGCTTGCTGAACTTCTTGGAGAAGGCGGAAGAGGCCCGGCAGACCATTAACCAGTGGGTGTATGAAAAGACGGAAGGGAAGATTGAAGATTTGATCCCCAAAGGTGGGGTGGGGGCAGCCACCCGATTGGTTTTGACCAATGCCATTTACTTCAATGCGTCTTGGTTGGAAAAATTCCCTGAAGATCGCACAGAGGATGGTCCTTTTCATACCCTGGAGGGAGAGACCGTCACGGTCCCCATGATGAGCTACGCCTCCCCGCAGAACTTCCGGTACCAGGATGGGAGCAACTATCAGGTGGTGGAACTCCCTTACGTGGGGCATAAAGTGTCTATGTTGGTTATCGTTCCCGATGAAGGCGCGTTTGGAAGTTTTGAAGAAGGACTGAGCCTGGAAAAGATGCAAGAGATCTTGGGGAACCTGGAAGGCCAAGCGGTATCCCTCACCTTTCCTAAATATGAGTTCGAATCCGAGTTGAGTTTGGCGCGGATTTTGGCGGAAATGGGTATGCCAGCTGCTATGTCCGGAGAGGCGGATTTCTCAGGGATGACCGGATCCAAAGACCTGTTCATTTCGGATGTCTTTCACAAAGCCTTTGTCAGCGTGGACGAGGAAGGCACGGAAGCTGCCGCTGCCACGGCCGTGGTGATGACGGAATCAGCCATGCCCGCGTCTCCGGTGGAATTGACGGTGGATCGTCCCTTTTTCTTCCTCATCCGCGATAACGAGACGGGGGCTGTGCTCTTTTTCGGCCGGGTGTTGAACCCTGCGGAGTGACGTTAAGAGAAAAACCTCCGGGGTCTTTGAAGACCTCGGAGGTTTGTTTTGTTAACAAAGGGCGCCTCTCGATTAATTACCCAGTCGCTTGAGTTCTTCCTCGGCAAGCCCTTCTTCCAGTTTATCGAACAGAGGTTTTGGCGTTTGCAGCTTTCTCCCCGCCGGCAGTTGGCTGGGTTCCCAGCTTCCACTGGCAGACTCCGGATGATAGCGAAGCGCTTTATGTTCGCCCAATTCATCCTCGATGGTCTCCACTTCCTGGTCCCCAAAAAGGGGCTCCTTGTATCCCAGCAGCTGATGCAGCTTTTCGCCGCTGAAAGGCAGCACCGGAGCCAGGAGGGTCTTCACGGAATCGATCGCCCTCAGGGCGGTGAAGATCGTCGTCCCCGCTTCCTTTTTATCCTCTTTGATCTCAAACCAGGGCGCCTGCTCATCGAGGTATTTGTTGACCTCTGCAGCCAGACTCATGGCTTCATTCAAGGCAGCGCGGAGTTTGACCTTGTCATATGCTTTGCCCACCTTTTTGAATCCCGCTTCGATCTTTTCCAGAATGTCTCGATCTACAGGGCGCAGGTCTCCCGGTTCAGGCACTACGCCCTCCCAGTACTTATAGGCGAAGGAGAGCACCCGGTTGGCGAGGTTACCCCAGGTGGCGACCAGTTCGTTGTTGTTGCGGGCGATGAATTCATGCCAGCTCCAATCGCTGTCCCTGGTTTCGGGCATGATCGCGGTCAGGTAATACCGCAGCGGATCGGGATCATAGCGGGACAGAAAATCCAACGTATCGATCACCCATCCCCGGCTGCCGGAGATCTTCTTGCCTTCCATGTTCAAAAATTCGTTGGCGGGGACGTCGTAAGGCAGAGTCAGGGTTTTCCCTTTCGTGCCGTCGAACAATTCCCCGAAGGTCTCACCCACACCGGCCAATTCCGCTGGCCAGATCACGGCATGGAAAGGGATGTTGTCTTTGCCGATGAAGTAATAGGTGCGGCTGTCACCTTCATACCACCACTCATGCCAGGCATCCGGATCGTCAGCGTAGAGCTTGGCCCATTCAATCGATGCGGAGAGATAACCGATCACAGCTTCGAACCAGACGTACAGGCGTTTATCCTCCCAACCTTCCACGGGGACGGGGATACCCCATTTCAAATCCCGCGTGATGGGACGGCCGCGCAGGCCCTCGGTTTGGATCTGACCCAGCGATTGGCGGATGACGTTGGGGCGCCAATACTCCTCTCGCGCTTTCAAGAACTCGACGATCTCAGACTGCAGGGACCCCAGATCGAGGTAAAAGTGTTCCGTTTCCCGGAGTTCGGGGGTGGAACCGTCCATCTTGGAGCGGGGATTGATCAGCTGGTTAGCTTCCAGCAAGCTTCCACACTGATCACACTGGTCCCCTCGCGCGTTTTCGTATCCGCAGATGTAACAGGTCCCTTCCACGTAGCGGTCGGGCAAAAAGCGGTCCTGTTCTGGGGAGTACCATTGCTTTTGGGTTTCCCGGTAGAGATGACCGTTCTCCCGCAGGGACGTGAACATGGTTTGGGCGACGTGGAAATGGTTTTGTGTGTGGGTGCTGGTGAAGAGATCGTAACTAAGCCCCAATTGTTGGAAGAGGTCTAAGAATTTAGCGTGATATTCTTTATAGACCTTTTCGGGGGCTTTTCCCTCCTCATCTGCGCGAACGGTGATGGGGGTGCCGTGCGAATCCGAGCCGGAGACCATCAGGACCCGGTTGCCAGCCAAGCGGTGATAACGGGCGTAGATGTCAGCCGGAAGATAGGAACCGGTGACATTCCCGACATGGATGTCCGCGCTGGCATAAGGCCAAGCAACGGCTACAAGTATGTTTTCAGTCATCTTTTCTCCTCTCAATCCCCTTCGTATGAGTCCAGAAATAAAAAAAGCTGTCCAAGTGGACAGCCCGGTTCATCACTTTGGTGTGGAAGTCACTTCCTCTTCCTGATCTTGATGGCTGTCCGTATGGCGGCAAGGCGCATCATGGCCATGGGCATCATGACCATAGCCAGCATCACAGCCATCAACATCAAGGTGAGGTACACGTTCATCTTCTACCGTCTTTTCCTGCTCAAAGGATTTCCTTTAGTCTATATAAGGATGGGTGATTTGTCAAGTCCGAGTCTTCGCGCGGAATGATAAAAGCCTCTTGAGGTATTTTTATAATAATTGGGGTCAGATGGTTATAGGTTTCCTGAGTTGATTTCCTGGGCGATGTGTTCCGGTTAAAAAGACAAAGTCTTAGAATTGTATAATAATCCACCTTTCTTCATTCTACTTACTCACCCCGTGTTACAATGATAGAAATAAAAGTAGACCCCCCTATAACCATGACATTAAAACAAAACGACCCTTTTCGGCTGGATGTCAGCCACTTAGCAAAGCAATCTCCCGGGACGTACCGCACGTTTGATTTCGATTTTCCCTCTCTGCATTTTGATCCCCATTTCGACCTCCAGAATCTGAAAGGGACGATCACCATCTCCGTCACCGATGATGGAGTGGCGGCAAAGGGGAAACTCACCGCGGAGACGGAATTGGAGTGCACGCGCTGCCTGGAGCCCTATCAGCAAACCCTGGATATCCACTTCACGGAGATTTATTCTTTTTCGCCTTCAGAGGATGAGGAGGACGACCTTAAGGAGCAGCTCCTGCCGCCCGATGGGTATATCAACCTGGAGCCCCTGATCCGGGAATACGCGCTGCTGGATATCCCCATCAAGCACATCTGCTCACCGGATTGCAAAGGCCTGTGTCCGGTCTGCGGCGCGAATCTCAATGAAGAGGACTGCGGTCACCGCCAGGAGGACATCGACCCCCGGATGGCGAAACTAAAACAGATGCTGGACGAAGAAGAACTGGAAGAATTGGGATTGGAGTAAACTGGATGTCCTGCTCGGCACATGGAGAAACGCTGCCCAGAACGGCAGCGTTTTTATTCTTGCAGGGGTGACTTGTCAGGGTCGATCTCATTTAAGCTCAATCACTTCTGGATCCTGGTCGTTGGGGGTTACCTTCCATTCCAGTTCCTGCGCTTCTGCTTCCGTGATTTGGTCGAAGGGCATTTTAAGATATTTCCCCTGCGCCTCCACCGCGATCTGCCCGTCCTCGAGCAGGATTTCCCCACTGCCCTGGAAGCCGCGGTGGGTGTCTTTGTCGATCCGGCCCAGGACGCGGATTTCTTTGTCTAAGGGGACGGGCTTTCGATAGCGGACGTTGATTTCCAGTGTCACCCCCCATATCTGATCATGTTCGATCATGATCGCCCGCCCAATGGTCTCGTCCAAGATGGTGGAGGCGATGCCCCCATGCAGCCGGTCGGGATATCCCTGGTGTTCTTCGCCAGGTGTGAACAGCCCTAACAGCTCCCCGTTGTCGAGCTCATAAAAGGAAGCGTGCAGTCCGAAAGGATTGTTGAAGCCGCACACGAAACACATGCTGGAATTTTCTTGTTTTTCCGTCACCTGGTATTGCATGTTCCCTCGCTGTGGATGGCCCCTATTTTTAGTTGATATGTAACTGTGCTGTGTACTCATTTTTTAGCATGAGATGCCCCCCTTTTCAAGAGCGGGATTTTTCACGGGCAGGCAAACTTGGGGGATGAATTTGCCTATTGGGGATGTATGGTGGGAGGCGGGATGGGTATTGATGGATGGGAAATATCAGCGAGGGGAGGTCATCCGGGGCTAAACCCCCCTCATTGACGAACCCAAGCCTGCGTGATAGAATAATCGCCGCTATGCCCCCATCGTCTAGCGGCCCAGGACATAGCCCTCTCAAGGCTAAGACCGGGGTTCGAGTCCCCGTGGGGGCACTGGAGAAACGCTACTGAAAAGTAGCGTTTTTGTGTTTGATGGGGGTGAGACAAGAACCTTAAGGGACGCCCTATTGACAGTCATGATCTAAGCTGGAATTCCCCGTTCGATGTTCGTGAAGTGTCTTGATGCCCATGACACATTAGAAGCGAGAAAGACCAGAGGTCCAACACCACTTAACTGTGAATGTCTGCATAAGGTCCGGGTGGAGTAAGATCTTATGGAGGCTGGAGAACAGGTTGGAAAGACTTTATCGCGGTGGGTTTAGGGCGTCGCGAAGACCATCGCCAAAGAGGTTTATGCCGATGACGGCGATGGTTATACACACACCGGGGAAAATGGCCAGCCAGGGGGCGATGTTCATGTAGTCCCGTCCGTTGGCTAACAGCGTGCCCCATTCGGGCTGGGGCGGTTGGGCGCCCAAGCCGATGAAACTGAGCCCCCCAGCAGCCAACACCATGGTGCCGAGCCGCATGGTGGCCAATACGATCAGGGAGGAAGAAAAGGTAGGCAAGATGTAGTAGAAAATGATTCGAAGGTCTCCAGCTCCCATCGCTTCGGCGGCCTCCACATACGTTTCTTGGCGGGTTGATAAGGTCTCTCCCCTTGTCACGCGGTAAAAACCTGTCACCCCGATGAATCCCAAGGCCAAGGCGGTGTTTTTCATAGAGGGACCTAATCGAGAGACGATGATGATGGCTAATAACAAGCTGGGGAAAGCCAACCTCACCTCCATCAACCGGGAGAGGAAGGCGTCGATGATCCCCCCATAATACCCTGCTATAAACCCTAAACTCACGCCAATCAGCGCCGAGATGGTTACACTAAGACTTGCCATGCCAATTGCGATTCGGGCCCCGTATATGACCCGGCTGAAAAGATCGCGCCCCAAAGCGTCCGTACCAAATGGATGGCTCCAGGATGGGGGCTGCAAGCGTGATCCAGCTGAGATTTCATGGGGAGGGTAAGGGGTGAGAATAGGAGCCAAGAGGGCAGTCAAGAGGACCAAACCGGTTATACCCGCCCCGACCCAAAAATTAAGGGTGAGATGGCGGAGGAATACGTCCAAACGGACTCCAAAAGGAAGGAATTTAAATACTTTTTCCATAAAATTCCCGGAACCGGGCCGGCTAGATGAGGGGAGCAGGCCGGTTTGATCTTTTGAGGTGGATTGTATCCGTTGGGCCATTTGAATCTTGTGTCTATAATGACTTATGAGCGACACGGGGATCGAGCCAGGCGTGACTCACGTCGACGATGAAATTAATCAAAAGGTAGAGGACAGCAATAGTCAGAGCTGCGCCCAGGACGATGGGGTAATCCCGGTCGAAGATGGCTTGGACGGTCAGCCGCCCCAAACCGGGCCACCCGAAGATAGTTTCCACGATGAAAGCGCCTCCCAAGAGGTGGCCTAACTGTAACCCCAAGAGGTTGATGAGTGGTATGAGACCATTGCGCAACACATGTTTAAACAGAATCTTCCGGTGTGGCAAGCCTTTTGCCTGGGCTATCTGCACATAAGGCTGGTTTAAACCATTGAGGATGCTGGAGCGAGTTAATCGAACCACCACGGCCATGGTGGGGAGCGCAAGGGTTAGGGATGGCATAATCATATGCTTCAGACTCCCCCCTCCCACCAGAGGCAGATTCAGTCTGGGAGCCAAAAACAGCATGAACAGCAGGCCGCTCCAGAAGGTGGGGACGGCAATCCCCAGCGTGCTCAAAGCGATGATAGCGGCATCAACTGGACTGCCCTTATTTACCGCCGCCAATGTACCAATCATGATCCCCAACGTGGTGGCCAAAAGGGTGGCGGTCAGGGTCAACAGCACTGTGTAGGGGATGCGGGAGGCCAATAAACCCCAAACGGGTCTCCCTGTGATCAAAGATTCTCCCAAGTCTCCGCGAGTGAATAGCCTTTGCATGAAGTGGAGATAGCGCAGTCCCAGGGGATCACTTAACCCCATTTCCTGACGCAATTCTTGAAGTTGTTCTTGGGAGGCGGTTTCACCGACCAAGGCCTCCGCGGCATCCCCTGGCACAGTGTCCAAAGCCACAAAGATGATCAAACTGACTACCAAAAGGACCAATATACTGCTGCCTAACCGCCGGAAAATATATTTCATTCTTCTCCGTTGACCGCGATGTAAGCGTCGTTCAAGAGTAAACGCCCCATGTTGCCGAGTTTGGCCCCTTCCACGCGATCCCGGAGGGCGAGAATGCTTATGGGATTGTAAAGGGGCTGCCAGGGAGCATCCTGGAGGATGATTTTTTGGGCTTCCAGGTAAAGGCCCAGACGGATGTCGTCGTCCGGTTCGTGATCAGCCTGCTCTAAAAGGGCATCCACCTCAGGGTTGCTGTAAGCTACCCGGTTGGTGCTGCCGATACGACCGCTGGAGAGGAAGATATGCAACGCGTCTGGCCCAGTCCAACCGTAGCGCCACAAAAGGAGATCAAATTTGCCCTCTCCCGTCGCCTGCATCACAGCTCTGGATTCAAGTTGTTGAATCTCAATCTCCACACCGATCGCATCCAGATGGCTTTGGATGACAGCGCTGATCTCCCCGTTGGGAGCCCGGGTTGAAGTCAGCAACACACCTTCAAGGACTTGGCCATCTCGCTCCCACTTCCCGGCGTCATTTTGCTTAAACCCCGCTTGCTCTAGCAGGGATTGCGCTTTCAGAGGATCATAGCCCAATTCGTACTCCTTGAGGGAAGGGTCAAAGCCGGGCAGCGTGGGAGGCAAAGGGGCAAAAGCGACCTTCCCCATGCCGCCCACGGCGAGTTTGACGATCTCATCTTTATTGACGGCGTGAGAAAGCGCTTGCCTGACCAAGATCTCATCAAAGGGCGGCTCTTGGCAGTTAAAACCCAGGTAAATCAGTCCGTTCATCAGTGCTTCTTCGAGTTGGATGGAGGCATGGTCCCGCAGTTCCGTCCGATGGCTGGGCTGGTTGATGAACATCACGTCCACTTCTCCGGATTTTAAAGCGGCCAGCTGGGTGGCTGCGTCGGGGATGACTTTGTACACAAAGGCATCCAGATACGGGGCCCCCTGGTTCTCCACGATGGGCGGACCCCAATCATAATCCGGATTGCGTTTCATGGTGATGCTTTGGCCGCTCTGCCAGGATTCCAGGATAAAAGGGCCGCTTCCCAAGATGTACCCTTCCCCACTCTCCTCTACTTCCGCAACTGATGTTGGGCTGATGATCCCGGCGTAAGGCATGGTAATCGTGCCCCAAAAATTGGGGTTGGGCTGCTGGAAGGTGAACCGCACGGTCAGGTCATCGATGACCTCAATGCTGGCGATCTGGCTCACGCCCCCGTAAATAGGGGAGCGTTTGCCAGTTTCTTTGAAGCGCTCGAAGGTGAAGCGGACTGCCTCTGCGTCCAGCGGGGTGCCGTCGTGAAAAGTGACTCCTTCCTTGAGGTAAAAGGTGACAGCTGTGCCGTCCTCCGAAATTTCCCAATCCCGCGCCAGGAGCGGCTGCACGCTGTTATCCAAATCGCGCACGACCAACGTGTCAAAAAGGTAGGGCAGAACCAGGCTCAGACCGGAGCTGGGTGTCCCTTGGGGGTCGATTTGACTCGGCTCTGAAGTCATGGCCCGCACCAGCGTACCGCCCTTTCCCTGCCGGGAATTCCCATCCTGCCTCCCCGCGATCCCGCAGCTCACGACCAGGACAGCTATCAACGTCAATAAAATGCCATTACGCGCGATCTTCATCATTCCTTTCTCCTTTGATAATCTTTGGAATCTCTAAACGCTCCACGGCTTCTTTGGCCTGCCGGATGCAGTCGGGGACCCCGACCCCGTCGTAAGAACTGCCTGCCAGGGCCAAGCCCGGGTGCGAGCTGGCTCTTTGGCGGATGGCTTCAACGCGGCCCATGTGCCCCAAATCGTACTGCGGGTGAGCCTTATCCCAGCGGAAGATCCGAATCATATCCGGCTCAGCCTGCAACCCCATGATTTCAGACAGCTCCTGGCGGGCCATGTTGATCATGGCCTGATCGTCCCAGTCCAGCAATTCTTCTTTCTCCGGACCGCCGAGGAAACAGCGGATGAGCTTATGGCCGTCGGGAGAGCGGTGGTCGAACTTGGTTGAGGTCCAGGTGCAGGCGTTAATGTGCCGGTTTTCCGTTTCGGGGACGAGGAATCCAAACCCATCCAGGGCGGGCGTGCCATTTTGAGGTGGATACCCTAAAGTGATCACCACGGTGGAGGTGAAACGGATGCTGCCCAATTGCTGAGATAAGGCAGGGTCCAGTTCATTGAGTAAACGGCTGGAGACTTTGGCCGAGGTGGTCAGGATCACCGCGTCGGCCCGGAGGGTCTGGCCGTCCTCCAACTCTACAAGATAGGATGGCACACTGTCTCCCAGGCTGGTGACCGAATGAACCACCTGGTTTGTCCGCACAGAACTGGGATCAAGGTGCTGTTCGAGCGCTTCCACCAATTGCTGCATACCTTCTCGCAAAGTCACGAACATGGGCAGGGAGGGTTCCCCATGTTCTTTCCGCCATGCAGCCGCTTTCCGCTGTGCCGCTATCATCCCCTTTGTCAAACTGCCGTATTTCTGCTCGAGATCTAAGAGCCGGGGAAAACTGCTCTTCAAACTCAGGCGCTCGGGGTCACTGACGTAAATCCCGGAGAGCAGCGGCTCTGCCAGCTTTTGTAATGCTTCTTCCCCCAAACGGCGGCGCATGAAACTGGCCAGTGTTTCATCGCCGTCTTCGCTCCGCGGCGGGATGAAGGGTTCCAAGGCCATGCGCAGTTTGCCGGGGAGGGAGATCAGGGGCGAGGTTGCGAAGGGCAGAAACCGGGTGGGGACGACCAACATCAAGCCCTCGGGCATGGGCCGCAGTCTGCCACCGCTTAAAACGTAAACTTTGCGCTGTTCATCATTGGTGCCAACCAGCTCATTTTCTAATCCGAGTTCACGGCACAGGGATACTCCCCAGGGTTTGCGGGTGAGGAAACAATCCGGTCCGCCGTCGATCAAAAAACCCCCAACTTTTTCGCTGACGATCATTCCACCCATGTCCGTCGATTTTTCAAGCAGCGTGTAACGCAGAGGAGTGCCCGATGATTTCGCTCGTTTCTGCAGGTAGTAGGCGGAAGCGAGCCCGGTGATCCCGCCACCGACGATGACCACATGGGGCTGTTCTTGAGAGGAAGGGGAGGGAAGTTCTTCAGTCATAAATATCGAGGTTTCGTTTCACTAGGCTTGTCAAAGTTTCCACTAGGGCTGGGCTGTCGTTCAACATGTCGATGCGCTTCAAGTTCAAATGCTGGGATTCAGCCAGGGTTTTTAATTTGACATCAATGTCGTAGAGGATTTCAAGATGATCGGTGATGAATCCGATGGGGGCG
Organism: Anaerolineales bacterium; assembly: GCA_041686005.1. Lineage (GTDB taxonomy): Bacteria > Chloroflexota > Anaerolineae > Anaerolineales > UBA11858 > B10-G9. The sequence goes on along the minus strand of JAWLER010000005.1, from coordinate 64,999 downwards.
ATGAGCAAATGCCTGTTGCCAGCCTCGGCTGCATTTTTGACCAACGTTTCCAGATGGGGTCCCATCCAGGTCGAATCGGCCCGTGGTGCGCTCTGGTAAGCGAGCGTCCAGCGCTTGCGGTCCAGGGCTAAGCGCTCAGCCAGAGCGCGTGCTGTCTCTATTAATTGATCCTCGTAGACATCGTCCTCTTCCAATCGAGAGATGGGTAAGCTGTGCGCTGTGAAGATGACTTTGACCTGGTCTCGTTCCCGGGCAGGAAAGCGTTTCAACCCAGCTTGAATATGGGCAACGCAGCCCTCCAGGTAGTGTTCTTGATCATGCCAACTCTTAACAAACCGCAAGTCCAATTTCCGCTCACCAGAAGCGAGCGCGTCCACCATCCGTTGATGGTATTTTCCGATGCTTAAGTCGCTGTAGTGGGGTGCCAAAGGGATCGCGATCACGGTCCCCACCCCTTCATCCCTCATCTGTTCCACGGTATCTTCCAGGTAGGGGTGCCAGTGAAGCATGCCAATATAGACAGGCATTTCCAGCCCCTCTGCCAACTTTTGGGCTATGCGCTTGGTCAAGGGCAGCAAAGGCGATCGACCGCCGATGGCTTTGTAACGGTTTATGATCCGATCAACCAGATCTTGAGGGGGACGGCGACCCGCCCTGACATTTCGCAGGTATGTGGGGATGTCCGACAATGACCCCGGGCTGCCGTAAGCCAGAAGGATGACAGCGGTGTCATTTTGCATCGCTGACTTCCTCTTCAATTGGAACGCCCCTCTTTATGGTCTCCGGTTCATAGGAGCAGAAGGGTTCTTCAGCAAGGAAGTTTCCGGTTGCCCCGTATGCGCGGGCTCGGCACCCGCCGCAAACGTGTTTGAATTCACACCTGCCGCATTTGCCCTCCAATAAATCGGGATCACGCAGTTGGATGAAGAGGGGAGAGGAAGCCCAGATCCGCTCAAGAGGCAGCTCCCGGATATCCCCAGCCTCTAGGGGTAAATATCCGCAGGGATACACCTTCCCTTGGTGATTGATGAAGCAAACGCCGGTGCCCGCCAAGCAGCCTTTCGTCATCGCATTCAGAGCGTGACGTCCCCCGGGGTGACTCGAATGAGGGTGATCGCCGGCCTGTTTTTGGCGATGATGGCTGGGGGGATGTTGGGGATGTTCTCCTCGTTTCCGCTCCTCAGCTCGATGCTGGTTCACAATTCGAAAATAATGAGGGGCACAGGTCGCTTTCAACTCCAGATCCTCTGTTTTTTCTGCCCTGTAAAGCCAATTCAATACTTCTTCGTATCTCTCTGGGGATATCTGTTCATCCTCCGCAATTTCAGCTCCGCAGCCCACAGGCACAAGCAGGAAAAAGTGCAGGGCTACAGCCCCATTTGTCTTCGCTAAGCGCAACATTTGCTCCACTTGGTGGGCGTTGTGCTGGGTTATGGTGGTGTTGATTTGGTAGGGAACGTCCACATCTCGTAAGCGCTGGACGCCCTCCATGGCCCTGCGGTAGGATCCCGAGCCGCGAAAGGCATCGTGGGTGGATGCGTCGGCCCCATCAAAACTGACACTGACCCTGCGGATTCCCGAGGCTTTGATGCGTTGGGCAACTTCAGCATCGATCAGGGTGCCGTTGGTGGCCAATGCGGTGATCAAGCCAGCTTCATGGGCGTACCTGGCGATATCGAAGATGTCCTCCCGGATCAGCGGTTCCCCTCCAGAGAGGATTAAAATAGGTCGCGCAAAAGAGGTGATCTGGTCGATGAGTTCGTAGGATTGATCCGTACTCAGATCTTGGGGTGTACGTTGGTCGGTGATCGTGATCCGCCGGCAATGAGTACAAGACAGGTTGCAGCCGGCGGTTGTTTCCCAGAAGATCAACCGGGGTGGGGGGTAGGGTTGAGATTTCGTCACGAGATGTCTCCGATGTCAATTGTCTGCAATAGGGGGGTACCTTTTTGATTTGGCGTGGTTGGAGCCATCCTGGGTTTGTTTTTGATAAGAGCTTAAGATGGCCAGAAGGATAACATCCAAGAAATGATCTACACGCTGATAGAGCTGCCAGGTTTGCCGATCGGGATAGCCGACCAACATGCCGGTCTCGCAGAGGGAATCGATGATGGAGCGGCGAATGGAGATAAAAGCCTGCACGGTTTCCATTAAGGTGAAACCCACTTGCCGGCAGGTCTGACCATAATGAGAAGCCAGCTGCTGTCCCCGCTCCAAGAAGCCTTCACCCCCGTCGCTTCGACTTGTGTACTGCATCAAAAGGGCCGTCAATTTACGCCCGTCAGTGCGCATTTGGGCCCGGTGGGAATCGTTGAGGTGTTTCAACCAAGACTTCCCGCTGATCCCGTGGTGTTTGACCTCTTCGAAAATGCGCCTATGATCCATCTTCTTGATTGATGTCCCGGAGGCTTCGTGCTCATCTTGGCGGAGCCGCTTTAAAAATGTATCCAAATCACTCTTTTTAAACCGGCGTCGACCGCCGGGCGTGCGGAAGCAGGTTAAGTCACCTTTGTCAGCCCATCGCCGCAGGGTGGTGAAATGGACGCCGAGATACTCTGCGGCATCACTGAGCCGAAGCAAAGGTTCCGACTTGTTTTCTGCGTGGGTCATACCAACCTCACTTCTATGTATTTCTATTCATAAATTATTAAAGCTTAGTATAACACCATCCCAAAACCTGTCAAATGATGATTGATTGAAATCTCGGTGAGGAATTTCCTGTGCAAAAGGGGGATGCTCAGGCTGCGTGAAGGAGCGTAGCTGGAAAGGGATGTTGGAGAGGGACCCCCCCCCGGGGAAGCTCTATAGAAATATTTTATAGGTGTAAATTGAAGGACTGCATATCGTTTGTGACGAAATGTACTTATTGATTTCGCCCCCAAGGAATACATTTAACTAGTAAAGCGATTAAGTGAACGATTTACTGATTTTCCCGATGGGAAAAGGGTGATGATGGACCCATCCACCAAGGAAGCCGCCCGAAAACGAGCGTCCATATGCCATGTTTTTGGCAGCACCCACCGGGTGTTGATCGCCTGGGTGCTGGGGGAAGAGGAGATGTCAGTGAGCGATATCGCCACAGCGGTCGATTCCTCCATGCAAAACGTCTCCCAGCATCTGCGGTTGATGAAAGACAAAGGGATATTACAATCCCGCAGGGATGGTCGGTCCATCTATTACCGGATCGCGGATAACGTCCTCACCCAGAATTGCCCGATCTTCCGGGAAAGGGAGAAGGTGAGGTTCCATATCAAATCAAATTCAGAAGTTAACAAAGGAGCAGACTGATGACTGAACTCGAGAATATTGAAGCCGCGAAAGTTGTGGATGCCCGCGCGATGGCTTGCCCTGGCCCGCTGCTGGAGGCCAAAAAGAGCATCGGTGGCGTGAAGGTCGGCGAAGTGTTGGAAATTTGGTCTGGCGATCCATCGACAAAGGACGACATGCCCCGCTGGTGTGAAAAGGTCGGGCACGAATACCTTGGCGAACTGGAAGCTGAGGGGTACGAACGACTTTTCATTCGCCGATCGAAATAACTACAGGTTACGCAAAACACAACGGGCGCGAACCCCTGCTCCATACGAAAAGATGGAGCGTTGTGTGAAGGATGAATATGCATGGAAGCTAGCTCAGAAAATCAAAAGCCAAAGATCATGATCCTTGCGACCCTCTCCGGCGGTTATGCAGGTGCGGATTCCGTGGGTCAACTTCGTGCGGAGTACCCGACGAATACGTATATCCTGCCCGTGATCTGCCCGTCGATGTTCCCTCCGGAATTCTACCTCCGGGCATTTGACCGCGGGATTGACGGCATCCTGGTCATGTACAGCGGCACCGACAGCCCTTATGAGGGCGGGCCCGAGCGCGCCGCAAAATTGGTCAATCAAACCTATCCCCTCATGAAAGAGCGGGGCATTGACACGCGCCGGCTGAAGTTGGCCGCGATCTGCACCGTGTGTACCAAACCCTTCTTAAAGAACGTGAAGGAGATGGACGCATTGCTGGAGGAGATCGGATTTGTCAAGGATGAGATCGCAGCTCATGCTGCGGGAGAAAAACAGGAAGCTTAGGTGATGAGGGACAAACCCAGGTTATCCATCAGTGTAGAGGAGAGGAAACGTTGAAGAATCTTCAAGTAGATGCTCTTGTGGTGGGTGGCGGGATTTCGGGCATGCAGTCTGCGTTGGATTTGGCGAACCAGGGCTATGAAGTTGCCCTGGTGGAGCGAGACCCCAGCATCGGGGGCAAGATGATCGCCCTCAGCAAAGTCTTCCCCACGCTGGACTGCTGCAGCTGCATCACCACGCCCAAGATGTCAGCTGTGGCCCATCATCCTAACATCCAGTTATATACGTATTGTGAGGTGGAGGAGGTCGACGAAAACGAAGAGGGCTTCGTCGCCACGGTGCTGAAAAAACCGCGTTATGTGGACGAGGTGGCCTGCACCGGCTGCCGGCAGTGTGAATATGTCTGCCCCATTGACCTGCCCAACCCTTTTGACAGGAATTTGGGGGCCCAGCGGGCCATACGGGTCCCGTTCTCCACAGCCGTCCCCCAGATCGCGGTCTTGGATATGGATAACTGCATCCTGTGCGGCAAATGTGAGCGGGAATGCCCTGTGGATGCGGTCGATTTCACCCAGAAACCGGAGCACTTTGAAATCGAAACCACCGCGATCGTCCTGGCCACCGGTTTTGAGATCACCCCCCCGGATGCGAAGAAGGAATACGGCGGTGGGAAGATCCACAATGTGATTGACGGTTTGGTCATGGAACGCCTGTTGGCGCCCACCGGCCCGTACGGGCGCATTCTGCGTCCCGGCGACGGCAAAGAGCCCGATTCCATCGCTTACATCCAATGCGCTGGATCCCGTGATGACACGTTGGGTGTGGAATATTGCTCGCGCGTGTGCTGCATGTACGCCATCAAGCAGGCCATGTTGATTTCAGGGTCGTTGCCCTTGGCGGACATCACCATCTACTACATGGACATCCGCACCTTCGGGAAGGGTTACGAGCAGTTTTACCAGAACGCCAAAGCCATGGGCGTGCAGTTTGTGAAAGGAAAAGTTGCTTCCATCACCGAAGATGAGGATCAGAACCCCGTCTTACGTGTGGAATTGATTGATGAAGGGTCCAAAGTGGTGGAGCGGACCCACGATCTGGTTGTGCTCTCCGTGGGCATGCTGCCTGGCTACGACCCCGAGCCCATTTACGATGTCTCGGTGGGGGAGTACGGTTTCGTGTCTTCTCCCTCCGAAAATGTTTCCTTCTGTGAAACAGACCGGGCGGGGATCTTCGCCACCGGCACAGCCACGGCCCCTATGGATATCGTGGACAGCGTGATGGTGGCGGGCGCAGCGGCGTCGGAAGCGGCGGCTTATATCGAAGCCAAACGAAACGGATCCAACGTGCCCACCTCAGAGAATAGGGAGGCCATCCATGCCTGAGAACAATCATGATGAAGTCCGTATTGCTGTCTACACCTGCTACTGTGGCGGCAACATCAGCGATGTGGTCGATTGTGAAAAAGTAGCTGAAACGCTGGAGAAATTGCCCAATGTGGTCGTCTCCCGCACAGATATGTCCATGTGCTCTGATGCTGGACAATCCTTGATCGAAGAGGACATCCGCGAGAAGGGCGTCAACCGGGTCATTGTGGGATCCTGTGCCCCATCTCTTCATGAGCAGACCTTTCGGGGTGCGGTGAGTCGTGCTGGATTGAATCCCTATCTTTATCACCACGTGAACATTCGTGAACAAGACAGCTGGGTGCACGCCCATGACCACGAGGGAGCTACCAAGAAGGCGATCAACCTCATGGCTGCTGGGATCGCCAAAGCGCGTTTACTGAACCCCTTGGATGCGATCCGCTTGGACGCCGAAAGGCATGCCCTGGTCATCGGCGGTGGGGTGGCGGGATTGCGCTCCACCTTGGATATGGCTAATCGGGGTTTGCATGTTACCTTGATTGAAAAATCTCCCTTTTTGGGAGGGCGCATGGCCCAATTAGAAACGCTCTTCCCTACCGGGGAAAATGCTCGCGAAACACTGCATGAATTGATCCAAAAAGTGGTTCACCATCCCAATGTCACTTTGTTTACCATGGCGGAACTCGTCGATATCTCTGGTTATGTCGGAGATTACAAGGTGACGATCCGCCAGCAATCCCGAGGGGTGAGTGATGACATTGCCGAAGAAGCCATGGCGGCTTGCACCCAAGAAGTCCCCGATGAGTTCAATTACGGATTGACCAAACGCAAGGTCATTTACCGCGCCTATCCGGGCTGTTACCCCTCCACCCCGGCGGTGGATTGGGAACATTACGATGGGGAACCCATCCGGGTGAACGGGAAAGAGATGGTCTTCGAGAACGACCCCAAGGAATTTGACCTTACGGTGGGTGCCATCGCCGTAGCGACCGGCTTCAACCCTTACGAACCTCGCCAAGGCGAGTATGGCTATGGCGATATCCCCGAGGTGATCACGCTGCCCCAGTTGATCCGCCATCTGGATATGTTGGACGATGGGGAGGAGCTACGTTGGAATGGACATCCCGTGAAAGATGTCGCCTTCATCCATTGTGTGGGCAGCCGTGAAATCGAGGGGGTTCACGAACCTCACGAAGATGGGCAGGTCAACGATTACTGCTCCCGGGTTTGTTGCACAGCCACCTTGCACATGGCGAACGACCTCCATGAACGCTTCCCGGATTTGAACATCTATGATGTCTACGAAGACATCCGCACCTATGGCTTAAACCATGAGAAGTATTACCGTCAGGCGTTGGACGACATGGTTCGCTTCCTGCGCTTTCATGGGGATGAGCGTCCCGAGGTCGAGGCCACCGATTCAGATGACTCCCATCCGGCATTGGTGAGGGTGAAAGATTATCTGACTTGGGGGGAGGAGATTGAGGTCCCCGTCGATTTGGTGGTGTTGGCGGTGGGAATCATGCCTCGGGATATCGAGGATTTGATCAAAATGCTTAAAATTTCCAAGGGCACAGACCGCTTCTTGCATGAAGTTCACCCCAAGTTGCAACCTGTGGAAACAGCGGTACCCGGTGTGGTTTTAGCAGGGACAGCCCAAGGTCCGATGAACGTGCAGGAGAGTTGTGTGGCAGCGTCAGCGGCTTCCGCGAAGGTCGCGGCGTTGCTAGCCCTGGGAGAGGTTGAGTTAGAACCTTTTGTCGCAAAAGTAGATCTGGAAAAGTGTGAAGGCACCGGCGCGTGTGTTGAGGTTTGTAGCTATGAGGACGCGATCGCCTTAGAAACCATGACCGTAGATGGTGAGGAAGTACAAAGGGCTGTGGTCACACCGGCCAACTGTGTGGGCTGCGGCAACTGCGTCAGTGCTTGTCCCAACCGAGCCATAAGCGTGCAGGGATGGACGCTTGAACAGTATGAAGCCATGGTCGACGCGCTTGCCATGGATATAGATGAACTTGCGGAGGTATCGAAATGACGGACAGGGAAGCAGCAAGACAACGGGCACAAATGCTCAAGGACCTTCGGGAGGAGCACAAAGAGACCGTGGATCGCACCCAGGACCTGCTCAGAGAACAGGGTGGGATTCAGCGGGATATCACCAAACAGCTCGAAGAGGAATCGAAAACCGTCCCTGATGTCGCTGAGGTCCTGGGTATGCCTTCTCATGAAGTACTCTGGCACATCACGGCGTTGATGAAATATGACATCGTTGAAGAGGACGGAATGCGTGGAGGATACGTCCTGTACAAAAAGGTTGAGGAGTGATCGTTATGGCTGCAAGAGTCGACCCCAGTTTGATGAATGAACTGAAAGAGTATGGCGCGGTAGACATCGAAAAGTGTTTTAATTGCGGCAACTGCACCGCCATCTGTCCATTAACGGATGATGACCATCCTTTTCCCCGGAATGTGATCCGCTATATGCAGCTGGGTTTGCGAGATCGGCTGCGGGGCAGCCTCGACCCCTGGCTGTGTTATTACTGCGGGGAGTGCTCGGATACCTGCCCGAAGAAAGCGGAACCGGCGGAGACCATGATGGCCATGCGGCGATGGTTGACAGCGCAATACGACTGGACAGGACTGGCTCACAAGTTTTACACCTCAGCAGCCTGGGAAATTGGCTCGATGGTTGTTGTCGGGTTGGTGGTGGTACTTTTGGCCTTTGTATTAACGGGTCCTGTGGTCACGGAACAAGTGGAGTTGAACACTTTCGCTCCGGTCCAAATCGTCCATGCTGCAGATTGGATTATGGCTGGTTCGTTGTTGTTTTTCATAGGAACGAACGTTTTCCGGATGTACAATATGACAATGCGCAAGGGGACCTCTCTTAAGATCCCCCTCTCGGCCTACATCCGTGAGGCGTGGCAGTTTGTCTATCACCTTTTCACGCAACGGCGTCTGGGAACATGCGCGGAAGAGGAGAAGGAATCAAAGGGGAAGCAGCGCAAAATGACGTTCTGGATTATGCATTTGCTTCTTGTCAGTGGTTATGGGCTGATGCTGGTGCTGATTATTTTCTTCCTGCCCTGGTTTCAGACCGATGCGATTTATCCCTGGTATCACCCGCAGCGCTGGTTGGGTTACTATGCTACTTTCGTGCTCCTGACCGGTGTAGTGTATGTGTTATGGGGCCGAGTTAAAAAAGATGTTCAGATTCACCGCTTTTCTCATCCCAGCGATTGGATTTTCCCGATCTTGCTCTTGGTCGTCACCCTGACAGGGATCTTGCAGCACAGCTTTCGTTATATGGGTCTTCCCCTTATGACGTATTATACCTATGTGGTCCACCTGGCGTTTGCTGCTCCCATGCTCATCCTGGAAGTTCCCTTCGGAAAATGGGCTCATCTCTATTATCGGCCCCTCGCCATCTATTTCGCTGCTGTGAAGAAAAGAGCTGCCGAAGTGGAGATGCCAGCAGGCGCGGTAGCCGCAACAACAGACTGAGGCTGCATGCTTTGTGTTTTGCAATGGTTTGAATCACGCGAGTTGTAGTTGAAACTGTTTCATTCACTTGGACAACTTAATATTTATCGAAAAGGAGTAAATCATGGAAAAAATGGCTGTCGTATGCAATGGTGATACCGCTGCGAGCATCATGCCCACGTTGATCTTCGCAACCTCGGGGCTCGCCTTGGATTATGACGTGCATGTCTTCTTCTGCCCTGCTGGCGCCAATTGGCTCCTGGAGGGTGCATTGGAGGAGCTTGGCACCCCGAAAGGCTTGCCGAACCCGGTTGATCTCTTCAACGATACCCTTGACCTGGGTGGAAAAATCGTCCTCTGCGAGTTGGCGTTGGAAAACAAGGACATTGATCCCGAAGACCTGCGCGACGAGCGCATTGAAATCAAAAAAGCCCCACCCTATCTGATGCAGATTGAGGGTGCGGCCCTGACCTTCACCTTCTAATCTTCCAAAAGGAAGACGGCATTGCCTGGCGAAAACCCCCTCCTCATAGCAGGCTGTCGCTGTTAGGCAATCATTAGTTAATGACGGAGGGGGACAAAGGAGGCTCCCTTCTAAAAGGGAGGCTTCTTTTGTTTAAAGGCGGCCATTAATGGTGGGCCGCCAGACGCAGCAGGTCCGCGTTATCCGGGTCATGGACGAAACTCCAAAAAGCCTCTTGGGGCCGGTGGGGGGTATCCAGCCGTTTTCTGGCCATGTAAATTGTGCGGTTGAGCTCAAAGCCTTCGACAGGGACGTCCACGACATTTCCCCGTTCCAGGGGACAGGCAGAAGCCAGGCTGGATACAAAGGAGACCCCATATCCAGCGGCTACCGTCCGGACGATGGCTTCCGCGTTGCCTAACTGCATGAAAATATTCAAATCGTCGATGCTGATGTCGTGTTTGGCAAGTTCAGATAACATGACCCGGCGTGTCCCCGAGGTCGCTTCCCGGATGATGATCGGCTCCCCGATCAACTCGCCTGGCTTGATGGACGATCGCTGCGCCCAGGGATGGAGGGAAGGCACGATCAAGGAGATCGCGTCTTCAAAGAACTCCTGCATCTCCAATCCCTCCTGATGCAGTTCGTAACTCAATACGCCCAGATTGGCTTCCCCTTCCAAAAGCCGGGGGACCACATGTTCCGCTGTGCACTGGAGTATGCTGACGTGAATGTTGGGATGGAGTTGTGAAAATCGAGCTGCCAACTGGGGCAGGATGTACTTTCCGGCCGTCGTGCTGCATGCGATCCTCAAGTCGCCGGCGATACCTTCGTGCAAGGCGTCCATCATCTTTTGAAGGTCAATGGAGTCGTGCATCACTTTGCGCGCCCAGGGCAGGAGCAAGCGCCCGGCTTCGGATAAACGCAGGCCTTTGCCCGTACGATGAAATAACGTCACCCCCAACTCGTCTTCTAGGGATTTGATGTGATGGCTTACGGTCGGTTGGGTGAGGTGCAGGTGGCGCGCAGCTTCTGAAAAACTTAAATATTCCGCAGCCAGTAAAAACGTTTCTAGTTTGGAAAAGTCAAACATGGGTGTGTCCTTTGTGATTGGCTGTCACCTGAATATGGACCTTGCCAGCATAAACGATAAAGGGCCACCTTTTTGATCACCATGGTCGTTCGATATGGGCGTTTTTTCCTTTCCGAAGGATGAACCCCGCCGTGGACCCGTCCGTGGGCCTCTGATGTTCATGTTGAGAGACTTGGGATTAGACAGGTTTCAGATCCAACACGGGCGTGCCATTGTAGGCGTCAAGGCCGTGGACCGTTAACACGTTGTCTTGGATGGAGAGGACCTCCACCACTGTTGCGCCAATGGGATTCGGACGATGGGGGCTCCTTAAGGTGAAAACGCCGCGTTGGGGTCGCTCTTGATTTCCGCGGGGGTGCTGAAGGAGTGCGTACTCTTCGCTGCGGTCAAAGTAAAAGAGGACCATGATCTGTTCTCCTGGCGTTAACCCTTCCAGGCCACCGGTCAGATCTGGGCGGAGGACGATCTTAGAGCTTCCCGCGCGCATTTCATCCCCGCGGCTGGAGGCGTCAAAGCGGTTCCGGACAATGCCGATGGGGCGGTAGCTCACGCTCTCTGTCGACTCTGTGGCAGGCTGATCTCCCTGAGTTGTGGCTTCGCTGGATTCAGGGCAGGCGTTGGAAAACGTCGCCACCATGACCATGTCTGTCCCGCTGCCGGTGGTGTGAAGCACGTCTTGCAAAGCAGCAAAGACGGTGTTCTCATCTCCCACAATCCGCGTGCTCATGGGCCCGGGATGGATATCCAGCCCGTGCCGTGTGAATATATCCCAGGCCTTTTCAATAGCTGGTCCTATCTCTTTTTCCCGTAAAGGATATATGCTTACTTGGGCCATAATTTGGGCCATGGTTCCTCCTCAGCGTAGGTTGATGATCCGCTCCTATAGAAGCTGCCAGGTCCCCTGCGGGATGGAAAAGTCGAGAAAGTATTTGCATCCATTTGCGCAGGGCTTTCGTCGCCAAGATTAAAACCTCGAACTCCGCCAGGCGCAGTATCGTGGAGGTGTGCTGATGGGATGTGAGGGGGGATGAGTGATCCACGATTTCCGTTGCGCCCATCTGGTCTACAGGGGCGGAACCGGGTCATACTGTATCCCTGCTCCTCAGTCCAGGATGGTGATGCTGTCGGGTTGATTGGGTACCAGGCAAAGGAATGCGAACGGTTCATCGCCGGTGTTCTTGTACCAATGCGGGACCTCTGCGGGGATGAAGACCACATCCCCCTCCTGGACTTCGTAGATCTCCTCGCCGATCCCGATCTGGGCCCGGCCGCCGAGGATGTATTGCTCGTGTTCCACTTTATTGGTGTGATTCGGCATGCCACCGCCGGGCTGTATCACAAAGCGGCGCATGGCGAAATGGGGTCCTTCGTCCCCCGAGATCAACACCTGTTTGGTCGTCCCTGTACCGGCTTCTACATTCTCTGCTTCAATCTCACGGCTGTGTTTTACAGGCATATGTAAACCTTCCTCCCTTTCGGTTTTCGGTATCTAACTGATTTGCATAGGCATGCTGTTATCATTGGGGATGGAACATGCCTCTGTGATCTATTGTACCCTCGTCCTGTGTATGTCCCTTTCGATTTGGACCCGTATTCCGATAAACCCCCCTCCCGGTAAAGGAAGGCTGAACGGCAGAAGAGGGTAGAGGGTGGTACGCCACTTGATTTGGATCTTTCGCGTCCCTGCGGCCTGTTGAACCAGATCAGACAGTTCTTTAGGGGTGAAAAGCCGGGCTTCATCCCAGGGCGGTTCATTGCTGCGTTGGAGCTTCATACCCAAAACACTATGCCGGTTCAACACGCCCAAAATTAATCCCTGACGGGCGACTCGAAAGCCTTCAGAAAGTCCTTGCAAAGGATCAGGGAGGAATTCCAGTGTGGTGATCAGGGCAGCTAGGTCAAACGAACCATTCGCTAGAGGAAGGCGGAGTGCGTCCCCAAGAAAATGAGGCAGATCCGACCGCTGTGTCGCTTCCCTCAACATGGACCTGGAGATATCCATGCCGGTCACACGCAATCCCAGCGCCGCAAACCAACGGCTGAAGTGACTCGTCCCACAACCGATTTCAAGCAAGGTATGGGCATGGGGAAAATCCGCCGTGAACCTTTGTAGTAGGGCTTTTTCCAGACGGTCCGCCCGACGCCCTGTGGTTTCATACCAGTTCTCGTATCCTTCTGTCAGGGCGGGGTTGGTGAAGGGGTTTCCTCCCCCGGTCGTTTTTTCATCCATGGTCACGCGGGTTTTTACTTGCGGAGGTCGCATTCCAATGAGATGATCTTCCCGGCGCCAAGGCGGATAAAATCCTCGCTGTACTCTTTTTCGAACATGGCGATAGCCTCTTCTCCGGTGCAATGGCTGGGGGCAGCCTTCTCAACGCCCAGCTGTCGAAATTTGGATAAGATCCCCTCGATTTGAACCGGACTCTTACTGCGGAGGTGGAATCCACCCATCACCAGATAGACCGGTTCATCAAAAAGCGATTTGGCTCGCTCGATCATCTTCACAATGCCGGGATGAGCACAGCCGGTGATCAGGACCGATCCTAAAGAAGTGCGGAGCACCAGCGCTTGTTCTGGGATGCCTTGTCCCATTTCTCCAGTCGTGAAAATCCCGGGTCTTATCTCCTGGCCTGGCGCGACCTCCTCTACACGACAGCGCTGGTTTAAGTTCCGTTTGTAGGAAGCCGGGAAAGAGGGAGGGAGGTAAATCGTGGGGGAGACGCCCTTTCTAAGCAACCCCTCCAACCCTCCGGTATGGTCCCCATGGGCATGGGAGAGGACGAGGGTATTGATCCCCATTGGCTTGATCCCCAACAGCCCCATATTTATGAGCAGCGTGGGGCTGTCTCCCCCCGTATCAAAGAGCACTCGCTGGTCATGATCTTCTATCAAAGCAGAGAACCCCCAGTTTGTTTGCAGGCGCTTATCGAATGAGTAGTTGTCATAGAGGATGGTTATCGTCAGGGGCCCCTCGGATTGTTCTTGAGCGTGTTGGGCAGTCATTTTATCCTCCTTTACCTAAGATCCCACACTGCCGAGGTATCAAAGTTTTCGGACCAGGGGGATGACGCGCTTACGGCTGTGATCTGCGATCTCTTTCACATCCGTCAAAACATCCGGCGAGATCGGGACCTCGATTTCATCAGATACAAAAGGGGCTCCCTTGACACGGAGGATCTTCATGTAAAGGCGAAAAGGAGATTGGGTGCTGCGAGTCATCACCAGGTTGTCAACCATTTTCTCCAGTTTGGATATCTCTTCCCCCTTGGCAGTGGTGCTTGCTGAAAGCAAGTAGGTATAAGGTGAGTCTTGTTGCACCGCCGTCATCATTTTTTGGAGAATAGCTTCCCCATAGGTGGGGGAAAATAAGAGCAGGTTCACCGCCGAAATGAAGATCAGGATCCCTGGTCCTTCCTCGGGAACCATGGCACAGGCTCGTTGGATGGCTTTGTCCCAAACTTTCGGTTTGACGACGTTCGCTTTGAAGCGGTTCTCGGTCGATGGTGTCATATCTTCTATCGTGGCATCCAATTCGATGAAAGCGACTCGATCACTGTATTCCTGCAGGTCGAGGTGAGCCACTTTCTTCAGACCGGCAGCAATGAAACTGTGATCGGGATACTGAAGGGACATGAAGATCACACTCCCCCCTTGCCGTAGCCAAGAGGCCACGATCACATTTCCGATGAGCGGTTTGCCCGATCCACCCGGTCCACTCAACAGTGTCGAACTGGGGAGGGGAAGACCTTCAGGGAGGACCTTTTTTAACCAATCTCTTTCTACCTGTAAGTATTTCATAGGTGTTTATCTCCAATGCGTAGTGTGTATGACGAAAACGACGGCTTCTCTAAAGTGGTGTATTTTAATAAAAACCGCGAATGAAAACATGCGTTGTTACGATGGACCTTTTTGGTGGCCCTCGGGGAATGCGAGGCAGCTTCCATGCGAGGACCTTCCCTAACCGATTCCGGTTTAGAAGTCAGTTATAAGCCAGCCTCGTTTCTGGGTCCGAAAGGGTGGGTTCCAGGTAAGGCTGCCAGGAGGGGTCCTCCCAGGTGCCCAACTTTTCATGCATCTCTTTATACTTTTCGGGGATTGGATGGGTGCCGACCACTACCTTTAAGTCATATTTAGCTTGGATCAAGCCCACAAACGTTTCAATATAAGGGCAGGGTGGATAGCCAACGACCAGCCCTGTCGCCAGATGGATCACTTCCGCCCCGTTTTTGACCATTTCATCACAGGCGTATTCGATATTCCCTCCCGGGCACCCGTCACATGTGGTGTATCCAACCAATTCCACCTCACCGGGTTTGTAGATGCTGAACGCCCCCTCGCAGTTCTTCATGGCCCGGAGACATTTCCCCCCTGCACATCGCCGGTATCGATCGCAAATAATTATCCCGATTTTCGTCATACTTTGTCTCCTCTTGATCCTGTACTTTTATACCCATTCATCATTCGGAAATATGGAATAATTGTCGCTGAAATTTAGGCCAATGCCTTGACCTTTCCCTCCTCCATTTATAACGTCCGCCAGCTTCTTTCAGCATTTGACCTTGAAGACTATTTTCCTTTTATAATCAACCGTGACTTCTAGGTAGCCGCTGAGATGCTCGTCGAGTTCATAGTCTCCTGTGTCCACTCGCAAGCAGTCCAGGGATCTAATTTTTTGTTCCGTACTCACGACCAGGACATTCTCTTTTCCCACCATTTTGATCACTTTTGGGGTGAACTGTTTGCTTCCTCGACCAAAGATGAAACCATTTCCGCCAATGGGGGTGATAATTATGCTCCTCTTTTCGTATTCTTCGAACAAGCGGAGGATGTCCTCTTCATTTAAGTCTTGACCCACAAGTGATTTTCCATATACCGCATCGATCCCCAAAAGGGTTTTGGGAAGGCCCAGTTCATCGGTGATGGCCTTTAACGTTGTCCCAGGGCCCAAGAGGTATAGTGTCTTGGGGTCCATTTCCTCAATCACATAAGCTGCGATCTCTTCTTTTGCACGACGAGAAGACTTTCCAACTTGGGAGGCTGTTTTTCCATGTTGAATGTATTGTTTGACTTCGGGTACCAATAGATAACCATACAACCGAGAAGCCAGCGTATCCTCTCTGAAGGCGTCCTCGTCAATATCCAAGACCTCTTCTTCGGTGACATCTGTGCCTTCTACAAAAGCATCTACCAACTTGGCTGCTGTCCTGGGGTTCGTCGCGAAGACAGAGCTGAACATCTTCACCCCGGAGGGCACGGCCACAACGGGCACTTTGGCGTCAATGGTGTCGTAAATGTCCCTGGCTGTGCCGTCCCCGCCAATAAAGATCAGGAGTTCGATTCCTCGGTCGATCATCTGGCTGGCGATTTTTGTTGTGTCCGAGGCTGAGGTTTCACCACCGATGTCCCCGACTACCTCGTACGGCACCTCTAGTAGTTTGATAAAATCTTCCCCCATCTCTTTTGGGGCAACGAAGAATTGAAGATCGTCTATATGCCGGATGTAGGCTAAGAGCTCCTTTGTCCTATCTGGGGTGACCGGTTCGGCTCCTAACTCCAGGGCTTTTTCATACATCTGATTGCCGTCCGTACCCTTGAGCCCCACGCTGCCGCCCATCCCGGCCACGGGATTTACGATTAAACCTACCTTCTTTTGCATTCTACAAACGCTCCTATAGCTGAATGCTTATTTTCCAATGGGCACAGGGTCTGCGAGGAGGGCATCCTCCAGCAGCCCTTTGAAATGGTCAAGGGTGATGGGGTGAAATTCAACCTCTAGACCCATCCATTCAAACAATTCCAGAATTTCTTCAGGGCGACGGGTCATATACTCCTCCTCCAGATGGAGGGTGTCCAGCACGATGATCTTATCATAGTATCCCGGAAAGTTTGCGTTTGCATCCGCTCTATCCCAATGGAAATAATGTTGGTAGACCGCTTGCCAACTTTTCAACCATCCAGGGGTAAACCACAGGATCTTATCCTGCCGCCCGTTGCTTATCCGCTGCCGTTCTTCAAAACCGGCCAGCATATCGTACCCGTACTCCCCTTCGACCCTGACGATCTCCTGGTCGATGGTCTCCAGAATGGAGTCGACCCGCTTGAGCGGTTCATCGGGGTTGATGTAACACTTTTTCCCGTAGATGATGATCCGTTTCTGGTCAGGAGCGATTTTTTGAGCCTGATTTAATCGCTTCCGGAGGTATTCTTCTAATTTCTCCGGCAAAGCGTGGAGCCCAGGGGGGGTGAAGAAGATTTTCCTGGGATTCAAATATCGTTCGCTCACCAGGTGTTGAATCTCCGGGTGGAGCATGCCGCAGGAGATGATAGTGCAGTTTTTAAACACGGTTCAGTCCTTTAATTGCGATAGTTCTATCACCCGGTCCGTGATCTCCTCAAAGGCTTCGCTCTGATAGGTTTCAATGTCACCCCGGTCACACAAGGTCGAGAATCCAGGGTCGAGGGGGATGTGCCCCAGCAGCTGGGTTCCCAATAGATCAGCGGTTTGCTGCGTGCTGCTGGTCCCAAAGAGGTCAATTTTCGCTCCGCATTCCGGGCAGATCAGGTAACTCATATTTTCCACCAAACCGATCAGCTTGATGCCCAGGCTGGCCGCCATGTTGGCGGCTTTGCGGACCACCATGTCGGCCAGTTCTTGAGGGGAGGTGACCAATACCACGCCGTCCAGTGGGAGGGATTGCATCACCGTCAAGGAGGCGTCGGAGGTTCCGGGCGGCAGGTCGACGATCAAGATATCAAGGTCCCCCCAGGCGATATCGCTCCAAAACTGCTGGATGGCCCGGCTGATCAGGGGGCCCCGCCATACCACGGCTTGATTTTCATCTGGCAATAATAGATTCGTGGACATGATCTTTACGCCCCCTTTGGATTCGACGGGGGTGATTCCCTCCGGGCCGCCGAGGGGAGGTTCCTTGGCGCCGAACATCTTGGGGATGCTTGGGCCCGTGATATCTGCATCCAGGAGCCCCACTGTATATCCACGTTTTTTCAATGAGGAAGCGAATAGCCCTGCCACGGAGGATTTGCCGACGCCGCCCTTCCCGCTCATCACAGCCAGCACCTTGCGAACCTCGACCCCTGCTTTAGGCGCTACCTTAAGTTCCTCCCTGGCGACGGACTGAAAGGCTCTCTTTTGGTTTTCGTCCATCTCGACGATGTTCACTTCAACTTCCAAACCGGTTTGCAGGTCCTGGACTCTCCGGCGGATTTCATTGATCAGATCCTGTTTGATCGGTGCATCCAAAGAGGGCAGCGCCAAAATGATTTTCACGTGATCGCCTTCGATGATCACGTTGGGAATCATGTTCAGTTCCACAAGGTTATGCTTCTGGAGTTCCGGATGGGGAAGGGATCTTAATGATTGGTAAATTTTGGATGTGGATATTTTATTTGTCATGATGATTCTCCCGGTTTGTGGATGATGGACCAATCTTGATCTTACACTTGCCCGGAAATCCGTATTGGATCCTCATTTTGGGGGTGATCCTTGGGTGCCGTTGTGGACCAGTGGATTGTGCCACGAGCGGGTCTAGGAGTTTCCCCCGGATGGTGATCTCCTGATGGTCCGCGGATCCGGGACTGAGAGGGATTACACCTCCTGATTGATTAATGCTGTTAACTCTTTCTCAGCCATGTACCCGGTGACGGTGATTTGTTGGGATGTCACCCCGGGGACTTCTGCCACAGCTGTTTTAATCTCTTTGACCAGGGAGACAGCTATGGGACAGATGGGGGAAGAGGGGCGGAAGGTGTAATGCACCCGTCCCTCCTCCTCCACGGTTAGATCCTCGACCAACCGCATGCGGATCACATCGGTTTGGGTTTCTGGATCGATCACCTTCTGGAGGCGTTGGATGATCGCCTTTTTAAGGTCTTGCTTTTCCTTTTTCATGATTCCATGGCCTGCAGCCTGTCTGTTACCTTAGTCCAGATTTTCTCAATAGCCAGGCTGGCGGGTGATGTGGGTTTATAGAGGGTAACCGGTTGTCCCTGGGTCATGGCTGCTGTGATCGTCTCGTCAAATGGGATAGATCCCAGAATTTCAATCTCGTGCTCTTGGCAGTAGGATTCGATCTCTGCCCTACCCTCCGGGTAAAGGTCAGCTTTGTTGATACAGACCAGAGCCTGAATCCCGAAATGTTCCACCGTTTCTAAGGCGCGGCGCATGTCGTGGACCCCGGCCACACTCGGCTCGGCGACGACTAAGGCCAGGTCAGCGCCTGAAACCGCGGAGATGACCGGACAGCCAATGCCGGGGGGACCATCGATCAGCACCAGGTCGTGCCCGTCGTCCATTGCCAGCAATCGAGCTTGTTGTTTGACCAGTGTGACCAGTTTGCCGGAGTTCTCTTGGGCGGGGCGGAGGTCGGCATGGATCATCGGCCCATAGGGGCTCTCCGAGCGATACCATTGGCCCACCACCTGACTGTGCATGGTGATCGCCTCAGTGGGGCACTGGTACACACAAGCGGCGCATCCATCGCACGCGATAGGATCGACATGAAAGGACCCCTCCACTTCATCAATGGCGTCGAAGCGACAGACCTCCACGCAGTCCCCGCAGCTGATGCAGTCCTCTTGGTCGATGAGCGCTATTTGTCCTCCCCAGAAATCCTCGCTTCCCTTTTTGCATGGGTTCAATACCAATTCCAGGTTAGAGGCATCCACGTCAGCGTCGGCGAACACGGCTGATTTGATCCGGGTGTCCTTGGCAGCCAGTTGGGCAAACGCAGCCACGAGGCTGGTTTTCCCTGCACCACCTTTGCCGCTCAAGACCACCAATTGCTTCATCGTTCCTGCTCCTTCCGCTTATTCCAAAAGCGGAATAGTCCGAGGAGGAAGTTCGCTCGGGGTACCTGGGCCATGTATCTCTTGTACTGGCTTCCGAACTTCTCCAGGCTCTCGTCGTCCGCTTTTTGGATGTCTTTATACATCAATGTCATGGAAAAAATCCCCATGGCGAAGATCAACTCGTGTTGGGCGAGCAGCATGAGGGAGAGGTTGAACAGTATCCCGGCTACATACTGCGGGTGGCGGCAAATGGCGTATAAACCGCTGTCGACGAGTTTGGTGGTGTGGACGTAACTTTTCCCTTTAGGTGGTTTCCCTTTGTTTCGGAGGAGGAAGATGGGCCAGAGCGCGAAAAGAACAGAAAGGACCCAAATGATACCCCCCACGATCTGCAGCCAGAACACCCCCGGCAGTTTGTACACGAAAAAGGCCAGGAAATATTGACCTACTGTCAGGATGGATGCGAGGAGTATTTCGACGGATAAATCCCATTTTTTCATACGGCCCTCTCCTCACTTGTTCGATGGCGATCCTTCTTGGAATGGTTCTGGCTGCGGCGGAGGATGTCATCCAACAGGGTTTGAAATCGTTCCGTGTAGGTGGGGTAGATCTCAATCAGGGTCTGCCCCCGCGCGGTCCCTTCGGCAATCGTCCTCTCCAGGGGGATCCGCATTAAAATGGGGAGTCCCTGTTCTTGACAGAAGGCATCCACTTCCGAGGTCATACCCTGATCATCCCGGTTGACGACCACCCCGGCGGGGAGGTTTAATTCCTGCACCACTTGGGCCGCCAGTTTCAAGTCATGCAATCCAAAGGGGGTTGGTTCCGTGACAAGAAGGACGAAATCGGCACCCTGGATGGACTCAACCACGGGGCAGGAGGTTCCGGGCGGCGCATCGCGGATTTCCAATGCACTATCTCCCTTGGACTTCCACGCCTTCAGTTGATGGATGGCTGGGACTGCCATGGGCTCCCCCACGTTAAGTAGACCATGGGCAAATTGGATATCCCTTATGGCTTTCCCGCTTTCCAGCACGCCCAAGGTGCGGGGCACTTCGCGGATGGCTCCTTCTGGACAGTTAAGTGTGCAGCTCCCGCAACCATGGCAGAGAACAGGGAATACAAGCGGGTTTTTATTTAACAAAACGATGGCATTGAATTGGCAAACCTCATCGCAAATGCCGCAAGCTGTGCATGCATCCAGATCTACTTCTGGGATCAACAGATCCACGTTTTTGCGGTGTTCTAAAGTGGGCCGCAGGAAAAGGTGGGCGTCCGGGGCTTCGACATCACAATCCAAAAAAACATCCGCGGGAACAGCTGCCGCCAAACTGGTGGCAACGGTGGTTTTCCCCGTCCCCCCTTTTCCGCTGGCTACGGCGATGATCATCGACGTCTCCGCCCTCGCCCCCGACCGCCGCCAAATCCGGATGAACTCGCCACCTGTTTTAACTCCCCGCTCTGGAACGCTTCCACGATCGAAGACACGGATCCACTTTGAGCACGATACATCTCGATACCTGCCGCTTTCAATGCTGTATGAGCGTTTGGCCCGAATTGCCCACTGATCACGGCGTCAGCATCCTGATTGGCGACGAATTGGGCTGCCTGTGTGCCCGCGCCGCCCCGGGCGTTTCCAGCGGGATTGGCTGCTGAGTGCCAGTCTTGAGTTTCCGTATCCAGGAAAATAAAATAAGCGCATCGTCCGAAACGGGGTTCAAAAGCTCCATCATGGTCAGAGGATTTGGCTGTGATCGCTATTTTCATCTTTGAAGTCCTTGTTTGATGTCATCTCAATGTGCGTCTTGATTGTAACACTTTAGTTTATGGTTGTCAAAAATATATTACAATGGCGGGGAGGCGATTTCTGAGGCTGGGCCATGGGACGACGGAATGGGACCCCATTCACCGCCATCGCTTCTTAAGACCGAAGGACCAGATCTGGAAAGGGGATCTGGTTGGTGTGATCTACATATTTTCCCCACCAATCATAATCCAATCTGACGTTAGTGGATCGCTTTCTTTTTGAATGAGGAGGAAGGTCACAAAAGCCGTGCCAGCCCGATACACCTTGTGGTTGAGGGCTCGTGAGGGTTTGGTCAGTGAGCAATAATCTGGAACCTATCTACCGGCATCAATTGAAGTGTCAGGGGTGCACGGTGGATCAAGGTCACGGATTTGTCATGAAAAGTAGAGGATCTCCCACCTAACTAAATGATTAAGTCGCTGTGGTCAGAATCAGCTATAATGCAGCCTATGGTATGTGATGGAAGGGGTTGGCGGTCTCCCTATGAACAAACATGAACCGAGCGATGAAATTCGATATCGAGATGTTTTTGAGGCCTCCGGTGTCGCTATTGTCATTTTAAATATGGAGGGGGATATCTTAGAGGTCAATCCATCTGCCTGTGAATTATATGGGTACTCCAAAGATGAAATGCTGGCTTTGAGGCCAAAAGATCTTGTCCATCCTGACGATTACGAGCAATTTGATCAATTTGTGGCCAGGATTCCCCACGAAATGGACCTGAGAGCCAAATCGAGGAACCTCCACAAAGACGGCACGCTTTTGGATGTCGAGTTTCGACTGACGACATTTGAACATCAAGGGCAGAAGTACCTGTTGAGTATTGTTCAAGATATCACCGAGCGTGTAAAAGCGGAGGAGAAACTGCAGCAAAGCGAAGAACGGTTTCGGGCTGTGGTGGAGAACTCCCACAACGGTATCCTCATTGTCGGAGAAGATTATAAATTCGAGTATGTGAATGACATACTCTGTGACATTTTGGGGCGACCTCAGGAGGAAATCCTCGGTCATGATTTTCGGAAATTTCTGGACGAGTATAGCCAGAAGTTAGTGGGAGAGCGATATATCAAACGCCAGCGGGGAGAAAAGGTCCCCCCGCGTTACGAGTTCAACATTCTCAGGAAGAATGGTGAGCTCAGAATGGTGGAGATCAGCTCCGCGTTGGTCGAGGATCCGGAGGGCAGGATTAGGACCATCGCGCAGATCATGGATATCACGGAGCGTAAGGAAGCGGAGAAAGCGCTGCAAGTGAGCGAGGAGAGATATCGAACTATTTTTAACACCATGCCAGTCGCGATTTGGGAAGAGGACTTCTCCGCTGTAGAAGCTGCTCTGCGGGATCTGGAATCAGAGGGCGTCCAAGACCTGCGCGCTTATCTGGATGGACATCCTGAGTTTATTGATCAGGTCGTGCAAATGATCGAGATCAAAGACGTGAATGCTCATACGCTGAAGATGTTCGGCGCTGAAACCAAGGAAGAGTTATTGGGTTCTTTAGATAAGGTTTTCATCCCGGAGACAAGGGAAATCTTGCGGGATGAGCTCCTCGCCATCCATCAAAGGAAAAACTATTTTGAGGGGGAAACCGTCAATTGCAACTTGAAAGGTGAGAAATTGCACGTTTTATTAACCATGACCATTCCCTCTGAAAAGAAGAAATTAAACAGCGTCTTGGTCAGCATGATGGATATCACGGAACGCAAGCGTACGGAACAGGCCCTTAAGAAAAATGAGAGCAAATATCGCACTTTGTTCAACCGGGCGGAACAGCGCCTGAAGAGGTTGCAAGCGCTGCGTCAGGTTGACCAGACCATTTCAGGGAGTTTGGACCTTCAGACGACATTAAATGTGCTTGTGGACCAGCTCATCCAAAATCTGGAAGTCGATGCCGGAGCCATCCTTCTCTATCGACCTGCCCTGCATACGTTGGAATATGTCACCGGTTCCGGTTTTCGGAGTGAAGCGCTGCGGCAGACGAATCTTCGAATCGGAGAAGGAAAAGCGGGACGGGCTGTCTTGGAGCGGCGGATCATTCATATCCCGGATTTAACCTTGGAGACTGTCCGGTTCGAACGGGCGAAATTAATCCGGCAGGAGGAATTCGTGGCGTATTTCGGGGTTCCCCTGATCGCCAAAGGGGAGATCGTGGGCGTCTTAGAAGTCTTTCACAGAAACCCGCTGGATCCCTCTCCAGAGTGGGTTGATTTCCTAGAAACCCTGGCTGGGCAGGCTGCCATAGCCATTGATCGGCTCAACCTCTTTAACGATTTAGAGCGCTCAAATATTGACTTGATTCGGGCCTATAATGAGGTCATCGAGGGGTGGGCCCGGGCCTTGGAACTCCGCGATCAGGAGACGGAGGGCCACAGCCGGCGCGTGGAGGAGTTGACCCTTGCCATTGCCAGGGAGATGGGCATTGACGAGGAAGAATTGGCGCATGTCCGGCAGGGAGCGCTGCTGCACGATATCGGAAAAATGGGCGTCCCGGATAAGATTTTACAAAAGCCGGGTAAGCTGACAGAGGAGGAGTGGGAAGTGATGAAAAAGCATCCCACGTTTGCCTATGAGCTGTTATCCCCCATCGACCACCTCAAACCGGCGCTGGATATCCCCTACTGCCACCACGAAAAATGGGATGGAAGCGGCTACCCCCAAGGCCTGGAAGGTGAGGAGATCCCTCTCCCGGCCCGGATTTTCGCCGTGGTGGACGTTTGGGATGCCCTCCGGTCCGATCGCCCCTATCGTGAAGCCTGGTCGGATGAGGACGCGCTAAGGTATATCAAGGACCAATCCGGGAAACACTTCGACCCCCGTGTTGTCCGGATCTTTTTGGATATAGTCCAAGAAGCGGGTGTTTCAAGTCGTTAATGACAAAATTGATAATTCAAGGTTGTTCCCAGCCCCAGGTTTGCGACTCCAATTCCGTATAATGTGACCAAGGTCAACATGTCATGGCATCACTTTACCGTGGTCCAATGAGCGTCTATCTGGGAGGGGATGGGACGCTTTCTGAATTGGCATTTGAACCCCCGGTAAGGGATGGCTGTAGGTGTCCAAAATTGATTAGTGGGTTCTTTCAAGGATTGGGGAATCGATGAAGCGAGTGCTTGCCATAGAAGCAATTCAAGAGGGCCGCGAAGCGCTGCAGGAGGCCGTTTCCAGCGCTGACCTTCCTTTTGATCTGACGGTTGTCGATTCCATGGAGGGGGCAGCAGCGATCCTTAAAGGGGGAGATATTGATGTTGTTTTGCTCAACCTTCGCTTGGATGATCCGGAGACCTATGCGATCATCAATGATTTTGAGGACATTCCCTTTCTTATCCTCACTGCAGATGGAAATGAACAGATCGCCGTCCAGGCCTTCCGGGCTGGGGCTGCGGATTATCTGGTCAAGGACGATGATGGAGCATACCTTTCCCAGTTGCCGGAGGTCGTGGAAAAAGCGATTCAAAAGAAAAAAGCTGCTCAGGAACGCAAGTCCTATCAGGAGAAATTAGAGGAGATCGTCTCCGAGCGCGCCCAGATCCTTTTGGAAGCCAACCAGCGCCTGACTCAAGAGACCCAGCAGCGTATGGATATGATGGATGCGCTGCGGGAATCGGAAATCCGTTATTCACTCATGTTTAACCGCGCCTCCGATGCGATTTTCGTGCATGACCTTGCAGGGCAATTGCTGGATGTCAATGACAAAGCTTGTGAGAATCTGGGTTACACTCGGGGCGAGTTGCTCGAACTGACAGTAGGGGATATTGACGAACATATAGAGGGGCCGATCAGCCCTCACCACATCGAGAAACTCAAGCAGGCAGGAGATCTCGTGGTCGAAAGCGTTTATCGGCGGAAAGACGGGACAAGATTCCCCGTGGAAATGAGCAGCCGCCTCATGGATTACAAAGAGGAGAAAGCGGCGGTCATTATCGCCAGGGATATCTCGAAAAGGAAGAAAGCGGAACGGGCGTTGAGTGACAGGGAGGAAATTTATTTCAGCTTTTTCCAAACCTCACCAGACGCGATGTTCATGGCCACTCAGGATGGGCAATGGGTGGATATGAACCAAGCGGCTGTGGAGCTCTTTGGTTATGAGACCAAAGAAGAGATGAAGGGCGTCCATTTCCGGGATTTATATCTCCGTCCGGGGGATCACGACAAGTATCTTGAAAAGATACAGGAGGAAGCGTATACCAAGGATTATCCCCTCACCCTGCGCAGAAAAGATGGACGTGAATTCCCGGCCTTGATCTCTTCGACCCATTACAAAGTGGACGGCAAAGTCAGGGGATATCAAGGCACGATCCTGGATTTAAGCCGGGAGCATGAATTGGAGGAAGAGCGTCAGGAGACGGCCAATCAGCAGGAGAGGATAGACGCGCTGTCGCAAGAATTGCGCTCCAAGCTGGATCTCAAGGAGATTTATGAGAGCATCGTCTCCCATCTCAGGGGGATCATCGATATGGATTACTTTTTGCTTTTCAGAGTGAAGGAGGAGCAGGGCCTTCTCGATGTGAAATATGTGTGGGGAGAGGGCCAGAGCCTGGACACAGAAAAATTTTCTGAAATTTCTTCCTACGTAAAAGAGGAAAGGTCACCCCTGAGAGAAGTGATCCGGTCTGGAAAGACGGTGTACCTACCCAATTTGGGGGAGAGTCTGCCCCAAGATAAAGATCACTACGCCTTTGGGAAACACGGAAGGACGATAGATGGGGGAGAGGTCAGCAATGCGGAGAATTTTACCCGTTCGACGTTGCTTGTCCCCCTGATAGTGGACGAGGAAGAGACCGGCATTCTTGAAGTCCAAAGTTATCAGAAGAACGCTTACAGCCAATCGGACGTAAGTTTGTGCGAGCGGGTTGCCAATCTGATCGCCATGGGTTTGAAGAAATCGTACCTTTTGGAAGAGTCTGAGAAGCACATAGAGCGCTTGAACGCCCTCCATAGAATTGACCAGGCGATCACAGAAAACCAATCTCTGCCCATGATGTTGGACACCTTGCGGGATCAGCTGGTGAACTTATTGAAGGTCGATGCAGCGGATATCCTTTACCTGCATCCTGAGTTGGATTCATTGAGAATCATCACCCAAACCGGGTTCCGAACAAATCCCCTAAAATATACGGATTTGGAGTTGGGCGAAGGGCCTGCCGGGGAAGCGGCGTCTTCTCGCAGCACGGTGTATATCCTAGATATCGAGAAGGAGGGGGTGGGGTTTTCGCGGTCTCCTGATTTCCACCAGGAAGGTTTTGTCTCTTACATCGGTGTTCCCTTGATCGCCAAAAGGGAGTTGGTGGGGATTTTAGAGATCTTCCACCGGTCTAAGCTGGAAGTCGATTCGGCTTGGGTCGACTTCCTGGAAGCGCTGGCCGGACAGGCAGCGATCGCCATTGCCCAGCGGAACCTCTACAAAAACCTCAGGCGGTCCAAAGACCAGTTGAACGAGGCTTACGACGCGGTCATCGAGAGTTGGGCCCAGGCCATGGAATTGCGGGAGATTGAAACCAAAGGTCACGCCCAACGGCTGGTGGATTTGACCCTGCAGCTGGCCCAGGAATTGGGTGTGGAAGAGGAAAGGTGGGATGATATCCGCCGAGGGGCCTATCTGCATGATGTGGGCAAAATGGGGATCCCTGACCGGGTCTTGAAGAAAAAGGAGGAACTGACCCAGGAGGAAAGGGAGGAAATCGGACAGCACCCGCTGTATGCCTATGAGATATTAAAATCCATTGAACACCTCCGTCCGGCCCTGGATATCCCCCTTTATCACCACGAGCGTTGGGATGGGTTGGGGTATCCGGAAGGGCTCAAAGGGGAGGAGATCCCCCTGGCGGCCCGGATGTTCGCCGTGGTCGATGTCTGGGATGCGCTGCGGTCCGGCCGGCCGTACCGGGAAGCCTGGTCGGACCAGGAAGCGCTGGAGCATATTAAGGAAGAATCCGGAAGGCACTTCGATCCCCAAGTGGTGGACGCGTTTTTAGAGATTGTGGAGATGTGATTTCTGCTATTGGGAGCGTCGACTTGACCGGAATATAATTGATCCCTGAAATGACCTTATTATTTTGCGATGAAAAACTGTTTATAAGATAATGAAAAGAACACCCCACTATGGAGTGGGGTGTTTCATAATGAAATGATGGGTTATTAATTTATATTCTGATTTGCCAGGTTACGGAACTGGACATTGCTCTTGATTAAGGTTGTCACCACCTGCACCCCAGGTGTACGAACCCATAGTGGTTCCTCGTAGGTACTGTTCAAAACCAGTGTCACTCTCTGTAATCTGGATCGCGGGAGATTGTTGTTCTGAGATAGTGTTGCTGGCATCTTCCGCGAGATAGATGTCCATGGCGGACTGGACAACACCCTTCTCTGCGTCGCAAACCGTAGTCTGGGCATCCGAGCCCACACCCGTTAGGGTCAGGGTGACGACACCGAAGAGCACGGCCAGAATGGCGATGGTGACCAGAAGCTCGACCAGGGTGAATCCACCTTCCTCTTTCATCAAGTTCCTAAACATAGTTAATTGCCTCCTTCTATAAAATAATTTAATAACATGTGCCAATCAAATGGCCTATGAATTAGGTAGGGTCATTATCTCAAATAAATTAACCCTCTCACCTTACAGGGACCTTACATCCAATCCCCTAGAAGGTGCCATTCAACCTTGTCCGTAGGTTCTTTTCGTCGTTTGCATTCGCCAAGGCCATGTCCATGGAAATCAATCCTTGCTGGTAACGTTTCCGCAAGGAATCTTCCATGGTCTGCATCCCCAGATCTTTGCTGGTTTGGATCACATTCCGCATCTGATGCGTCCTGCCTTCCCGGATTAAGTTGCGAACGGCGTTGTTCGCTACCATGATTTCCATGACCGGGATACGGCCCGGCTTATCGAGCCGGGGAAGCAATCGTTGGGCAAGCACAGCTATAAGCGTCAGTGAAAGCTGCATGCGGATCTGTCCTTGCTGATGGGGAGGGAAAGAGTCCACAATGCGGTCGATGGTTTGGGGTGCGTTATTCGTGTGCATCGTGGATAGGACAAGGTGACCTGTCTCCGCGGCTGTGAGGCAGGCGGCCATGGTATCTGGGTCTCTCATTTCGCCGACCAGGATGACGTCGGGGTCCTGCCGTAGAGCCTGGATGGTTGCCACCACGAAAGATCTGGTGTCGGACCCCAACTCGCGCTGGGTGATGAAACTCTGTTTGTCTTCATATAGATATTCGATGGGATCCTCCACGGTCACAATCCGCCGCGCTTCCCTTTGGTTGAGATGTTCGATCATGGCGGCCAGGGTGGTTGATTTACCGCTGCCGGCGGGTCCCGTAACAAGAATTAACCCTTGGTTTTTCACGGCCAACTCTTTGCAAAGGGGGTGAAGGTTCAGGTCATCAATGCTGGGTATGTGCATGGTCACCCTACGGAATGCCAGGCTGATCTTCCCCCGTTGGATACTGGCATTGACCCGGAATCGCAAATGATCGTCTGTCTGGTATGAGTAATCCAATTCGTAGTTTCGTTTAAACTCACTTAGTTGTTCATCGGATACCATGGTCTGGAATATGGCTTCCAGTTCTTCAGCGCTGGGCGGGTTGTGGTCTTCTAGGGGGACCAGCTGGCCGTGAATGCGCAGCGTGGGGGCAGCGCCGGGTTTGAGGTGTAGATCAGAGGCTTTCCTCTGATTCATGGTATCGAAAAGTTCATGGATGTTCATAAGCCGATCCTCCTCAACCACCAGGTGAGTATGGACCCTCCGTATAGTAAAGTGATGATCCCCCCCAGTGCCAGAAAAGGTCCGAAGGCGATGGGATCTTTTGAACCAATTTTGTCTAGAAGCAGCAACAACCCTGCGATCGACCCACCGATAACAAAGGCCAGAAAAAGGGAGAGGATGATTTCTGGATATCCCAGGATGAGTCCGATGAAAAACGTTAATTTGATATCCCCCATACCCATGGCCTGAGGGGAGATGAGGGAGATGAGAAATAAGGTGCCAAACCCCACCAGCCCGCCCACGACCCATTTCCAAGGGTTGTCAGCGTGGAAGATGGGTATGGCGATCAATGCCAGAGCGATGGCTGGGTAGCTGATCTTGTTTAAAACGCGTTGATGTTCAAGATCTATCGTGCCCATTAAAATCAAGAGGGTGGAATAGAGGCTGGTCATGATCCCCTCCACACCCAACCCAACCCGCTGCCAGATCAAGCCAAAAAGGATCCCGGTGCCTAATTCCACACCCAAAACGCGAAGAGGGATTTTCCCTTCACAAGTGCGACATCGTCCCTGGAGGGCGAGGTAGCTGAAGATGGGTATGAGTTCTAAAGGCTGAAGCTGGCGTTGACAATGCGGACAATGGGAAGGGGGAAAAACGATCGATTTGTCCTCGGGCAATCGATCGATGCAGACATTAAGAAAGCTACCTATCACCGTTCCCAGCAATGCGTAGAGCCCTGTCCAGATGCTCATCTGGTTCCTTTGATGGCTAGCCCGATATTAACTGCGTAATTCGCGATAGGCAGTTCTGCAGGGAAGGGGAGTGGGGGATCAGGGGTTTCAATGGGGTAAGGTGTGCTGGTCTCTAACCGGTTTAACAAGTCGGGCCTATTTGATAAACGCTCTTCAAGACGAGGGAATTCAAAGTGTTCCCCTGTCGGAAAGACCGGCGTTTCATCCGGAAGGGGGTTTGCTTTATGGCTTTCGTTATAGAATTTGATGGTCCGGGCCAGTTCCTGGCTGAGCAGGTTTAATTTCGCCTCTTTGGTGAGTTGATTATTTTCAAGGGGGACGGTGCGAACGATGGCGGGAAGGTGATTGACGACCAGAATCACCGCCATACTGTAGCTTTCGAGGTTGAGGATTATGCACGTTTCTTTGTTGATGGCGTGCATCAATGCTATAGGCTTGGCGTCCATCACCTTGGGTTTGATGTTGGCTGCACGCAGTGTTTCGACTTGTCTATCGATGACGATTTTAGGGACAGCCAGCACATAAAGGGCGATTTGATTGCCTGATCGATGGACTATTTTCCAGGCGAAGTCGGTTTCATCAGCGGGGGTGGGAAACTCTTGTTTGGCCTTACGGAGGATGGTTTCTTCGAGGAGGTCCTCTTTAATGTCCGGCAAAGTCATGATGCGGTGGATGGAGCGCTGGTCCGTGACACTGGTGATCACCCTTCGTCTTGAAGCTTTTGTGTCCTCTAATAATTGCGAAAGAGTTTTGCTGACCGTTTGCGGATCATGGATGACGCCTTGGTTCATCTGTTCGGAAGGTACGACCTCAGAGCCCCAGGCGTGGATCCTGTTTCCCTGCATGGTCAAGCATTTGATCTTGTTCCCTTCAAAACTGAGCGTGGTGAGTTTTCTCTTGAACAATGTGACCTTCTTTCCCGTCTAAGGTTTTCAAGTGGATCGGTTTGCTCCTGTGTTTATCTTTGGAAACCGAGGGTTTGCACCTCGAATTCACAAGATTTTTCCTCGGGGTAGATGGAAATATTTTGTATGCTTACGGTCTGCAGCCCTGCCTTTTCAAGCTGGTCTAAGAAATCGATGCAATTTGAAAAATTACCTTCTAATTCCAGAAAATACTGCTTCATTTGAATGGGTCCAGAAGGAGAATCTTTTATATCCTCACTGAGCAGAGCGATACTGACCAGTTCCACTTTGCTCCGGGTTGCTAAAACTTTCCCTTGGGGGTATATCGCAAAGGGTGCTCCGAGCTCGGGGAAGGCATTCCGTAAACGCTCCGCTTCTTCTTGGGCGCTTTCCAACTCCGATTGCAGGGTGGAAAGTTTCCGTTTGTTGATTTGTTCTAATGCGGATAGGTTTTCCGCCAACGTTCGTCTGTTTTCCTGAAGGGTTTCTGTCGCCGATCGCCTCTGGTATATGGCGCCTAGGAGTATGATGTGTAAAGTGACGAAAATCA
Source organism: Anaerolineales bacterium (assembly GCA_041686005.1). Taxonomy (GTDB): domain Bacteria; phylum Chloroflexota; class Anaerolineae; order Anaerolineales; family UBA11858; genus B10-G9. Next base: position 34,008 of record JAWLER010000005.1, on the reverse strand, counting down.
GGCTGCCGAAGATCGCGATCCGTGTGGGTGTGGTGAGAGATTTCAGCATTTTCTTCATGGTTGGGTTACCTCTTGCTTAATATCAATGCTGAAACGAAAAGAATATACAAAGGAGGGGGTGGGCACGAAAAGGCTTTCCTCCCCGGCTTCAGAAGGGGTCGGTGTCGGTTGTTTGCTGACCACTCGGTTAATGGCTTGCAGTTCAATTTTTGAAAAACAGCCCACATTTTTCAACAGTCCGTCCATATCCAATACCATCTGGTAGGATTTGGCATACCCTTCAACCACGATCTGATCGCCGTTTTGAACCACATTGGTTATTTCCGTTCCCTGGGGCGTATTGTCTTTGATGAGGGTCAGGATCTCACTCCACTGCTGGCTTTCAATATTAATCCCTTGGTAAGAGCTTTTTATGTCTTCCACCGCTTGGTTTGCTTCATCGATTTGGGCTTGTAAAGCATCCAGTTCCGCGGCTAAAGGTTGGTAAGCCTCGACAGTCGCCTGGGTGGTCAGAAATTCGGTTTTGGCTTCCTGAAAGGTCGCCTGGGCCTGGATGAGATTCATGATCATGGGGTACACCAGACCGATCGAAGCGATCCACAGCACCCAGGGGAGGACCATCAGCGGTGTAATTTTTTTACGGCGATACCGTTCTGGAAGGATATTGAGATCGATTAAGAGGGGATCCTTGCCCTGATCCTTCCTGTTTTTGATTACATTTGTTCTATCCATGATGCCATCCGTTGACTTAATGAGGCGATGATCAATTTATTCGATATCCCAGAAAAGGACATTTTGATTGCTTCCATCCATTTTAATGCGGGCGGTCGTGTCCACCGATCCCGCTGAGGAATGAATGTCATACTGTGGGGGTGTGACATCAAATCTCCAGAAAGCATTGTTCCCTCCCCCGTGCAGTGCGAATCCCCCCTCTGCACCTGTAAATACCAGCGATCCACCACTGCCAATATTTCCTGGCGCATCGGTCAACACCGCCCAGGTGTTCATTGTCATATTGTACCGCCAAAAAGATGTGGCGCTTCCCTGGAACGCGTAGACATAATTTCCACTATGGTAAGCCAGAGAACCTCCATCCCGGACTTTATCGGGGGTGCTTTGAAGTGCGCCCCAGTTGTCGGTGCTGATGTTATAAATCCAGAAGTTTGTGCTGTTGCCCTGGAAAGCAAGGAGAGCACCTCCACCAAACGAGATCAGCGAGGTTCCTGCCCCTATATTTCCCGGAGCGGGGGACAAGTTGCTCCAACTGTTGCCGAAAATGTTGTAGGCCCAAAAGTTCTGTTGCTTTCCTGGCAGTACGTATATAAAGTTTCCCCCGGGAGAAGCCAGAGCGGTATTGTTTCCGATTTTTTGGGGAGTGGGAGCCATTCTCTTCCAATGATCATTGGAGATGCTGTAGCGCCAAAAGTCAGTTTTATTACCTTTCCCCTGTGACTTGTTGTTGAAGAAGGCATAGATATAATTCCCCCCTGGGTAGACCAGTCCGCCTCCACTCCTCACGTTTATTGGAGTATTTTTTAATCCCATCCAGGTATGATTGGCAATGTCATAGCGCCAGAATCCTTTTGAATTCCCACCCTGTAGAACGTAGATGAGATTTCCCCCGGTGTATACCATATCCCCTCCCTGGCTAATGGAAAGAGGAGGAAAGGGGGGAGGATTCCAGGTCCAGGATCCGATGGAGATGGCGGTGACGTCGACGGCAGGGGTATATCCATTGATCAGGTCTGGAAAGGGAAGGGGAAGAGTTGTCCCAGGATTCGCATCCGCCTGGGCGCGGAACGTATTGTCGTTAAGCAGCGTCCAGATCCCAAATTCAACCCCTGCATCAGAAGCATATTGCTCGTTAAAGGTTTCGTCGGCAGCCCGGATCCCCAGCGATCGGGTGCTGACGAAAGAGAGGAAGGGCGTCAACAGCAGGGAGCCTACGGCCAGGGTGATCAAGGCAGCGGGTAAGGAACGTCCCCCCTCCGCCTTGAAAAATGGATACCTCTTAAAGCCGGCCAGATGGCTTTGAACCCAGCCTGTCCATCTCTTCCAAATGCTTTCCTTCCTGCCCATTATGTCTTTCATATCAAAATCCGCTTTCACCGGGATCGCATGGCGTAAGATAGGGTGATGGTTTCCTGCACATTACCGCTGGTGGAGGTGATACTCACCGTGAGCAGGTGGTCGTTGACGCTGAAGACCACATCCCCTTGGACAGCGATGTGCCTGGCGACTGTGATCGTGGATTGGACCGCCCCCTCCTGGAGATGTTCCCTGACCAAGGCATCTTCGGTCGGGTTGTAGGAATAGCGGAATTGGCGGGAGGAATCCTCCCAGTTTAACGTCCCGTATTCTGTGCCCGAACCGGGTGTGAATGTGGATGATTCAACAGCGTCGCGTCCCAGCCATATACCCGAGATCTGGAGGTCATTGCTCACCAGAAGCTGGTCGTTTCCCCATCCTGTGACGAGCATGAATTGGATCAGGGAGGTGGTGAGGACCCCGATGACCATCAAACTGATGGAGACAGCCACCAAGATCTCCACCAGACTTGCGCCAATCTCATCCTGGAAGATTTTCCAACCATTATTCCCGTCAAATCTGTCCTTTGTTATCATTCGCGGTCCACTTTATACTCGGCGATTTGCACCAAGCCTTCTCCATCCGAGGTCACGGAAACCGTGATCCGCTGCAACCCGTCATCCCTCACGTTTGGTGAGAACGTCTCGGTGGAGGCGTTCCAATACTCGATATGGATCGTGACGCTGTAATCAGGGGAAGTGGTGACCGGGGGGTAAGGGATGGCTGTAGGATCTGGCTGATAATCAGCGTCTTTGATCAATTCCAACTGGGATCTTGCCAGCGTTTCCGCCTTGACCCGGTCATCGATCTGGCGAACGCCCACAGCTCCGGTGGTGATCATGGCCACCAGGATGACGATGCCCAAACCGATCACGGCTACCGTGACCAATTCCTCAACCAGGGTCACCCCACGTTCTTCGGAAAACAGGGTTTGCAGCCTGGTGATGGATGGTGTGGGATTCTGCTTTGTTTTCATCGGATCTGTCCTAGCAATGAATACATGGGCAAAATCACGGAGATGGCGACGAAGCCAACGATGATCCCCACAAAGATGATCATCGCCGGCTCCAGCAAGGTGGTGAGGTTCTCGAGGGAGCGGTCCACCTCCTCTTCATAAAAAGCAGCTGTGGTTTCCAGGTGGGTATCCAATGTGCCCGTTTCCTCCCCGACTCGGACTACTTGGGATAACATGTGGGGAAAATAGGGGGATTGAGCTAAGGGGCCAGAGATCCCGCGACCTTGAAAGGTTTCCTGACGGAGTTTTTCGATTTCCTCTTTAAGGATCACATTTTGGAGTGTTTGCCGGGTGAGCTCCATGGATTCCGTGATTTGCAGTCCAGCGCGGAGCAGGGTGGCCAAGGTCCTGCTGAAACGCACGACATTTCCAAATGTGTTGATCTTCCCTAAAACAGGGGCTTTCAAGAGCAGTCTATGCAGCTGTCTTTTCCCTCGTGGAAATCGTACGTAAAGGATGATGATCCCGACAAGGATGATCAATCCCAAGAGCAGATAGAGCCTGTATTGCAGAAAAAATGACGATACCCCCATCAGAAACCTGGTAGGCCAAGGGAGCTCTGCCTCAAACTCGTTGTATAACTGCAGCAGAGGAGGCAGCGAAAAATTGAGCAGGATCATCACCACCCCAAAAGCTAAAAGGAGGATGACGGCGGGGTAGGTCATCGCTCCCCGGATGTCCTTTTTCACCTTTTCTTCCTTTTCCATGTGGGTGGCCAATTGGCGGAGAACCTGGTCGAGGTTACCGGTCTGCTCACCAACGCGGATCATACGGTGGTAGAAAGGCGGAAAAACGTCATCGTGCTTGGCCATAGCCAGGGAAATGGAGTTCCCTTGGCGGATATCTTCAACGATTTCACGGAGCACTTTTCTCAGGGATTGACTGCTGATCTCCCCTGCCATGAGTTCCATAGCCGGCAGGACAGGGACACCGGATTCAATTAAATTCGCCAATTGGCTGGAAAAGATGATCACGTCCCGGCGTTTTGGTCCAAAAAAGGTCGGAAACCATTTTGCCAGATCCAATCCCGGTGAGGTGTAGGTTAATTTGGCGACCGTCAGCGCTCGTTGGAGGAGGATCCGTTCCGCAGCCTCCTCCTCCTCAACATGGAGGACCCCCCGTTTTTCGTTTCCCTCTCCATCAAAGGCTATGTAACGGTAGGGCATGAGTGCTCCTTTCTGGGGTGGGCAGCATCGGACGTTCTGAGGGGTTTTCAGACCAGTGAATACACATTGCGCATCACTTCGGCAGGTGTCGTTTTTCCCTGTTTGACTTTAAGCATGCCGTCCTGCAGCATGGGCTGCATGCCCTGCTGCACGGCTTTGGATTTGATTTCGTTTACCCCTGCTCCGTCTGCGAACATCTGCCGGATTTCATCGGTCACGACGAGGAGTTCAAAGACGCCTGTCCTTCCCAGATAGCCCGAGCCCTGACAGTATGTGCAGCCCGTTCCTTTCTGGTAGCTGGTCAGTGTCTCTCCTATCACCGATTCGTAGGCGCGGCTCTCCTTTTCGTTGGGTGTGGCTTCCTCGCTGCAGTGCGGGCAGTTTAAACGGATGAGCCGTTGGGATACCATGCCAATTACGGAGGAGTTAATCAAGTAGCGGTCTGTCCCCAGGTGGAGGAGGCGGAAGAGGGTCCCAACCGCGTCGTTGGCATGGATGCAGGAGAGCACAAGATGACCGGTGAGAGCAGCCTGGATGGCAGCTCTGGCCGTTTCTTGGTCGCGTATCTCACCGACCATGATTTTATCCGGGTCCAGACGCATCACGCCCCGGAGACCGGAGGCAAAAGTGATATCTGCAGCGCGGTTGACCTGAATCTGATTGATCCCCTGGAAGTTGTATTCCACTGGGTCTTCAATGGTGACAATGTTATGGCGATCGCGATCCAGTTGGTTGAGCGCAGCGTAGAGGGTCGTGGTCTTCCCTGAGCCGGTCGGGCCGGCAACCAGGACCATCCCAAAGGGGGATTTGATGATATGTCTAAACCGATTAATGGTTTCATCCTGCATGCCCAACCCGTCCAGGTCCAGGATGAATTCCGTGCGACCCAGGATGCGAATGGAGACCATCTCGCCGTTGGTGGAGTCAATGGTCGCCACCCGGAAAAAGGTCTCTTCCTGATCGATCCGCTTTGAGAATTGACCGTCTTGGGGCCTGCGGCGCTCTGCGATGTTCATGTCCGCCAAAACCTTGATGCGGGAAAGTATCTGGTTGTGGCTGTTAGGGGGTAATGAAAGCGCGTCTCGCAGGATGCCATCCACACGATACCGCACGCGGACGGCATCATGGTCGGGGATGATGTGAATATCTGAAGCGCGGTCCCGGATGGCCTGTTCCAAGATCATGTCCACAGCGCGGACAACCGGGTCTTCCACGGTGATATCAGGCTCAACTTCAGCTGCAGTTACAGCACCACCCCTGCTTTCTGAGAACTCAGCGACTTCGCGTTCGATCTCCCGGTTGGCCTTGTAATAAATATCAATGGCCTGTTCAATATCCTGGCTGACACCCACTGCAGGATCGATATTCATCCCTGTGAGGGCTGATATCTCTTCCAGGACATTGATGTCGGTCGGGTCCTCCATGACCACGGACAGGGCACCGTTTTGGATTTCAATGGGGATCAGCTTGTAGCGGCGGGCAATTTGCTCGGGGATGAGGTTCAACAACTCCGGATTGACGGTTTGGCGGCTGAGGTCCACAAAGGGGAGGTTGAGGTGAATGCTGAGGGCGGTGGCCAAGCTTTCTGCATTGAGCCACCCTTGATCGATCAAGATCGTCCCCAAACGGCGGTTATCGCCCGATTCTTGCATCGACAACGCCTGTTTTAATTGCGATCTTGTAATGAGTTTAGAATTAATTAATACCTGACCCAATGAGGGCCGATCCTGCAGGGATGGAGAGGGGGCTTGCGTTTCGATGGGAATCTCCTTTCTTTAACAAATGAAACCATCCTCTTGATTTAATATATTATATCCATGTCTATCCCCCTTTACAATTTTGTAATAAAGGGGAAAGGTTCACGAAAAAAGGGGGACCCCGGGTCAGAGGGCGGGGCCAGGGGAGTGGGGAGAGGGGTAAAATGAGCCCCGTTTTGCAGGGGGGTTCACAAGGTGCATTCAGAGCACGTTTGCATTAAAAGAAAATAACGGGTCCTGATAAAGGACCCGTTATGGGTTTCTAACTCTTCTTATGATGGGGGTCAGCCGCTCTTGATCTCGATCTGTTTGGCCCTTTTTTGAGTTTCGGGGCTCTTAGGCAGCTTCACCTTGAGGACCCCGTTTTTGTATGTCGCTTCAATCTTTTCCTCTTCCACTTCCCCGGGAAGAGGGATCGAGCGCCGGAAGGAACCATAGGTTCGTTCGGAGCGATAATACCGCTCGCTTTTTTCCTCTTTTTCAGATTTCTTCTCGCCCTTGATGGTCAGGGTGTTCCCGCTCATCGATATATCAATGTCCTCCACATTCATCCCTGGCAGTTCAGCGGAGATGTTGATCTCTTTGTCTGTTTCGCTGACATCCATCTGGGGCATGAAGTCACCACCTAGAGCAGACTCTTCCCGGAAAGGGCTCAAGTCAAAAGGACGTCTGAAGAAGTCCTCGAAGAGCTGATTCATCTCGTTTCTGAGATCAAGAAGAGCATCCCGTTCTCGTTCCCGACGGATGGGGACGTTCTCTTCATTTCCTCTTTTCCAAGGGATCAAATCAGAAATAGGCATCGCATTCACCTCCGATAATTGATCTCACATGCCGATCAGGCATTAGGTTGTCTTCACGGTGATCTTACGAGCTTTGGCTTCTTCAGCTTTGGGCAGCGTCAGGCGTAACACGCCGTCTTCGTAAGAGGCTTCAATGTTTTCCCGGTCAATTTGATCTGTCAGACGGAAGCTGCGTTCGTAATCACCGATGTTGTATTCGGCCCTGGCCAAAGAATATCCTTTTGGAGCGTCTACATCCGTGAAACCATTTATGGTCAGGATATTTTTTTCCAGGGTGATGTCGATCGATTTTTCGTCCACACCGGGCATATCCAGCACCAGGTGATAATTCTCTTCCGTTTCATAGATATCCGACTGCGGGAGATAGCATGCTTTGTCCCGCATGCGTTCCGTTCTTTCCTCAGGTACTCTTTCTTGCTCTTGCACTTCCATGGCTTTGGTCTCTTCAGTCATTTTCACACCTCCGAAATGAGGTTGAGGATACGATTACGCTCAACCGGATTAGGTTTTGATGGTGATTTTCTTTGGTTTGTCTTCTTCAGCACGAGGCAGCGTGAGGGTGAGCACACCGTTTTTCATGGTTGCTTCTACTTCATCCGCTTCGATTTTGAAGGGCAGGCGGATCGATCGCGTGAAGCTGCCGTAATTCCGTTCCTGGCGGTGATAGGTGGCGTTTTCAGGGAGTTCTTCCCGCATCCGATGCCCGCTTAATGTCAGGTCACCATCGTCAATGCTGATGTCGATATCGTTTGGTTTCAAGCCAGGCAGTTCTGCGCGCAGGACCACGCTTTCCTCATCCGCCCACAGATTCAAGGCGGGATACGAGGGAGCGGTCCGGTAGCGGAACGGAGTGTAATCGTTGAAAAGACGATTCATCTCGCGCTGCATACGGTCCATTTCGCGCCAAATCGAGGGGGTTGAAAATCTAGGGAACATAATTGGCTTCCTCCTTCTATAACTTACATTTATTATTGGGTTGATCAATTCTAAACATATGTCTTGTTTATGGATTATCAGAAAACCCTCAGGTACCCTGAGGGCTGCTTTGCACGTCGCAGATGATCGACAGGGAACCCTGTAAAGTCATCCATTCGTGACTTTTGTTTTCATTTTTTCCATGATCAGTATAAAAAGCGGGTCTCAGAATTGTATTAACTCAATGTATGAATTATGTAAAAAAAAACCCTACCCTCACAATAAATTCCCTCCCCTTCTTAGAGCGCTTGCTGTGTAAAAGGATAGGCTTGTTTGACCAAGAACCGCAGCTTGTCATGTCCAATAAATTACCCCACCTTTTCATGGCGGGGGTAAGACGAACTGCTGTTTTTGTGAGCCCGGGATTCGGAGGATCGGATTTCAAGGAATATGGTGAGGAGTTAGATACGTTTGGTAAATTTACGGCCTAGATATTCATTCCAGAATGTTATAAAACCCCACTTTCTTTTCGGGATCAACATTCCACCTTCATGACTTTCCCTTCCCCATAATCGACGATGACCTTCAAGTAACCGCTGAGCATCTGGTCCACCTCTGGATCCCCTGTATCGACCCGCAAGCAATCCAAGTCGGCCAGTTTGCGCCTTGTCGCCACCACCTGGATATGCTCTCGCCCCACCGCTTTGATCACCGCTGGTGTGAATTGCTTGTTGCCCCGCCCGAAGATGAACCCGTTTCCTCCGATGGGGGTGACGATCAGGACTCGCTCGGTGTACGTTTGAAAAAGGTCCAGGATCTGCTTTTCATTGATGTCCTCTCCCACCAGGTCTTGATCGTATACCGCATCAATGCCCAATAAGGTCTTGGGCACCTCAAGCTCCTCCGCGATTGCGCGCACTGTGGTGCCCGGTCCCAGCAAGTAGAGCGTGTTGGGGGACATTTGTGTTTCAACGATATAAGCGGCGATCGCACGTTTGACCGCTTTGGAAGGGGGGTTGAGGTTGGAAGCCACTTTGCCTGGCTGGATTTTATCTCTCAATTCGGGGACGAGCAGGTATCCGTAAAGGCGCGATTCCAGGCGGTCTTCCCGGAAAGATTCCTCATTGATATCGAGCACTTCTTCTTCTGTGACATCCGCGCCGTGCAGGAAGGCATCGACCATTTCCGCCGCCGCTCTCGGGTTGAGGGCAAAGGCCCCGCTGTACATTTTCACCCCGGCCGGTACAGCCACCACAGGGATTTCCGTGCCGATGGCGTCATAGATGTCCCGGGCGGTGCCGTCCCCACCCACAAAGACCAGCAGGTCCGCCCCTCGCTCGACCATCAAGCGAGCGACCCGTTTTGTGTCTTCCGGGGAGGTGTCCTCAGGGATCTTTCCCAAGACTTGGAAAGGCATATCTGTACCCTTCAGGTGGTCCGCTCCCATCTTTCCCGGCGCGGTGAGGAAATGGATCTCTTCTCCGTTTTCGAGGTGGTCCAAGAAGGTCTGCGTCCGGTCTGGGGTCACTGGCTCAGCGCCCATATCCACTGCTTTTTGATACATCTCGCCGTCGGTGCCTTTCAAGCCTACGCTGCCCCCCATGCCCGCCACGGGGTTGACGAGAAGGGCGATGTCCTTTTTCACGCGTGTACTCCTAACTGGGATCTACATTTTAAAATTAAAAAACATACTGGGGCGCCGGCGTGGGAACCCAGGGAGGTTCCCACGACCGGTACGATAAGGCATATTCATCCCGCCTATGGATTCATGTCTTGGAAAGGGGCAGGATCGCAAAAATCGTTGAACTCCTGGCAGCCCAGCTGCACCCATTCGTAGAAGGGCTCGGGGTCACCCTCAATGGCGTAGAGCACTTTCTCCACACTGGGTTTTTGGGCTTTGATCGTTTGTTCCACTTCTGCGAAAAACTCCTGGCTGCCGCAGGAGGAACTCACGCCGGGGATGAGCCCCCGGATATCCTGCAGGTTGAGGTAGGCGGTGTTCCCTTCCACTTTGACGTCGATGAGGATGTCCTCGGTCTCTTCCGAGAAGAAAGATGTATAGCCTTCTTCAGCCTCCGCGGGAGAGGGGCCCTGGAATAACTCCTCGAGGGCGGCCCGGAGGGGGTCTTTCTCAGAGGAGATCTCGCGTTCTACGGGAAAGACCTGGTCGCATTCCGCGTCCGGGTTCAGTTCGGTGTTGTTGAAGTAGATGGTGACCGTCTTCTTTTCCGCGAATTGGAAGGTGTCCAGGGCATGCCCCAGGACGGGCAGGAATTGTTCCAGGGTTGCGCTGTCTGGAGCCCCCAAATAGAAGTCGTACGCTTGTTTGACGTCCTCTTCTGTTTTCATGGTAATGACATGGGTTTCCAGACCGATTTCACTTCCCCCATCCCCACCCGATTCCACCAATTGAATGGTATAGCGGTACGCCGGTCCTTGATTGGTGGATATTTCCTCCCGGCCCTGATTGATCGACTGTTGAGAGGGTGCCATTTCCGAAGGCATCATCACAGATTCCACTTCCGCAGGTGGTTCAATGGCCTTCGTGTGAAAACCGAGGTACACCTCTTGTCTACCTTTCGGCGTCCAGGCTTGAACCCCTTCCACCTTTTGCCACGCTGAAGGGATTTCAAAAAGCAGCCCCCGAGAAGGGATGGTGATGGTCATGTAGTCTTCCGCGCTGGCCTCGGGCGTCGGTTCTTCTTCAGGGACGGCGACCACCCTCGACTCAGCCCCATGATACTCATAAGTCTCTCCCTCTGCTTTGAGGACGATGATGTACCCTGGGGTCTGAACCTGAGCGTAGGATTTTCCGGGTTCAGGAACACCCAGGCTGGCGTCTGAAAACACCTTTTCATTCACGCTTTGCACCGTGATATCGCTGATGTCCAACCCCTCCCTTTGCGAAAGATCAGCTTTTGCCAGCTTGATCAGCGCTTCCGCTTCCCCTTCCACCTCTTCTGATGTAGGTGTGGGAGTCGCAGGCGGGCTGGTCGGTTGGGGAGTGGTCTTTGGTAAGCAGCCACTTAGGGCTAACATTAAGCTGATTAATAAGCCTATCCAAACCATGTAATTTTTCGCGGTCCTCATTTGTCTGTTCATGATTCTTCCTCCATATCTGTAGTTTACATCCTATACCAAACGAACCTGTTTGGTAGATGTGAACCTGCAGTTTCGATCACCATTCCCTGAAGGAGGATGGGATCGCTTTCTGCTCATATAGTGGTTCTTTTCCCATATTGATGACGTGTAAAGTAGTTGAAAAGTTCCCGTTTTTATTTCATTTTCATGTTTTTTAATCTGCTCCTCTCTGAGCGTTCTTCTGGGAGCGCGTTTAATCATAACATCCTTGATAAAGATGTCAAATTCTAACCGTTGAACAGAGAAGTGAGGATAAAACATCACTGAACCTCTTGACAAAAGGTCTGTTTTTATATAATATTATAGTAATAAATAATTATTACAATAGGATAATATGAAATTACAAATCGATTCTGAGAGCAGTGTGCCCATCTATGTGCAGATCGAGGATGAAATTCACGCTCTGATCGCTGCGGGGCAGTTAAAACCAGGCGAGCAGCTTCCCACCATACGGGAATTAGCTGCGGATCTTCGGGTCAATCTCAACACGGTCGCCCGGGCTTATTTGGAACTGGACCGTGCGGGGGTGATCTCCACCCAGCGAGGTCGGGGGACCTTTGTGTCCGGCGTTCCTGATAAGGAGCACATGGAAAGAAAGCGACAGAGGAAGTTACAGGCCATCGTTCGATCGGCATTGGAAGAATCTCACCATCTGGGATATCAACCCAGTGAAATCAAGGAAACCTTCCAACAAGAGATCGGCAAATGGAGCGAAATGAATGGAGAATAAAGATCACATCCAAATGTATCCTGAGTTAAAAGGAGGTAGCTGACCATGGTCGTCAAACCCACAGGACAAGGTTTTATATATGAGGAAGAGAAAAAATCACAGGTGAATGGCGTTGCCGTATTGGTGTTCTTGGTTCTACTGATGATTTCCAGCGGAGCGACAGTTTGGATGGCTCTGGAGGAGGTAAGGTGGGAGTGGATCTTCGCCCAGGCGCTGGGGCTGAACCTGATCGGCTTGTATGTTCTGCTGGCGTTTAAAGTGGCGGAACAGTGGGAGAAGGCCATCCATCTCCGTCTGGGCAATTTCATTGGCCTTGAAGGTCCGGGTCCCTTTTGGATCCTCCCCATTGTAGACACCATTCCAGCCTGGATCGACCACCGGGTCATGGTGACCTCGTTTACCGCGGAGCGCACATTGACCAAGGACACGGTGCCGGTGGATGTGGATGCGGTCCTCTTCTGGGTGGTATGGGACGCTGAGAAAGCAGCCTTGGAGGTGGAGGATTACCGGGCGGCGATCGCCTGGGCGGCGCAAACTGCGTTGCGGGAGATCATCGGACAGATGGAGCTGGCGGATATCCTAGTCGGCCGGGCGCGCATGGACGCGGAATTACAGCACATCATCGACGATCGCACCACGCCGTGGGGGATCACAGTGCAGTCTGTGGAAATTCGGGATATCGTCATTCCTGGTGGGCTGGAAGATGCCATGAGCCGCCAGGCGCAGGCGGAGCGGGAGCGCCAGGCGCGGGTCATCCTGGGTGAGAGTGAGGAGCAGATCGCGAATTCCTTTGCCAAAGCCTCTGAGGCGTACCGGGAAAACCCCACCGCATTGCACCTGCGGGCTATGAATATGCTTTTTGAAGGGCTGAAAGAGAAGGGTGCCATGGTGATCGTCCCCTCCAGCGCAGTGGACACCATGAATCTGGGCGGCTTGATGGGCATGACCGCCATGGGCGGTATGTCCGAGAAGATGACTGCCCCCGAATCCGAAGAAGAGGAGTGAAAACGCACAGATGGACCAGCATACGTATTCTGCGGATGTGGTGGAGGTAACAATTAAAGGCGCCTTTGCCACCCAGCATGAGTTCTGGGCGGGGGAAAAATGTTTGGGTGAGTTGAAATTGAAGTTTGGTAAGCTTCAGGGGGAGTTTGAAGGTCATCAGGGTGAACGGTATGCGGTTGAACAGCTCAGTTTCTGGAAGCGGGACTTCGTGATCAGGGATGACGAAAAAATTCTTGGGAGGGCAAATCCTCCCAAGAATTTCAGTCCCAGGCTGGTGATTGAGTTTGAAGGGGAGGGATATGAATGCAGTCCGGTTGGATTCTGGGCTCGAAAGTGGGTGCTGAAGGACATCTTGGGGGAGGTCCTGATGGTCATGGAACCCCGAGGTATGTTTAAGCGGGGGGCCTATCTTCAGATATACAAATCCATCCCCCTTGGACTGCTGGTTTTCTTTTATACCCTGGTCAATAAACGCTGGCAGGAACAGTCCGCTACTTCAACCGCTGCCGCGGCGTGATTGTCGCTTATGAGTTGATTCATATAAACCATTCGATGTTCAACTTACTCAAAAGGTTATCCATCATAGGGGTTGACCTGTACATACATTTGCACTCTCCCGCTTGAAAAATAGGGTTGATAAAGTGGCCCTTGATTGCCCGGGTTTCTGATCGGTTTGGGCGGACTTGTGATGGAGGTGCGGGAATCATCCAGTGATGGGTGGACCGATGATTTGATGATACAATGGACGATTGGTTTGTCGGAAGATTATTGGGAATTGTGGAGGAAATCGCATGGCAGATAACGGCAAGGTCTTGGATGTCAAGCACATCGCCAAACAATTTGGGGATGTACAGGCGGTGAAAGACGTCTCCTTCTCGGTAGGGAAAGGGGAAATTTTCGGTTTGCTTGGCCCCAACGGCGCGGGGAAAACGACCACCATTCGGGCTGCGCTGGATATTATTAAGCCTACCAGCGGTGAAATCCAAATCCTGGGTGGGAAGATGACGGAGGATAAGAAATCCAGGATCGGCTATTTACCTGAAGAGCGCGGTTTGTACGATGAGATGACGCTGCTTGATACGCTAGTGTATTTGGGTCAGCTCAAAGGTCTGGACAAAGCCACCGCCCTGAAACGCTCGGAAGCCTATCTCAAAAAAGTGGATTTATGGGAAGTGCGGGATCGAAAAAACCAGGCTTTGAGCCAGGGCATGGCACAGAAAGCCCAATTCGTGGCGGGCACGATGCACGAGCCGGAGCTGATCATCATCGATGAGCCATTCAGTGGGCTTGACCCCGTCAATACGCGGATCATCAAAAGGTTGCTCTATGAGATGCGGGACCGGGGGGCGGGGATCATCATGAGCACCCACCAGATGCATCAGGTGGAGGAAATGTGCTCCCGGATTTTGCTGATCAATCGGGGGGAGGGTGTACTTTACGGTCCGTTAGAGGAGATCCGTTCTCAATTCCGCAGCAATGCGGTGGAGGTGGACCTGCAGGGCCAGTTGGATGATGTGGATGGTGTGGAGCAATTATCTCCCCGGGACGGAGGCTACCGCATGCTTTTAGGGGAGGGGGTGGCTGCGGAGGATATATTGCAGCGGTTGGTTTCCAATCCCGCGGTGACGGTGGAGCGCTTTGAACGGGTGGAAGTGTCTCTGGACGAAATATTTGTCAAAGTCGTCAGCGGGGCCGGGGATCAAATCGAAGAGGGGGTGGTGGAATGAAGATGATCTGGCTGGTAGCGAAAACCACCTATCGTCAGCGGATCAGGTCCTGGACGTTTTTATTCCTCACCTTTGGTCTGCCCTTGATCATGGTCGTAGCCGGCGCTGTGCCGGTCCTCACTGAGTTTCGGGGGGATATACCTGTTATTGGATATGTGGATCAAACAGCTCAAATGGCAGATTTAGAGGAAATTAAAGTCGAAGGGGAGACCGCTTCCCTGATCTCTTATCCCACGCAGGAATTCGCAAAAAAAGGATTTCAACAGGGAGAGGTGGGGGGATACCTGATCATCCCGGAGAATTATTTCCAGGGCGGCGCGCCGATGTACTATGGCGAAAATGAACCCAATACGAAAATAGAAGCAGCGCTGGAAAAGTTGGTCAGAGTGGGATTTTTATCCGACACACCATCATGGGCAGTAGAGCGCGTCCAAACCCCTGCCAATATAACGTTTATCGCTCAAAAGACAGGACAGCGTGTATCCGAGGGGCCGGCCCTCATCCTTCGAGTAGGGACTCCGATATTCCTGGCCCTGGTATTTATCCTGACCATTTTTACAGGCGCTACACAGATGGGCTCCGTCGTGGTCCTGGAGAAGGACCAACGTGCGATGGAGGTGGTGGTGACCTCTATCTCGCCGACAGAATTAGTGTCGGGGAAAGTGTTGGGGATGACCTTGCTTAGTTTGACCCAGGTTGGCGTATGGATTATCGCTGCGGTTTTAGCCGTTCTGTTGCTCTTTTTGGATGATTTAGCGGGTCATGCCTTGAGCATTCCTTGGGGAAGTTTGTTATGGGCTGCTTTGTTGGGGATTCCGGGCTATTTCTTGTTCGCTTTGGTCGGAGCGGGTCTGGGGATCATCGCAGGGGATGCGGAACAGGCCCGGCAGCTGGCGGGGATGCTGGGATTCGTCGGTCTGGCACCTATGTATTTCTTGGGTGTGATTGTAAAAGCCCTGGATGGACCTTTGGCTGTCGGTTTGACGCTGTTTCCGTTTACGGCTCCAACCATCGGTTTGTTCCGATTGGCGCTGACGGATGTACCTTTATGGCAGCTGGGGGGCAGTTTTTTGACTTTGATGGTTTGCTTAGGGATCAGCGTTTGGTTTGTGTCCCGCATTTTCAGGGCGACCATGCTCATGTATGGACAAAAGCTTAAACCACAGGAGATATTCAGGGCTTTTTCTGAGTTAAGATCCGCCGGTTAAGAGGGGATAAGAGGAAATTACGTATGAATAAAATCTTTGTCATTGCGAGAAGGGAGTTCCAAGAGCGGGTGCGCAGTCGGACATTTTTATTTACTGCCATTGGCACACCGCTGATTTTAATCGCGATCTGGTTTTTCACCGGGGGGGTAGGTGTGGATGCACAGGCTCCTGACCTAGGCGGTCTGTCGGAGATAAGTCCCGATATGGGAATGATTGGGTATGTCGATCAGGCAGGGTTGATCAATGAGATCCCTGCACCCATTCAGCCGGGCCAGTTTCAATCCTACCCTGACCAAGCATCGGCGGAGGAGGCTCTCAAACAAGGAAAGATCGATGCCTATTTCCTCGTCCCAGCGGACTACCGGGAAATGGGAGAAGTGCAGCGGATCAGCGATGTGATGCCCACCTCACCGCCTGACACGGAGACATTTGAGTGGATTTTAATCCGGAATCTTTTCTCAGATATCGATGAAGGACAAATATCTAGGTTGCGATATCCGTTTCGGGGAAACGAACCCCGTTTTGTCTCCCTGGTTAGGGAGACGGAAGGGGAAGCAGAAGGAGGGGACATCGGGAATATGATGCTGCCCTTTATCGTCACCATGGCCATTATGCTGCCTTTATTTACAGGAGGGGGGTACTTGCTGCAAAGTTTGACCAAGGAAAAAGGCAGCAGGATCATGGAAGTGTTGCTGGTCTCCCTGCGTCCCCGCCAATTGTTGACGGGAAAATTATTAGGCTTGGGGGCCTTAGTCTTGGTGCAGTACGGAATCTGGGTCTTGATCGGTGGGGTGTTGTTCCAAGTGCTGAATCAAGAGGCATCTGGACTGTTGGCCAGCGTCCGGTTTTCTTCTCAGGAACTGGTTTTCATCCTGCTTTTTGCCTTGGGCGGTTTTTGTCTTTACGCCGCTCTGATGGGCGGGGTTGGCGCATTGGCCCCTGATATGGAGGGCAGCCGGACCTGGACGTTTTTGATCACCTTGCCTATGATGGCCCCGATCTACTTTTGGACGGCGATCGCCGGTACGCCGAATGGGACCCTGGCTTTGGCCTTGAGCATGTTCCCATACTCTTCACCGGTGGCTATGCTGTTGCGCATGACAGTCACGAAGGTCCCCATCTGGCAGATCGGTACCAGTGTGGCGTTGTTGGCTCTGGCTGTAGTGGCGACAGTATGGGCCATGTCCCGCCTTTTCCACGCCCAAAGCCTGCTTAGCGGGGAAAGCTTATCGCTCCAACGTTTTTGGAAGGCGTTCACGCAATCATAAAGGACGAATAATAGTGGAAAGCTATGGAAGGGTGGGAAATGACTTCCTTTTTTGCAATAAGGAACGCGCGTTTCAACAGGGCTTTGATGTATGAGTTCGATATAAAAACATTGCCTGGTGAGGATCGCTCTCGGTCTGTGGTGTCTGTGCAAAATGGTATAGAAAGGGTACATGATGAAGATTGTCTTATGGATTTTGGTTATCTTGGTTGTTTTGGTATTTCTGATATGGTTGGGGTTACAGATCACCCCCCGGCCGTTTCCTGACTATCCGGAACCGGGTTCTCCAGGGGAGGAGATGGCGATCCCAAGTGATCTGCCCCATCCTGTGAGGTGCTTTTACCGGAGTGTTTTTGGTGAAGAGGTGTCTGAGATCCAAACGGCTGTCATCACTGGACGCGGTAAGATGCGTATCCAGGGGATCCGGCTGCCGGTTCGCTTCCGGTTTACGCATGAGGCGGGGGAAGGGTATCGCCATTACATAGAAGCCACATTTTACGGATTTCCAATCCTTAAGGTGAATGAGTATTATCTTGATGGAAAGGGGCGGATGGAGCTGCCGTTTGGCGTCATTGAAGACGAGCCCAAAGTGGATCAGGGGGCGAATTTGGGGTTATGGGCTGAATCAGTCTGGTTTCCCTCCCTCTTTCTGACGGATCCACGCGTGGGGTGGGAAGCCATCGATGAGGTCACTGCCTCGCTTGTGGTCCCTTTTGGTGAGCAGGAAGAACGGTTTATCGCTCGTTTTGACCCCCAATCAGGTTTGCTGACCTTTCTCGAATCCATGCGCTACAAGGGGGCGGAGGGGGATAAGAAGATACTCTGGATTAACGAAGGGCGTAAATGGGGCGAAATCGATGGTCACAAGACGTTGGTAGAAGGGGCCCTGGTATGGTTCGATGAAGGCAGCCCGTGGTTTGTGTTTAAGGTGGAAGACGCCCGTACCAATGTGGATGTAAGCGAGTACATCCGCGTAAAAGGGCCCTGAGATGCAGATCTGCCCTTGGAGACGCTGCAGATATCCTGTTTAAATGGTATTAGCAGGTTACTCGGGGACCCGGACGGTGCGGTCATCGTTTACGTGAAATTCGTATCTCACCCCTTCATATTCGAGGATGATGATGTAACCGGTGGTGACTACCTGGGCGTAGCTTTCACCAGGTTCCTTCACCCCTAGGCTGGCATCGGGGAACTCGGTGAATTCAACGCTGACCGTGTCTATCAGATTGGGGTCGAAACCTTCCAGTCTGGAGAGTTCAGCTTTCGCCCGCATGACATACTTCTCACTTCCCCGCGGTATATCCGGCTCCGTTGGTTTTGGGGAAGTGCCAAACAGGGAACCACATCCAGCGAGCAGGATGGCGGATATGATTAGGACGAACATCGTCTGCAAAGTCTTATTTTTCTCCACCATGATCTCCTTTTCTAGCTCAACAGCATCTCAGTGACTTCATCCGCGACCCAAAAGTGCGGGAGTTTGAACCTGGCCAAGTGCCATTCACGAGATGATAGCTTAGTTAGGGTAGTTTCCAGTAGGAAACACGGGTGATATCCACACTGAACCCCGGGGTCTCTGCGGCTGCGATGAAGGCGCCGAATCTCCCTTCGGTGAACAGATTGCTTGATTTGGTCACTACCTGATGTCCGTTGATGTAACCGGTGAGTTTGTTTCCCTTGGCTTTGATGCCAATCCGGTTTACGGCTTCTGGTCCGCTTTTAATATATTCGCTTTTCTTCCAATTCTGGAGGATGGTGTACTCTTCGCCGTCCCAGGCATATAGACGCAGATGCCCATCGCAGGTAACGGTAAATAGAAATCCTTTGTTGTATCCCTCACTGGTTTTGGGAGCCCTGAAAATCATCCCGAATCGATCCTTCCCCTTGCATGTGTCGCCGAAGGTACCGGTGTATTCAAGGTAAAAATTCTCCACCTCTGGCCAAGAGATGCCCCAGTATTCGCTGTTATCAGCCTTGTAAGCGGTCAGGGTCATTTTACCGTCTTTGATCTCCAATTTTGACCTGTTGCTGTCGTAGGGGGACCAGTTATCGCTGTTTTTAAAGGTGTCTTCCAGCGTGGGGATCCCCAAGGTGTCCCTAGGATCTCCGGGGACCGGGGTAAAGGTCGGGGTAGCTGAAGGGGTATGGGTCAGCGTCGGGGTTGGCGAGGGGGTGATGGGCGTGGAGGTGGGAAGGGGTGTCTCCGAGGGTTGTGCCGGGGGTGGTGAACCGGTGGGCAACGGGGTATTGGAGGGGATGGCGTTCAGGGTGGCTGCTACGAGGGTGGCGATGGTGTCCTCGGTATTCACCTGCTCACCGACATCTGCCTGTCCGCAGCTGGACATCAGGAGGGCGATCAGCAGGAGGGGGAATAGGCGTTTCATGGGTCTCTCCTCAACACAGGCAAAGGGTTCCTTGTTCGCTTATGACAGTATGTAGTGTTAAGTGTAATCTTTTCAATACGATAGTCAATAGTGATCTGCCTGATGTGACCTGAAAGAATGGATTTGGTCATAAGCATTTCTGGGGTGCGAGGGATGGAGGGGAGAGAGAAGGCTTGTATTTCATGGCCTCGGGTGGAGTACATAGGTTTTTCCTTTAAACCATTTCTTGACAATCAACCTCATTGATCTATAATGTATTCAACCTCTGGATATTCAGGATTTGAATATATGAACGGCGAACACAATGAACTGACATTGGAATACATCTTGTTGGGACTGCTTCAGGGACAACCTTTGCACGGCTATGCCCTCTATCGAAAATTAAGGCAGGAACAGGAGTTGTCCCGCATCTGGCAGGTGAAACGCAGCAAAATGTATTACCTTTTGGAGAAGCTGGAAGAAAAAAACTTACTCACCTCCGAATTTGTGCACAACCCTTCACGCCCCGATCGTAAGATGTACCGGGTTACGGAAAAAGGCCAGCGCGAATACAGGTCATGGATGAAATCTCCTGTGGAGAGCGGACGGCACATGCGGATCGCTTTTTTATCACGCCTTTTCTTCGCCGTGCGCGAAGGGGAAGACCGTGCCCTGGCATTGGTCGATAAGCAGATCTCCCTTTGTCGATCGTGGAAGGAAAGCCTGGAAAGCCAGTTAGGTGATCTTCAGGATCCCGATTTCATCACCCGGCAGATATTTCACTTCCGGATCGGTCAGGTACAGGCGATGTTGGACTGGTTGCGTTCCTGTCAAGAGGGCATCGTTACCCGGCAGAATGATTAAGTTGTATGGATGAGGAAAGGTATCATGAAAAGAAGAACATCCCGTTACCTCGTTTCCCTGATGACTTTGACCGTCTTTTTGATCAGCGCTTGCAGCGCCTTACCCGCTGGGGGGGGATCCACTCCAGATCTGGAGATCACGGATGCCACCGGGCATACGGTCAGCCTGGAGAGGTTGCCGCAGGACATTGCCATTGCCGGGAAAGCTTCGGTGATGGTCCAGGATGCTGTCTACATGTTCGACGAAGCGGATCAGAAGATCAAAGCCTTGGAGAATCGAAACCAATCGGTGTTTGATTTCCTGCCTGTTGTGGATCCCACCGTTGACGAGAAAGACCTCTTCGAGAGGGATGCCGGCCCGGAACAGGTGGCGGCGGTAGACCCTGATCTGGTGTTGATGAAAAATTTTAACAAATCGAAGCTGGGGGAGACAATTGAAAAACTGGGCATCCCTGTCCTTTACCTCAATTTGGAGACCCCTGATGTCTTTTATAGCGATATCGAGACCCTTGGAGAGGTGTTTGGGAACCCGGAGCGAGCGAAGGAAATCATCCAGTTCTACCAGCGCCGGGTCGCCGAAGTGGAGAAATTCACTTCGGGTCTGGAGGAGGGGGAACGGCCAAGCGTTCTGGTCTTGAAGCATAGCGAACAAGGAGGGGAATTTGCCTTCAGCGTTCCCCCAAGTTCCTGGCTTCAAACGCAAATGGTGGAAATCGCTGGTGGTCAGCCGATTTGGGTCGGGCAGGGCGGGAGTGGGGGGTGGTCGATTGTCAATTTCGAGCAGATCGCTGCTTGGGATGCGGATCAAATCTATGTCATCGATTACCGGGGGGATGCAGATGGTGTGGTTGATCGTTTGAAAGATGATCCTTTGTGGTCCAACCTCTCAGCGGTGAAAACCGATCAGCTCTATGCATTTGCCTTCGATTTTTACAGTTGGGACCAGCCGGACACCCGCTGGATTTTGGGTCTGGAATGGTTGGCGACAAAGATCCATCCGGCGCGATTCTCTGAGATTGATATCTTTGGGGAGGTAAACGAATTCTACAGCACACTATACCGTTTGGACCAAGATGCCATTCAAGACCATGTCCTGCCCAAACTCAAGGGAGACATCCCGTGATGGGGGGTTGTGGTGCATAAGAAGTCCCAGCGGCGATTCCTGCTTCTATTGGGGGCAGCCACTTTCCTGATCTTGACCGGGTCCGTTTTTCTTGGCCGCTATCCGCATCCTTATTGGATGCCGCCCGGTTTGTTGGTTGAGGATGAACTCGCCCGCCGGCTGGTGTTCTCCCTCCGGTTGCCCCGGATATTAACAGCTTGGCTATTGGGCATGACCTTGTCAGCGACAGGTGCGGTGCTGCAAATGGTCTTTCGCAACCCGCTTGTTGAGCCCGGTTTTATAGGGGTAACCCAAGGGGCAGCTTTTGGGGCGGCTTTGAGCATCTTATGGCTGTGGGATCATCCTTTGGTGATTGAGTTATCCGCCACTGCCTTTGGGTTAGCAGGTTTGTTTGGATCCTATGTATTATCCCAGCGATTGCGTTTTGGGGGCTGGGTGCTGCGTTTGGTATTATCCGGCGTGGCTATTTCGGCGTTATTTTCAGCAGGCGTGGGGATATTAAAGTATGTCGCGGATCCTCTTACCCAACTTCCGGACATCACATTCTGGCTGTTGGGAGGGCTGTGGGGCGTCACCTGGCAAAATTTTTGGTACGTGCTCCCGTTTGCGGTGGTGGGTTTGGTGACGGTGCTGGTGATGCGCTGGCGCGTAAACCTGCTCTCTCTGAACGATGAGACGGCTTTTTCACTGGGGGCTGCGACCAGCCGGGAACGATTGATCCTTCTTTTCACCACGGTGACCGCCACGGCAGCTTTGACATCGATCAGCGGGATCATCGGTTGGGTGGGGTTAATCATCCCCCATATCGCCCGTCGCCTTCTGGGAGCCAGCGCTCATCTGTCAATCCCCGCTGCCATGTTATTAGGGGGGATGTTCACCGTGGTCAGCGACGATATCGCCCGTACCCTGCTCTCCGGTGAGATCCCGCTGGGGATCTTGACCTCGGCGATCGGAGCGGCTCTTTTCATTTACCTCATGGTCAGCGTGGGCATAAAAGTGAGGACATGATGGGTAGCGCGATCACTGCTGAAAACCTTTCTTTTGCATATCACACTGGGGAACCCTTGGTCCTGCAGGGGATGTCGTTGAAGATCCCTGCTCGGAAAATAACCGCTATATTGGGGCCCAATGGGACGGGAAAGACCACGCTGCTCCACCTCCTCTTAGGACTCCTCAAACCCGACCGGGGGAGGATTATGATCCAGGGGAAAACACACAGTGAATATACCCGTCGGGAGCGCTCCCAACTGATAGGATTGGTGCCTCAATTTGAAAGCATCCCGTTTAATTTTACGGTGTTAGAGTACGTTTTGTTAGGGCGGTCCCCTTACCTGAAACCCTTTCAAACGCCTGAGAAAACGGACCTGCGGATTGCCGCGGAGACGTTGGTTTCTTTAGGGATCGAAAAGCTGGGGAGGAAACCGGTCACAGAGTTAAGTGGTGGAGAACGTCAGCTGGTGCATCTCGCCCGGGTGCTGGTTCAACGCACAGAGATCTTGCTCCTGGATGAGCCTACGTCCCATTTGGATCTGGAAAACCAAAATAGAATCTTGACATTGTTAAGGGGGCTTGCCTCACAAGGAATTACCATCGTCCTCACCACCCATGATCCGAATGTGGCCATCTTCGCCGCGGAGAATTTCGTCATGGTGAACGAAGGTCGGATTTTCTGTGAGGGGGATCTCGACTCGGTCATGACCCCCGAAAATCTCTCTTCCATGTATAATGCACCTATCAGAGTGGAACGTGCCAATGGACATACGATGGTAGTCATGGACAAAAACGGATGAAGCAAACACAACGCTGGATCATCACAGGGGAAATCGGGGCAGGCAAAACCTTATTCTGCATGGAAATCGTGGAACTGGCGCGCCAAGCGGGGCTTTCATTAGGCGGGTTAATCTCGCCGGGTGTTTTTGAGGATGGGCGGAAGGTGGGCATCAACGTGGTGGACCTTAAAGGCCAGCAAACCTGCCGTTTAGCAAATCCGCGAAAAGAAGGCGTCTCAGGCCCCTCGACGAAGGGTTGGTCCTTTGTTGAGGGAAGCGTGGCATGGGGGAACCGCGTCTTAGCGCAAGCTGTCCCCTGTGACATATTGATCATCGATGAACTTGGGCCGTTGGAATTTGAGCGCGGGGAAGGGTGGGTTAAGGGTTTAACCATTTTGGATGAAGGGGATTTTGAGGTCGGTCTGGTCGTCATCCGCCCCCACTTGCTGGATCAGGCGCTGGAGCGCTGGCCTGATGCACAAACGATTGAAATTTCCCCGGCAAGTGACATCCCACACTTGGTAAAAGAAGTGTTGCATCGCTTTGGTGTGGAGGATTAATCGCTTTGCTCAGGTGTATCCATCGTTCGTTAGCGCATTTTGTAGAGGGCCACACCTATGCTAATAGGCTGGAAAAGTTTATAATAGAAACAGAACGAGACTAACGTTACAAAGGAGATTAGTATGCCTAATTTGGGACCAACTGAACTGATCATCATTCTCGTCATCGTGATCCTGATTTTTGGGGTCGGCCGGATCAGCAAAATTTTCGGGGAGATGGGAAAAGGGCTCCGCGCTTTTAAGGATGGATTGAGCGGTGAGGAAGAAGTAGAGAGAGAGAAAAAGAAAGAAGAAATAAGCAGTGAAGAATAACCGCTGGTGTCTGCTTACCCTGTTTGCTCCCTTGTTTTTGATAGTGTCTGAGGATCGTGGATGAATATTTTCGGCGTGGGTCCACTGGAATTGGTAGTGGTTCTGATATTTGCCTTGTTGGTATTAGGGCCGGAGGGCATGGTCAAGGCGGGGCGGATTTTGGGGCAAACCCTCCATAAACTATACCAATCTGAATTCTGGCAAGCGATGCGGGGGTCTGGTGACTTGATGCAGAAATTGAGCCGCGATCTGGGGATCAACGAGGACTTGGAAGAGATGAGAGCGCAATTGTCTCAAACCCGTGTATCTATGGAAGGGATGGGAGACCCTCCCCCAGGCGGATCTGTTGGTGACTTGGATCAATCTCCCCAGGATCAAAAAGGGGAAGTAGAATCGGAATCTGATCAAGACAGCAAACCCGGAGAGGAAGCCCCCCATGAGGAGTCAACGGGGAACGGTGAGGAGACCGGATCTTGAAAAAAGCCATCCAATTCATTGTTAATATCATTACTTTTCCCTTCCGTTCTTTCGCAAATTGGGTCTCAAATGTGAGCCGGGCCATACGCAATTTTTTACTGGAGGAACCAGAAGACAGGCCGGTCGGTGATAGCATTCAGCATGCCATAGAGCAGCCGGAAGGATTGGTCGAGCATATCAACGCTTTGCGAAGGCATTTGTTCCGCTCTATCGTCGTGTTAGTGTTATTTTCGGTTGTGGCCTTTATCTTCTTGCCGGATTTGATGGATTGGATCGCCCAGCCCATTGGCGGTGTGGAGGAGCTGGAGGCTGTGGAGGTCACGGAGCCAATTGGGGTGGGCATGCGGGTGGTTATCCTGGCTGGATTTACAGCGGCCCTCCCCTATATCACATATGAGATCTTTTTATTTATCGCTCCCGCCCTCTCCCGCAGAGCGCGCTTGATAGGGCTTTTGGCTATCCCCATGGTGGTCGTTTTTTTCTTCGCAGGGATGGCGTTTGCCTATTACGTGATCCTTCCGACGGGGTTGCCGGTTTTGCTCAGCTTCATGAACGTACCCACCCAAATCCGCCCTTCCTCCTACATCCGCTTTGTGACGGGGATGATGTTTTGGCTGGGGTTGGTGTTTGAGTTCCCCCTTCTTTCCTATGTCCTATCCATGATGCGGATCCTGTCAGCCAAAGCGCTCGCCAGCAATTGGCGGATTGCAGTGGTGGGTATGGCTGTGCTCGCTGCGGTGATCACCCCCACCATTGATCCTGTGAACATGATGCTGGTCATGGTTCCCTTGATGGGTTTATACAGCTTGAGCATCCTCCTGGCCTACATCGCCGGAGGTACCGATAAGAAAAAATAGACCCTGGATATGTCAGATTGACCAGGGCACACAGCTAAAATCTAGCACATAAAGAGGCTGACCCCCATGATTTATGGGGTCAGCCTCGCTCATTTTTTAACTTGTTTTCTTTCTCAGGTTAAGGACTCTTGCAATTGTTTCAATTGACCGCCAACGCTTCCATCCACCACGCGGTTGCCTATTTCTACAACCAAGCCCCCTAAGATCTCAGGATCGACCTGGAAAATTACATCAAGTTCACCTTCAACACGACGTGTTAAATCATCGCGTATAGCGGCTTTCTCTTCGTTGGTGAGCGGGAGGGCACTGATGACTGTGATCCTACCGTCGGCAGGTCGCTTCAAATCCTCCGGCAGGATTTCCACTTTCCCTTCACGAACCCCACTGAAAAACGAATCAATCAATGCATGTTGTCGTTTCTCGTTGAGTTCTTGACCGACGATTCTTTGCGCAGCAGCAGTAGCTAATTCAGCGATTAGCCCCCGTACTTTGTCTAAGATCTGGTTCCGTTCCTCTTTAGCCTCTTGTTGGGCTTCGTTTATAAGGCGATCTGCCTCCTGCTGGGCCTCTTGGAGTGTTTGCTCCTTCAGGTTGGCAGCTCGCTCTTCTGCTTCTTCGATAATCTCCTGTGCTTCGCTGTGGGCCTTCTCTAGTGCTTGTTGGCGTTCTTCTTTGATTTCTTCTCGAGCCTTGGCGGCTGCCTCAGCGGCCACCTCAGCATCTTCTTTCTGCTGCTGGAGCATTTCTCGTCGCTCTTGCAATTGCTGCATAAGCGGTTTCCAGAGAATCGCACGTAGTGCCAGGAAGAGGATAAGGAAATTGATAATCTGTGCTAGCAGGAACGGCCCGTTAATACCCAATGCCTTAAATGCTTCACTCACAGCTTGTCTCCTTTAGGTTATGGGGCTATGCTGGGTAGGGCTTCCAAGATCGGTACCGGTACGAACTTGATGGATAGCGCCACAACTAGGGCATAGATGGCGATAGCCTCTGCAAAGGCTACAGAGAGGACCAAGTTGGTCAGGATGCCATCTGCGGCAGCGGGATTGCGACCAATTGCTTCCATGGCTTTACTGCCGATCCAACCGATAGAATATGCTGGGACGATAATACCAAACATGATAGTTAACGCTGTGACAGATTGTGTCAGCGAGTAATAATTTTCAAACATAGAGAGAATCCTCCTATTAGTTGATCCTTTTTCTAAAAGATTTTATGTGTTTAATGTGGTTCCGATTCCTCTCCTTGATGAGAAACCGCAGTGGAGAAAAATACCAAAGTAAGCATGGCGAAGATAAGGGCCTGGATGGCGCCAACGAAGAGCTCTAAGCCCATGAAAACGATAGGGAAGATAAATGAAAAAAGATAACTGACTATAAAGAGGAGAACTTCACCAGCTAGAATGTTGCCAAAAAGACGGAAAGCAAAAGGAATGACCTTGATAAATTCCAGAATTAACTCCAAGAGACCGAGAACCCCAAATGCAGTGTTAATTTTAACGTCAAAGTACCTTTTAAAGTAGGATTTTCCCAGGACCTTATAACCGTAATAATTTACGGATCCCACAGAGACAATAGCTAGTGCCAAGGTGGTGCTGAGGTGGGCATTGGCGGTACGGAGAAAGGGAACGAATTCCGTTTCTCCGTGGTGTTCGACCCAGACCCCAATGGATCCGAATCCGGGCAAAAGCCCGCCCCAGTTAGAAATCGCGATGAAGAAAAAAAACGTTGCCACCATAGGGAAGAAAACGCGAGTGTGTTTCCCGCCTATGCCTTCCACCCATTTTAGCATCTCTTCGATGACGGTTTCAACAGCTACCTGGAAAAGGGACAGCCGACCCTCTTTCCGCTGTGCCTTATTATAAGCCCACCCGATACCAAGCAGGATGGCCATGGTCAACCAGGTGGCTGGAAGAGTGTTTGGTATCGATTGTCCAAAAAGGGGGATATTAATAGGGAGCGGGATCTCTTCGGCTGCTAAGGAGATTTTGGGGAGTCGTTTTCCAGGGAGAATGATCCCTACGGCAAAAAGTGCGATCACAGTGAGTACGATGCCAATGCTTCTCAATTTCCCCATAATTCTAGATTCTCCTCATTTTGGTTTTGATTCTTTTCTTTGGTCATTCGCTCCTTGACCACCGTCTTCATGAAGCGGTAAAGAAGAATCGGTCCTATTATTGTGCCAGTCAGCATCAATCCCAAGGTTATCCAAGGAAGTGTGTCATAGCGCATATCGAGCCAATATCCCAGCGCCAACCCTCCTAACACAGGAAGGGAAAGCATCAACCCACCTTGCATGCCGAGGGATAAGACCCAGACGATATCCCTAAACCTGCTGAACTGATCTTTCATTCTTTTACCTGATATTCTTGGCAAATTGTAGCATGACCCCTGCTAATAATCAATAGGTGTACATCAGGGTTCTATACCACTACCCATCTCGCAAATAACTTGATATTCACCTGGCAAATTGTAGCATGACCCCTGTTAAAAATCAATGGACCCGCAGTCATTCATCTCAGATGAGACATGCCCATGTCCGTTTAGCAAAGACCTTTCAAACAAGGGTTTGGGCAGCTTCTTATCTCGACTTATCTTTTTATTAAGATGCGGGTTTCAAACGATTTCTATAGTATTTTAATGGCAGGTTGCTTATTTACGCGACTCAAGTGTGGAGGTGTATATCGTATTAATTGACTATGAAGTACTTTTTTTTTGGGACCCAAGCCAGCACGGAGGTCCCTTGAAGAGGAGCGGATTCGATTTCCACATCCCCTCCCACTTTTCTGGTGCGCCTCTTCATGTTGGACAATCCATGGCCTAAACTGACCTCGATTTTGTCCAGGTTAAACCCTTTTCCGTTGTCGGCAACTTCCAAATACAACCGGCCGTCGTCTTCCCACAGATTCACCTCCGCCTTGGTGGCATCGGAGTGACGGGCTGTGTTGGCCAGGGATTCCTGCAGAATATGGAAGAGAGCTACCGCATTTTCATAGGGGAGGTTAAGCGGTTCTTGGGAGGAGTCCACCATTGTGGCATTGATATTGGAGTTCTTTCTGAATTCTTGAATCAGGTTTTCTAAGTTCTCAGAAAATGAGCGGTTCCTTTGCATCTGCCGGGGCCGGAGATCGGCAACATAGGACCGGATGTCCGTGATGGCTTCATTAATGGCCGTGGTCGCCGAATTTAGCTTTTCGTGGGCTTCGGATGAGTTTTCGGGGAAAATCTGCTTCACCAGATCTAATGTCAATCCGATGGAATATAGAGATTGGATGATGCCGTCGTGAAGGTCCATACCGATGCGTTCTCGTTCTTCCAGGATGGCGACCCTTTTCGCTTGCTGTTGTAAACGTGCGTTCTCAATGGCCGTGCCTGCCCAGGTGCCGATGGTGGTCAATAAGTCAAGCTCCCGGGTGGTATATTGGCGGTCCTTTTTGCTGGCCAGGGTCATCACGCCGACCACTTTTCTCTGGGCCTGGAGGGGGATGCCTGCCAGGCAGGTAAATCCGGCTTTGGAGATGTCGGAGCGGAGGATCCGGGGGTCCGAATCCAGGGCGTAGCTGACCAGGGGTTTGTTTAAGCCAGCCACCTTGCCCACCAACCCTTCCCCGATCCGGAAGACATTCTTCTTGGAGAAGGCTTCGAACCCATCCCCGCGCAGCAACGATAAGCGCAGGTCCTTGCTGGATTTATCACGCAAAAAGATCTCCCCGGTTTCAATATCCAAATACGATAGAACGCGGGTCAGGGTTTGGCTCATGATCTCTTTGATATCCAACGAACTGGCCACTGTTTGGGCCAGATCATTGATCAGGGAGAGGTCTTCGTTTTGCTGGTTGAGGATTTGGTCGCGTTCAATGATGTTGTTATAAAGCTGGGCGTTCGTGATCGCCACCGCTGCATACCCTGCCAGGGTCTTCATCAAGCGGGCATCGTTCTCCGTGAATGCCGGTTCCCCCTTTTTGTTGGTCAGGTAGATCTGCCCGATGATGCGTTCGCCGGAGAGGATCGGCACCCCCAGCATGGAATCCATGGGGGGGTGACCTTCGGGAAACCCTGCGCTGCGGGGGTCCTTTTCAATGTCAGAGATGCGAATGACTTCGTTTTTGTGCTGCAACTCACCCAGCAGGCCCTTTCCCACGGGGGGATGAGGCATGCGGGCTTCTTCCTCTTCCGACATGCCGATGGTGATGAAGCGGAGTATATCCCCCGATTCATCCCGGATGGCTAGGGCCCCGTATTCCGCCTGGGCTTGATCTCTCGCCAGACGGACGATGCGCTCCAATACGGTATCCAGAGATAGATCGCGGACCAGATTAAAACTGGCTTGATGATATCGGTGGAGTTGTTCTTCTAGTTTTTCTTGTCTAGCGTTTGACATATACCCTTAAACTTTGAACAAAACTTTTGCCATCCCTATTTTACCGTATCTACCTTGATTTTGATAGTTTTTGCTAGTTTTCCTATATTAAAGTGGCTGTGAAGGGGAGATTTCTTACGTGATATTAATGAAAGCAAGGGAAGTGGCATGTCGGCGAAGAGCGGCAGCTCGCGTTTGCAAGGGTTTTACAATCTGAGCGTCCAGGAACGGCAAAAACTGCTCCGTGAGGAGGGGTTCATAAGCGGTGAAGACCTGCCCCTGCTCAATGAGCTTATGGGGTTGACCATCCAGCAAGCGGACAAGATGATCGAAAATGTGATCGGCCGCTACGCGCTGCCCCTGGGCGTGGGACTGAACTTCCTGGTCAACGACCGGGATGTGCTGGTCCCCATGGTCATCGAGGAACCCTCTGTGGTCGCCGGTGCATCATTCATAGCCAAAATCACCCGGGAACATGGGGGGTTTCGCGCCCGGGCAGACCCCCCGTTGATGATCGGCCAGCTTCAGATTTTGGATCTGAAGGATGTGCAGGGGGCAGGCGAGGTAATCAAATCCCACAAAAAGGCCCTTCTTGCTGAGATCGAAGACGTCGATAAGGTCTTAAGAGACATCGGTGGGGGTCCAAAAGATCTCGAAGTGCGGGTGATCGAGGACTCGCCCATCGGCCCCTTTTTGGTCGTCCATTTGCTGGTGGATGTACAGGATGCCATGGGTGCGAACGCGGTGAACACCGCCTGTGAACGACTTGCGCCGCATATTGAGGCGTTGGTGGGCGGGCGGGTTCACTTGCAGATCTTATCCAATCTGGCGGACCGCCGTTTGGTGCGGGCAGCCTGTGAACTCCCGGCGATCGCGCTTGCCTTTGGTGAATTCAGCGGGGAAGAGGTCCGGGACGGCATCGTGGAGGCTTGGGCTTTCGCAGAAGCCGACCCCTACCGGGCTGCAACCCACAACAAAGGCATCCTCAATGGCGTGGATGCGGTACTCCTTGCCACCGGAAATGACTGGCGTGCGGTGGAAGCGGGTGCCCACGCCTACGCCGCGCGGGGCGGACGATACCAGCCCCTCTCCCAGTGGCGGGTGGATCAGGAAGGCAGACTCCAAGGGCGGTTAGAGATGCCGCTGGGGGTGGGGATAGTGGGCGGGGCAACCCGGTCCCATCCTGCAGCCCGGCTGGCGTTGAAGATGATGGGGGTGACCTCTGCCAGAGAGCTGGCGGAAGTGATCGCCTCCGTTGGTTTGGCGCAGAATTTGGCCGCCTTGCGGGCTTTGGCTAGCGAGGGGATTCAGAGAGGGCATATGACCCTGCATGCGCGCCAAATCGCCCTTTCCGCTGGCGCAGAGGATGAGGAAATCGCTCCCCTGGCCCGCCGCTTGGTGGAGGAAGGTAGGATCGAAGTGGGTCGGGCCCGGGAGATCCTGTTAGCTATGCGGGAGGATTGAAGCGGCGTCGGCTTTTTTCGTTGAGATGAGGGAACGGATATGATGAATGACGATGAAAAGAAAACCAAAAAATTATTAACACCAGCGCAGGAAGTGGGCCTTGTCGGATACGGCGCGTATGTACCGCGCTACCGCTTACCGGCGGCGGAAATATCTCGGATCTGGAGAGGGGGTTTGAGTGTAGAACCCATTCTCGAAAAATCGGTCCCGGGGATGGATGAAGACGTGGTGACCATGTCTTTGGAGGCTGCCCGAAACGCTTTGGCGCGCGCGGGGGTAAATCCGCAGCATATTCGAGCAGTTTGGGTGGGATCGGAATCCCATCCCTATGCCGTCAAACCCACCTCGACGATCGTTGCTGAAGCCTTGGGGATCGTCCCCGATACGCAGGCGGCGGATTGGGAATTCGCCTGTAAAGCGGGGACGGAAGCCATGGTGGCTGCCATGGGACTGGTTGGCTCTGGCATGGCACGGTACGCTTTGGCTTTGGGGATGGATACGGCCCAGGGGAAGCCGGGGGATGAGTTGGAATACACCGCAGCGGCAGGGGGAGGGGCGTTTTTAATTGGCCCAGCCTCGGAATCCCTGGCGGTGATCGAAGGCGTGTATTCCTACGTCACGGATACCCCTGATTTCTGGCGGCGCGCTTACCAAAGGTACCCTGAGCATGGAGGCCGTTTCACGGGCAGGCCTGCGTATTTCAAACATATTAAGAACGCGGTCAACACTTTGTTGGATGAATTGGGTACTGGGCCTGAGGATTACCGGTATGTGGTCTTCCATCAGCCCAACGAGAAATTTCCCAATCGCGTGGCGGAACAATTGGGGTTCCGGGAAGAACAAACGGAAGTGGGGCTGTTGTCACCCCGGATCGGAAATACATACGCCGGGGCAGCTTTGATCGGTCTGACGGCGATTTTAGATGTCGCCCGACCTGGCGAAAGGATCATGCTCTGCTCTTTCGGTTCCGGAGCGGGATCGGATGCTTTCTCCCTCCGGGTCACGGAAGAGATTGTTGAAAAAAGGGACCGGGCGTTGAAGACGGAGGATTACATCGCACGCCGCACGGAGATCGATTACGCGGAGTACGCTCGCATGCGGGGAAAGATCGTCATGAAGTGATCTTGAGAGTGCGTTTTTTTAAGTGAATTGATAGTTTCTGATAGTCCATCTCTTGTACACTGTAGACTGGATAAACAGGTTTTTAGCGGTTGGGGTAATTTGTTGCAGGAAAGGAGCGCGTGAATGGACATCCCTCGACATTGGCGATTGAAACGACAACGTTACACACTGACCGGTGAGATTTGCCCTCACTGCGGCGCGAAAATATTCCCTCCACGTGACATTTGTCCGGAATGCGGAGATGAAGCGAAGACGGAATACGAGTTCAGCGGTCGCGGAAAAGTCTATTCCTACACAGAGATATATAACGCGCCGGAGGAGTTTGAAGAATCCGTCCCCTATACGGTGGCGCTCGTTCAACTAGATGAAGGCCCGGTGATCACGGCCCAACTGACGGACTTGGGAGACCAGGGTGTGGAAATCGGCATGCCGGTGGAGATGATCACCCGGAGGTTGCAGAGTGAAGATGATGACCGGGGGCTATTGGTCTACGGGTATAAATTTCGACCCGTGATGGGTGGGTGATTTTCCAATAAAAAAATGTTTATAAAAAAGCTCTCTCCAGGGCCGGATGAGAGAGCTTTTTTCGTTTAAGGCCCTGGGCGGGTCATCTAAGGGATGAGGAAGGAATCGTGTGTTTCCCCGGACGGGTCGATCAAGGTCACCGTTTCCCCCGGTTCCCAAAGCGGTTCGGAAAATCCTAAATACAGTTCAATGGGATTGGACTGCCCCGCTTTGGTGTAAATGTTAACCGCCCCTTTGCTGTGTAGTTCCAGGCTTTCAAATCCAGATTGGGACAGGATGGCAAATTCGTTGTTATCTTCGTCCTTCAAGCGCCATTTTTCAAGAGAGATCGTCCCCTGGGCACCGTTGCCGACCCGTTTTAAACGGACATACTCCGTATCAAGATTGCCAACGCCCCCGACCTCGTCAATTTTAATTTGGAGGGCGGGTTGGGTTTCAAATGTGGAGGGAGTGGACAGTGGTTCCTGCAGCCCTTCGCCCTCAGCTGGCGGGTATTGAGCGAAGAGGACATGTTTCAGGTTGGTGTTTTCCCATACATAAAGCACGCCGACCATGGTCATCGCTGAAACCGCCATGTTAAGGAGAATATAGAATAACAAGCGTTTCCACTGCTTCATGTTCCCGTCCCTATTTGATATAATTGCTAGGATTAGAAACATCATAGCACACTATTCTTGATCATGCAGGTTGATATCGGATTTCATTAGCTCATTTCATCTTCAGATGCCTTATCTCATTGACGGTCATAATTTGATACCCAACATAGCGGGGTTGAATTTGGGTGACCCTGATGATGAAATGAAGTTAATCCAGCACTTGCAGGTCTTTTCCAGACAGGTTCGGACGAAAATCGAGGTGTATTTCGACCAGGCGCCGCCAGGTCAAACCCGGACCCAACGATTCGGGAGGGTGTGGGCTACCTTTGTCAGCCAGGATAAAACGGCTGATCTGGCTATCAAAGCCCGTTTGACCTCTTTGGGTGGGGCGGCGAAAAATTGGACGGTGGTCAGCTCGGACCATGAGGTGATCCGGGAGGCTGAGCGTCATCAGGCCCAGGTCCTTTCTTCGCAAGATTTTGCAGGCCGTATGGGAGACCAGGAGAAGCAAGCAGAGGACACCTCGGGGGATAAATGGAACCCATCCCTTTCCAGTTCTGAAATTAAATATTGGATGGAGCGCTTTCAGAGGGATGACTCATGAAAGGTCCTGATGGAGCGCGAGGCAGGCATCGACAGGGAAGGAGAGCTCCCAGCGTTGCCTTGTGAGGAGAGGGACACCAAACAGGATCGTTGGGCTTGGAAGTTAAAAAGAGATTGTGTTATACTTCACAGATGGAATAGACAGCTTCTTTTTTGACATTCTAAAAAAAGGGAAGGCTCATGCTCCTGGAATATGTTG
>JAWLER010000065.1:0-8860 GCA_041686005.1 Anaerolineales bacterium | reverse complement strand
GATTTCCTCAAAGTGGGTGCACTGCTTACCGTGTTGATTTACATATTGGCCATTTTCCTGGTCCCGCGAGTATGGCCCCTCTAAGATCCTCCCAGCCATAAGACGGCACCCTCACTGCTAGCAAGCTCGAAAATAATGCCTTGTTGGAGTTACCAGCGCAGGATCACAGACACGTTTTCACTCCGGCCTGAGCCGCATACCAGAAGAATTGGTGAAAGCGACAGAGCATTCTATCGTAACGATCCATTATCCAAAAGGGTGAAAGGAGGGTTCAAAACACTCATCTGGTCCTATCTATGTGCTCCCGCTTAGTTTATGAAATATCCCCCAGATGGCTCATGAACACAATCAAAAAAGGAGGTTATGATGAGCAAAACTCGTTGTGCTGCATATCAAAAATCGTGATTGAAAAAAATAAATTATAATGTAGTTGGTGGATTAGGTGTATGTGCAGGAATAAGGTCTCATTTTCAGTTCTCTGGAAATTCGATAATCGAAAAGTGAAGGACAGCGTTTGATGTCAGACACAATTACAGAAATTCTCATCTTGCTAATGCTTGCCATGGGAAACGGTTTTTTTGCCATGGCTGAGATCGCTGTAGTCTCTGCCCGAGGAAGTCGTCTGGAGGAACGCGCCAGCAAAGGCGAGCAGGGCGCGAAAGCTGCCCTCAAGACGACACAAAATCTAAATAATTTTCTGTCGACCATCCAAATTGGAATTACCCTGATTGGAATCTTTGCAGGGGCTTTTGGCGGTACGACAATTGCCCGTAAAATTGAAGCGGCGGTGGAAACGATACCCTATTTGGCGCCATACGGGCATGTAATCGGGGTGGCTACTGTCGTGGTCGGAACAACCTATTTGACCCTCGTCCTTGGAGAGTTGGTGCCGAAACGCATTGCCCTGGCTGCGTCGGAAGATATCGCGGTTCGGGTCGCCAAACCCATGCAGTTATTATCCCGGCTCGCTCACCCTGCAGTGTCATTTTTAGGTTCATCCACGGATGCGGTAATGAAGCTCCTACCTCTAGGCATGGCTGAAGAACCCCCGGTGACAGAAGAGGAAATCCGCATATTAATGGAACGGGGATCCAAAGCCGGGATTATTAAAAAGATGGAGCAGGATATTGTAGATCGTACGCTGCGTTTAGACGATTTCAAAGTGGCGGCCATCATGACGCCGGATACAAAAATTAAGTGGTTGGATCTTGAAGAAGACGAGGAGATCATCCTCCACAAGGCGATTGAAGGGGGGAGGACCAGATATCTTGTCTGCCGTAAACATCTGGACAATGTGGTGGGGGCTGTTCGCGTTCGAGACCTTTTTTCCAAGGTTCTCACCGGCGAGAAAGGGAGCGCAATCGACCTGGAGTCAATTATCTTCGAACCTGTGTTCGTTGTGGACAGCATGCCAGTCTTGCATGTTCTGGAACTTTTTAAGAAACGTCGAACGCATATCGGGGTTGTTCTTGATGAATACGGCGCCGTGGAGGGCCTGGTCACCATGCACGACATTTTGGAAGCGATGGTGGGCGATGTCTCAGCCTACAAAGAGGATGAGGAACCTTTCGCCATTCAGCGTGAGGATGGGACATGGTTACTGGACGGCATGATGCCTGTTGAAGATATGGCAAAGATGTTATCAATCCCAGAGTTACCCCTTGAGGAGGAGGGAGATTATCACCGATTGGCAGGTTTTGTTGTCACGCGCCTGGGTAAAATACCAATATCATCAGATTCCTTCGAATGGCACGGATTTCATTTTGAAGTGGTGGACATGGATCGAAACCGGGTAGACAAAGTGCTGGTGTCTCCTCTTGAAAAGAATGAACAAATAGAAGAAAATCCTGACAAGGAATCATGATCAAAATCGGAGAGGATGAACCTCGTTTCCCTTCGACAAACGGGTAGCGCTTTCGAGATATCATGCCCCCATATGGGTTTTGTAGAAATACTTACGGGGGTACACTGTTAAGGGTTGGTTAAGTTAACGTGAATGAGCATAGGAGTTGATGAATGGCTAATCTCGGTCCTACGGAGTTGATCATCATCCTGGTCATTGTTTTGCTTGTGTTTGGTGTGGGAAGGATCAGCGATGTCGCTGGTGAATTGGGGAGTGGAATAAGAGCATTTCGGGAAGGGCTTCAAGGTGAGCGTCAGAAAAGCAACTCGGAAAATTCTGAGGAAACGTAAGGGGGAATGAGCGGACTTGGGTGACGTGGATGCTTTAATGATGGTGGATTGGGTGGTCACAGTTTTATATTAAAGAAAAAGAATCGGCTCTTGTTCTTTAAATACATGTAAATGCATAGGGGCTAATGACAGGTTTTTCAGGCTTAGCAGGCCCGGCAATATAAGAGATCGCTCCTTTGGAGCCCCGGTTTATCTTAAAAAGCCTTTAATGAAATATCACTAACCAGCCCACCCACCCAGTTACTTTATGGATGAACCATAAATGGATCTTCTACCTCAATATGGTTGTCAATTACCCTGCATTGTGTTACAGTACACCCACATAAACACCAACGTGAATCGCCGGTGTCATAAATTCAAGCATCTGTGTGCCTAATTGCCGGGGATAACACCTCCCCAGGCAAGCGGAGGACCCAATTGCAGGGGTGCATCTCGTCCATCGTGAGAGGGGCATCTTTCAGCCCCAACCCGCCAGCTAACTTCGTCGGCAGTGGAAGAGGCAGGGCTCGGGTCGTATCAAATCCCAGGTCTGTGCCTGGGATTTTTTTACTGCCCGTTCACATATCCTGCTTTCCCATCCATGAAAGAACAGGGCACTCAGCGATGCACTGAAACGCAAGGAGTAAAAACCGATGCTGCAGCCGCTGCACGAGCCAGTTGCCGTCTTTTTGACGATCATGGCCGTCATTTTAATTACCCCCATCCTGTCCGAGCGGATCCGCCTGCCCGGGATTGTAGGGTTGATATTGGGGGGCATTTTGGTTGGACCCCATGTCCTGGGCCTGCTGCGAATGAGCCAGACCATTGAACTGTTAGGCACCATCGGGCTGGTTTATCTGATGTTTGCCGCGGGGTTGGAAATTGACCTGGGGCAGTTGAAACGTGTTCAGAACAAAGCCATCGTTTTCGCCTTATTTACCTTCACGATCCCTATCCTTGCCATTACGGGACTCGGCCGGGCTTTCGAGTTTGGCTGGTCAAGCGCCATCCTCCTGGGGGCCACCTTCGCCTCTCATACCCTGATTGCCTACCCGATCCTCAGCCAGCTGGGCATTGTCCGGAACGAATCAATTGCTATGGTGGTAGGGGCGACTGTCTTCACGGATGTTGCCTCCCTGCTGGTCTTGGCTGTGATCGCCGGGGGCCAAGAGGGTGATTTCTCCGCCATCTCCATCGTCAAACTGGTCTCTTTGATGGTGGGATATGCTGTGCTGGTTTTGCTGGGATTGCCCCGGGCAGGAAAACTCTTTTTCTCCCGCTTCAGCAGCCGCGATATTGAGTTTCAATTCGTGCTGGTGTCGTTATTTGTCGCGGCGGTGCTGGCGGAGATGATCGGGATGCACGCCATCGTGGGTGCCTTCCTGGCTGGATTGGCCATCAACGCCACGCTTCCCTCCCACAGTGCGGTGGGAAGCCAGGTCCTTTTCCTGGGAGATGCCTTCTTCATCCCCATGTTCATGATTTACGTAGGGATGTCTATCGATCCCCTGGCATTTGTAACCAGCAAACAAACCCTGCTGATCGGCCTGGCGATGACAGCGGCGGTATATGTGACCAAATTTGCCGCAGCCTGGATCACCTCTGCCTTATTCGACTATACAAACAAGGAAACCTTTGCTTTTTGGGGCCTCTCCCAGGCCCAGGCCGCCGCCACCATCGCCACCATACTGGTAGGGATCAACCTGGGTCTGTTCACGGACTCGGTCTTCAATGGTGCGATCCTTGCTGTCCTATGCACAAGCATATCCTCTCCCCTGCTCGTGAAACGCTTTGGCAAGCATATCCGTGTCCCTTCCCGGCCGGAGGAGGAGAAACCATTTTTCAAGAGGGTCCTCGTTCCCATTGCCAATCCGGATACACAGGAACATCTCCTCTCACTGGCCAACATCCTTAGCCAGAGCGCGGAGGGCACACTGCTTCCCCTTCATGTGGCTAAAAAAACCGATGGAGATGTTGAAGGGCTACAGCATCAACGCGAGATCTTAGCGAAAATCCCTGACATCCTGGAGGATCCTGAATCCAGGGTTGAAACCCAGCGCCGGATAAATAAATCCATCGCCGACGGTATTCTGGACGCCGCACTGGAAACAGAGGCGACCTCGATTGTCATGGGTTGGCGGGGGAAGCCAACCTTCCGCCAAAGCATCTACGGCACGGTGTTGGACAAAGTGATCTGGAATGCAAAGATGCCGGTTTTTGTGGGGAGGATTACCTCGCCCATCAATGCCACCCGCCAGGTGGTGTTGGCGGTACCCGGTCACAGCACAACCCCGGCTCTGGCTGATAAAACGCTGGAGACAGTGGTAGGGATTGCCCGCGCCGTCAACGCCCCCCTGCTAGTTTTGACTGCCCCATACTACAAAGAAAGGATACGCTCTAAGTTGGAGGAGATGAGCGGCCAACTGTCATTCCAAATCTCCCTCCTGCAAAGGGAGGTGGTTCAAGAAGTCGCCGCCCGGGTTGAAGATAATGACCTTGTTGTCATCACCAGCACTGGATCACAGGTGCGTTTTCGCTCCAGCTTGGGTCGCACACCGGAAGAATTAGCGAAAGCTACAGATAGTTCCATCGTAACGATCCATTATCCATAAGGGAAAAGGATGGCATAAAACAACGGGCTTACCTCATTTTTCATTTTTTCTTGGATAAGAATACATCCGGATGGGTCTCGATCGCCATCATGAAAGGAGGTCGTTATGAGCAAACTCATTGTGCTTCGTTTAGAAGATCATCAAGAAATTGAGTGGGATCCAGCAGGAGTCGAGGCTGGAGAACCCGAAGCGCTGGCAACCGTGGAAAAGGCACAGGATGTGATGGAAGAGGAGCAAACAAAAGGAGGGACTGCTTTTCTGGTGGGAGGGCCAGGACAGCCCGCCAAGCGCATAACAGACTTCGACCCTACAGCCGACCAAATCGTGGTTCTTCCTTCGAAATTGAAAACCGCAGCAGAAGAAGCAGGACTTGAAAGAGAAGGTGGAGAGGTGCTGTTGGCGGTAGCCAACCCGAGCACTGCCCGGACTCTGGCCGAGATCGCCTCAGCCATTGCCCTGGGCGGAAAGGAGATGAGCCTGGCTGCCCTGAAAATCGTTCCATTCCCTCCCCAGGTCCCCTTACCCCTTGCGCAGCGTTACGTGGAGAGCAAAGACTCCGAAGAGGGGGTCGCCCTCCGCGCAGTGGAAAGATACTGCGCAAAGGCCCAGGTGGATGTAAAAACCATGCTGCGCGCTGCCCTGGGGGTTGCAACGGGCATCGTGGCTGTCGCCAAAAACCGGCCGGGGACGCAGCTCATATTAATGGGTTGGCCTGGCCCCCGGACCTTTTCTTCTGTCTCCCCCAGCATCGGGGAAAAAGTCCTGCGCGACGCCCCCTGCGATGTGGGGCTGTTTCTAAACAAGGGGCTGGAAAAAATCGAGCGCCTATTGGTCCCGGTTGTGGACAGCCCCCACGAATCTCTGGCCCTCCGTTTGGGCCGGCAAATAACCCGAAGCACAAAAGCGAGAATGGTCGTGCTGCGCGTCGTGCCATCCGAATCCGAAGGGGAAATAGAAGCTGAAAAAACGGCCCTGGAAGGGGTGTTTTCGGAAAATTCGGGGGCGCTTGCGGACCGCATATCCCTCCAGGTGACAGCGGACATGGCCATCCCCGAGGCCATTCTCAGCGAAGCTGAAGAAGGATATGACCTGCTGGTCATGGGTGCGTCTCGAGAATCTTTTTTACCCCACTGGCTCTTTGGCGCCATCCCCGATATCGTGGCGGAACGGTCCCCCTGTTCGGTGTTGATGGTTAAAAAGCACTCGGCGGTGGAGTCTTCCTGGCTGCGGCGGATTACAGCGTGGATGCAGGGCGCCGGGGAAGCCGATTGAAAGCAATGGTGGGCATGAATTACTTAAAAATTTCCAGGGGTTGAACCAGGTCAGGAAAAACTCATCCCCCACCGCACAATATCTTGCACATGATCGCCGCTGGCACAACCATCGATCCAGCCCTGGCAGGCAGTGAAAGAAAACCATAAAATAAAGAATTATACCTTTGTCTTAACAAACCTGTTATTTCCCCTTTTCAGGCGGGCAGATCTATGGTAGGGTTTGTACGATTGAGCTGCTTAGAGAACCAATGAACGCTTTTTGATCTGCGTTCTGCCTACAGCAGCTTATTGCTTTTTTAACCCTGAGCCCAGCTAATAACTGGTCCAGACCATAAAAAATGCAAAACATAACTAACACCTTTGACCAGCTGGAACAGTATCTCCACCAAAGGCTCCCAAAGGATGTCAAAGCCAGTCTTTCGGTGGCCATGATCGCTATTCCTCAGGCCATGGCATACGCATCAATCGTCGGGGTCAGCCCTATCTACGGCCTGTATGCCGCCATGATCCCCCCTGTTGTTGCCAGCTTTGTGGGAAGTTCCGATCACGTGGTGACCGGCCCCACAATCACAACCGCCTTGATCACGAGCGCTGTGCTCGTCCCCTTTATCGGACAAGAGAACTATCCCGAATATGTGTTCGCACTGGCGATCCTCAGCGGGCTGATGCGGGTGGTTATGGGCTTACTTAACCTCGATTACATCATCCGTTATGTATCAAACGCTGTGGTCACCGGCTTTTTAACCGGCGCATCCATTCTGATCGTCCTCAACCAAACTGTGACCCTGTTGGGGCTCCCGCCGGTTGACAGCCATCAAACTCACGTGCTGCTCATTCACCTCTTTGAAAACCTGAACAAAATCAATTTCATTGTACTTTCGATGGGACTTTTCGCGATCATTTCCCTCTTCTGGTTACAGCGCCTGTGGCCAAAACTCCCTGCATCCTTGTTGGTGATCCTCCTCACATCCTTCGCCGCGCAAATCTTCGGCCTCGATACCCGGGGGGTGACGCTGATCCAAGATCTGGGAAACCTGAGCCAGTTGGGGCTGCGCTTTCACATTCCCACTTTTCCCCTGAAAGACAATATCATTCAAACCTTGTTAATCGGAGCCGGCGCCGTAGCTCTCCTGGATACCCTTGAAGACCTGACGATCGCCAAGTCCATTGGCTACATGTCAGGGCAGCGAGTGGACACTTCCCGCGAACTTGTCGGTCAAGGCCTGGCCTCCATCGCAGGAGGTTTTTTCCAATCCTTACCCCCAAGTGGGTCATTGACCAGAAGCGCCATCAATTACGAAGAAGGAGCGACGTCTCGAGTTGCAAATGGCCTGTCAGGCGTATTTGTTTTCGCCGCCTTCCTCTTCATCAAAAGATGGGTTGGATACATACCCCTGGTAAGTTTAACCGGCGTGGTGATCATTTCCGCTCTCCATCTGATAGACAGGCACCAAATTGAAATCACATTGAGCGGGCGGAACTCGAGCAAAATCGTATTTGCCGCCACCTTCACCGCGGTACTATTCCTCCCCCTCTACCTCTCCATATATCTCGGCACCATCCTATCCATCCTGTTCTATCTGTATCAAAGCAGCCGTGTTAAGTTAGGCTACCTGCAGCTCAACAAAGACGGAAAATTCGTGAAAAAAGGGTTCCACCACATCCCCCAAAATACGCCCGAAACCGCTGTCATTGATGTGGAAGGAGATTTGTATTTTGCCGCCGCGGAAGACCTGGCAGACGCGCTTCACCAAATCATGAATGTTGAGATAGAAATTCTCGTCCTGCGGATGCGCCGCACCAGGCTTCTCGCCAGCACGGCGATTAGGACCTTGGAAGCGATACAAAACAAAGCCGCTTCAAACGGGACGACGATTGTCCTGTGCGGCGTATCTGAGCAAACCATGGCCATGCTGCGCGACTGCGGATTAGCAGAACAGATCGGCGATGAACATATATTTCCGGCGACAGAGATCCCTTATGCCTCAACCCGCCAGGCACTGGACAAGGCATACTCGAAGGTCAATTCCGAAAGCCAATCGCGTACAAGTGAACCTGTCATGAGAACGCATCACGGGGGACCATGGCCATTTCCCGCGCCCCATGCTGTGCGGGCAGGGATCCCACGACAGCATGTCCCTCTGGACAGCATTTCCCACTCCCCATGTATCGAACAACCAACCTCTCATTTCCCCCGTTCGCGCCACCCGTACCGGGTCCCCCCCGTATGGTGATCATGAACACGATGATGTCTTCTCGCCAACGTTGAGCCAAGATGGAATTTGTTCAGGATCAGAATCGGCGAATCCGAGCTGAGAAAACCCCGAACAAAATGGCCTGGTCCCCCTGCCTTTGCGATCTCGGGAACTTTTAAAGTACCCTTAATCAACTTTAGGGCAGGTTCTTCCTAAGAGACAATCCGGTACATAAGCTAATTTATTTTTTCTGTGCCAATACTCTTCAACTAAAGAAGAGACCTTTCATCTGCTTCTGGGGTCATCTGGACCTGTAAAAGCGCTGCGGTATCGATGCGTTCCCAGACAGCTGTTTCTGTACCCTCTTTGGAAACTCTTCCCCTCCACCCTTAATCCTCACCAGGCTTTCTGAGCCTTCTCAGATAAAATGTGCTGTCCCCGTATCCGACTTCAACAAGTTTATCCTGCGCCACCAACTCATCGACCAACGCCCAATCCGCATCTGCCCTATCCAAGAACTCGTCCACTGCATCTTTACGCATCGGATGTACTGATGTGATGCTCAAAAGATCTTCCTCGACATCTCCTGTAAAGGCAAACGCGTTGC
>JAWLER010000064.1:0-8869 GCA_041686005.1 Anaerolineales bacterium | reverse complement strand
CATCGAAGCCTGGATGAAGGTAGAAAATGAACAGCAGGGGATCCCGTTTTACCGTTTAAAGGCGTCCGCTGCGGATCATGCGCAGGTGTCCCCCGTCACCCCAGGCCATTTCGCGCTGGGATGGCGTCAGCAAGAAGGTGGCGTGGACCGTTTGCCAGTAGTGGTCGACCCGGAGGTCGTCTTTCTCCAGGAGACCTCCCTGCACGAACCGCTGGGTTTCCTGGAGACCATGCTCGATGAATTACTGGCCCGACCCCAGGGGAAAAGCGGGAAAACTCCATGCGCTTTTTGGGGGATGAAAGACACGTTGGATCAGGGGGAATCCATCACCCTTTACAGCCTGTACGGGCATATCCATTCGCCGGATGACCTGCCTTCCCAAACCAAGTATCTGATCCAACCTGGCTATATGGATCAAAAACTGAAGGAAGCCCGGGAAATCGTTGAGGGGATCGTGCAGACTGTGCAGACCAAGACATCTTCCCCCCATTTTGATGCCTATGTGCGCCAAACCTATCTGGACAATGTCCTCCGCGGTGGGTGGCCGGTATATTGGGACGCGGAACCCCGGCCCCATGTTTTCCATATCTATTCAAGGAAACACGGGGATCTGGAAAGGGATTACAACGATTTCCACCTCGCCCCAGAATATTATTCTTTTGGAGAGGGAAATTACCGGGATGTGAACCAGAACCGGCGCAGTGATGTCTTGCTCGATCCCCGGGTAGGCGAAAAGAACATCCGGGATTTTCTGAGCCTGATCCAGCTGGATGGGTACAATCCCCTGGTCGTTAAGGGGACCATGTTCAAGATCAAACCCGGCCTGCTTTCTGAGTTGATGCAGGGTGTGAAGGAACCGGATCAGCTTTCTCCCCTTTTGGAGAAAGGCTTCACTCCGGGTGGGCTGCTTAAATATGTGGAGGATCACCAAATCGCCCTTGATCTTCCCCCCCAAGAA
The DNA here is from genome assembly GCA_041686005.1 of Anaerolineales bacterium. Lineage (GTDB taxonomy): Bacteria > Chloroflexota > Anaerolineae > Anaerolineales > UBA11858 > B10-G9. The sequence goes on along the minus strand of JAWLER010000064.1, from coordinate 7,911 downwards.
TTCCTCTCCCGCGTGATGGAACATGCCGACGCACAGCCCAGGGCGGTATTTGGAGATGGCTATTGGGTCGATCATTGGACATATCTCCTGGATCAGATTGAATCCTACCTGGCGGTTTTCCCGGAAAGGAAACGAGAGCTGCTGTTTGAGAGCCGTGAGATCCCTTATTTCCAAAGCCCGGTCAAGGTTCGACCGCGGCGTAAACGCTATGTCCTCACCGAGGTGGGTCCTCGCCAATACCATTTCCTCACCGAATCCGGGACTTCCGGTTGGGTTCTTACAACCAACGGTGAGATATACAAGTCCTCCATATTTGAAAAGTTGATCCTCTTGGCTGGGGTCAAATTCGGGACTTTGGACCCGGGTGGGATGGGGCTCGAGATGGAGGCGGGTAAGCCGGGTTGGTACGACGCCTTGAACGGATTACCGGGCTTGTTTGGCAGCTCACTGCCTGAGAGTTATGAACTCTTCCGGTTGAGCGTTTTCTTGAGGGAATCCCTCGCTGAAACGGACCGGGATCTGGCGTTCAAATTTCCCGTTGAATTCGGGCATTACCTGCAGGCGCTGGCAGATCTGACGGAGAAAGAAATGGATCCTTTTCAGAGGTGGGATCACGCGAATGACCTGCGAGAAACGTATCGGGAAAAGGTTTATCAAGGGATTTCCGGGAAAGAAATCAGCCTTTCTGGCAAAGAATTGTACAGTATCCTTCAGATCTTCGAAGATAGGTTACAGAAGGGTTTTCTCCGAGCTGAGGATTGGGCGAAAAACGGATTAGCCCCCACATATTTTCGCTATCGGATGACGGACTATGAAATCCAAAAAGGAGCCGGGGGAAAAAATAAACTTGATCCGCAGGGACGGCCTTTTTTACGAGCTAAAGGATTTCAACCTCAACCTTTGCCTTTATTTTTAGAAGGGGCGGTGCGTTCGATAAAAGTTGCTGGGGGGGTAAAAGAGGTCAAAGCGATTCATAAAGCGGTTAAATCCAGCCCTTTATATGACCGGAAATTGAACATGTACAAGGTCAACGCCTCTCTTGAAGGTCAGCCCCATGAAATCGGCAGGGCGCGGGCTTTCACTCCCGGCTGGTTGGAAAACGAGTCCATTTGGCTCCATATGGAGTATAAATATGTATTGGAATTATTGAAAGCGGGCTTGTACCAGGAGTTTTTTACCCACTTCAAAGAGATCTTGATCCCTTTCCAAGATCTGGATCGCTACGGCCGCAGTCCTTTAGAGAACTCGTCCTTTTTGGTCAGCAGTGCTCATCCACAGCCAGCGCTGCACGGTGCGGGTTTTGTGGCCCGGCTGACGGGAGCGACCGCGGAGTTCCTCCAGATGTGGTTGTTGATGATGGCCGGTAAAGAACCTTTTCGATACCAGAACGGAGATCTGGAGTTGAGATTCCGCCCAGCTTTGCCGGCATGGCTATTTGATGAAGATGACAGGCTTGGATTTCAATTTTTAGGAGGGGTTCCCGTAACCTATCATAATCCGCGACGGATTGATACCTGGGACCATTCCCCTGTCTCCGTCCAACTGACTTTTCCCGATGGGTCCCAAAAGGATTTTGATAACCCTGTGGTACCTGCTCCTTTTGCCCGTATGGTGCGGGAAAGAAAAGTGGGAGCTGTGGATGTTTTTTTCTGAGCGATATTCTTCTAATTTTTGAAAGGCGGGAGAGTGAAGATCCTTCCGCCTTGCAGGGTAATGGCTGAGCGGCTATTTGAATGGAATGATGGAGGTTGTCTTTCATGGGGTACAAGGCTCAAGATCACCAATGGCAGTTCATCGATCAGGAAGGGACCTTTCGCTTAGAGGACCCACACCTGAGTACGTACCTTTATTTCCCTTTGGTTAATGAGGTGGGGATGAAATCAGCTGTCACGCCGCTGCTCAAGGGGGCGATAAATTTCGACCATGACACTTTCCTGACCGAACCCCTTTGTGTGGAAGATCTCCATAATACCCGCTCCGCCCGAAATTTTTGGGTCTATGTTGAAGGGTTTGGTCCATGGTCCGTGACGGGGAATAGTGCCGCCCAGATCGCCGAGCGGTTTTCGGAGGAGGGCGAAAAGGTCTCCCTGGAGGCGGGGATGCTCTGGCACGCTGTGAAGCGTACAAATGCGCAATTGGGTCTGCAGGCCCGGATCACAAACTTCGTTCCTGCCAGTGCAGACCGTGTGGAACTGATGCGTGTCTCGGTCACCAATACCGGTTCCCAGCCCTGTACCTTGACCCCTACCGCGGCTGTTCCCATCTACGGCCGCTCCGCCGATAACCTGCGAGACCACCGTCATGTCACTTCCCTGCTGCACCGCATCCACTGTAATCGGCAGGGGGTGATCGTCCAACCAACCATGTCATTTGATGAACGCGGTCACAGGCTTAATGAAACCAGCTATATCGTTCTGGGTTGTGATGACCAGGGCGATTCTCCCGAGGGATTTTTCCCGGTTGTAGATGAGTATATCGGGGAAGGGGGAACGCTGGATTGGCCCTTGGCGATTGTGGAAAATCAACCCCCATTTTATCGTGCAGGAGATCGTGTGGACGGGCGGGAGGCCCTGGGAGGTCTCCGGTTTCGGGCTTTGGAATTGTCGCCCGGCGAAACCCGATCCTGGTTTTTGATCATGGCCATTTCAGAGGATGATCAACCGCTCCAAGAACTGGTCAATAAATACGGTTCGAAGGAACATTTTGAAGATTGGTTGGGGAGTACGAAAAAGGCCTGGAAAGCAAAATTAGACATTCTACAAGTGGAGATGGGCGATCCGGATTTCAATCGCTGGATCCGTTGGGTATCGGTTCAACCCATATTGCGCCGAATTTTCGGGAACTCATTTCTCCCTTATCATGACTATGGACGGGGCGGCCGCGGTTGGCGAGACCTATGGCAGGATGTCCTCCCACAGCTTCTCACCGAGCCCGAAAATGTGGTCGATGTGCTGTTTAATAATTTTTTGGCCGTCCGGATTGATGGCAGCAATGCGAATATCATCGGCAGTCGTCCCGGAGAGTTCAAAACAGATCGCAATCAAATCCCCCGGGTCTGGATGGATCACGGTGTCTGGCCGCTACAGGCGGTGAAACTTTACATCGATCAGACCGGAGATCTGGGTTTTCTGCTCCGTGAGACACCCTATTTCAAAGACTATTTGGTCCATCGGGCTGAAAAAGAAGACGACCAGTGGAAACCGGCTGACGGCACCCAACTTAAGACGGCAGGGGGATCTGTGTACCAGGGTTCTGTGCTGGAACATCTCCTTGTCCAGCATTTAAGTGCCTTTTTTAACGTCGGAGAACACAATATCCTCAGGCTTGAAAATGGGGATTGGAACGATGGGTTCGATATGGCAGCTGAGCGGGGGGAGAGCGTGGCCTTCACTGCCTATTATGCCAGCAACCTGGGCCATTTAGGAACCTTGGTCAGGACATTGCGGTCTTTGGGTTTAGATGAGGTTTCTTTGTGCGAAGAGCTGATGATTTTGTTGGACCGCATCAAGACCCCGGTGGACTATGGGAGCTGGATGGATAAGCGAGAGCGATTGGAAGACTATCTGACCAGCGTGGAATACACAGTGAGTGGGACTCGCGTTGAGATCCCTTTAGAGGAGTTGGCTGCGGATTTAGAGGCGAAATCAGAACATTTGAGGGGCCATTTACGTAGCCAAGAATGGATCGAAGATGAGGATGGCTATGGCTGGTTTAATGGATATTATGATAACCAGGGGCAGCGTTTGGAAGGGACTCATCCCCAGGGTACGCGGATGACCCTCACCGGGCAGGTCTTTCCCGTGATGGGCGGGATAGCGACGGATCATCAGGTTCAAGAAATTGTCCAGGCTGTCAATCACTATTTGGCGGATCCCCAAGTGGGGGGGATCCGTTTAAACACGGACTTTGGGGAATATGGGATGAACGTGGGAAGGGCTTTTGGTTTCGCTTACGGGCACAAAGAGAATGGGGCCATGTTCAGCCATATGGCGGTCATGTACGCCAACGCTTTGTACCAGCGTGGTTTGGTAGAGGAGGGCTATCACATCCTGGATGGGATTTATCAACAAAGTGTGGACTTCTCCACCAGCCGCATATATCCTGGCATCCCGGAATATTTTAATAACGAAGGGCGGGGGATGTATCCTTACCTGACCGGTTCAGCCAGCTGGTATTTGCTGACTTTGGTGTCTGAAGTGTTCGGCGTCCGCGGCCGGCTTGGGGATCTCGTTTTGAAACCTCGCTTGTTGAAAGCGCAATTCGACCGGAAAGGAGAGGCCCATTTGGACACCGTTTTCGCCTCCCGGAAACTGCACCTCTCCTATCAAAACCCCCACCTCCTGGATTACAATCAGTATAAAATCGTTGAGATTACACGCAACGGGGAAAGGTTGGATTTTCAACAGCTGGATGAAAATGGTGTCCTTATCAGCCGGTCTGCAATTGAAGCCCTATCCCCTGATCGGCCGCAGACCATTTTCGTTAAGTTGGGTGTTTCCGATTAGCACGTGGGAGAAGAAGTGAATGGAAGATAAGATCGATATGATTCTGGGATCGTTATCCCTTGAGGAAAAAATACAATTATTGGCAGGTGCTGATCAGTGGCATACCCATTCCGTAGAACGTTTAGGTATTCCGGCCCTTAAGTTAAGTGATGGTCCCAACGGTGTGCGTGGGGAAGGCGGTGACACCCGCGTGGTGACCTCGGCCAGTTTTCCTGTGGGGGTAGCGATGGGTGCCACCTGGAATCCGGACTTAATCAGACAGGTTGGGGCGGCTCTGGGGGAGGAGGCGAAGGATAAAAACGCCCATATTCTTCTCGGTCCCACTGTGAATACCCACCGCGCTCCCTTGGCGGGTCGGAACTTCGAATGTTTCTCTGAAGACCCCTATCTGGCATCCCGGATGGCGGTTTCTTACATCACCGGTTTACAGGAGCAGGGGGTGGGAGCTTGCGTCAAGCATTTTGTCTGCAATGACCAGGAGTACAAACGCTTTTCGATCAGTTCCGAGGTGCGGGAAAGGGCGCTGCGAGAGATATACCTCCCTCCTTTTTCGGCGGCCGTACAGGAGGCGGGCGTTTGGACCCTGATGTCGGCCTACAACCGGATCAATGGCACATATGCCAGCGAACATGACAAGCTTTTGCTGGGGGTCCTTAAAGGTGAATGGACTTTTGACGGCTTGGTGGTTTCTGATTGGTACGGCACATACAGCGAAAACGTGATTTCCAGTGGGTTGGATCTGGAAATGCCCGGCCCGGCACGGTGGATGGGGGAGGAGGTAAAGGAAGCGGTTGAGGAGGGGGCGGTTGCGGTTGAGCATATCGACGATAAAATCCGCAGGTTATTGCGCACGATGCTTCGAACGGACGCCTTCAACCAGCCTGAACGGGCAGAGGAACGATCCATCGATCGTCCTCAGCACCGCAGGTTGATCCGGAAAGTGGGTGGAGAGGCCCTCGTTTTGTTGAAAAATGAGGGTGATCTCTTGCCTTTGAAACGAGATCAGGCACAGAAAATTGCCTTGATCGGGGCCAATGCTGAAAAGGTGTCTTTCCAGGGTGGAGGCAGTTCGCAGGTCAGCCCCCATTATGTCATTTCCCCGCTGGAAGCGATTTCCTCTGTGGTGGGTGAAACGGTTGACGTGGTATATTCCCTCGGTTGCCCCATCCACAGAGACATCCCCCCCATTGAACAGGATTGGCTGCGGGATGAAGATGGCGAGGAGGGAAAGCTCACCGTGCGGTATTTCGACAATCCGGATTTGGAAGGCCAGCCGGTGAAAGAATTAAAGACGGGCAGTTCTCAATTGTCCTGGTTTGGCGAGCGAGCGGAATTTTTTGACCCCAATCGTTTCTCCCTGAGATTAACCGGAGCCGTGCAGGTCCCCGAATCGGCGGCTTACACGATGGAGCTGGGCTGCATCGGTCGGGCTCGTTTATTTATCAATGGAGAGCTTGTTTTGGATCTCTGGGACCGGGAACCGGAAGAGCCGGGGATGGGAGCGCAAGAGACCCTGGTCATGGATCTGGAGGAGGGGCGACGATATCCCCTGCGCATGGAATATGCCTCCCTGCCGGGGCCCCGCTGGCGCGGGGTGCGCGTGGGATGCCTTCCCCCTCTGCCGGAGGACCCCATCTCAGAAGCGGTCCGCCTGGCCGAGGACGCGGATGTGGCTGTTGTGGTCGCCGGGTTGACGCCGGAATGGGAAACGGAAGGGAGCGACCGGGTCAGCATGGATTTACCAGGGGATCAGAACGAACTGATTTCCCGGGTGGCGGCGGTCAATCCTCAAACCATCGTGGTCCTCAACGCTGGTTCCCCCGTTCACATGCCCTGGTTGGGCCAAGTGGCGTCGGCCCTGCAGATGTGGTATCTGGGACAGGAAAGCGGGCATGCCCTCGCGGATGTCCTCTTCGGATTGGTCAACCCCTCGGGTAAACTCCCCACCACTTACCCGCGGCGCATCCAGGACAATCCCACATTTATCAATTTTCCGGGGGAAAATGGGAAAGTATACTATGGGGAAGGGATCTTTGTGGGGTATCGTTATTACGATAAAAAGGGGATCGAACCTCTTTTCCCCTTTGGACATGGTCTATCCTATACAAGTTTTTCTTATCAAAATCTGCGGTTGGATAAAGAGCAATACCAATCCGGAGACCGAATTCAGGTGGAAGTGGATGTGACGAACACCGGGGATTTGGCGGGGCAGGAGGTCATCCAGCTCTATGTGCAAGACGTCGTATCCCGCTTGACACGTCCCCCAAAAGAGCTGAAGGCTTTTTCGAAAATAAACCTTGAACCCGGAGAAACGCGGACCGTCACGTTAACGTTGGACGAGAAGAGCCTAGCTTATTTTGATGACGAGAAAGATTCCTGGGTTGTTGAGCCGGGTGAATTTAAGGTCTTGGTGGGGCGTTCAGCGGCTGACATTCGTTTGTCCGGGATTTTCCATTGGGTGGCCGGTTGATCATCTGGATTGGTTCAGGAAAGGTTTTTGCAAGACCCCTTACCTCCGAATATTAACGGGCGAAAGCCTGGAAGGGGTTATCGATCACCAGCTGTGAGATGGTGGCTTCTTCCATTCCCATTTCCCTCAGCTTCGGCAGAAAGGTTTTGGTGAGATAGTCAAAAGGCTTGCTTTCACCCCCTCCCGGAATCGAGGGATGATACCATCCCCGGTCGTGGCTGAGAAGGAGTTGATGGCCATGACCGGCTTCCAAAACTCGGGAGATCAGCTCCAGCAAATATTCATCCGTGGTCCACTCGCTGCCGATGGAATCGTACTCCAGCCATGCGCCCAGTCGGGCTGCTTCCAAATGGAGGTCAACATCTTCCTCTGCCTGGGTGTGGATCCAGATAAATCGCTCCGGCGTGTATCCCTCTTCTTGAATGATCCGGAGTTGATCCAGGACCACGCTCCCTTGGATGGTATGGCTGCCGATCACAGCGTATGTCTTTCTGCCAGCCTGCGCAGCAGCGCGCAGGATTTTCGTTTCCGTGGGGGTTAACCCTTCATCGCTCGCGCTGAGTTTGATCCATCCCGCCTGTACGCCCGTATTTTCAATTTCATCGGTCAGTTCCTCGATCATCCAATCGCGGATTTTCTCCACAGGGGCTTCGTGGGCCCAGGCAGGGATCCAGGGCTCCCGGTAGATGCCGGTGGGCACGATGAGGGGAAAATTCGCCGCTGCGGAAACCGCCTTGAGGATGTCCGCCCGGCGGCCAACGCCCACGGGAGTGCATTCTACCAGCGCGGTGACACCCGCTTTTTTGGCTAAGTCCAGTTCGGGAGCCATCCGCTCCACAACCTCCTCCGGATCGGCGTGTTTCCAGTGATCTTCCTCGGGGGGGCTGAGGTCAACGAAGATATGCTCGTGGGGGAGGATCATCCCCAGCTGATCCG
>JAWLER010000063.1:0-9097 GCA_041686005.1 Anaerolineales bacterium | reverse complement strand
CACACATTCCACAAACTGACCCTCAAAATCGACGACATAGACCATCGCCACATCTTTATGTCCCGCGCTCGCTACAACGTTCATGCCTTAACCTCCGAAAAGCCTGTGTTCAATATCCATCGCTGCCCTCAACCCATCTCCCACAGCGATCGCCGTCTGCCTCAACGCTTCGTTCTTCACATCCCCTATAAAATACAGCTTACCCCTTTCAGATAGGGAATCGGCTTGATTTTCGAGACTCTCATCCAAAAAATCTAGGGCGGGGACCCTCCCGATGGCCGGGATGATATAGTCACAAACAAATGTATGTCCCTCTCCATTGGAAAAGGTATCCACCTCCAGACGTTGATCCGGCCCTTGTTGAATACTCAGGACCATGTGTTGATCGTAATACCGTATGGACGGTTCTCGCTGCACACGTTCCCAAAGTAATCTCAACCCCTTCACCCTGCGGCTCCGGTTGAGGATCACAACTTGATTCCCGTCCGCCAAATTGAGCGCATAGTCAAGCGCCGCGTCCCCTGCACCGATGATCAGGATGGTCTTTCCCCGCTTATTTAAAAGGGGGACCACCTCGTAAAAGATCTGTGCAGACGCCCCTTCCGGGATGGGCAGATCTTTATATTGCCTCGCTTTCGTCCCCGAAGCGACGATCACGATCTCAGCGGCATACCGCCCCTGATCCGTATCGACCCCAAACCTCCCCGCCTCGAAACCCAGGTTCCGGACCCGGGCCGATGTGATCTCCACGCCGAAACGGTCGACTTGCATGAGGAATCTCTCCACCAAAGCAGGCCCGGAAATCCCCTCCGGAAACCCTGGGTAGTTCTCAACCCAATGCGCGTTATGCAACAGACCTCCTGGCTGACCACCCTCCATTAGGACCGGCTGCCGCCCCTGCCGCTTCAACTGCAAAGCGGCGGATAATCCCGCAGGACCGGCGCCGATGATCAGGATCCTGGGCTGAGTCACATCGCCCCCCGGGTGAAAACTCGTTTGACATCCTCGGTCAAGATCAATGTGGCAAAGCCGTGACCAAGATTTCTGAGCGTCCCCAGATGATAGGACCGGTGATATGTCGCTGTCCCGTCCACCAGAAAAAAGACATCGAACCCCCGCATAAATGCAGACCGCGCTGTCGTCTCACAGCACAGGTGGGTCATCACCCCCCCGATCAGAACCTGACTCACCCCCCTTTTTCGCAACCAATGTTCCAAATCAGTGCCATAAAAGGCGTCATACTGGCTCTTTTCAAAGACCTCGGCCCCCTCCCTGTCCAGTTTGTTATGAAGAGCCCGATATGGATGGTCCCGAGTGATCAAATCCCGCCACCAGGTTTTCATGCCTCCCGCGTCCTCTTCCGTGTTGAGGTGCTGCGTGAAGAGCACAGGCAGAGAACAGGCGTAGAACTGACGAATGATTTGATTGAGTTGAGGAACGATCGCTTGCGCACTGGGGATAAAAGCATGAGACGCCGGGTCCAGAAAATAATCCTGAACATCCAGAACGAGAAGGGCCGCTTGCTCTGGTTGGAAATCTAGCCTCCGCTTTTGTCCATCTGGGAAAACCTCCTCTAGCATTTCCCGTGCACGGAGGCGGATATCTTCCGCTGTAAAATAAACCTCTTTCATAAAAAAATTGTAGCACAGAAAATCCCTCTATCAATTCTTGGAAGGTCCTAATACCCAACGCTTGCTGTTCAGGTGTGGATCTCCCCTCACAAATAAACAGTCCATCAAATAAAAACATGGAGCGAAAACCAGGAACACCTATTGCCCTTCACCAAGCGGGCAAGCCGGGTGATGCCACAATAAAAAACGCCACCCGTGGATGCTGGCCGGTGACGTTTTAAAAGGGGCTCGGAGAGGGTTCTTCTCGCGGAGCGGATACTCAGGGGGATCAGAATACATTCAATGAACAGGGCCTGCTCAAATAGAGGCTGTTTGATGCTCCCGATCTTCTTTGGAGATAAGTTTTGAAATGCTTTGGGTGACTTTCTCCCAAGAGGTCAAAGAGCGGATGATGGTTATGATCATAACCAAGATGCCGACAATTCCCCCGGCAACCAGGATGCCTTTCTTGACCTTCTTGATCCTGGCGCGGTGTTGCCCGGCTTCCTCGATTTGAAGACGTAAATTAGAGATGAAGGTTGGGTTCGGCTCCACCGGCTGCAGCGCTGCAGCCAGTTTTTTTTCGACATTGCGCAAACTACGGGTCAATTTCTCTTCTTTCCTCATCTTACAGAACACCTTTCCCCACGGGGTAAGCCACGATCCCTATGGTGCCTGGACCGAGATTTGCTGCGATCCCCGTTGATACTTCCTCCACAAAAAAGCTCTTGATATTTAATCGCTCCTTTACCACCTCTGCAAAATCTAGCGCAGTCACCAAATCGTGAGCGTGCATGACCGCCGCATTGACCGGTGCATCTTTCAACCGCTCAACCATTTCCTCGAGGATATATTCTAACGAGGACGCCCTCGTGCGAACTTTCTTTCCGATCTCCAACATGCCCTCTTTCAAATGGATGATCGGTTTGATCTTCAACAGGGACGCGAATAAGGATTCAATATGGTTCACCCTCCCGCTTTTTTGAGCAAAATCCAACGTATCCAAGGCGAAAACAACCTCGTTGGTGTCGCGAATGGTCGCCATCCGATCCAGGATTTCCTCCAAGCTCATACCCTGGCGATCCATGAGCCTGGCTTCACAACACATATATCCCTGGATAGCCGTCCCGGAGAGGGAATCAAAGGGGATCACCTTAAAGGGTTCATCCTCCAGCTCGCGGGCAGCGATCTGCGCTGATTCAAACGTCCCTGACAGTTTACTCGTCAAATGAATGGAAAGGATCACATCTCCCGGTTCAGCGATCTCCCGATATAGCTCCTTGTATTGCTCCGGCGTGGGTTGGGACGATTTGGGAATCATGCCGGTCTCCTCAATCCAGCGGTAAAAATCCTCCGCGGTGAGGTTTACATCTTCCAAATACATCTCATCTCCCATGTGAACGTTAATGGGGATGATGTCGATTTCATACTCCTCAATCCAATCCGCTGGTAGATCCCCCCCAGTATCCATCACTAAACGAAGCATCTCAATTCCTCTCAATCCAATATTCCATATTCGTCGCGGAGGGAGACCAATGTCCGGTGGTAGAGGGCTTTGATCGCCCCTTCTGTACGATCCATTATCTCACCGATCTCTTGGTTTGTAAGCCCCTCTACGTGTTTTAATATGATCAACTGCTGACGATCCGAGGGGAGATCGCGGATGACCTCCAGCAATTTCTCTCTTTCGTCTTGTTTCTGCAGCCTCCGTTCCATCTCCGCTTCTGTGGATGGCGGCGGGTATTGATCAACGATCGGAACCTCATCCACACGGTCATGGTTGCGGTACCAATTCACAACCAAGTTATGGGCTATCCGGTACAACCAAGCTGAAAAAGGGTATCCGCGATCTTCGTAACCCTCAATGTGCTTCAAAGCCCTTAAAAATACCCGCGATGTTAAGTCTTCTGCCTCCTGGACGCCACTGGTCCGGTAAAAAATATAGTTGTAGATTTGATCGATGTATTTCTCATACAGTCTACCAAACGCATGGGCGTCCCCGTTGGTCGCTCGTTTTATGAGTTCGCTTTCCGAATCCGCTGATTCCGTTGTATGATTCATAACACCATTTGCCGTCATTCGTTACTTGTTTGCGGGAAGTATATCATAACAGATTCTTTTTTTGCTGCCCCTCATAAATGACAACAATATCCCAAAATAGAAGCTTGGAATACCTCGAACGCCAAAATAATAATGTGGTCGCAAGATGCATCTCGCTCTTGTCCTCAATGTGCGGTATCCTGTTAATAAAACCAAGGCTTTAAACCATCACGCTGGTTCACTCACGGAGTACAATATTGAGAAAGGGCACATTCGCCTTTCACAGATCACCCCCCACTTCACATGAGGTTTTATATGGCAATCATCAGGACGTATACAACTCGTGAGGCACTCGCCCAAGCCGCAGCTGATCATATCCTAGATATCGCTCTAGAAGCGGTCGATGACCATGGTTGGTTTGCCATCGCTTTGTCGGGTGGGTCGACGCCCATCCCCACCTACACACTGCTTGCCAACCCTCCATTCAGCGATGAGATGCCCTGGGGAAACACGCACATTTTTTGGGGCGATGAACGATCCGTCCCCCCAGATGATAAAGATAGCAATTACAAAATGGTGCATGACATTTTGCTCGATCCCCTATCCATCCCTGAAGCCAATATCCACCGCATCCAGGGAGAGATGACACCTCAATTGGCCGCCAAGGAATACGAGAAGGAAATTCGCCATTTTTTCCCAGGAGATCCTCCCCACTTTGATCTTATCCTCCTGGGCATGGGTGAAGACGGGCATATCGCCTCCCTCTTCCCGGATTCCACCGCCTTCCTCGCCCCTGAAAAATCCCGCCTTGTGCTGCCCAATTACATTGATACCCTGGATTCCTGGAGGATCACCTTCACCCCCCGCTTGATAAACGCAGCTTACCATGTCACATTTCTGGTCTCAGGAGAAGAAAAGGCGGAACGCGTATATCAAGTCCTCTCGGGCCGTTATCACCCGGAAAGCTTACCGGCTCAAATCGTCAAACCTGTGGATGGCACGGTAACATGGTATTTGGATGAAAGCGCGTCAAAATATTTGCACGCCAATTAAATGGACAAGCTTTTTCTCCCCCCCACGCCCGAAACCTCACTCACCCACCCAGGATTTCCTCAATTTCATCCATTTCCGCATCGCTGAGTACCCAGTCCGCAGCCTTCACATTATCCAAGATATGGTCCATTTTCGTCGCCCCTGCGATCACGGATGAGATCTGGGGTTGGGTTAAAAGCCAGGCGATCGCCAGTTCGTTCAAAGCTCGATCCCGATCTTCAGCGAAGGCCTTTAATGACGTCAATTTCTGATAATTCTCATGGGTCATATACGACTGCACATATTCACTGTCCTCACCCCGGGACCCCTCTGGTGCTGATTTTCCCTCCTCGTATTTTCCGGTCAGAAACCCTCCCGCCAACGGAAAATAGGGAAGCACACCGATATCGAAGTACTGACAGGCAGGGATTAATTCCTCCTCAATGCCCCTTTCAAACATATGATAATGGGGTTGAATGGAAACGAACTTCGACCACCCTTGCAGCTCTGCCACCGCGTTGGCGTGAGTTAACCGCCAGGCGGAGAAATTGGAAGCCCCGATGTAACGCACTTTTCCAGAACGGATGAGATCTTCCAGGGCCCGCATCGTCTCCTGGATAGGTGTACTCTCATCCCAGCGATGGATTTGATAGAGATCTATGGTTTCCATGTTCAGGCGGGACAAACTGGCCTCCGCTTCGCGCAGGATATGCTGGCGAGAGCCACCCCGATCGTTGGGCCCTTCGCCCATCGGGAAATAAAACTTTGTGGCGATGATCGCCTCATCTCTCCTCCGCACCAGGGCTTTACCGACAAATTCCTCGGATCTCCCTTCCTGGTACACATTCGCTGTGTCAATTAAATTAACACCTTCATCCAGGGCAGCATTGATGATCTCTTTCGTAGTTCGCAAATCAACTTTTCCCCCAAACTGGTTCGTTCCTAATCCAAGAGCTGAGACTTTAAGACCGGATGTCCCGAGATTCCTGTACTCCATACACAACCTCCATAGGATGGTAAATTGTCCATTCATTGTATCAGAAAGAGAGGATGATAAAATAAGGGATAGATTTCTCAAAGTTGGTCCATCACATGCCCAAAAAGGTTTTTCCTCTATATCCTGGCCTCAGGAGTCCCTATGACCTCCACTTCCCACTCCCTCTCGTATCCCAGACGATCCATCGCCCGGGGTTTCCTTCACCTTGTCGGGCGTTTACTGCTCCCCCTTTTCTTTAAAATCGAATGTACAGGTAAGGAGCATTTTCCGGAAGGGGGTCCCCTGATCGTGGTGGGCAATCACACCGCAGCCATGGAAGCTCTGCTGATCACAATATACACACCCTGGCAAATAGAACTGCTCAGTGCGGCGGATATCCCCGCTGAGAAGATCACCCAATGGTTAAGTGACCTCTACGGCGTGATCCCCCTCCATAGGGGGTCTTTTGACAGGTCTGCTCTCCGAAAAGCACTCGACGTATTGGAACAAAAAGGGGTAGTGGGCCTGTTCCCTGAAGGCGGTATTTGGGAGGAAGGGAAGAGAGAGGCCCAATCTGGTGTGGCCTGGTTGAGCTATCGAAGCAAAGCCCCTGTGCTGCCCATCGGATTCAGCAACACCACAGGGACATTAAACGCAGCATTAAATCTGAAACGGCCCACCTTGAAAATGAACGTCGGCAACGTGCTCGCACCAGCAAAGCTTCCTGAGAATATGCCCCGCCGGGAGTACCTGCGATCCTACGCCACGCAGGTCATGGATGAAGTTCACAAGTTAGTACCTGAAGAAGACCGGGTTCCGGAACCTGATATCGTTGATGAACGATTTGAACTGCAGGTTACCATCCTGGACCAAGACCAACGCCCTCAAACCATCCCCGATGATCTTCGCATCCAGCACCCTTATGCATTGGCGAAAGTGTTACACCGGCCAGCGATTCTGAAAATTTTTCGGGTCAATCTGAACATGCCCGTGGAGCCACTTCAACATCTGGATCAGGAACCCTCAGCAGAAGAGTTAATCAACGCCCTCCACCCTGCGATCCATTACCTCCATGAGGAAAACCCTTACTTACTCACCTATCGATTTGGCCCCCAGGAAGGGTGCGCCATGCAAGAGGGGTTGGAAGAACTTTTTGCCCTGCTGAAATGGGTGCAAGATCATGAATATGCCATACAGATCGTGCCCATCCGGACATATTACTCCAGGGAAAAAGGGCAAGAAATCGTCCAAACGGAGCAAGGTGATTTTACCCACTGGATGTGACTGGTGGGCATTAATTTAACATGCAACGATCTCCCGCTCACCGGAAGCCGATATGGAGTATGTTAGAATCAGAGGCGGAAAAAATACAATTCTCACACATCATAAGCGAGGAAATTCCATATGGGACAAAATGCCAGGGCTTCCGTGATCGAAGCGGCGGGAGGTCTCCTGTGGCGGGAGAATGAGGGTGGGCGTGAATTGGCCATCGTCCACCGGGTGGAACATGATGATTGGTGTTTACCCAAAGGAAAGCGATCTTCAGGAGAAGATTGGGAAACCACCGCCCTGCGCGAAGTGTTGGAGGAAACCGGCTATCACGCAAAGATCGAAGCGTTCGCAGGAACTTTAACTTACACTGTTGAGGAGACGCCCAAAGTCGTCCTCTTCTGGCATATGACCCCGGTTAAGCATGATCAGTCAGCTATGAACGGTGAAACCGATCAGGTCATGTGGGTATCGGAAGAGGAAGTCCTAAAGAAACTGGATTACGAGGACGAAAAGGAACTAATCCATTTTGAACTCAAAGCCCGAAAAGGGGGAACTTAATGTTCGAAGTCCTGGTCCTGGGGGCGACCGGCTTTATTGGGGGTCATGTTGCGAAGGCAGCGCAGAAGGTAGGCTGGCAGGTGAGAGGGTTTCGCCGCGACCCGGCGAGGGTAGGCCATCTTTCCTCACCGGACATCTCTTGGTTTGAGGGTAATTTAAAGGACATCAACTCACTCCAAAAAGCGATGCGGGGTGTTGACATCGTCTTCCACGCAGCAGCATATTACCCGCAAGCCAAAGACGCACAATCCGTTGACGAGCACGTCAGGAGGGCGAGAAAAGAAATTGACAACGTGCTCAAGGCTGCCCAGGCGGCAAACATCCGCCGCTTCATTTACACTTCCAGCCTCTCCACCATCGGCAAACCCTCCCCGGAAGAGGACCGTCTGGCGGACGAAAGGGATGAATACCAACCAGGCACACTGCCTGACAACGCCTATTATGAGGTGAAAAGCGTCATGGAAAAGGCGGTCCTGGCCGCAGCTGACAAAGGATTGCCCGCTGTGATCCTCAACCCCACGGTGGTCTTCGGGCCCGGGGATGTGCATCTCGCCACCGGGCAAATCATCGTCGCTGCAGCCAAAGGTCAAGTCATCGTCTCCCCGCCGGGGACGATCAACGTCATCGATGCCCGGGATGTGGCAGACGCTCAAATCGCTGCCGCCAGAAAAAGCAAGCTCGGCGAGAGATATATTCTGGGCAGCTACAATTATCCCATTTCAGAAGCCATCACCCTCATCGCCCAATCCGCAGGGAAGCGGCCTCCCTTGTTCACCATCCCACCCTGGACGATCCGCACGATGGTTCAACTCAGCCAAACCTTTCCCTTTCTTCCAGATCCCCCAGACCATCTTCGCGCCTTTGATCACTGGCAGGGATATAATACACAAAAGGCAAAAGAGGAATTGAACCTTTCCCCTCGCTTATTTGAAGAGACGGTGCGAGACAGCCTGAAGTGGTATCAAGACCACGGGATACTCTAAATGGGACAACGTATTTTAGTCGTGGAAGATGACCCCACATTGCAGGAAACGCTGAAATACAACCTGGAACGTGAAGGGTACCAGGTCAATGTGGTGGGAGATGGCATCAAAGCCCTGGAGACGGCCCGCGATATATCCCCCGATCTGATCATCATGGATATCATGCTGCCGGGTATGGACGGTATTGAGATCACGCGTATTTTGCGGCATGAAAGCAGCATGCCCATTATCATGCTCACCGCCAAAGACGAGGAGATCGACCGTGTACTCGGTTTAGAGATCGGCGCGGACGATTATCTCACCAAGCCCTTCTCCATGCGCGAATTAATAGCCCGGGTGAAAGCACAGCTTCGGCGCCTTCGCTTGGACAAAGATGATCTGATTCAAGAGAGAGAAATCGAAGAGAACATCCTCCGTTTCGATAACCTGACCATAGACCTCAACCGCCGCGAAGTATCCCTCGATGACCAAAAACTGTCATTGAAACCAAAGGAGTACGATCTCCTTTATTATCTCGTTCAACATCGCGGACATGTCCTATCAAGGGACCGCATCCTGGAAAAAGTCTGGGGGTGGGATTTTCATGGAGAAAGCCGGACGGTAGATGTCCACATCCGCTGGTTGCG
>JAWLER010000023.1:0-37172 GCA_041686005.1 Anaerolineales bacterium | reverse complement strand
CGAGATCCAGCTGCCGGAAGGGGTGGAGATGGTCATGCCTGGAGACGACGTGAACATGGAAGTGAAACTGATCGTGCCGGTGGCGCTGGAGGAAGGCGGCAAATTCGCTATTCGAGAAGGTGGTCTCACCGTTGGCGCGGGCGTGGTCACAGAAATCATTGAGTAACAACTATGGCAAAACAGAAAATTCGCATTCGACTGAAGGCATATGACCACCGCGTGTTGGACCAATCTGCGAAGCGGATTGTGGAAACAGCAGAGCGGACAGGCGCCCGTGTGGCGGGTCCCGTACCTCTGCCCACGGAAATTGAGCGCTTTACAGTGCGGCGATCGACATTTGTGCACAAAGACTCGCATGAGCACTTTGAGATCAGGACCCACAAACGATTGATCGATGTCCTGGATCCGGACTCGCAGACCATTGATCTGCTCATGCGCTTGAATTTGCCGGCCGGTGTTGATATTGAGATCAAAATTTAACGAATTGCTGGGCATGTTTCCTCATTTGGGTTCATCACCAGTGAGACCCCTTGAGGAGACGAATAGAAAGATGACCGTGATCTAAGAGCGAAACGTGTGCCATGGCGACATGGTCGAAGGCGAAGGAAAGAGGATAACGTAAGAGCTATTCTGCTCGTGAGCGCGAAAAGACACAGGTTCTCGAAGGAACAGCTAACTGCGTTGTTCGGGATGATGCAGCTAAGCCCTAGTTGACAGTCCCAAAAAATTTGATGAGTAGGAGTAAAAGTGAAATGAAAGGGCTCATTGGTAAGAAGATCGGCATGACCCAGATTTTCGATGATACTGGAAACGCTGTTCCAGTGACCGTCATTGAAGCTGGGCCTTGTTATGTAACGCAAATAAGAAAATTAAATCCGGATGGGTATTCCGCGGTCCAGTTGGGGTTTATGGAAGTCAAACCCCATCGAATGACCGGCGGGGAGCTGGGGCATCTGAAAAAGTATGACCTGCCCCCATTGAAATACCTCCGGGAATTCCGCACAGACGAAGAGCTGGAAGAAGGGGAGAAGCTCACCGTCGAGGTCTTCGCGGAAGGGGAGCGTGTGGACGTTGTGGGCAAACCGAAAGGACGCGGGTTTACCGGGGTGGTCAAACGCCACGGCTTCTCAGGCGGACCGAAAACTCACGGTCAGTCCGACCGTTGGCGGGCGCCTGGATCGATCGGCTCGACCTCAACCCCCGGTCGGGTCTTTAAAGGCAAGCGTATGGCGGGGCGAATGGGCAATCATTACGTCACGTCCCAGAACCTGCTGGTTTCCAAAGTGGACCCGGAAAGAAATTTAATTGCTGTCCGTGGCTCTGTGCCCGGTCCGAAAGGGACCGTGGTGGTCATCAAAGAAGCGCGGAAGCAATAGTTGGTTGGAGCGAAATTATCATGGAAGTAAATGTGATCAACATGAAGGGCAAGAAAGTAGACACTGTGGAACTGCCGGTGGAGGTCTTTGATGCCCCCGTACAAGTCGATCTGATGCACCAGGCCTTTATGCGCCAACTGGCAAACAGGCGCACGGGCGCGCACAGCACCAAGAATCGCAGTGAGGTCTCCGGCGGGGGCAGAAAACCCTGGCGCCAGAAGGGCACAGGAAGGGCCCGGCATGGATCGATCCGGTCCCCATTGTGGGTGGGGGGAGGGAAGGTGTTTACACCGAAACCCCGATCCTACCGGAAGAAAATGCCCCAAAAGATGCGCCGGGCGGCTTTGCGTTCCGCTTTATCTGTAAAACTGGCCAATGAGGAATTGATCTTCCTCGATGAACTGACGTTGGAGGAACCCAAGACCCGTCTCATGGACCAGGCTTTACAAGATCTGATCGGCGAGCATAGCGCATTGGTCATCTACCCTGAGAAAGATGACGGTTATCAATTATTAATGCGGGCCATCCGCAATTTGCCGGATGCGAAGCTGCTCTTAGCAGATTATTTGAATATCCGCGATTTGCTCGGCTTCGAGAGGGTGATCATCATGCAACCTGCGATTGATCACATCCTCGTCAATTTGCAAGTGGAGAAAAACGATGAGCTCGATATATGATATTTTGCATCGTCCGATATTAACGGAGAAATCCAGTCACCAGTATGCAAAGTTGAACCAGTACGTTTTTGAGGTGGATCTCAAAGCTTCGAAGAGCATGATCAAAGAAGCGGTGGAAACGCTCTTTGATGTCCAGGTGGAGAAGGTCAATACCATGATCATGCCTGCCAAACGGAGTCTCAACGCCCAAAACCGACGGGTGATATTGCGCCGGAGTATGTACAAGAAGGCCATCGTCACCCTGGCTCCTGGTGATTCCATACCAGCCTTTGAAGGAGTACGGTAATGGCTGTCAAGAAATACAAACCGGTGACCCCCAGTTTGCGGGGCAAGACCGGACATTCATTTGAAGAGATTACCAAGAAAGAGCCCGAACGTTCTTTGCTTAAATCCCTTCGCAAACAGGGAGGGAGGAACGTCCAGGGGCGCATCACCGTCCGGCATCGAGGCGGCGGTCACAAGAGAAAATACCGGGTGGTGGATTTTCGACGTGAAAAACACGGGATTCCCGCCAAAGTAGCCGGTATTGAATATGACCCCAACCGGACCGCCCGTCTGGCTTTGCTCCATTATGTGGACGGGGAGAAGCGGTATATCATCGCTCCCGTCGGGCTGCGGGTCGGTCAAACCGTGGTTTCTGGTCCAGAGGCGGAGATCGAGCCTGGGAACAGTATGCCGATCAGCAGTATCCCCCCCGGGACCCGGATTCACAATATTGAACTCAAAGAAGGCCGGGGCGGCCAACTGGTCCGTTCTGCGGGGACAGCAGCACGGCTGGTGGCCAAGGAAGGTAGCTATGCCCAAGTGCGGTTGCCCTCCGGAGAAATACGGCTTATCCGCCAGAATTGTTATGCCACCATCGGGCAGGTCGGGAATGTGGACCACAGCAACATCAAGCTGGGGAAAGCGGGATCGAAGCGCCACAAAGGGTTTAGGCCCACGGTGCGCGGTTCGGCCATGTCCCCCCGTGACCACCCTCATGGCGGTGGGGAAGGGAAGGCGCCCATTGGTATGCCCAGCCCGAAAAGCCCTTGGGGCAAAAAAACGCTGGGCAAGAAGACCCGGAAGACCAAGCGGACGACCAAATACATCGTCCGTGACCGCCGGGAAGGCAAGAAAAAGCGCAAGAAATAACCTGAAGTAGGGCAAGCTGCAGGTCAGGATGTGTGAGGAGAAAATCATATGTCACGATCATTGAAAAAGGGACCATATATTCAACCTAAGCTGTTGGAAAAAGTGGAGAAAATGAACGAACGCGGTGAAAAAAAGGTCATCCGCACATGGAGTCGGGAAAGCCAGATCTTCCCCCAATTGGTGGGGCATACCATTGCCGTTCACGATGGGCGCCGCCATGTTCCCATTTACATCACGGAGAACATGGTTGGTCATCGACTCGGCGAGTTCGCCCCTACGCGCACGTTCCGCGGTCACGTCGCAGCCAGGAAATTAAGGAAGAAAGAAACTGCCATGGCTGCTGCTGAAAACGTCAAGGAGATTTAACGATGCCGCGAGATGTAGAAGCGAAAGCACGCCACGTCCCCATTTCCCCCCAGAAAGCGCGTTTGGTGATCGATATGGTGCGCGGGAAGGACGTGATGGAAGCCCTGGATATTCTCAGATTCACGCCGAATAAGGCGGCGCGGTCGGTAACGAAAGTGGTGAATTCCGCCATTGCCAACGCTGAAAATAACTTTGGTCTCAACCGCTATGATTTATACATTCATCACATTGTCGCGGATGTAGGGCCGACGCGCAGATGGCGTCGTTTTGGGGCCCGCGGCCGGGTCAAGCCCAGACTCCGTCGTTCTTCTCACATCTCCGTCGTCCTTCGGGAGCGGGAAGAAGCCTAGGATGGATGGCATGCCCTTATTACATCGGACAAGTGTCACGTCAATTATGAATTTGTAGGAGAGATTATGGGTCGAAAAGTACACCCGATAGGGTTTCGTTTGAAAGTCATCCGCAACTGGGATGCACGTTGGTACGCGGAAGGTGATGAGTATGTTGAGCATCTCCAGGAGGATCTTAAGATACGGAATTTGATCAATGAGGAAAACCCTCGCGCGGGCGTGTCCAGGATCGAGATTGAACGTTTCCCCGGCAAAGTGCGCATCATCGTTCACACCTCCAAACCCGGCGTGTTGATCGGTCGAAAAGGTGTCAATGTCAAACGGACGCGGAGCCTTCTAGAAGAACTGGTGGGCAAGAACATCGATGTGGACATCCAGGAAATCGAGAACCCGGATCTGGATGCCCATCTGGTCGCTGAAAACGTGGCCCGCCAAATCGAGAGCCGGATCAGCTTCTCCCGGGCGATGAACAGAGCCATCCAGCGCACCATGCGTGAAGGGGCGGAAGGGATTCGTGTGGAGGTTGCGGGTCGTTTGGGAGGGGCAGAGATGTCCCGTACCGTGCACATGCGTGAGGGCCGTGTCCCGCGCCAGACGTTGCGAGCGGATATTGATTACGCACTTGTCGAAGCGGCGACCATGTATGGGAATATCGGTGTCAAGGTCTGGATATACCGTGGAGAGGTTTTGCCTTCGCTTGAGGAAGAGGAAGAGGCGGAAGAGCACGGCGGGGTGTACGTCAGCAGATAGGAATGATACCGGCATCGAGCCGGATGGAACGAAAAAGGATTACGAACATGTTGATGCCAAAGCGTGTCAAGTATAGAAAACAGATGCGGGGACGAATGAAGGGCAAAGCCCGACGAGGGAATGAGCTCCACTTTGGAGATTACGGATTGCAGGCCCTCCAGCCCTCGTGGATTTCCTCCCGGCAGATCGAAGCTGCCCGGCGGGCAATGGTGCGAGCCATGCGCCGGCGTGGAAAGATATGGATCAGGATTTTCCCGGATAAGCCGATCACGAAACGGGCAGCGGAAACACGGATGGGGAAGGGAAAAGGCGAAGTGGAATACTGGGCTGCGGTTGTGAAACCGGGCCGGATGATGTTTGAGATTGGCGGTGACGTCGCGGACAGCGCAGCGCGGGAAGCGTTGAGAAGGGCCTCCTATAAACTCCCCATCAAGACGAAAATCGTCACCAGAGAAGACGAAGCAGGAGGCCAGGCATGAAACCTGATGAGATCCGCGAATTATCAACGGAAGAGATCCAAGCTCGTCTGGATGAAGCCCGAGAGGAATTGATGAATCTCCGGTTTCAACAATCCACAGGAGAGCTTATCGATACGACAAGGCTTCCCATCACGCGGCGAAATATCGCCAGATTTATGACGATACTCAACGAACGTAAGAGGGAAGCGGAAATGGAAGGTGAAGCATGAGCGATCGCCGGCGGTTAAAAGGTGTGGTTACCAGCAATAAAATGGACAAGACGGTGAAGGTCGAACTCACCCGTCGCTTTCGTCATCCCCTCTATAAAAAGGTCATCGATCGCCATAAGACGGTCATGGCCCATGACGAATTGGGTTGTGAAATCGGCGATGAAGTGACGATTGTCGAGTCGCGCCCTCTTTCCAAGACCAAGCGCTGGGTGGTGGAAGAGATCACCCGTCGCACTCGTCCGGTAACGGAAGCCTAAGCGGAGTGAGTGATGATACAGCAAGAATCCAAAGTAAAAGTTGCAGATAATTCCGGGGCTCGCGAGCTGCAGGTTATTCGAGTGCTCGGCGGGTCGACCCGGAGGTACGCCCGGATTGGCGATGTCGTCGTCGGCTCCATTAAAGGGGCAGCCTCAGGCGGATCGGTCAAATCCCACGAAGTCGTCAGGGCGGTTGTGGTCCGCACAGCGAAAGAATGGCGCCGGCAGGATGGATCTAGCATCAAATTCGACGATAACGCCGTAGTCATTCTGGACATGGACGGCACCAACCCCCGGGGAACGAGAATTTTCGGGCCTGTACCACGGGAACTCCGTGAAAAAGGGTATATGAAGATCGTTTCCCTGGCGCCCGAGACGGTCTAGAATTGTGAAGCAGGAGTGATGATCGTGAAATATAAAATCAAGAAAGGTGATCAGGTAGAAGTCATCAGCGGTAATTCCAAGGATAAAGGGAAACGCGGTGAGGTGATTAAGGTCTACCGTGATAAGGAACGGGTCACTGTTCAGGGTGTGAACATTCGGAAGAAACATCAAGGCCAAATTCAGACCCAGGGGCGGACGATGACCCCCGGTATCATTGAATTTGAAGGACCGATTCACATTTCAAATGTCATGCTGGTTTGTACTGCCTGCGGCGAGCCTACCCGAGTAGGTGTGACCCGTGAAGATGGTAAGCCAAAACGGGTCTGCAAACGCTGCGGTGCGGTGATTGATTAACCGCTTGGAGATGGATCATGAATAGATTGAAAGAACGCTATAACAACGAAATTGTCCCCGATTTGAAGGAAGAACTCAACCTGGACAACGTCATGGAGGTCCCGCGGGTTGAGAAAATCGTCGTCAATATGGGGGTTGGCGATGCCTTGGATAACGGGAAAGTCTTGGACGATGCGGTAAGGGATTTGGCAAAAATCACCGGTCAACAACCTGTGGTCACAAAATCCAAAAAGAACGTGGCGAACTTCAAGCTGCGGGCAGGTGTGCCGATTGGCACGAAAGTGACCCTGCGGGGCTACCGGATGTGGTCCTTTTTGGACCGCCTGATGAACGTGGCTTTACCGCGTGTTCGCGACTTTCGTGGTGTCTCCTCACATGCGTTTGACGGGAGAGGAAATTACACCTTAGGGCTGGATGAACAGTTGGTGTTTCCAGAGATCGATTACGATGAGGTGGATCACGTCCAGGGGTTGGAGGTCAGCATTGTGACCACAGCCCAGGATGACGAATCAGGACGTGAGTTATTGCGAAAACTCGGTATGCCGTTTAAGAAGGAAGGTTAAACCATGGCTAAGAAAAGCATGATTGCGCGTGAGAAAGACCGCAAATATAAGGTCCGTGAGGTCAATCGCTGCAAAAAGTGCGGTCGACCCCGAGGGTATATGCGGCGGTTTGGTTTATGCCGTATTTGTTTTCGGGAATTGGCATTAGAAGGTAAAATCCCCGGCGTTGTCAAGTCTTCTTGGTAAGTTGGGCGGAGGATAAAGAATGAGTATAAGTGATCCTATTGCGGATATGCTGACAAGAATTCGGAATGCTGTGCGAGTTGAACACCCGCATGTGGCTATGCCCAGCTCGAAGTTGAAAGCGGCCATAGCGAAGATATTGGAAGAAGAAGGCTTTATTGATAGATTTGAAGTCATTGACGAAGATAAGACGGGCTTTAAGACCCTGAAAATCTACTTAAAGTACGTGGGCAAGCGCCGAAATCGCAAATCTGTGATTACAGACCTGGAGCGAGTCAGCGTTCCGGGCCAGCGAATATACGCCGGCAAGGATGAAATCCCTTACGTACTTTCAGGCATGGGGATCTGCATCCTGACGACTTCCCGGGGTGTGATGACCGGGCGCCAAGCACGCAGCGATGGTGTGGGTGGCGAGATTCTTTGTAAAGTTTGGTAATGGATTACCCTCCCGAGCGCTGGACGGCTAAGTGTTCGGAGAGGGACAAGGAGAAGGAACTGTGTCACGAATTGGACGACTACCGGTGGAAGTTCCATCGAATGTGGAAGTGAAAATAGATGGCTCCCAGGTGCGCATAAAGGGGCCGAAGGGAGAACTCGAGAGTACGTTCTCCTCAGACCTAAGCATTTCGTTTGAGGATGGGGAGATCCTCGTCACCCGCCCCTCGGATGACCGTTTTTTGCGGTCGCTGCACGGTACGACGCGAGCCATTATCAACAACATGGTCATTGGTGTCACGGATGGCTACACCAAGGAATTGGAATTGGTGGGTGTTGGCTACCGGGCGAATATGGAGGGGGAATCCCTGGTCCTCAATGTCGGTTTTTCTCACCCCGTAAAGATTGACCCCCCAGAAGGGATTGAATTCGAGGTGGGTGAAAAATCGAGAGCGATTGTGGTCAAAGGGTACGATAAACAACAAGTGGGTCAGATAGCAGCTGACATCCGAAAAGTAAGACCGCCGGAGCCATATAAAGGGAAAGGGATCCGGTACAAAGGTGAATACATCCGCCGCAAAGCAGGAAAGGCAGGCAAGGTGGTAGCGTAATATGGCTAAGCAAAAAACTCGATCGGAAGCGCGTAAACGAAGACATCAGCGGGTGCGCCGAAATATGTTCGGCACCCCCCAGAAACCGCGGCTGAACGTTTTTAAAAGTCTCAATGAGATCTATGTTCAGATCATTGATGATTTTGCGGGGCATACCCTGATTGCCGCCTCGACCATTGATTCCGAACTGCGGGATGAAATGGATGGTTTGACCAAGACAGAACAGGCCGCCTTGGTCGGGAAAGCCATTGCGGAACGCGCGCAGGAAGAAGGTATCGAAGAGGTGGTTTTTGACCGCGGCGGATACAAGTATATCGGCAGGGTCAAAGCTTTGGCTGAAGCTGCTCGTGAACACGGGTTGAAATTTTAGTCACTCACGCAGGAGAATAGTATGACGAACGGATATAAAGATAGGGCAGAACAAGAGATTGACGAGCGGATCATCAATATCGAACGCGTGGCGACGGTCGTCAAAGGTGGGCGGCGTTTCTCCTTCCGTGTCACGATGGTGGCTGGTGACCAAAAAGGGAAAGTGGGCTTGGGGATGGGGAAGGCGAATTCTGTTCCTGACGCCATCCGCAAAGCGGCCGACCGGGCCAAAGCGGATATGCACCCTGTGGCGGTATATAACACCACCGTCCCCCACAAGGTGGTGGGAAAAGTGGGGGGAGCGAAAGTGATGCTCAAGCCGGCTTCTGAGGGGACAGGGGTGATCGCAGCGGGAAGCGTTCGGGCTGTGGTCGAGGTCACCGGCATTAAGAATATCCTCACCAAATCCCTGGGCAGTGATAACGCCATGAACATCGCTGCAGCCACGATCAATGGCTTGGAGAAATTAAAAGACCCTCATGAGGAAGCTGCCATTCGTGGTGTGGACATCGAAAAAGTCATCCCTTTCTGGGACAGGTAAATATAGCTTATGGCGAAGAAGAAAAAGACACCCCGGCTGCGCGTAACGTTGGTCAAGAGCGCCAGCAGCCGCACACCCCGACAGAGAAAGACAGTGGAAGCCCTGGGGTTGAGGAAGATCAATCAGACCGTGGAAATCCCTGACAATGAAAGCGTACGGGGTATGATCGCTTGCATCGACCATCTTGTTGAGGTGGAAGAAGCGGCATGATGAAGGTGAGAGTTATGAAATTACATGATTTGAAGCGAAACGAAGGGGCCAAAAAGGAAAGAAAACGAGTGGGCAGGGGATACGGCTCGGGCTATGGGAAAACCGCTGGCCGGGGTACGAAAGGTCAAAATGCCCGCAGCGGCGGGGGCGTCCCCCTCTGGCACCAGGGTGGAGACACGCCGTTTTTCCGCCGCCTGCCCAAAAAACCGGGCTTTAACCCCCCGTTCCGCGTTGAATTTCAGGAAGTGAACGTGGAATATTTGGGGCATTTTCCGAAAGAAACGGAGATCACGCCTGAGGTGCTGGCCAAGGTGAAGCTCATTCACGACCCGGAAAAACCCGTGGTGATCCTGGGGCGGGGGGAACTGGAAGTTCCTCTTACCGTAAAAGCCCACCGGTTTTCCAAGAAAGCCCGCGAAAAAATTGAGAAAGCTGGGGGCAGTGTGGAGGTTATTGAATCGTAAGTGTACTCGATCCTGACGGTTTGGGGAGCGGAGTCCCCCCGACCGGTCATGAGTAGGAGTTCCTGATTATGAAAAGATCTGCTTGGCGTTATCTATGGAAAGCTGAGGATATCCGGCGCAAGTTGTTGATCACGATGGCGATTCTGGTCATCTATCGCTTGGCATCCCACGTCCCCGTACCGGGAGCAAACCGGGATGTGATCGCCTCGATTATGGCGGGCGGGGGAGCGGGAAGCACATTTTTGGGTATTTTGGATATGCTCTCCGGAGGGACGGTATCGAACTTCTCGGTCCTGGCCATGGGCGTATACCCGTATATTACCGCCCAGATCATCCTGCAGCTTTTGGTCCCCGTCATCCCAGCCTTGCAGCGGAAGATGGAGGAAGACCCGCAGGAAGGTCGGAAATGGATGGAGAAATGGACCTATATCCTGGCTGTGCCCATGGCTGCTTTGCAGGCGGTGGGGCAGATCAGGATCTTCTCCAGTTTAGGAGGCGGTGTTTCGATCATCGATAACTTTGGCTTTTCGGGAAGTTCACTGGTTCCCTCGCTGGCGATTATCACCAGCATGACGGCAGGGACGATGTTTGCCATCTGGTTGGGTGAATTGATTTCCGAGTACGGCATCCGGAACCAGGGATTGTCCCTGTTGATTTTCGCCGGCATCGTATCTCGCATCCCCCAGAATTTTGCACAGCTGATGAGAAACTCTCAGAATCAATGGGTCGTGTTGGGATTCATGTTGATTTTGACCGTGCTGATCATTTTTGCCATCATTTTCGTGCAGCAGGGGCAGCGGAATATCCCCGTCATGTATCCTGGCCGCCGGGTGGGCAACCGGCGTTCCATGCCTGTCAAAGGGTCCCTTCCGCTGAAAGTCAACATGGCGGGCATGATCCCCCTCATCTTCGGGCAGTCCTTATTGACCTTTCCGGCCATTTTGGCCAGTTTCTTCGGTAATTCGGACATTACCTGGCTGGCGAATCTGTCCGTTCAGGTTCAGAATCTCTTCGGCGGCGGCAGCCCCTGGTATTGGGGCCTGTACTTTTTGATGGTGGTCGGGTTCACCTTTTTCTATACAGATGTCTTATTCGCCCAGCAGGATTATGGCCGCAACTTGAAGCGTTCAGGAGCGCAGATCCCCGGCGTGAGCAGGGGGGCTCCCACCCAGCGTTACTTGACGAAAGTCTTGCGGAGGATCACGTTCCCCGGAGCGTTCTTCCTGGGTTTTGTGGCTGTCTTGCCTTTCCTGGTCAGCCTGGTCATGCCCGGCATGGCCGCTTCCGGTTCGGGGACCATGCTGATCACCTCGTCCGGCTTGTTGATTGTGGTAGGCGTTGTCCGCGATACGTTCCAAAATATCGACGCCGAGCTTAAGTTACATGGCTATGATGAGACTCTGCTTGTCCGGTAGGAGCGCGATCCGAAGGTGAAACCATGCCACAACAGACCTGCCTGATCCTGTTAGGTCCGCCGGGCGCGGGAAAAGGAACCCAAGCGGAGATCCTTGCCGAGGAAAAAGGGTACCTTCACATTTCATCGGGCGAACTGTTCCGTAAGAATTTGGAAAATGAAACGGAGCTGGGAAAAAAGGCGGCCCGATATATAGATGCCGGGGAACTGGTGCCTGATGAAATCACCATTGGCATGGTGGAGAACAGGATCCAGGAGATCGAACCCAATACGGACTTCATTCTGGACGGGTTTCCCAGGACGTTGGGACAGGCCAAAGCGTTGTCCGAGATCTTGAAAAAGTACGATCCGGAAGTGAGGGAAGTGGTCCTTTATCTTCACGTCTCCTATTCGGAGCTGATTGAACGTCTCACGGGAAGATTGACCTGCCGGGCGCATGGGCATGTGTTCCATAAAAAATACAACCCGCCCAAAGAGGAAGGTATCTGCGATTACGATGGGTCGGAACTTTACCAGCGTGAAGATGACCAGTTGGAGACGGTGAAGAACCGGGTGGATGTCTACATTGAGAAAACAAAGCCGTTGATCTCCTATTACCGGGATCGGGGCATTCTCGTCGAAGTGGACGCCGGACAGGATGTGGAAGCGGTCGCAGCGGACATAGAACAGAAATTGGACCAGTAACAATGGTAGTTGTACAGAACGGCATCATCAAAAACGATCATGAGATCGAGATCATGCGTGAAGCCGGGAGGATCAACGCGGAAGTGTTGGAAGAGGTGAAGGCCCTCATCCAGCCGGGTGTCGCCACCCGGGAACTGGATGAAGCGGCGGAGGAGATCATCCGCTCTTACGGGGCCTCTCCCACATTCAAAGGGTATCCCGGGCCGTATCCTTATCCAGCCACCCTCACGGTGAGCATCAATGAGGAAATGGTGCACGGCATACCCAGCGGGAGGGTGTTAAAAGAAGGGGATATCGTCTCCGTTGATTGCGGAACGACCTACAAAGGGTTTATCGGGGATTCCGCGTTTTCCACAGGCGTCGGGGAGATATCCTCGGAAGCCAAACGACTGATCCAGGTCGCGGAAGAGGCTTTATACAAAGGCATCCAGCGTATGAGACTTGGAAACCATGTCGGCGACGTTTCAGCGGCGATTCAGGCGTATGTGGAGGATAAGGGATTTCATGTGCCGAGAAAATACACAGGACATGGCGTGGGTCGTCATATGCATGAACCCCCTCAGGTGCCCAATTTTGGCGTCCCCGGCAAAGGATTGGCACTGCAAAAGGGGATGACCATCGCCATTGAACCCATGGTGTTGGTGGGAACAAACAGGACCAAGGTGCTTCCCGATAAGTGGACGGTGATTTCGGAGGATCGGTCCTTGACCGCTCATTTTGAACACACAGTCGCCGTCACAGAGGGTGAGCCCTTGATCTTGACGAGGTTGTAGATGTGTCTGGGGAGTTCCGGGCCATTTCCCTAGACTATCGATGGGAAGTAAACTATAATTGTATTTTTGGCTTAGGGCTTGATTTTAGAGTCCGTTCGTTAATCTGAAGAAGGAAGTGGCAGTATGAAAGTATCATCATCGGTCAAGAAGCGTTGTGACAAATGCAAAATTGTGCGACGAAAAGGGACAGTATACGTTATTTGTGAGAACCCGAAGCATAAGCAGAGACAAGGATAATTATGGCTCGTATACAAGGTGTTGACTTACCCCGCGACAAGCGGATCGAGGTTGCGCTGACTTACATTTATGGCATTGGGTTGTCCCGAGCACAGGATATCCTGGAGGATACCAGTGTGAATCCGGACACTCGTGTGCATGAGTTGACGGATAAAGATATCACCAGCCTTCGAGAGTACATCAACCAGAACTACAAGGTTGAGGGTGATCTGCGGCGCGAAGTCCAGATGAATATTAAAAGACTGGTGGAGATCGGATGCTATCGCGGCATTCGGCATAAGAAAGGTTTGCCAGTCCGAGGGCAGCGGACCCGAACGAACGCGCGGACCCGGAAGGGACCTCGAAAGACGGTAGCGGGACGTGGTCGACGGCGCGGCATGCAGAAGACATAATGAAAGGATCCTTCCATCCCTTGCCCGGGGACCAGGGCTGGTCATCACAAGCCCTCTGAGATCCCCACAAGGGAGATGGGACCCTTTATCGCCTGCCTGGTTACCTACGCTGGAAAGGGAGCCTTTCCTCCCGGCGGCTGAAAAAGCGTAGGCGATCAGAAGCGGTCATGGGAAGGCAAGAAACAAAGGTTAAGAGGTACTATGGCACAAAAATCGAAAGGTTCAAGCCGAAGAAGTGGAGGAAGAAAGAAGATCACCCTGTCATCAGGGCAGATCCATGTCCGGGCCACGTTTAATAACACGATCGTCACCGTGACCGATGATCAGGGAAATACAGTGTGCTGGAGCAGCCCCGGTTCTGTAGGATTGAAAGGGTCCCGGCGCAGCACCGCGTTTGCAGCGCGGCTGGCGACGGAAGACGCAGTCAAGAAGGCCATGGGCATGGGGTTGCGGGAAGCGGATGCGTTCATTCGCGGTCCCGGACCTGGCCGTGAGGCGTCATTGCGGGCCGTTGAGTCCATGGGACTGAAGCTGAAATCGATCACGGATGTCACATCAGTGCCCCACAATGGGTGCCGCCCCCCGAAAAAACGGAGGGTATAAGTCCTACGGGTGGGATGTGCGTTTGTCATCAGTGATCAACGAGTAATCAAGCAGGTAAGTTGAGGAAGAGGAATTTTTATGGCTAGATATCGTGGGCCGAAATGCAAAGTGTGCCGGCGAGAGGGAGAGAAGCTGTTCTTAAAAGGAGAACGGTGTTATTCACAAAAGTGTGCCTTTGAACGTCGCAGTTATCCCCCCGGTCAGCACGGCAGAAGCGCCCAATACCGTCGAAGTAGGGAATCAGATTTTTCGCGTCAGCTGCGCGCAAAGCAAAAAGCGCGCAGGGTGTACGATATTTCAGAGCGTCAGTTCAGACGCTACTATGAAACCGCCCAGCAGCGCCGTGGGCTGACGGGTATGAACTTGCTGCAAATTATCGAATCCCGGTTGGACAACGCCGTCTATCGCGCGGGGTATGCTGCGAGCCGCCCTCAGGCCCGGATGTTGGTGACCCACGGGCATTTTAACGTCAATGGGCGCCGTACAGATGTCCCCTCCATGATCTTGTCTCCTGGGGATGAAATCGCGGTGAGAGAGGGTTCAAAAAAGAGGACCTTTTTCAAGAACTTGAAAGAGGAGGCTGAAAACCGGACGCCGGTGGAGTGGATTGATCGCAATCTAGAGGGGCTGTCAGGCAAGGTGATTCGTTTGCCGGAGCGGTCGGAGATCGACAGCAACCTCGACGAGCAGTTGATCGTGGAATATTATTCCCGGTAAAGGTTTCGCCGTAATTAAGATTTAACACACAGGGCGAGGTGATCCGTGTTAGGAATGAATAATATGGTAACCCCAAAGATCGAGAGGGTGGCAGAAGCGCGCGCGTATGGGAAATATGAAATCGAACCTCTGGAACGCGGCTATGGTATCACTCTGGGGAATGCGCTTCGACGGACGATGCTGTCATCCATAGAAGGGGCAGCTGTCACGTCTTTGCGCATTGCCGAGATCGATCATGAATTTGACACCATTCCGGGCGTTCAGGAAGACGTATTACGCCTGATGTTGAACGTAAAGCAACTGTGCTTGAAATTGCATGAGGGCGATATGGCCAGCATGCATTTGGAAGTCGAGGGGGAAGGGGTGGTCACAGCGGCGGATATCATCGCCCCTTCGGAGGTGGAAATCGTCAATCCGGATCTCTATCTCCTCACCGTGGACGGCCGCGATACGCCCCTCACCATTGAGATGACCGTAGGCCGGGGGAGAGGGTATATCCCGGCTGAAGAACGCAAAGACCGCCTGCCGATTGGTGAGTTGCCGGTGGACGCAATCTATAATCCCGTCCGCAGGGTCAATTTCGAAGTCAGTTCAGCGCGGGTGGGTCAAAGCACGGATTATGATAAGTTAACCATGGAGGTCTGGACGGATGGGACCATTGAGCCCGAAAAAGCGTTGAGCAACAGCGCCAAGATCCTGATGGCGCACCTGCAGCATCTGTCCGGCGTGACCGCGGAATCCCTGGCGGCCATGGTCGAAGAAGAAGAGCCGGAAGAGCCGGAAGATGAGATCGTGGAAGTGCCCATTGAGGAGTTGGACCTTTCCGTCCGCGTCTTCAATTCCCTGAAGCGGACCGGGATCACCACGGTGGGAGAGGTCTTGGAACTCCATGAAAAGGGGGACGATGCCCTCCTGTCCATTCGGAACTTCGGTGTCAAAAGCTTGGATGAATTGAAAGAGAAATTGGCAGACCACGGCTTTATTGAATCAGAAGAAGACGAGTCGGAGTGATATTATGCGACATCGAGTACCGGGAAAGAAATTAAATCGAACATCAGCTCAGCGAGGCGCATTGCGGCGAACGATGATCACCCAGTTATTTGAGAATGAGCGGATCCGCACTACGCGGGCGAAAGCGGAATTCATCCGCCGCCCGGCAGAAAAATTAATTACCCTGGCGAAACGCGCCCAAGATGCCGATGAGGATCAAATGGTGCACGCCCGGCGAATCGCCAGCTCGCGCCTGGGCAATAACAAAGAGATCGTCAAGAAGTTATTCGATGAGATCGCCCCGCGTTATGTGGATCGCCCCGGCGGGTACACGCGCATGTTCAAACTGCCGCCCAGGACAAGCGATGCCGCGGAGATGGTCATCCTGGAGCTGGTGGAAGAATAGCTCATTATCTGGCTGGCGCGGATGAGAGAACGCTTCAAAATCACCTTGGCATATGATGGGACGGACTTTCATGGTTCGCAGCGGCAGCCTGATGTACGGACGGTGCAGGGAGAAGTAGAGAGAGCGCTTACGGAGATTGATTGGGAAGGCGGCACGGTCCATTTCGCAGGTCGGACGGATGCTGGGGTACACGCAGAAGGGCAGGTGATTGCCTTCGATATGGAGTGGGCCCATACCACGGACGACCTACAACGAGCGCTGAATGCTTGTCTTCCGAGAGATATTGCGGCGCGAGGAGTAGAGAGGGTAGAATCGGATTTCCGTCCCCGTTTCGATGCCCTTCACCGCCGCTACAGGTACCGGATCCGCTGTGATCCGGTCCGGGATCCTTTACAAGATCGATATATATGGCAGGTGTGGCCGGAAGTGGATCTGGACCGCTTGCAGGATGCTTCCTCTCCCCTGGTTGGCGTGCATGATTTCGCAGCTTTGGGAAGCCCTCATCGCGAAGACGGGAGCACGATCCGCGAGATCCAGGAGGCCAGGTGGCGAAGGGAGAAGGATATCTATTCCTTTCAGATCTTGGGCAACGCGTTTCTATATCACATGGTCCGCCACATTGTGATCCTGCTGGTGGAGATCGGCCAAGGTCGAAAACAGATTGGACAGCTTTCCGACTATCTGGATCACCCGGGTGGACCGCCCGCCAAAGGGCTGGCACCCGCCGCGGGGTTGGCTTTGGAAGAGGTCATATATCCCGGCGAGTGAACCTGCCGTTGCCTGACGAAAGAGCTGAAGACGTGATTATTTTATTGATAACTATTGGGAGCAGATGATTGTGAGGAAAACATATTACCCGAATGCGGAGGACATATCCAGAGAGTGGGTTTTGGTCGATGCGGATGGTGAAAACCTGGGCCGATTGGCGACGCAAATCGCCACCCTCATCCTTGGAAAACATAAACCCCAGTTCACGCCTGGCGTCGACGTTGGCGATTTTGTGGTTGTCATCAATGCTGAAAACGTGGAGGTCACGGGCAAAAAACTGGATGACAAGATCTACTACCGGGAATCCGGGTACCAGAGCGGGTTGAAGCAAATCACGCTCCGGGACCAGTTGGCAAAAAACCCGGAACGCGTCATTGAACACGCGGTGTACGGCATGCTGCCGCACAACCGTTTTGGAAAGAAGCTCCGCAAAAAATTGAAGGTCTACGCTGGACCTGATCATCCGCATCAGGCGCAGCGGCCGAAACCAGTGGATGAGGTCCTCTCCTCATAGAGGTTGGATAAACATAAGTAGTGGGATCAGCCAAGAAGTTGATCTCAGGGATGGAATGCAGGAAGGAGAATGTATGGCAGAATATTTTGAAGGCATTGGCCGGCGCAAGGAAGCCACAGCACGGGTTCGAATTCAGACCGGGTCTGGGGAGTTCTTGGTCAATGAGCGAGATTTAAATCAATATTTCACCCGGGTTGGGGATGTCGATACGATCATGGATCCTTTGGACGCTGTCAGCTACAACCGCGCCGATTTTGATATCAGCGTGATTGTAGAAGGCGGCGGCGATACCGGACAACGCGATTCTGTGAGTCTGGGTTTGGCGCGCGCTTTGTTGGAGATGGACCCTGATTTGCGCACCACGCTCAGCCAGGGGGGACACCTGACTCGAGATCCGCGTGTCAAAGAGCGCAAGAAACCAGGGCTCAAAGGCGCACGCAAAGCACCCACCTATACCAAACGGTAATCTCTTCGTAAATCCTGTGCCGTTAACAAAGGATTGCGGAACAATCGTAGCCGTTGGCGCGAAGACCCCTCTGACTCTCAAGTGGTCTTCGCGTTATTTTTTTACACGATATGAACGCGAAAGAACACGCCAAAGAGAAGATCGTCCTTTTAGGACTCGGTCCTGGGGATGCGAAGTTTTTAACCCAGGAAGCGTGGGAGGTTATCTCTAACGCATCCGAGATTCATCTCCGCACCCGGAAGCACCCCACGGTGGCTGGATTTCCCCCCTCACTCGAGGTTCATTCTTTTGACAGCTTTTATGAGGATGGGAAGTCCTTTGAGGACGTCTATGAAAGGATTGTGAAACGGGTTTTGGGATTGAGCGAGCGTCCAGAGGGGGTCATATACGCTGTTCCCGGCGATCCATTCATCGCGGAAGCGACCACGCCTGCCATCATAAAAGGAGCCGAATTGAGGGGCATCCCCTATCGGGTTGTGCCCGGTTTAAGCTTCATTGAGCCAACTTTCTCCGCCTTGGGTGTGGATCCGTTGCCCCACACCGCCCTTGTGGACGCCCTGGAACTGGCTGATATGCATCACCCACCCTTTCCCCCGGACGCACCGGCTTTAATCGCTCAGGTGCATTCTCCCCTGGTGGCTTCCAATATCAAATTGACGTTAATGGCTGTCTATCCGGATGAACATCCGGTGCAGATGGTGCATGGGGCGGGGACCGGATCTGAAGAAGTGGAGCATCTTCCCCTCTACCAAATCGATCGCAGTGAGCATATCGGGTTGTTGACCGCTGTGTACGTCCCTGCATTGGGGAAGGGGACGTCTTTTGAAGGGTTTCAAGAGATCATCGCCCACCTCCGGGCCCCTGATGGGTGCCCCTGGGATAAAGAACAGGATCACCAATCGCTGCGCCCTCATTTATTGGAGGAAGCCTACGAAGCCCTCACCGCCATCGACAAAGATGACCCGCAAGCCATGGAAGAAGAGCTTGGCGATCTGCTGCTGCAGATTGTGCTCCACGCTCAAATTGGCAGCGAATATGGTGAATTTAACATGGCATCTGTGCTGCAAGGGATACACACCAAAATCGTCAACCGCCACCCCCATGTCTTTGAAGATTTGGATCTGGAAGAGACCGGGGAAGTCCTCCAGAATTGGGAACGCCTTAAAGCCGAAGAGCGCCGCAGCGAGGGAAACAGGGAGGAAGGGCTGCTGGATGGGGTCGCTCCAACCCTGCCCTCTCTAACCAAAGCGCAGATATTCCAGAAACGGGCAGCTCGGGTGGGATTTGATTGGCCTGATTTGAGCGGGGTGTTGGCGAAAATCCAGGAAGAGCTGGGGGAATTGCGGGATGTGAAGGACCCCCAATCCCGGCAAGCGGAATTGGGGGATTTGCTGTTTGCCCTCGTCAATCTTTGCCGCTGGTATGAGGTGGATGCGGAAAGCGCGCTCCGGGAGGCGAATCAGCGCTTCAAACGCCGATTTTCTCACCTGGAAAAAGCCGTCCAGGATCAAGGGCGGGTGTTGCCGGATTTGTCCTTGCAGGAGCTGGATGACCTGTGGGAGTCGGCCAAAGGTCTGGAGTGACCCTCCTTAGCCCTCGCCTTTTTTCAACCAGATTGATAGGCTGATTAACATCCCCGCCAGCAAGAAGAGGAACCCGCTGATCAGGGCGGCGATGAGATGATTGTGGCCTGCGGTGAGGATGGCGAAAAGGGATAAGGCGAAGCCGCTGAGCATTGTCAATATGCCCCCTACTTTGACGCGCTTCCAACTTACGCCCACGCTGGCGCAGGCGAGGAGGATGAGGAGGGAAAGCAGAATCCCTTCCACCGCTGGCGGGGTCGCGCTGCGGGCGATGTCCTCAATCCCGTGAAGGGTTAAAATCAAGAACCAGAATAGGCCCGCTGTCGTGCCCAGGACCAGCCCTGTCCACTTTAAAGCGGGGATAGGATGCTCAGCTTGCGTGGTCATCATCTCTCCCTTGATAGGGGGTTGATCCATTGTGAGAGGGCATTTATAAGCCGCTGATGATGTCTCCCAGGAACTCCCCACCTAAACCGGAAGCGCCCTTTCTCTCTCCCTGGTTCCCGGCCCGGGCCGCGGCTGCGATGCGATCCGCCAATCTGGATAAGGGAAGACTCTGCAGGTAAACCTTCCCGGGCCCGGTGAGTTTGGCGAGGAAGATCCCTTCGCCGCCGAAGAGGGCGTTGGTGAACCCTCCAACAAATTCGATGTCATAATCAACGCTGGGGGCGAAGGCGACCAGACACCCTGTATCCACTTTTAGAGTTTGGCCCTGTTGGAGGTTTTTTTCGATCACCGTCCCGCCAGCATGGACGAAGGTCAGGCCGTCCCCCACCAATTTTTGGAGGATGAAGCCTTCGCCGCCGAACAGCCCCGCCCCCAGTTTTTTACTGAAGGTGACTTCGATTTCCGTTCCTCTGGCCGCGCATAAGAAGGAATCGCGCTGGCAGATGAAGGATCCGCCCAGGTTCGCCAGATCCAGGGGGATCACTTTGCCCGGGAAAGGAGCCGCAAAGGCGACCCGTTTCCTTTCCGCTCCCTCGTTCAAGAACGTGGTGATGAAGAAACTCTCCCCAGCGAAAATACGCTTTACACCCTTGAAGATGCCCCCGCCCGTACCGGTCTGCATTTTGACGTCCTGGTCCATGTAAAGCATGGTCCCCACCTCACCGCGCACGCCTTCCTGGGGGTCAAGTTCGATTTCCATCATTTGCAGATCATCGCCGTAAATTGTGTAATCTATCACATCTGCCATATCTATTCTCCTGTGAACCTAACATTAGAATTGCTTTTTGGATTGTACTATATATCAGGGGGATGCAAAAAAAAACACCCCGATGGGGGACCATCGAGGTTACCAGCTGGGGGCCAGGGATTCGAACCCCGATTTACGGTTCCAGAGACCGCTGTCTTGCCATTAGACGAGCCCCCATCAACGAAGGGTATTTTATCATTTCCCGGAAGGTTCGTCAAACCGGGACCCCCTTTCTGGAGTGGGGGAGGGGGCGTTGGCTCCGGCGCTGTCCCTTCAGGGTGGCTCGGCCCGTAAGCAGGGTCCCTTTCCCTTTCCGGTTCTCGTTATCGGATGGAAGAGAGTGTGTTAAAATTTGGTGAAAGCTGTGATGAATGAGAAGGGAAGGGTTATATTCCCCCGCAATGCGAAGGAGTGAGCAAGATGACGAATCATGAGAACGAGCTGTCCGATTTCATTCGCGACATCATTGAGAGAGACCTTGAGGAAGGGACCTATGATGGGCGGGTGCACACCCGCTTCCCCCCTGAGCCCAATGGATACTTGCATATCGGTCACGCCAAGTCCATCATCTTAAATTTCGGGGTCGCTGCACAGTATGACGGCAAATGCAATCTGCGCTTTGATGACACCAATCCCACCAAAGAGGAAGAGGAATACGTCAATGCCATTATCAAGGATATCCAATGGTTGGGGTACGATTGGGAAGATCGTCTGTTTTACGCATCGGATTATTTTGAACAGTTATATGAATGGGCCGTCCAGCTTATCAAGGATGGCAAAGCCTATGTGGATGATTTGTCCCCGGAGGAAATTCGGAAATACCGGGGCACACTGACCGAGCCCGGGAAAGAGAGCCCCTACAGGGATCGCTCTGTTGAAGAGAACCTGGACCTCTTCGAACGCATGCGAGCGGGTGAGTTTGAAGAAGGCACAAGGGTGCTGCGGGCCAAGATCGATATGTCCTCTCCGAATATCAACCTCCGCGATCCGGTCATGTACCGCATTTTACATGAAACGCACCACCGCACAGGGGATGAATGGTGCATCTATCCCACCTATGACTGGGCTCACGGGCAGTCGGATTCCATCGAGGGCATCACCCACTCTTTATGCACGCTGGAGTTCAAGAACAACCGGCCCCTATACAATTGGTTTCTGGATGCCTTAGACGTTTACCACCCCAGGCAAATCGAGTTTGCTCCCCTTAATCTTACTTATATTGTGATGAGTAAACGCCGGTTGATACAGCTGGTGGAAGAGGGCTATGTCGAGGGATGGGATGATCCACGCATGCCCACCCTTTCTGGGATGCGCAGGAAGGGCATCACCCCCCAATCCATCCGGCGGTTTATCGAGCATGTCGGGGTGGCCAAGACGGAAAGCACCATCCAGCTTTCCAAATTCGACCATTTCATCCGTGATGACCTCAACGCCCGGACGCCAAGGGTCAACGGTGTCCTGAACCCTCTCAAAGTGGTCATCACCAACTACCCCAAAGATAAAGTGGAGATGATGGCGTTCCCTAACCATCCCGGAGATGAAAGTTTTGGGACCCGGGAGGTCCCTTTCTCGAGGGAGATTTATATCGACCGGGACGATTTTCGCGAGCATCCCCCCAAACGCTTCTGGCGCTTGTCTCCGGGGAAAGAGGTTCGGCTCCGGTATGCGTACTTCATGACCTGCCAGGAGGTGGTCAAGGACGAGGAAGGGGAAGTCGTGGAACTGCGCTGCACCATCGACCCAGAGACCCGGGGCGGAGCGGCTCCGGACGGGCGGAAGGTTAAGGGGACCCTGCACTGGGTCTCCATCCCCCACGCCCTGGATGTCGAGGTCAGGATTTACGACCGCCTGTTCACCGATCCTTTCCCGCTGGACGTGGAGGAAGGGGGGCACTTCACGGACAGCATCAACCCCGATTCCCTGCATGTCTTGTCCCATGTCAAGGTCGAACCCAGCGTGGCAGAGGCCCAGCCTGGGGACCGCTACCAGTTCGAACGGGTGGGCTATTTCTGCGTTGACCCGGATTCGACGGATGAGAAGCTGGTCTTCAACCAGACCATCGCGCTCTATGACACCTGGGCGAAAATCGAGAAAAGGCAGGAGCAGGAGCGGAAACGCAGAAAGTCATAGAAGTGGAGGAATAGCGAAGAAAAAACGCCCCCCTGGGGGCGTTTTTTATGTCACAAACCTCCTCTGCCGGAGAGCATCCGGGAGCGCTTGATCTCACTCCGCCATGTCCCTGAGGGTCATCGCGGCCTCGTCCAGGCGCTCGATAACCGTTTCTTTGCCGAGGATGGAGATGATGTCGAATAAGGGGGGGCTGACTTTCTGCCCGGTGAGGGCTTCGCGCAGCAAGCCGAACAGCTGTCCCGCTTTCAGGTCCAGCTCATCCGCCAGCTCGCGAAGCGGTTTTTCGGCCGTGTCCTGGGTGATGACCGGTACTTCTTGAAAGAGGTGGCTCATCCGCTGCGCTGCATAAGCCGCCTGGGAAGCGCTCAAGTTTTTGTTGATGATCCGCTTTGGGACCAGGTCCACATCCTCTTCGAAGAAGAACCCGGCCATATCGGTGACCTCGGTTAATTTCCCCGTCCGGGTTTGGATGGCCGCGGCCACATCAGGCAGGATCTCCTCATCCACCTCATACCCTTCCCGCTCAAAGTAGGGTTTGATGCGCTGCGCGAAATCGTCAACATCCAATTGACGGATGTGCAGGCCGTTGAAATGGTCCAATTTGCTGAAATTGATCGCCGCCGGGGAGGGGTTCAGCTTTTCAAGGCTGAATTTACCGATCAGATCCTCCATGGGGAAGAACTCAGTCCGGTCATCATAGCTCCACCCCATGAGTGCCAGCCAGTTGTTGACCGTTTCCGGCAAATAGCCAAACTCCTCCATGTCCTTGACGAAGATGGGCTGTCCTTTTTGACGGGCTTCTTCCATATCCCGTTTGCTCAATTTCCCTTTCCCGTCAGGTTTGAGGAGCAGGGAGAGGTGGACCCAGATGGGTTCTTCCCATCCAAAGGCATCGTAAATTAGTTTGTGGACCGGGAAAGTGGGCAGCCATTCTGCGCCGCGGATGACATGGGTTATGTCCATCAAATGGTCGTCCACCATGGCCGCCAGGTGGTAGACGGCCAAACCGTTGGATTTGATGAGGACGATGTCGTCTAAGGTTTGGTTGTCAACTGTGATCTCCCCGCGCAGCAAGTCAACCGCTGTGGTCGTCCCCTGATGGGGGGATTTGAAGCGGATGACGTGCGGTTCGCCATTTTCGGCCCGCCGGGCGGATTCATCAGGGTCTAAGTTCCGGCATTTTTGGTCGTAACGGGGGTTTTCGCCCCGGGCGATTTGCTCCTCCCGGATGCGGTCCAGGCGCTCAGGAGAGCAAAAGCAGTAATAGGCCTGCCCTTTTTCGACCAGTTTTTCAGCATGGTCCTGGTATATGGCTTTCCGCTTCGACTGCCGGTAGGGGGCGTGAGGACCGCCTTTGTCAGGACCCTCGTCCCATTCCAAACCCAACCAGCGCAAGGAGCGCATGAGGTCCTTCTCCGAATCCGCCACATAACGCTTCTGGTCGGTGTCTTCGATGCGCAGGATGAAGGACCCTTCGGTTTGTTTGGCAAGCAGGTAGTCGTATAACGCGGTGCGCGCTCCCCCGATGTGCAGGTAGCCTGTGGGGGAGGGGGCGAAACGCACCCTTGCTGGGTTGGTTGATTGGGTCATGGGGTCTCCCGTTAATTCTGTGATGCGTGTTTATCCCTGAGGAAATATCAGGTCCTTGGGGGGATTATCTAGAATTCCAGTTCTTTATGGCGGAGGATGATGCTTTCCACCAGGCCGATGCCGATGAATAACGTGATTAAGGAGCTCCCGCCGTAACTCACGAAAGGCAGGGTCAGACCGGTCACGGGGAGGAGATTGAGGTTCACGCTGATGTTGAAGATGGTCTGGAAAGCGATCAAGGTGGCAACTCCGTAGGCGGTCAGCGCGCCGTACGTGTCTCCCGCAAGGCGGGCAGCTCGCAGGCAGCGGTAAATGATAAACGCCAGCAGGAGGAGCACGATCATCGCGCCGGCGAAACCGAACTCTTCGGCAAGGGCGGAGAAAATGAAGTCCGAATGGCGGACTTTCAAGAAGCGGAGCTGGACTTGCGATCCGCTGCCGTACCCTTTACCCAACCATCCTCCGGAGCCGATGCTGATCATGGCTTGCTGGACATTGTAAATCTCCCCATAACTGGCGTCCGGGTCGGGGAAAAGGAAGTTGATGATCCGTCGAATCTGGTAGGGTTTGATCAACCCCCCGGTCTGCTCGGGGTTGTAGCTGAGGAGCATGAGGGGGAACCCGACCAGGAGGGCCATGATCCCCGCCCCGCTGGCGATGAGCAGTTGTTTGATTTTGAGCCCGCTGGCCCAGAGCAGCGCGAACCAGAGGACGAGGATGACGATCGAGGTGCTGAGGTCAGGCTGGATCAGGACCCAGATCATGATCCCCGCGGTGACCAGCAAACTGCGTAAAATGGTCACGGGCCGGTTGATCTTCTCCATGTGTTTGGAGAAGAAATGGGCCAGAATGAGGATGACGATGATTTTTGCGATCTCGGAAGGCTGGATTAAGATGGGCCCCAGCGTGAACCAGCGCCGGGATCCGAAAAGGGCGGCCCCGAACAAATAAAGGACAGCCAGGATGCCGGCGGTCAACAGGTAGAGGAAACGACTTACCGCGCTCCAATAGCGGTAATCGATGATCGCGGTGAGGATCATCACCACAAATCCAACCGCGGCGAAGATCATTTGCTTAGCGACCGTATTGGCTTCCACAAGGGTGGGGTTGCCGGCAATGGCGGAGCGGATCATGGCCACACCGAAGATGGTCAGGAAGGCCACCGCCCCCAAGAGCCAGAAATCGAAATGACGCCAGGAGATGTTTCGCATAGGCTAATATCTGCGCTGTTCACCACCGACAATGGGGATATCAGCTATCAAACGCTGTTGTCGCCCCTCCTGGGCGATGTCTATCTTCACAGCTTGCGGGTCGATTTTTATGTACCGGGAGATCACATCCAAGAGGTCATCCTTTAAAGAATCCATCGCCTTTGGGGTGAGGTTGGTCCGGTCGTTGATGAGTACCAACTGCAATCGCTCTTTGGCCTGTTTTGCGCTGCTGGGTTCTTTGGAGAATAAACGGGTGAGAAAGTTAGCCATGCTATTTTTCTCCTGTTCCGAATACGTTTGAGATCAAACCGAAGAGCCCACCTTGTTTGCTCAGATCCATAAAAGGGACGGATTCTCCCTGTAGCCGGCGGCTGACGTTGCGGTATGCTTCGCCGGCCATGCTCTTTCCATCCAGCACCACCGGGACCCCGGTGTTGGTGCTGATGATCACGTTTTTGTCTTCCGGGATGATGCCGATGAGATGGATGGCCAATAAATCGACCACATCCTCCGCGGAGATCATGGTCTTCTGCCGAACCATTTCGGGGTTCAGGCGGTTGATCAACAACATGGCGGGGCCCTTCTCTTCCGCTTCGATGATCCCGATGATGCGGTCCGCGTCCCGGACCGCGGAGACCTCTGGATTGGTGATCACGATCACCTCATCTGCCGGGGCGAGTGCATTCCGGAATCCGCGCTCAATGCCCGCTGGGGAGTCGACGAGGATGTAATCTACCTTGGACCGCAATTCATCGCACAGGCGCACCATATCGGTGGGCGAGACGGCGGTCTTATCCCGTGTTTGCGCGGATGGGATTAAGAACAATCCCGGTATGTGTTTGTCTTTAATCATGGCCTGCTGCAGCCGGCAGCGGCCCTCAATCGCATCCACCAGATCGTACACGATCCGGTTTTCAAGCCCCATGACCACATCCAAATTGCGCAGCCCG
Organism: Anaerolineales bacterium; assembly: GCA_041686005.1. Classification (GTDB taxonomy): domain Bacteria; phylum Chloroflexota; class Anaerolineae; order Anaerolineales; family UBA11858; genus B10-G9. Next base: position 10,837 of record JAWLER010000023.1, on the reverse strand, counting down.
ATATCGGCGTCTATGCACGTGACCTGATGCCCGTCTTTGGCGAGGGCAGCGCCGATATTCGCGGTGGCGGTTGTCTTTCCAACCCCACCCTTCCCAGATGTGATGGTGATGATTTTAGCTGCCATACATAAATCCTCTCTAGCCTGCCGTTACCGTGTTTTGGTATCCCAGGTGTTGGCGATCACCTGTCCCTCTTTCAGTTGGGCGATCTCGGGTTCGAACCGCTTCTCATCCCCCGGGGAGATGCTGATTTTATCGGCGATCCGCAGCTGGGTGGGGGACAGCTCCAAAGCGCATACCACCGCGTCCTGATCCCCCCGGGCGCCCGCGTGCACGGTGCCGCGCAAACGCCCCCAGACGATGATATTACCGCCGGCGATGACCTCTGCGCCGGGGTTGACATCCCCGAGGACGATGACATGACCGGGGTGCTGGACCTTGTGACCCGAACGCAGGGTGCGGTGCACGAATATCGCTTCTTCCCCTTCGATGGTCGAAGGGGAGCTCTCCGCGTCTTTTTCAGCGGTGGATTGGCGGATGCGGATCGATAAACCCAGGTTCTGGGCCGTCCGCTCTGTGACCAGGGAGGAGCTTTTCACGGCCCACAAGGTCACATTTTCGTCGGAAAGGGCGTTTCTCAAAGCGACCAGATGGTCCGCGTCCAGCTTGTGGTTCCCCACATCCAGGGCCAAGCGCCCCCCCTCGAAGAAATCTTTGTTGTTTCTGATGTGCTCCAGGAGGGCTTTTTCCTTCCTTTTCCAGTTCCCGGGGCCGATTTCCACCAGAATACCGTCTCTGATCCCTTTGATTTCAATGTCCTTTGTCTGCATTCCCCAATCTCCAACCTGGATCCCGATTACAGGTCTGATGTATAGAATACATGTTCTTATTTTCAGATTATAGCACGAACCGTCAGGGATTTCCTGCTCTGGTGTCGATGGTTTTCAGCTCGAAGTAAGCCTCTAAGACGCGCCGGACGATGGGAGCGGCCACGCTGGCGCCTTCTTTCCCATTGTACACAAAGGCTACCACCGCGATCTCCGGGTTCTCATACGGGGCGTAAGCTACCGTCCAGGCGTGGGAGGGCCAGCGGCCGTAAACGCAAAGTCCCTTTTCGTTGGCGAAGGTGTCGCAGTATTCTGCTGTGCCTGTTTTCCCGGCAGCCGGGATGCCAATATTCTCGAAGGGGTCTTCCAAAGTCCCCTCCGTGACCGCCATACGCATCCCCTCCTGGACTTTCTCCACCACCCAGGGTGCGATGGTGGTTTTCTCGCCGGTCAATTTCGCTTCGCATCCCCCCGCGCTGGTGGGATTGTTGTAGACATCGATGACCGGGTCCTGGGTGATGTCCCATTTTTCCTCCACCTGGAAGGGGACGATGGTTTCCCCTCTTTCGTCCGTGATCTCCCGGATGATGGTCGGTTTCACCACCACGCCGTCGTTGGCGATTGTCGCTCCGGACATCAAGACCTGCAGGGGGGTGGCGGTCACGAACCCCTGGCCTACGCCGGTGATGTAGGTGTCGCCCGTGGACCAATTCTCTCCGTGGGCGATGCGCTTCCACTTCGGCGAGGGGATGATCCCGTTTTCTTGGTAGGGGAGTTCAATGCCCGGATTTTCGCCGTAACCCAAGGCCCGGGCGTAGGTCCCGATCCGGCAGATGCCCAGGCCCTCCGGCACCTCGCCGGGGACGCCGCTTCCTGTCTCCTCCGCGTCCCCACCGCTGAGCTGGTAGAAATAGACGTTGCTGGAGTTGGCGATCCCGCCCAGGAAATCCAGTTCGCCAAAGCCTTCATCCTTCCAGTCCACGTAAGTCCTGCTCCGGCTGGGGTCATTGGGCGTGTATTTATTAACCAGTTTGATCTCCGGAGGGGTGGTGATCACCTGCTCAGGGTCGACCACCCCTTCGTTGAGGGCCCCGACCGCGGTGGCGATCTTGAACACAGAACCCACGGGGATTTCCGCGGCCACCGCCTGGTTGATGAGGGGATCTCTGACGTCCGCGTTAAGCTGTTCCAGGTAATAAGCGGGGATGAAGCGGGCCATGCGGTTGTTTTCATACGTGGGGTAGGAGACCATGGCCAGCACTTCGCCTGTCTGGGGGTTCATGGCCACCACCACGCCGCTGGTCATTCGTAATTCCCCGAAGTATTGGTTCCAGTCGTTGATCTCTTTGAGCAGGATGGATTCCGCCGCCTGCTGCAGGCGGACATCGATGGTGGAGTAAATGTTCTGGCCGGGTATGGAGGGGATCACGGGCTGCACATCGCGGATGATCTTTCCCGCCACGTCCACCTCGACCAGGCGCTTGCCCGGCTTCCCGGAGAGGATGGATTGGAAGGACAGTTCCAGCCCCGCGTAGCCGACTTTGTCGCGGGCAGCTACGAAACCCCGTTCGGTATAATACTCCTCTTCTGCGCTGGGAATGGGACCCAGAAAGCCGATGAAATTCGCGGTCAGATCCCCGGTCGGATATTCCCGGACCGGTTCAATTTCGACGGATATCCCGGGCCAATCGATGGCCTTTTCCTGGATCAGCTTGGCTGCTGTCTCGTCGATGTCACAAGCGATTTTCACTTCTCGGTACGGGGCGCTCTGCTCGCCGTAGCGGATGATCTGGGAGATGCCGTGGTCAGAAAGGCAGGGGACGAAAGGGTTTTCTGGCGTGATTTCGCTTTGGCTGATGGGCACGTCAATGTACTTCGCCAGGGAGCGGACGATGTCCTGAATCGCCCCCTCGTCATCCGGTAGGTCCGCCGCGGTGACCACCACGTTATAGGAGGCCACATTGCGGGCTAAAACGATGCCATTGCGGTCGAATATTACCCCCCGGGCCGAGGCGAGGCTGATCTCCCGCAGCCGGTTCTCTTCCGCTTGAGCGGCCCAAGTCTCCCCGTTTAGGATCTGGATCGTAAACAGGCGGAAAATGAAGATCAGGAATATGGCCCCCATCAGAATGGCAAAAGAGAGGAGGCGGTTTTGTTTGATGTTATTACTTATCGTGGACGTGTTTTTCATAATTCAGTTTTTTGTGGGTACACCTGATTCGCAAGATCTCCCATGATGATAAAAACGGGGATCGTGAGCATTAAATTTAACAGCAGACTGGGCAGTGTGATCGACTGCAGCACACTGATGATCTCCAATCTCGTCCCCTGGAGGAAGATCACCAGGGTGGACATACCATGTATCAACATTGTACCAAGCAGAGTGAGAAAAAGCTGAATCAGAAATGAGAATTGCCATAAGCGTCGGCCCAGCAGGCGAGCCAATAGGGTCAGGGTCAGGTAGCTCAGGGTGTAGATCCCAAAGGGGAGTCCGGAGAAAAAATCGGTTAAGATCCCCCCCGTGATCGCCCACTGCCAGGGGTGTTTGACGCGTTCTTGAAGGGCCCAGGCGATGATGACCACCATCACCAGATCTGCCGTACCCTGAAGCAAGGGCATGCGGCTGACGACCGAGGTCTGGATGACGGTGATCAGGCTTAAAAATGGGATGCTGAGTAGAATAGATATCATGGCGTCAAGGCATGGCTCTTAAGAGGGATCAGGGGGTTTCCGGGGTGGGGATGAGCGGGCTGGCTTCCACGGGGTTAAAGTTGGTGATCACCAAAACGATGTCCAGATCCTTGAAATCCGTCACCGGCTGCACGGATGCGCTTTGAAAGAGCGCGTATTCAGGGCTCCTGACGCTGGTCACCTGACCGACGATGATGTTCGCAGGATAATTCCCACCCAGTCCGGAGGTGAGGATCAGGTTCCCTGGTGACACACCTGCATCTTGTGGGATTTGTTCCAGTCGGATGTCTCCCGTGATCGTCCCGGTCAGGACCGCTTCGCTTTGGGAAGGTTGGATTTGGACGTTGATCCTCACACTTGGATCGGTGATCAGCTGCACCCTGGCGCCCTTGGCGGTCACCTGCGCCACCCGTCCCACCAATCCGTTCTGGGAGACGACGGGCATACCTCGCAGCAGCCCGTCATCGGATCCCCGGTTGATGATGATGTAGTTCAGGAATGGGCTGGGGTCCCTGCCGATCACCGTAGCTCCCAAGTATTTATGCTCCGGTTGGGCGCGGGCGAAATCCAGCAGGGCGGACAGAATCTCGTATTCCAGAAGCTGCTGCTGGAGCTCGACAATTTGGGCTTCCAGGCGGGCGTTTTCCGCTTCCAGTTCTTCGTTTTCTTGGCGGATGAGGGCCACATCCCGGGGCGCCGAGAAGAAATCCTCCAACCCTTTGAATTGGCGGGAAACCCAGGTCTGGGTGGATGTCAGGGGGGTGAGCACAGCCCGGGTCAATGATGGGATGTAGCCGCCCAAGGCGAGCAGAAAGACCCCCAAAGCCAGCAAACTGAACACAAATATTCGGATGGAATTTGGAAACTGATTGTTCATAAATCAGGGTAATTCAACATCACGGGAACGGAGGCGGTGTTGGCCATCCTTTCCCTGAGGTTCTTTTCAGATCATTGTCGAGGGATGAGTCAAACCATGAGAGACGAATGGGTCCTGATCCGTCATTCCTGTCTGGCCGGCTGGCGTTCCAGGCCTACAAAAAGGCCCTTCCACTTCTCAAACTCTTCTAAAGCGATGCCTGCGCCGCGGGCCACACAACTGATGGGGTCCTCCGCCAGCCAGGCCCGGAAGGAGAGTTCGTCGGTAAGCCGTTGATCCAGTCCCTGCAGTTGGCTTCCGCCGCCTGCGAGGCAGATGCCGGTGTCCATTAGATCCGCCATGATCTCAGGTGGGGTTTCATCCAGGGAGTCTTTGATGACATTGATGATGGTCTGGACGGAATCCGCGATCCCTTCCCGGAGTTCGATGGAAGAGATCTCCACGGAATCCGGCAGGCCTGTGATCAGGTTGCGTCCGCGAACCGTGGTCGTCTTTTCTTCTTGCAGCGGGTAAGCGGAACCAATGGCAATTTTCGCCTCCTCCGCCATGCCTTGGCCGATGAGGATGTTGTATTTATTGCGCACATATTGAATGATGTCCTCGTCCAGCTCATCCCCCGCAACCCGCAAAGAGCGGGAGGTAACCACACCTCCCATGGACATGATCGCCACCTCTGAGGTCCCACCTCCGATGTCCACGACCATGCTGCCCCGCACTTCATCGATCGGCAGTCCGGCGCCCAAAGCGGCAGCCACCGGTTCTTCGATGAGGAAGGTTTGCCTGGCCCCCGCTGCCATGGAAGCGTCGTACACGGCCCGTTTTTCCACCGCGGTGACGCCAGCGGGGATGCCGATCACCACCCGGGGGCGGGGCACAGGCACGATGCTCTGCTGATGGGCTTTGGCGATGTAATACTCCAACATCGCCTCTGTGATCTCAAATTCGGAGATCACCCCGTCGTGGAGGGGGCGGATAACGGTGACGTCGGCCGGCGTTCGGCCGACCATCTCTTTCGCAGCAGCTCCAATGGCGATGGGCTCGTTCGTTCGCTTGTGGATCGCCACCCAAGAGGGTTCATTGATGACGATGCCTTTCCCGCGGACGTTGATCAACGTGTTCGAAGTGCCGAGATCGATGCCGATGTCCAATGAAAATCGTCCCAACAGCCAATCGAAGGGAGAAAATGCCACGATTTCGCTCCTTTTTTAATACCAGGTAGATTATACCAGTTTTATCGCCCTCTGTTAGGTTGACAGCCGGGATCGAAAAAACCCCTTTTTTGGTCTACAAAAGTCCTTTTGGAGGGGTAAAAAGCGGGGAAAAGGCCCTTTTCAGCGCCAATGTGGACCCTCCTTTGGATTGGTTTCGGAATAATGCCATCTCTACCCCCCTCCTTTCTCGTCTCCGGCCTGTGGCTTCTTTTTCGGTGAAAAAGGGCAAAGATTGTGTATAATGGAGCAAAGTGATCATTGGAAAAATTGGAGGGGATCATGGAAGGCCGAGTGACCACAGACCACTTGAAAACCATCATCATTTTCCCATTTCAAGACGAGCGCTGGGTCAGTAAACTGCTCGTCGCCTGCGTGTGGGTCTTTCTGGGTTTTATCCCCGTACTCCCCTATATCCTCCTCTTGGGGTACGTGGCGCTGATCATCCTTGAGGTTGTGGAAGAGGGAGAGCCCGCTCTACCCGCCTGGGATGACCTCAGCCGGATCTTCACCCACGGCTCCCGGCTCTTTGGGGTGGGATTTGTCTTTTTCCTCCCCTTCCTGCTCTTGATGGTCCTCGGATATGGGGTTATGATCCTCTCCATCTTTTCCATGGAGTCCAACCTCATTTCAGAGGGGGTGGGCATTTTTTCCGTCCTCGGGAGTTATCTGGCCGGTTTTGGCCTGATCGGGCTGGGGGTCCTGCTGGCCTTTGGGACCAGCGTTTTCCTCCCCGTGGCAGGATGTCACGCGGTGGTGGAACGGGATTTTTCAGCCGGATTCCGGTTCAAAGAATGGTGGCCTATTTTCCGCGCCAATTGGGATGGCTTCTTAATTTCCTTTGTACTCCTCTTTGGTGGGGGGATGGTCGCCTATTATGCGACCCAATTCCTGGTCTTCACCGTGGTCTTGTGTTGTCTCTACCCCATAGTGATGGGCGTGCTCAGCGTTTATCTCCTGATCGTCGGTGCGGCGCTCTTTGCCCAAGCCTACCGGACGGGCCGGGAGGAAGTGACGGTCGCGGCCGCCTAAGACTTTTAAATCTGACAAGCATGATTTATAAAGCATCAGCCTGGCCGGCCTGGTTGATGCTTTTTCATTTCGCAAATAACAAGCAGCCCACAGACTTGAAATTCTCCCGTAATTGTTGTACAGTGGAATTAACAACGATGATCCATGGTGGCCGAAGCGGATAAGATGGTCCGGCTGATCCAATTCTTGGATGTTGAGCGTGGTCAGCCCAAGGTGGGAAATCGTGCGCGCCGCCGTTTCGTGGGGGTATTGGAAGCATGTCTGGGTCCTATGCCTTTTGGGGTTGATAGGTGCGGTGATGGGGTGTTCCGCTCCAGAACCGGTTCTCCCTCTTTGTGAGATTCAAGGCAAAGGGTTTGTATCTCCATACCAGGGGGAAGTGGTGGTCACGGAAGGGGTTGTGTACGCCCTCAAGAGGGATGCTGATCCAGCTGGCTTTTTTATGGAAAAAGAGAACTGCGATCCGCATGAGCAAACCTCGGATGGCCTTTTTATCACCCTGGAGTCCTTCCCGGATCATCTTGCTGTGGGGGATGAGGTCAGGGTGAAAGGGGTGGTAAAAGAAGAGCACGGGCAGACCGTTCTGGAGGTTTTGGAGGGTGAATATGAAGTCCTCACGGTAGGTCATGCCCTGCCGGAACCTGTCCATCTCGACCGGGCTTTCACCCGTGGCGGTACTTACCCGCGGCTGGAGAATTGGGAGGGGATGTTGGTCCGTTTGCAGAGAGGGATTGTCGCCGGGCCGACAAACAAAGAGGGTGTTTCCTGGCTTCTTCCAGGGACGCTCAATGCGGGGAAAAGCATCCATACCGCTGCCACCCGTGCTTGGCCGCCGCTGTGCCTGATCGATGAAGGGGAATTGCTTCCTCAGGGATATCTTAAAGTAGGGGATCAATTAAATTACATCACCGCTGTGTTAGAAGAGACCCGGAGGGGGTTTTGTCTGCGGGTTGTGAATGAGGTGGATGTGGAGAAAGCGGTCACCCATCTCCCATCCCTTCCTGAGCTTCCAGGTTTCTCGCTGGCATATGTGCGCATGCCGGATATGTCCCGTGCGCGGGATGACCACCGCTTGGAGGGTGATCCCTTTCCTGAGGATAATGGGGAAGGGAGTCTTGAGAAAATGGCCCGGGTCATCAGGGACGGTTTGGGAGAGCCGGCTTTGATTGCCCTCCAGGGTGTGGTCGATGAATCCATCCTGGAGGAATTAACCTCCGTATCCGGCATCCAATCCCAGTATGATTACCTGCTCGTGGATGGCACCCGTCTTGAAGAAACCCCTCCTGCTCTCCTCTATGAAGCGGAGCGGGTCAGGATCCAAAAAGCCCGTCTCCTCCAGGGGTGTACGTCTTTACAAGACGGATTGGGTCCGGATGGAAATGGCTCAAGGGATCGTCCTGAAAACGAAACCACCTGCGACCGGAATGGAGATGGAAAGCTGGATGGGAACCGTTTGTTTTCCCAACCCCCTTTGGGGGTTGAATTGACGTTCGGCGACCATGAAGATCCTTATCTCCTGGTCATCGTCCCTTCCCTGGAGACTGGGGAGGGAGATGAGCGCGCCCGTCCCCGGCGCCTGGCCCAGGTTCAAGCCATCGCGGAGCTGGCAGACGGGGTGGACCAGTCGGGTGTGATCGTCATCGGTTCTCTCAACGGGGGACCGGAATCTTCCACCATGGAAGCTCTATGCAACCGGGGGTTCCACAACCTGCTTGCCAAGGTGGATGTAGAAGCCCGGTATACCTATCTGGATGGCGGCATATCCTGCGTTGGTGACTACGTCTTTGTCAGTCAGGACCTGGCTGATGAATTTCGCGTCCTTCCTATCCATATCAACGCGGATTATCCCGTGCTCTTTGGGACGAATCCCGCGACGGTATATCGCAGTTCTGGACATGACCCTCTCCTGGTTTACGCCACTCGGGGTGGGCTGGTGCGGGGCCCGCGCCCCCCTGTGACCCTTATCCCCCCTGAGTATTCACCCACCTTGGCTCCGGATCCTACCGGGACACCCACGCCTTCCGCGACCCCGACACCCTACCCCGCTGCCCTGCTGATCTCGGAGTTCATGCCCAATCCAGCCGGGGAGGAACCGGAGGGGGAGTGGATCGAAATTTACAATCCGGAGAAATATAGCCGCTTGCTGACAAATTATAAATTGGGCGATGCGGAAAGCCCTGCGGACCGGGAAGGGATGTTGCTTTTTCCACCTGGATATTACATCGAAAGTGGGGAGGTGCTGGTCATCGCCCACCATGGGGAGACGTTTTATGGGACCTACGGCTTCTATCCCGATTTTGAGATCGAAAACAGCCTTCCCCGGGTTCAAGATATGTGGCCCTATTACCAGTGGGGCAGTTCACGCATCAATTTGAGCAATATCGGGGATGAGATCCTGCTTTTGGATTGGGAGGACCGGGTGGTGGATAGCGTTTCCTATGGGCGTTCAACCTGGGATGGCTTTCAACCACCGGTGCCAGCCCCCGCTCAAGGGCACTCCCTGGAGAGGTACCCTCCCCACCGCGATAGAAATCGAGCTAAGGATTGGCGGGAAAAAGGAAATCCTTCCCCGGGCCGGTTAGACCTCAGCACATCCACACCCACCCTGACGCCCACTTCTACGCCAACCCCAACCTTTACGCCTTCCCCGACGCCCACCGGTCCGACGCCGACCCCGGCTCCGGTCCATCTCTTGCTCAGTGAGGTCTTGGCTGATCCTGCGGGGGTGGAGCCGGATGGGGAGTGGTTGGAATTATTCAATCCCGCTTCTCACCCTGTCCCCCTGGGGGAGGTCAAAATTGGGGACGCATCCCATATCGGCGATCCGGAAGGGATGATGGCCTTCCCGGCAGGCGCCAGCCTCCAGCCCGGGGAGGTGATCGTGGTTGCCAACACAGCCTCGGCTTTCCAGGAACGATATGGCTTTTTGCCTGATTATGAATGTAAATCGTCCCATGGCGGAGTGCCGGATCTCGTGAAGTATGCGAGCTGGGCAACCGGCAGCCTGCGCTTGCGGAACGGGGGGGACGAGGTCCTGATCCTGGGACCGAATGATCAGGTGGTGGACGATCTGGCCTATGGGGATTCAGACTATGGGGCCTTTCAACCCCCGGCACAAAAAGCGGGGGAAGGGGAGTCGCTCCAGCGGTATCCTCCCGGCAAGGATACAGGGGGTGCGTCCGATTGGCGGGTGAGCGAGAACCCGTCCCCGGGGCGTTTGGATTTGCCCACACCTACTCCCCAGCCCACACGAACCCCGACACCAACCGCTACCTCCACCCCGACCTGGACCCCCACCAGCACATCCACGACGGCTCCGGTCCGGCTGTTGATCAGCGAGGTGCTCCCCAATCCGGATGGCCCGGAACCGGACGGGGAGTGGATCGAGATTTTCAACCCGCAGGGGTATGTAATTTCTTTGGGGCAGGTGAAAGTAGGGGACGCATCCGCCCCGGGAGACCGGGAAGGGATGTTCCTGTTCCCCGAAAGCGCGGTGATCCAGCCCGGGGAGGTGATCATCGTCGCCAATCAGGGCAGCTTCTTCGCTTCCCAATACGGGCGTTTGCCGGATTTTGAGTTCAAAGACACGCTTGGGCAAGTGCCTGACATGGAGAAGTACACAGCCTGGTCCACCTGGAGCGTGGAACTGCGGAATGGGGGAGATGAGATCTTGATCCTGGATCGGGGAGATCGGGTGGTGGATGCCGTGGCATACGGGAACTCGAGCTACGGGCCTTTTCAACCGCCGGTCAGCAAACCCTCGGAAGGGCACTCCTTGGAGCGCTTTCCACCCTCCGCGGATCATAACACCGCAGAGGATTGGCGGGAGCAGAATCAACCGTCGCCGGGTTGGTTGGTGTGGAGCACACCTACACCCTCCCCGACTTCCTCACCTGCGCCTACGTTTACCATGACATCGACTCCCTCCCCCACTTATACTTTCACAGCCTCGCCTACCCCCACTTCAACCCCAACACCCACCTCTCCAGCGACCCCCACCCCGACGCTGTCTCCAACCCCTTCCCTGACCCACAATCCGACGTCGTCTCCCACGGTAACGACGACCGGCACAGCAAGCCCGGTCCCAAGTCGGACGCCAACCCCCACACCGCTGCCGGTGGTTATCATCCTCAACGAAATCCATGCTGACCCCCATCCGGAGCTGGGGGATGCCAACGGGGATGGGATAAGACACAGTGATG
>JAWLER010000022.1:0-37201 GCA_041686005.1 Anaerolineales bacterium | reverse complement strand
CTAATAAATAAGCCGGGGGATGTGCACCGGGGGTGAGGTACGGGAGCCCTCTCTTAAACGAGAGATCGCGAAATAGATTTTTTACTCTTCTGCCCCGATTGTGAGGTGGATTAAACATCCTCCTGATCTGGGAGTTTCCAAATATCGAACAAACGGGCAAGGGCTACCAATGCCAGCGAATGCCGCAATCTCCCATCTTTTATTTCCTGTTGCAATGCCTGTATTCCCATTTCTATCGCGGAAATATCCTCGCCCTCATCCAACTGCGGGGAATGTGATCGGGTAGCATCTTTCGCCAACCAGAGATGGCATTTGTTGTTCAAAAAGGCGGGGTTGGGTTCCACGTATCCCATGGCAGCCCAATCTTGTGAAGTGTAGCCCGTTTCTTCTTGGAGTTCACGGATGGCCGCTTCCCGGGGCGTTTCATGGGCTTCCACGATCCCCGCGGGGATTTCGGAAGTCATGCTTTGGGTGCCGAAGCGATATTGTTGGACGATGACCACTTTCTTTTCGGGTGTCAAGGCGACGATGTTCACCCAGTCTGGGGCGTCAAGGACGACGGCTTTTATGTGCTGGTCATTCCGGCGATTCGCATAGTTATCAAATCGGGCTTGGAAGAGGATCAAATCCTCTCCCTCTTCAGATTCTATATAACGCCATACCTGTTCCCTGTCATTCTCCATATCGTCCCTCTTGGGTGCTGTTCATGATCAAAGCCTTTGGTTTTTCTAGAAATCGGCCCTCACCTGATGGGGGCGTTCGGTGTCTAAATCATGAAAGAGGGCCCAGCGGGTTGATCGCTGGGCTCAGAACGTGGGGCAGGGGCCTATGAAGGGATGAAATCCTCCATTCTATGAGCCAATTTAAAATCCTTCTCCGTGATCCCCCCTGCCTCGTGGGTGGTTAGATTGATTTCTACCTCGTTGTAGACATTAGACCACTCAGGATGATGGTTCATTTTTTCTGCGCTGAGGGCCACCTGGCTCATGAAGCCAAAAGCGGAGATAAAGTCTGGAAATGTAAATATTTTCTTCAACTTCTCATTCTCCATGATCCAGGCTTCAGACAAACCCTGGTTTAGTTCTGTTAGCTTTTCTTGGATTTCCTTTTCCGAACATTTTTCAACTGCCATTGTCATCTCCGCGTCTTAGGTACGGGTGTGAGACAAGATTCCCGCTTGTCTAGGATGATCCTTTCAACATCTCGATTTGTTCCTGGATCGTGCGGGCTTTTTCCCTGTAATCTTCTAGTTTGTCACGCTCTTTCCCTACGATTTCCTGAGGGGCTTTTTCGGAAAAGGGGCCAGCCAACAACTCCTCCAGGCGATCAATGTGTCCCTCTGCTTCTTTTAACTCGCCAAGCAAACGTTTGTATTCCTCTTCAGGATCCACCAGATCGGCAAGGGGTAAGTAGATCTCCACCGGTCCAGCGACCAGAGCTACATGTCCTTCCGGTTTTTCTGCTAAGTTAGTATAGATAGAGATCTTTTCCTTATCCAGTTGAGCCAAAGCGGCAAGCACCGTTTTTTGGTTTTCCAAGATAGGAGAGTATTCAGCGGAGGCGAAGGTGGCGGGGATCAGCTGACCATCCTGGACGTTTTTCTCCGCCCGCACATTGCGGATCGTCCGCACGATCTCCTGGATCAGGTTGAAATGCTCCATGGTCTCCGCTTCCCACCCTTCTTCCGGTCGGGTTTCAGGCCAGGGGGCGATGATTAAGGCATCTTCCCAAGCCCCCAGTCGTTCCTGGAGGGGAGAATGCATCACCGCGTCTTTGAGGTGCTGCCATAATTCCTCTGTGACATAGGGAGTAAAAGGGTGGAGTAATCGCAAACACATATCCAAAACCCGGACCAGAGTTTCTATGGTGTAATAAGCGCGGTCTTCGCCCTGGTCGAGTTGTTCTTTGGCGATTTCCAGGTACCAGTCCGCGTAGTCTCCCCAGAAGAAATCATAGATCTGCCTTCCAGCAACGCCGTATTGGTGATTCTGGAAAAGCCGTTCCACCTCCCGGATCAGGTCCTGCAGACGAGCCCAGATCCAGGAATCCGCCAAGGTCCATTCGGGGGGGGATTGAGGACTCGAGGGGGTATCCTGTATCGCGCTCAACACAAACCGTCCCGCGTTCCAGACTTTATTGGCGAAGTTTCGATTCGCCTCCACCTTTTTCAGGCTGAGGTTGGTGTTGTTACCCGGCGTGGAACCGACGAGCATTGTGAAGCGTAAGGCGTCCGTGCCCATCTCGTCCATGACCTCAATGGGATCGATGGCATTTCCTTTGGTTTTGCTCATTTTTTGACCTTTTTCATCCATCACCAAGCCATGCAGGTACACGGTTGAGAAGGGCTTTTTCCCGGTCAATTCCAGGCCCATCATAATCATCCTGGCCACCCAGAAAAAGAGGATGTCATAACCGGTTTCCATCATGGTTGTGGGGTAAAAATATTTGTAATCCGGGGTCTCTTCAGGCCAACCCAGGGTGGAGAAGGGCCACAACCCGGAGGAGAACCAGGTATCCAGCACATCGGGATCCTGATGGATGGTCTCACTCCCGCAGTGTTCGCAGACTGTGGGGTCCTGGCGTTTTACAGTCCGTTCTCCGCATTCATCGCAGTACCAGACGGGGATGCGGTGGCCCCACCACAATTGGCGGCTGATGCACCAATCATGGATGTTTTCCATCCAGTTGTAATACACTTTCTCGAAGCGCTCCGGGACGATTTCGATCTCCCCGTTTTTCACTGCGGCGAGGGCTTTTTCAGCCAGGGGTTGAATTTCCACAAACCATTGCGTGGAAACCATGGGTTCGATGATCTCACCGCCCCGTTGGGCGCGGGGGACCTGGTGAACGTACGGCTCTTCTTTCAACACCAACCCCTCTTGGCGCATATCTTCCCAAAGGTTTTCCCGGGCTTCAAAACGATCCTGCCCTTGATATGGACCGCCCACCGCGGTCACTTTTCCGGCCTTATCGAGCATGGAATAGATTTCAAGGCCGTGCCGCATGCCGATCTCGTAGTCATTGGGATCGTGACCGGGGGTGATCTTCAGCGCGCCCGTGCCGAATTCGAGATCCACGTATTCGTCTGCGATGACTGGAATCTCGCGATTCAGAATGGGCACCAGGGCGGTTTGCCCGATGAATTTTTGGAAGCGTTCGTCATCCGGGTGCACCGCGACCGCAGCGTCCCCCAGAATGGTCTCGGGACGTGTGGTCGCCACGGGAATATAATCATCTTCGCTGCCTGCAATCCGGTACTTGAAGTAATACAGTTTCCCTTTCTCCTCCTCGTGTTCCACTTCGAGGTCGGAAACCGCGGTTTGCAATGCCGGGGACCAGTTGATCAGTCGCGGGCCCCGGTAAATCAACCCCTTTTCGTAAAGATGGACGAACGCCTCCCGGACTGCGTTGGAAAGACCTTCGTCCATGGTGAAACGTTCTCGGTCCCAGTCGCAGGAGGCGCCCAGGCGGCGAATTTGCTCTTTGATGAGTCCGCTGTGATCATCTTTCCACTGCCACATCCGTTTCAGGAATGCGTCCCGCCCGATCTCCCGGCGGCTGGTCCCTTCTTTTTGGAGTTGTTTTTCCACCTGCAGCTGGGTGGCGATCCCCGCGTGATCGGTCCCAGGCACCCACAATGTGGAATAGCCTTTCATGCGGTGGTAGCGGATCATCAAGTCTTCCATGGAAACGAACAATACATGCCCCAAATGAAGCTTTCCCGTCACATTGGGTGGGGGGATGGATATAACATAGTTTTCAATTTCAGGGTCGAAGTCTTCCTCGTTTGGGTCGTTAAACGGCTTGAAGTAGCCGTTTTCTTCCCACATTTGGTAGATCCGTCTCTCCGTCGATTCAAAATCATAGGTTTTGGGTAGCATAGTCTTCTCCGTTTCTATGGCCAACGTCAGTCAAAGGATAAATCCAGCTATGGTGAGATGATGGGGTCAAGCAATTGGAATAATTGGGCGCCGTCCCGGGTGTAGACAAAACCGATCTTCCCTTCTTTGCGGACTACTGCCCAACCGTTTTCTTCATCGACGAAGCTGAATTGACCATCCCAATACACCGTCTTGATCTTCTCCCAATCCTCCCCGCCGTTCTCCGTTTTATAGATGTCCCTCCCCAAGGCATACCCCGTTTGGTAATCGATGAAAACCAGCTCAGATACTGGCGAGGGAAGCTCCGTGTAGCGCCAGTTTTCACCTTCATCGCTGGTGGCGTAAACATACTGGGTTGTACCCTCTTTTTCCGAGTCTTTGCAGGATAAGAGGAGGAGTCTGGTCTGTTTTGACGTAAAGGCGGGGCTGTAGGTTTTACAAAATAGATCCGGATCCTCGAAATCCAGGTTTTCGGGGGAGGGCAGGAAAAGGGTATCCCAGGAATAGCCCCCGTCCGTCGTCTTCTCGATAAAAGGGCCCTTGGCTATCACCGGGGCGTCCTTCGTCACCCAGCCTTCGTTTTCATTAGCAAACAGCAACTCCGTGTTGCTTGCGACTTGCAGTCCCGTGCCGGTGGGATCAAGGATCCGGTCCCAGGAATCCCCGCCATCTTGGGTGGTATACAGGTTGCTGTACTCATGATTCATACCGGCATCGATGTTGACCAAAAGCCAACCCCGGCTCGAATCGATAAAGTCAAAAGCGGTGGGTGTGAAATACATCTCCTTTCCGGTGAGCGGCAGCGGTTGGCTGATTTGCCAGTTTACCCCAGCGTCCGTCGTCCGCCATACAAATTGGGCTTGAAGCGGCGGGGGAGGGGCCTGGATGAAATATTTCACCCAGGCGTGGTTTTCATCCAGGAAAAACCCTTTGGCCTGAATCTTTTGGTCCGCGTTTTGAAGGGTGGTTGTCGGCGGGGTGTGATCCAGCCAGGTTCTCCCGCCGTCTTGGGTATAGAGGATATGGTCATGGCTGGTCCCTTGGTGCCCGATCGCCCATCCTTTGGTTTTGGTCACCATGTGTATTCTGGTGATCTCCACTTCCAACCCTTTGGTGAGGGGTGGAAGGGATGTCCGGTCAGGCGCCGGGGTGGAGGTGTCCATGGGCTGGGTGGGCGGTGGGGAGGTCGGAGAGGGTGGTGGGGAGGTCGGCGATTCCGTCGTAGTCGGTTCCGCTTGTGCTGTTTGGGTAGCGGAAGGCAAAGGGGAAGGGGGTGTTTCCTCCCCTGTTGGCTGCTGGGGGATGTCACAACCGGGGATGAAGATCAACAGTAAAGTGATGATAAGTATCAAGCGACGCATAGGCCTACCCTCCTCGAAGGGACATAAAAAAATCCTTTTCATCTCAAAGGACGAAAAGGAAACTCCTTAGCGTGGTACCACCTTTGTTCGTGGTCAATAAATGACTCACGCACTCCTCTCCTGACGCCGGACGGGATCAGGATGACGCGATATCGGGCGCACCCGTGTCGTTCTACTTTTTGGGAATCCAAATTTCTTCGACAATCGAACCGAGCGACCTTCCGCGGTGGTCCCTGGGGGTGGCTTTCAGCCGATGGCCATCCTTCTCTGTCCAGGTGGCGTACCGCGTACTCCTCTCAGCGGTATATATTCAGTTGCCATGCATTATACACAGGAACCTCGTCCTCGTCAACGCGGCATTTTTCTTGGTTTGGGTCCCCGAATGTTTCGCATAGCCATTATTAAAAAGGGGATAAGAACCCTGGCCTAAAAATATCTGCGGCAGGGTGGTGCTGCAGAGGGCCTGTGAGGTGCAGCCGGGAAGGGAAGGGGGTTATGGTCTCCAATCTTAAAATTTCTTGACTTTCGCCCTCGCTTTGTGCTATTCTTGGCTGTGATTGCTTCATATGTTCAACCGTGGCATTAATGGATTTTCGCTGGGATGTGAAAAAGGAATTCTGGATATGATTCATCGAGAAAGGGTTGCAGATAATGTGTACACCTTCCAAAGTGATCTGTATGCGCAGGTGAACGCTGGGGCAGTGATTGGCCAGGAGTGGGCGGCGGTCATTGATACCCTTGCATTTCCCGACGAAACATTGGCCATCCGTGAATTCATTGAAGATGAGCTGGAGAGGAAAGTCAGATACGTGATTGACACGCATTATCATGCCGATCACAGTTGGGGGAATTGTTTCTTTCCCGGTGCGCTGGTCATTGGGCACGAATTGACGCGAAAGTTTCTAGAAGAGTACGGTGTCCCATCGCTCAAAGATGCCTGGAAAGAGGATGCGATTTTTCGAAAAACCCAAATTGTCTTACCCCATTTAACCATGGAGAGCGGGGAATTAGAGTTAATTGTGGACGATAAAACCCTGCGTTTTATCAATCTCCCCGGACACAGCCAAGATGGGATAGGTATTTACATCGTGGAAGATGAGGTCCTCTTCGCTGGGGATGTGTGGATGCCAATTCCCCACATCGTGGATGGGGATATCGAGGTCATGCGCAAGTCGCTGCAAAAAATAGGCAAATTAACATTGGAGAATGTCGTCCAGGGGCATGGCGACGTCATTTTGCGAGGGGAGATTGAAAGTGGTATCAAGGATCGGATTGCCTATTTAGATAAAATTGAGGAGATCGTCCAGGAAGCCTCAGAACATGAGTTTCCAGGGGACATTTTAAAAGAAAATGATGTCGAGTCGTGCGGGAAAAGCCGGATCCTTCTTGATGGATTGGCGGAGGAAGTTCATCAGCAAAACTTAAGTCACCTTTATATAGACAGGTTCGGCGAGGAACCGAAGGAGTTTGATGAAGCTGCTTATTATTAACCGTAGGGTGGTGTAGCAGAAAAGTTCGCCTTCCGTCCCCGCATTGGATTCTTAAAACCCCCTCTTAGCAATGGGGTTTTTTTTATATGGTCCTCATGATTTCTTCGCCCACCAGCCAACGAACCGCTCAGCATCCCCTAGATCATCGGTCTGAATGGCCAGATGTTGCGATCCTCACCGGTGACCGGAGGAATCTAAACGGAACGGTTTGCTGTGAAGATAGGGAGAGTCGCGAGGAAGGGGACAAGAGGGTGATCCATGCTGCTCATTTGGAAACTTAAACCCCTGGCATGGATTTCACAGGAGAAAGGCTGCCAGCCAGGAAAGTAGGATCACAAAGCCTGGGAACATTAGCAGTTGGACGATGGAAGTTGATTCCTCTCTGCTGTGTCTTTCCCCAATCTCAATCATCGCATACAACGGACCGAGCAAGGCGATTCCAAAAGAGATGGAACTCATGGGCCAATAATGCAGACCAGCAGATAACTGTCCGATGCACAAAACGGTGACCAAGGCGGGGAGAAAAACCCACCTGCCTTTCAATCGCAGGTGGAGGATGCGCAAAAAGACTAGTCCCGCGGTGAAACTAAGCAGAGGAACGCGGAAAAACAAACGGACTTCTTCCGCGTGGAGGGCAATAGCCAAGATCAAGAAGAAACTCATGGAAAGGGTGGTGATGCCAATTTCAGCAAAGGGGTAATATTCGTTGTCAGGATCGACAGCGATATACTCTGCCATTAGAACGAGCGTCAATAACAAGCCGCTGAACGCAGTTACCACCCACCACTGCACGCTGAAGGGAATCTGCTCGATGACCAGCATGAGCACCAAGGAGGTTAAACCCGGCAGGAGCCAATGTTCTATGGTGTGTTGCTCATATTCGATAACAGGATGCTCACGGAGCAGCCACGCGGTACCGGAAGCCACCAATCCCGTGACGAGGAGGGAGACGAGCAGTGTGAAATTCAATCGTATAGGAAGGTAGATGCCCAAAAAACGCAGTTCGATCTCCAAAGCGGGAAGACTCACGAAATGGGTTAGCGTGTAGGCCAGGAGGATCATGGCTACCAGAACGCTGAGGTTGTTGAGGTTGGGCAGCTGCTGGTTTTTCGTGGACATGATCTCATTGTACCTTGTCAGAGGGGTCACGTTTCCGAGGTGCATCGACCGGATCTCCCTCAGCTGTATGTTAGACTACATTATATGCTATGGTGCGCTTCTCATCTGAGGATAAGGCAGTGATGACCAAGGAACGAAAAAGGTTGGGAAAATGGGGGGAAGAGGTGGCGGTGCATTACCTGGAGGAGAGGGGGTACAAGATCTTGGACAGGAATGTACATTTCCGGCATGGGGAGATAGATATCGTCGCCGAGGATCCTGAACGGGGGCATGAGGTGACCGTTTTCATCGAAGTGAAGACCAGATCATCCACCCTTTACGGGCATCCTGAGCAGGCTGTGGATCACAAGAAAAAAGAGCATTTGTTATCTGCTGCAGCTGTGTACGTGCAAGAGCACCCCCGGCGGGGCGATCACTGGCAGGTGGATGTCATCGCTGTTGAACGCTATCCTTCTGAGCAAAAACCACAAATTCACCATTTCAAGAATGTCTTTTCATGATTGACGAGAACTCAAAGCCCATCCCGCTCATAGTCATCCTCGGTCCCACCGCGGTGGGGAAAACAAAACTTTCTCTACCCTTGGCTGAGCGTTTTAACGGGGAGATCGTTTCCGCTGATTCCCGCTTGTTTTACCGCGGGTTGGACATCGGCACAGCGAAACCTTCCCCGGAGGAACAGGAGCGGGTCCCCCATTATTTAATCGATGTCGCCGATCCAGACCAGGTCTGGAATCTGGCACTTTACCTCCGGGAAGCGAAAAAAGCCATCCAGGATATCGTTCAAAGAGGGAAAGTGCCCTTTTTGGTAGGGGGTACCGGTCAGTATATCGAAGCGCTCGTTGAGGGGTGGCGCATCCCCAGTGTCAAACCGCACCCTGCCTTGCGGGAAGCGTTGCGGAGGTGGGCAGATGAAATTGGGGTTCCGGGGATGCGAAAGCGGTTGGAAGTCCTGGATCCGGAAGCTGCGCAAAGGATCGATGGCCCCAATTTACGGCGTATGGTGCGTGCTCTGGAAGTCATTTTCCTCTCCGGGGAAAAGTTTTCAGAGCAGAAAGGGAAAGGCCCCACACCGTATCGGGTTTTGAAACTGGGATTGACCAGGCCGAGGGAGGAATTGTATCAACGGATTGATGCACGCATCCACGCCATGATGGAGGCGGGATTTATTGAAGAGGTGAAGGCCTTGTTGGAGAAGGGGTACGATCCAGACCTCCCTCCTCTGTCGGCTATTGGATATCGGCAAATCATCCATTATCTGCAGGGGACGATCACTTTGGATGAAGCGATCCGGCAAATGAAGAGCCGTTCCCATTCCTACGTCAGAAAACAGGCCAATTGGTTTCAAAAAGATGATCCCGGTATTCGCTGGTTTCAAGTTTCCGAACGCACTTTATGGGAAATGGAACGAGAAATTTCCCAATTTTTGGAAGAAATTTGCTATACTGAAGACAAATCAAATAGTTGATCCCAGCTGGGGAGGAGGTTTGCGATGGAGAATCGGCCTTGGTATGATCGGTACGATGAGGGTGTACCAGAGAGCATCCAGTATCCAGAAGTGCCTCTTTTTCATTTTTTGGAGACGTCAGCGAAAGAGTACCCGGATCATCCCTGTACAATTTTCAAGGGGGCGACGATCACGTATGAGGAAATGGATGAGCTGACGGACAAAATGGCAGCTGGGTTGGCCCATTTGGGGATTGAAAAGGGGGATCGTGTAGGGGTTCTCATTCCCAATACCCCGCAGTTTGTGATCGCCTATTACGGGGTGCTCAAAGCCGGAGGCGTGGTAGTCGCCACCAATCCCCTGTACAGCGAGCGGGAAATCGAGCACCAGGCCAATGATTCGGGGATGGAGTTGATGATCGTGATGAGCAACTTCTATCACCGGGTCAAGAATGTACAACCCAAGACCGGCATCCAGCAATTGATCGTGACCAATATCAAAGAGACGCTTCCACCCTTGACGTCGCTGTTGTTCACCCTTCTCAAAGAGAAGAAGGCCGGATTCCGGGTCCAACTGCGGGATAATGACATCTGGCTCCCGGATCTATTGGAGGGTTTTCAAGCCTCTGACCGTCCGGATGTCGAGGTCGGACCGGAAGATTCAGCCATCTTCCAGTACAGTGGGGGGACCACAGGCACGCCTAAAGCGGCGGTCGCGTCCCACCTCAACTTGGTCGCCAATACGCTCCAGACCCGGAGTTGGATCACCAACGCGGTGGATGGTGAAGAGGTCGTTTTGATGGCTATCCCCTTGTATCATGTCTACGGCATGGTGGCCGGCATGAATTTTGGGCTGGCTTTGGGGGCAGCGCTGGTCATGGTTCCCGACGCCCGGGATATCAAAGACACAGTCACGAATTTAGAGAAGTATGAAGCGTCTATCTTCCCCGGAGTGCCCACGCTTTACAACGCCATCAATAACTACCCTGATGTCGTGGCCGGCAAGTACGATCTGTCGTCCATCAAAGCCTGCATTTCCGGATCTGCCCCCCTCATGCGGGAGACCAAAGAGACCTTTGAATCGTTAACAGGAGGGATCGTCTTCGAAGGGTATGGTTTGTCAGAAGCCCCCACGGCTACCCACTGCAATCCGCTATTGGGAGAGAACAGGACCGGTTCGATCGGCTTGCCGCTCCCGGATGTGGATGCCCGCATTATCGATCTTGATGATGAGGAGACCGTCCTCTCCCCTGGTGAGATCGGTGAATTGGTCGTCAAAGGACCGCAGGTCTTCAAGGGATACCATAATATGCCCACCGAAACGCGAAACGCGTTACGGGAAGGCTGGTTGTATACGGGGGATATCGCCCGTATGGATGAAGATGGCTATTTCTACATTGTGGATCGCAAGAAGGAGGTCATCAAACCGGGTGGGTTCCAGGTCTGGCCCCGGGAGGTGGAGGAGGTCCTCCAGGATCATCCGGCGATCAAAGAAGCCGGGGTGGGGGGCATTCAGGATCCCTACCGCGGGGAAACGGTCAAAGCCTGGATTGTGCTCAACCCAGGGGAGACCCTTGACAAGGATGAGGTCAAAGAATGGTGTGCGAAAAGCCTTGCCAAATACAAAATCCCCACGGAGATCGAATTCAGGGATGAATTGCCACGGACGCATGTGGGCAAATTACTGAGAAGGGAACTGATCCGGCAGCACGAGGAATCGCAACCTTCCTGAAGAATATAGACGGACAGGTAGCAATCTTGATTTTGGGTACGGTGTGGGCAGAAACCCCTTGGATGTGAAGCTGTGTTAGGTCCTGCCCATCAAGAAAGCTGTTGGGAGAGATGTTCAAGGATGGATTGAGCTTTTTTGTATTCCTTGAACATCTTTTCTTTTTCACGGAAGTGTTTGGTGTGAGCGTAGCGGCGGCCGTTGATGTCTTTGGTTCCCAATTTTTTATGCAGTAATTCATGGTACATCACGTAATCCAGGGCGCAGTCCGGCAGATGGGGGTCATCCAGACTGCGGCTGATCATGATCGTATCCGTTTCGTATTGATAATGCCCGAATTTCCGGTAGGTCAAGCGGTCACTCCACACCAGGTGGGGTTGGGGGAGTGATCCGTTGAAATAGGATTGATTGACTTTTTGGAACACGACTGACAAATTTATGTGGGTCCCTTTGCTGGTTGCCTGGCGGGGGATGGCGATGTATTCCATCCTTTCTCTCATCTTCCGATAAGGGTCCCCCTTTGTGAATTCACGGATCGTATTTTTTGACTTTTCCCGATCTCGCTGAAGGGCAAGTTGGATTAGAGATCGCAGGACAGGAGGTTGGGCTGCGATGAAGCTTTCATGGGCTGTGATGCTGAGGGCCTTTTTTTGTCTGCGGATGCGGTACAGTGGACCGATCAGAAAAAGGTTGATGGTCGTATCAATATCCGGAGAGCCTCGGGGAGGC
This sequence comes from Anaerolineales bacterium, assembly GCA_041686005.1. GTDB lineage: Bacteria > Chloroflexota > Anaerolineae > Anaerolineales > UBA11858 > B10-G9. Next base: position 25,449 of record JAWLER010000022.1, on the reverse strand, counting down.
TGGAGTTGCTCTGTCATCTCGTATAGGTGGCCCAGCGTCTGCAGGTGGGCTTGGAAATGGTCAGGGTCCGTCAGGAAGGTCAACCATTGGTACCCTCTCCGGGAACGGACCGGTAAATCCGCAGCGCTTGCTCCCTCCTTCGCAAGCTCTTCAGAGATGCGGTCTGTTGCCTTATTGATCGAAGTAAAAATGGGTCGGAACAGGTCATGACCGCTTATGTTCTTTCCGCTCTTCGTGGATATCGCGTTCAGGTGTCTTTGGATCTCGCCTTGGATATGAGAGCAGTCGGATACGATGTGTTTGACCTGGATGGATTTTGACGTGTGCATAATGGAGATTTACGAGGGGATTGGTTTGAAATACCGGCTTGATTTGTAGGTAGTTGATCCCCCCGTGTTAAAGCGCAGCAACGGAGTGGGGGTATCGTGGAAAACAAAAAGGATTAATGTCTCTTCCTGGCATATGTACTTTGACAAGGAAGCCATCATGTCATAAAATCGTTAGGCTGTACTATATGATCGTGCTGTGTTTGCTTCTGGGTGATCATTGAATAATCATATCATAGAGAACCACTTATGTTCCTTTAGGAAGGTTCGTATCCATGAAAGAATATCCAACTAAAAATTTACGTAATGTCGCTTTTGCTTCTCACAGTGGGTCCGGGAAAACGATGCTTGCTGAAGCGCTCTTGTATTTCACAGGCGCTTTGACGCGCATGGGGGAGATTGATAAAGGCACCACAGTGTCCGATTATCAGGAGGAAGAGAAGCGGAGGGAGATCTCGATTTCCACCTCGGTCATCCCTATTGAGTACGAAGATCACAAGATCAATATCCTAGATACCCCTGGCTATACGGATTTCGTCGGGGAGATGATCTCCGCAATGCGGGTGGTCGAGGCAGTTGTCATACCAGTGGATGCAGTCGCAGGCGCGGAGGTAGGCACGGAGTTGGCGTGGTCGTACGCCGATACGTTCGATCTGCCCCGTATGGTAATCATCAACATGATGGACCGGGATAATGCGAATTTCCAAAAAGCTTTGGATTCCATGCGTGAGATATCTGACCAGCGCTTGATCCCGCTTCAACTGCCATGGGGAGAAAAAGGGGACTTCAAAGGTGTCCTTGACCTTCTCAACAAGAAAGCGCTTGAAGGGAGCGGCAAAGAGACCACGGATATCCCTGATGAGTATCTTGAGCAGGTTGAGACGGCGAGAATGGAAGCCATAGAAGCGGCGGCAGAGGGGAACGACGAACTGTTGATGAAATATCTGGAAGGCGAGGAACTCACCGAAGAGGAGGTCCTGGAGGGGCTCAAGGAGGGCATAAAATCCAAGAGTTTCGTACCTGTCCTGGTAAGTTCTGCCACATCACAAATCGGTTTGGCTCCTTTCCTGGAAGCCATCATCGACCTTTTGCCTTCACCCGAAGAGGTAGGCCCTGAATTAGCGCAGGGGCCACAGGGAGAAGAGGAATTACCAGCCTCCGATGCGGGCCCTCTGGCAGCTTATGTCTGGAAATCGACCGCGGATCCTTACGTAGGGAAGATGACCTATTTCCGCGTCTATTCTGGGGTAATCAATGCGGATAGCAGGGTGTGGAATCACAATGAGGACGAGGAAGAGCGTCTAGGAAGCATCGTCGTTATGCGCGGGAATACCCATCTGGATGTCTCCACCGTACACGCCGGAGATATCGCTGCTGTTCCCAAGCTGAATATCACCGCTACCGGACACACTTTGGGGGAGAAAGAACATCCCCTCAAGCTGCCTGTCCCTGAATACCCCAACGCTCCTTATCGAGTGGCTGTAAGCCCAACCACGCAGGCGGATTCCGCGAAGCTCAGCCCCACCTTGACCCGCTTGAGCGAAGAGGATATGACCCTGTCATGGCATCAGGATACGACGACGAAAGAGACCATCCTCGAAGGGATGGGAGACCAGCACATTGATGTCGCCGTGCGCAAAGCGAAAACCCTTTTCCAAACCGACTTGGAGATCGCCGTCCCCAAAGTGCCTTACCAAGAAACGATCACCAAAACCGGGATGGCCAGGTATCGACATAAGAAGCAGTCCGGAGGAGCTGGGCAATTCGCTGAGGTTGAAATGCGGGTGGAACCCCTTCAGGATGAGAAATTCGAGTTCGTAAACGAGGTGTTTGGGGGCGCGATCTCGAGAAACTACATGCCGGCCATTGAGAAAGGCGTCAAAACGGTCATGGAAGAAGGTGTTTTGGCTGGCTACCCGGTCGTCAACGTAAAAGTGGCTGTAACGGACGGCAAAGAGCATCCTGTTGATTCGAAACCGGTCGCATTTGAGATCTGCGCCAAACAGGTGTTCAAGATGTCCATGAAAGAGGCCGGCCCTGCGCTTTTAGAACCCATCATGAACGCTAAAGTGACGGTTCCTGAAGAGAACATGGGTGATATTCTGGGGGATCTCAATACACGTCGCGCCCGCGTCCAGGGCATGGACACCAGCGGAGCTCGATCCGTCGTCTCAGCCCAGGTGCCTCTGGCTGAAATGCAGCGTTATACGACCGATCTGCGTTCCATGACCGGCGGGCGAGGGATCTTCGAGATGGAATTCTCACATTATCAACAGCTTCCAGCTCATCTCGCAAACGAGGTCATCCAGGAAACCCAAGAAGAGGATGAGTAGTCCTCAACATGATGAAGATCCATGCCAAAGAGCCCCTGAAAAAACAGGGGCTTTTCTTTTTAAGTTGTTCAGGGTCAAGGGGCTGGGTCTTCTTTTTGGGCGAGGTTAAGGCGGATGAAGAACCACGGCGCGCCGAGTGAGATCCATAATCCGACCAGTAGGTAGCGAAAGTAACGCAAAGTCAACGCCAAAGAAAAGCCTTCCTCGGGGAACAGGAAATCTAATCCTCCCCAGATGAGCAGTACACCGGATGCCCCAATGATAAAGCGGGCAGCTCGTTGAACGAGGGTCCCTTTTGTCTGGAACCCCCCATACGTATCGATGATGGACAGGCCAGCCAAAAGGCCGAATAAAACACCGCTGATGGTGATTATGCCTTCCAGGTTAAAGGGATCGAGTTCTCCCTGGGTATTTTGAATCCATGCTGAGGGGATTTGATAATCCATGAGAAGGCTAAAAAACAACAGTGCGAGGATGATCAATACCAGGGAGCTCAAGAAGCCGGTCAGGATCTGTTTTCGGAAAGGCTGCTTCGCATACCAGGTTGAGACGGGTCTCTCCAGGAGCAGGAAGAGGATCAAGAGGACGATCCCAACCATCCAGCCCACGAGGACGTCATGCACAAAATGAACCCCTAGGATGATCCGGGATACACCGATCAGGAAAATGACCAAGATCACGCCGGCTTTCAGCCAACCGCGTTTGGTTCTAAGCGCGATGTATCCCCACAAACTTGCCGCGTTCTGAGCGTGGCCTGAGGGAAACCCGAAGTTTTCTGCAGAGACGATGTTTTTCACCTTGCTGGAAACCCAGAAGGGACGCGGGCTGTGGAAGAGGAGTTTGAGGAGGAAATTGGTCCCGCCGCTGAGTAATAGCAGGACCCCGATCTGGATGCCCAGAATTTTATCCACACACCAATAGAGCGCAGGCATGACCAGCAGATAAAATTCTTCGTTGCCCAGAAATGTGACTCCCTTCATCAAAGGGAACAGCCAATCCCCCAAATTTTGAAACCAGATGGAGATGGAAAGCGATACTTGTAGGAGAATGTCCACGATTCCTCCTGTTTGGTTGTGGAAAGGCTCTAACCAAAACGGGGATGTGATGAAAAACAAAGCCAGTTTAGGAAGCGGATGAGGATTTGTCCTTTACAAACTGGCCTATATGTTGAAATACCAGGTCTTTTTTTATGTCGCGGGTCAGGACATGCCCGCTTTTTTCGATATAGACCATCTCTTTCTGGTCCTCCGGTGTGCCCAGGTGTTCATAAATCTCGACCATGTTCTCGGGGGGGACCGTCAAGTCGTCTTTGGAATGCATTAATAAGACAGGCACGTGGATTTGAGGGAGCGTTTTTTGCATCTCATCTAGTAGTTGGACTAATTCATAAATCGCCCTTGATGGGTATGCATCATACGAGAAATGTTGCTCGGTCTGATCGGGATCCTGCCAATCAGATTCTCCTTTGGAAACAAAGGGGAGCAACCTCCAGAAGTACTTCATTAAGGGTATTCTGGGGTCCTGAATGAGCTGGTAGGGTGTGGAAAGGGTGACCGTCCCCACAACGGGAAGGTGGGGGGTTTCATAAAGGGCCAAAACGCCCCCCATGGAAAGGCCGATGATGAAGACCTCATCCACCGATTCCTGAAGGAGATACCAACCATCATCGACAGAAGCGACCCAATCTTGCCAGCGTGCCCGGTTCATGTCGTCTGGGGATGTGGCGTGGGCAAAAAGGCGGATGCCCAAAGCGGTATATCCTTGCTTTGAGAGATATTCACCCAAAGGCTGCATTTCTTTAGGAGAACCAGTGAAACCGTGAATCAGTAAACAGCCTGTGGATCCACCTGGGTAGAAAAACGGGGGTGCTGTAGGGACGATCATATACTCCTTGCTCCTTCCTTCTTTTATGTCCTCCGGTTCGAAACCGGATGGTTTACCATTGCGGCGTTAGATGAGGTACTTCATCTTGGGGGTATTAATGCTCGAGGAAGATCCGTGAAACTGCGGCATCCTTTTTCGGTCACCAGGATGTCGTCTTCTATTCGCACCCCGCCCTTTCCAGGAAGATAAACCCCGGGTTCGATGGTGAACGTCATCCCAGCTTCTAAAAGGGTGTCATCATCCGGGGCGATGTACGGTTCTTCATGGGCCTCCATCCCCAAGCCGTGTCCTGTGCGGTGGATGAAATATTCTCCGTATCCTCCCTCCTCGATGATCTCCCGCACCCGGCGGTCTATCTCCGAGCACGGGGTCCCAGGTTGGACCACATCTCTCCCAACCTGGTTGGCAGATTTGACCAGGGTTGCTATGTGTAGAAATTCCTCTCCCACATCCCCGATTTTGAAGGTGCGGGTGATATCGGAGTGATAGCCATCCACGGTAGCTCCCCAGTCGACCAACAGAAGCTGGTTATCTTGAAGGATCCTATCCGTGGGGCTGGCGTGCGGATTCGCAGTGTTGGCGCCGAAGGATACGATCGGAAAAAATGGGAGGTCAGGGTCTGACCCCTGTTCTAATAGTTGGGAGACCAGAGCGGAGGCCAATTCTTTTTCGGTGATACCGGGCTTGATCTTGGATTGTGTGGCGAGGAAGGCGCGCTGTGCGATTTCAGCTGCCTTTTGCATAGCGCTGACCTCTTGATCGTCTTTGATGATCCGGAGCGCGCTCATCGCGCTCTGGCCGTCGATGAAATCCGCTGATGAGGTCCCTTGCTCCAAGTGCCGCAGCTCCAATACGCGCAAGCGGCGGGGGATGACGCCAATCCGCCCTTTTTCAATCCCCGCTTCCCTCACTGCGGTTTGAAACGCCTGGGCCCGGGTGGATCGATCTTCGGTGTATAAGTATGATCGGCATGGGTAAGGGAGGTTTTGGAGTTTTCCGGCTTCCAGCTCTGGAAGGATGAAAAACGGCTGTTGATGGGGGATGAAAATGCCCAACACGGGGCGTTCCATGAGATGGAAGTCCAGACCGGTCAAGTATGTCAAATCCGGCCCGGGGTTAAGGGCCAGCGCATCCAAGCCTTCATCTACCAAAATCCGAGTTAATTTTTCTTGTCGCTTTGCATACGGGGTTGATTTCATCTTTCCTCCATTTTGATTTTACTTGAATCCGATGGAAATGTCAGTGGAATCGTCCGGTTTCGAATTGCTTGAAAATCAATCGACCAGATTATAAGATTGAGACTTAAAGGTGAAGTGAGTTTTCTTTGGGTACAATAAATAGGGATGGTTCACAGGGATTTCTGGCGGGATGGTTGCTGCGGGATGCGATGGGTGGGATTTGTGTTCAAATGAGAGAACGTTTGTGATCTAACGGAACAGGTCCCTCTGTGGAGAGGGTAGAGTCATATCATTCGAAAGGGGTACACATGAAGTATAAAACGCTCGTCTCGGTCAGTTGTGTTGTGCTTCTCCTCTCGGGATTTGTGGTACTCGCAGTGCCATTTTGGCTCCTTAACCTGTATGATGCCGCTTTAACAGCAGGTGGAGCCGTGTTAGCCCGATCTTTCGGTGCGACCTATCTCGCCCTTGCGGTTTTGGCCTGGGCTGGACGGGACGCTCAAGAGTTGGTGATACGTAAAACGGTTTCCGTGAGTCTGGCTATCTGTTTTGGGTTGGGGTTTGTGATCTTCGCTGTCAGCCAGTGGATGGGTGTCTTTAATATCCTGGGGTGGTTGGACATCATCCTCAATGGATCCCTGACCGCTGGCCATATCTACTTTTTATCTCACCCCGACAAGATATAAAAGCCCCATCCGCTTGCCCTCGCCAGATAATATGAAACGCGAAAGGAAGTCAAGGCTCGGCCTATGGTGGTCGCCCCACCGCTGGTCGGTGGAGATTGTCGTATAATGATTTGTGGATGACAAGATGACGAGGAGGGACGGATGATGCACCTAGTAAAGGAATGGCCTTTACCAGCCCATTATGATGCGGAGGCGCTGGATACGGTATGGCGTGTGCCTTATCAGGATCGCGCCCAAGAGGCACGGCGGTGGTCCGAAACGCACCGGATAGGGCCGGCGGGTGAGGACGAGCAAACCGCGGCATTGATACTCATCGATGTCCAGAACACATTTTGCTTGCCAGATTTCGAATTGTTTGTGGCCGGACGGTCAGGGAAGGGTGCGGTGGAGGATAACCGCAGACTGACCGAGTTCATCTATCGAAACTTGGGGGGTATCACCCATATTACAGCGACCATGGATACCCATCGTCCCCTGCAAATATTCCATGCTTTGTTCTTGGTGGATGAGGAAGGGAATCACCCGCCGGTTAATACCATGATCACATACGAAGAAGTCAAGGCTGGAAAATGGAAGGTAAACCCGGCTGCGGCCGCCGGCTTAGGCGTTGACCAGGAATACGCGGATCGATTCCTGCGCCATTACACGAAACAATTAGCAGAGAAAGAAAAGTATGAACTGACCATATGGCCTTACCATGCCATGCTGGGGGGGATCGGCCATGCTCTGGTGTCCGGAGTGGAAGAAGCCATCTTTTTCCACAGCGTCGCTCGCCACACGCAGGCGGAGTATAAAATCAAAGGGGAGCATATATTCACAGAGCATTATTCTGCTGTAGGACCGGAAGTCCTCGCCAGTCCTGAAGGGGAAAACATCGCCCACAAAGACGACGATTTGCTCGGGTTGGTAAAGAAGTACGACCGGATCATGATAGCCGGGCAGGCGAAAAGCCACTGCGTGGCCTGGACGGTAAACGATCTCTTAGACCAGATCTTGGGAGAAGATCCATCCTTGGCTGACAAGGTCTATTTGCTGGAGGACTGCACTTCCCCGGTGGTGATCCCCGATGTGGTCGATTTCACAGACCAGGCGGATCGCGCCTTTGAGAGGTTCTCCCAGAAAGGGTTGCATATCGTGTCATCCACCGATCCCATTTCATCTTGGTAGGGACGAGGGTGGCGGGGAAAGCGTACGTCCGTTCTCAAGGGGTCAGGATGAGGGGACGATAAGTATGTGGCGAGGGGATTTCCTGTTTTGCTTGACATGGGCCTCGCCCTTCGATAAAATGGGTACGATTAATAAGGTAGTCCCCCAGGGCCTGTAGCGCAGCTGGGAGCGCGCATCAATCGCACTGATGAGGTCGCGGGTTCGAATCCCGCCAGGTCCACCTTGGTTGACGCGGACCTCTCTTGGCGGTAAAATGAGAGCCAACCGTGCAGAAGGGCCCATGGCGCAGCTGGGAGCGCGTCTCAATGGCATTGAGAAGGTCGTGGGTTCGAATCCCACTGGGTCCACAAACAACGAAATCCAGCTGACAAGCTGGGTTTCCTGATATTGACCAACAGGAGTAGTACGTCATCTGCCAGAGAGTCAGGGTCATCGGCTGCAAACCTTGACAGCGGCGCCCGCAGAGCGCTTGAGACCGAACTCGCCTGACGCCGAGCACAGCGGCGGTTTTCATTGGTGAATGGAGTAACCAGTGACGGGCCAGCCCGTTACAGCGACCCCGAGCGGCGGAGCGTTTCCGCAAACAGGGTGGTACCACGGAGAGAACCCCTTCGTCCCTGACCGACGAAGGGTTGTTGTTTTTAAGGGGAGGGAGTGGGACCATCACAAAGCACGATGAGGAAGGAGGGCACAAATCCCGGTGAAGGAGCGAGGAGCGTAGATAGGCGAGGCGACTGAAACGGACGTCCATTCAGGAGAAGAGAAAATGACTGATGAATATCGACCCCAAGAGATTGAGCCCAAATGGCAGAAAAAGTGGGAAGAAGATGGTTTATACCACGCCGAGATCGATCCATCGAAAGAAAAATTCTATGCGCTGACGATGCTTCCGTATCCCTCTGGGGATCTGCATATCGGCCATTGGTATGCGATGACGCCCTCCGATGCGCGCGCCCGCTTTAAAAGGATGCAGGGGAAGAACGTTCTTTTCCCTATGGGCTTTGATGCCTTTGGCCTGCCAGCGGAGAACGCAGCCATCCAACGGAACATCCACCCCAAGGAATGGACGTACGATAATATCGAGCATATGCGCAAACAGTTGAAAAGCATGGGGGCGATGTTTGATTGGGATCGGGAAGCCATCTCCTGCGAGCCGAGTTATTACCGCTGGACGGAGTGGTTCTTCATCCAGCTCTATGAACACGGCTTAGCTTACAGGAAACGTGCGCCCGTAGATTGGTGTCCAAGCTGCAACACCACCCTGGCACGGGAACAGGTGGTGGGAGAAGACCGCCTGTGCGAACGCTGTGATACCCCTGTGATCAAGAAAGAGTTGGAACAATGGTTCTTCCGGATCACGGATTACGCGGAAGAGCTGCTGGATTTCTCCCACCTCGATTGGCCCACTCAAGTGGTGGCCATGCAGAAGAACTGGATTGGGCGTTCAGAGGGCGCTTCTGTGGTTTTCCATACCGAGGAGGGCGATCCCATGGAAGTCTTCACCACCCGTCCGGACACGCTGTGGGGCGCCACTTTTATGGTCCTGGCCCCTGAGCACCCTTTGGTGGACAAAGTCACCACAGAAGAACATCGGGAAGAAGTGGAAGCGTATAAAAAACAGGCTGAACGTCAAACGCAAATTGAGCGGGCTGCGGCGGACAAAGAGAAGACAGGGGTTTTCACCGGCGGATATGCCATCAACCCGGTTAACGAAAAGCGCATACCGGTTTGGACCGCGGACTATGTGATGATGGGCTACGGCACGGGGGCGATCATGGGCGTGCCTGCGCACGATGAACGGGACTTTAATTTTGCACGCCGATATGACCTGGAGGTCATCCCGGTCATCCAACCCGAGGGGGAGGAATTTGACGGGGAGACGATGGAAGAACCCTACATCGGGCCGGGCTTGATGATCAACAGCGGTCCTTTGACCGGTACGCTGATAACGGAGGGTGAGGGGCATGACAACCCGGGGATCATGGCTGTGATTGAGTGGTTGGATGAGAAAGGGATTGGCGAGAAGGGCGTCAGCTACAAGATCCAGGATTGGCTGATCTCCCGCCAACGATACTGGGGGGCGCCGATCCCCATGGTTTACTGTCAAAAATGCGGCTGGAACCCGGTCCCTGAAGATGAACTCCCCGTCCTCTTGCCGGAGGATGTAAAGTGGCTGCCCACGGGGGAGAGCCCGTTGAAATTACATCCCAACTGGAAAAAAACCACCTGTCCGGAGTGCGGCGGTCCTGCAGAGCGGGAAACGGATACCATGGATACGTTCATGTGTTCTTCCTGGTATCATCTCCGCTATCTCAGCCCCGGATATGAAAAGGCCCCTTTCAAACAGGAGGAATATGACTATTGGATGCCTGTGGATACCTATACGGGTGGGGTCGAACACGCCACCATGCATTTGATCTACACCCGGTTTTTCCACAAGGCGCTGCGCGATATCGGGATCACCAAAGGACCCGAACCCATGCTGCAGCTGCGCAATCAGGGTCAAATACTCGCCCCTGATAGGCAGCGGATGAGCAAATCCCGCGGCAATGTCGTCCCGCCGGATCCGCTGGTGGAGGAATATGGCGCAGATGCGGTTCGCTGCTATTTGATGTTTGGATATCGCTGGTCGGAAGGAGGGCCGTGGAGTGAGGAGAACATCCAGGGCGTGGTGCGGTGGCTGCATCGGGTATGGGATACCTTTGTGAATAAAGCCCGAGAGGGGGGAGACGTGGATTGTCCCGAAAAGGTATGTCGTGATCTGCGCCGCAAGGTCCATGTCACTTTGCAGCAGGTCAGTGAGGATTACCAGAGATTCGAATTCAACACGGTTATCTCCGCGCTGATGGAGTTGTTGAACGAGATGAACGATGCTGTTCAAGAAGGGGTGGTCGGCACCGCTGCCTGGTCAGAGGTTGAAGATTATTATCTGCGCATGTTGGCGCCTGCCGCTCCCCATATCGCGGAGGAGTTATGGACCGGTGTCTTGGGAAAACCTTACTCGATCCATGAACAACCCTGGCCGGAAGTTGACGAAGAGGCGACCCAAAAGGAGACCTTCACCTTGATCGTCCAGGTCAATGGCAAACTGCGGGACCGCATCCAGGTCCCGGTGGGGATCAGCGATCAGGAAGCGAAGGAAATCGCTTTAGAAAGTGAAGGCGCTGCGCCATATGTGGAGGATGCTGAAGTCAGGAAGGTCATCGTCGTCCCGGGGCGCTTGGTGAATATCGTCGTTTAGCAGGGATTAGCAAAAGGGATGTGAGATGCGTTATGATAAGCTGAATTGGTTCGATGTGCAAAGCTATCTTGAAGAAGATGATCGTTTGATGCTGGTGATCGGAGCATGTGAGCAGCATGGGTATCTGAGCTTGCTGACAGATGTGAAAATACCTTTGGCTTTGGCGGACGCCGCCAGCAAACAGACCGGTGTCCTGGTCGCTCCCCCCCTTAATTTCGGCCCATCGCCATATTTTAAGGCTTATCCCGGCACGCTGAGCCTGAAGGTGAAGACGTTTTTGAACGTGATCGCGGATTTGATTCGTTCCGTGCACAAGCAGGGCTTTCGGCGTTTGTTGTTCCTGAATGGCCATGGGGGTAATGACCCGGCTCAGGTCCGGATCCATGAACTCGCCAACAAGTTGGATTCCCTCCAGGTGAGTTGGTATTCGTGGTGGAAGTCCCACAGCGTGGAAGCGGTGGCCAAGAAACATGATCTTAAACCCGCCCATGGCAATTGGCTGGAGGCCTTCCCTTTTACCAGGGTCTCTCAGCTTCCTGAGGAGAAGAAACGACCTCCTCATGTCCCGGGTATTGTCAGCGCAGATAGGTTGAAAGACATCTATGGAGATGGGTCCTTTGGTGGTGAATATGCGGTGGATGATGCGATCATGGATGAGATCTTCCAGGCGGCTTTGGAGGATGTGTTGGTAAAACTGAGGTTCCTGCAGCAAGAAACCTAGGATGTTTTTTAGGTTTGACCCAAACTAATATTTGTCGCTCGGGACATATCCGTTGTCAAGCGTTTATTTTACAAACTTTTTACGCACTTTCCCTTTTCTACGTTTAATATGGGGTATACTAAACGGCGGAAGACATAGCTGGTGAAAGACCTGCATGGCTTCCGTTTTTTAACTGATTTTTCAAAGGAGACTCAGCGATGTCAGAAAAAGAGATTGTCCATGCCGCGGATGCTCCGCAAGCTATCGGGCCTTATTCTGCAGCGGTAAAAGGGAACCATATGGTCTTCACCGCAGGGCAGCTGGGTGTAGATCCTCAGAGTGGGGCGTTCGTCCCGGGGGGCATTCAAGCCCAGACCCGCCAGGCCTTGGAGAATTTGAGCGCTGTGCTCTCTGCAGCAGGATCGTCCCTCTCTCGTGTGGTTAAAACGACGGTATTTTTACGGGATATGGATGACTTCGGAGCGATGAACGAAATCTATGGTGAATTTTTCACGGACGATCACCCCGCCCGTTCTGCAGTTCAGGTCGCCCGTCTCCCAAAAGACGCCGAGATTGAGATCGAGGCTGTTGCCCTGCTGGATTAAATTTCATAGGTGCCTTTGTATCACTTGACCCTTTGATCTCTTTGCGAAGAAACAACCATGGTCGGAGAGTTGATCCTCCTTGTAGATGATGAGCCCAATATCCTCCAGCTGGCGCGCATGTATCTCGAACGAGAGGGGTTCCAGGTGGAATCCGTGCGGGATGGAGAAGCCGCCCTCGAAGCGGTGGAGCGCTTTCAACCCGCGTTGATGGTCCTGGATCTCATGCTGCCCAAAGTGGATGGTTTAGATGTCTGCCGCCAACTCCGGGCGGACCGGAACCCGGTGCCTATTCTGATGCTGACCGCGAAAGATGAGGATGTAGATAAAATTATCGGCTTGGAGCTCGGGGCGGATGATTACCTGACCAAACCGTTCAACCCCCGGGAAATGGTAGCCAGGGTTAAAGCTATCCTGAGGCGAGAAGAGAGGCAGGTGACCACCAAACGGGAATCACCTATTCACCTCGGGGATCTCGTCATCGATCCCAAAAGCCGTGAAGTGCGGGTTGGGAGTCGTCCCATTTCTCTACGCAACCAGGAATTTGACCTTCTCCACACCCTGGCTCGACATCGAGGGATCGTCCTCAGCAGGGAACAGATTCTCGAAAACGCCTGGGGATATGAGTACGCAGGTCAAACGCGGACCGTGGATGTCCATATCGGGCAATTGAGAAAAAAACTGGCAAACTCCCGGGTCAGCATCCTTACCGTCATAGGGGTAGGGTATAAACTTATCGTAGATTAACCATGTCCCTTTGCCTGTGGCTGCCCTTCCTTTCGTTGGATTGCAGCTCCCGGCAGACAGGGCGTGCGTGCAACTCTTTATGTTCACCTCTCTCCAATCCCGTCTTTGGTTGACATACGCTGTTTTGGTCGTTGTGGTTTTAACCATCATTGCCATGGGCGTCTTTGTCTATGTCATCCGCTATCCGCTAATCGACAGGCAGGCCCTACAAAAATTGGATGTGGCATCGAAATTGATCAGACGACTGTATGAGCAGGGAAGCTTCCGCCTTCCTGCGTTTCAACGTCGTCTCGAGGCGATGAGCGAGGATTTTGTCATTCGCATTCTCATCTACGATAGAAAAGGGATGGAAGTGTATGATACAGACCCTGAAGCGGCTGATTTCAGATGGCAGATTATCCAGCGAAACGTCCCTGGCCGGGGGCTGGTAAGGGACGCTGAGAATATGCTCTGGTTGTACAATTCCCAAGCCTTGCCTGATGAAAGGACATTGTTTGTGGTTGCCCCCCGTCAGGGAGGCTTCACTCTTTTGAGGAGCCCTCAGATGCGTGAGGTCTTACGGGATGACTTTCTGCCCCCCTTCATCCGGGCGGGGATGGTTGCTTTCATTCTGGCCTTGTTGTTGGCTTTCGTGATGAGCCGCTGGATCTCCTCGCCCATCAAAGAGATCACCCGCGCCACCCGGGATGTGGCGGATGGCGAGTATCACCCCATTTCCCCTCAAGGGCCGGAGGAGGTCCGCACTTTGACATCTGCTTTTAACGACATGGTTGAAAAGGTGAAATCCAGCCAGCAATCCCAACGGGATTTTGTGGCCAATGTGTCCCATGAACTCAAAACCCCGCTGACGTCCATCCAGGGTTTTGCGCAGGCGATTTTGGATGGGACAGTGCAAACCCAAAATGAGATCGAATCCTCTGTGAAAGTCATCCGGAGCGAAGCGGATCGCATGGCCCGCCTGGTGCTGGGTCTGTTGGAATTGGCGCGGTTTGATGCGGGCACTGCCAGACTCAATGAGAGCGATATCGATTTAAAACAACTGCTCACCCATCTGGTGGAAAAGATGAAACTGCAAGCGGATAAAGAGGAGGTGAAGCTGAACCTGGAACTCCCCCCCCTGCCGGTCCATTATGGAGATCCGGATCGTTTATCCCAGGTCTTCTCAAATATCATCGATAACGCCATTAAATACACCCCTCCGGGTGGCCGGGTGGATATCCAGGGTGAGGTAAACGAGGAAGCTGTCCAGATCACGGTTGCGGATACCGGGCAAGGTATTCCGGAAGAAGCGATTTCGCATGTATTCGACCGCTTTTATCAGGTGGATAAATCCCGCAGCCATGCCAAGGCGACCAGTTCGGGGTTAGGATTGGCGATCGCAAAGGAGATCGTCCTCGCCCATGGGGGGCAGATCTCAGTCCAGAGCCAGATGGGAAAGGGAAGTCAATTTACGGTCACATTACCCCGGCAGCGAGACCGACTCCCCTTTTCAAAGGGGGAAAACTGACGCCATGATCGACGTTTCGGTGATCATTCCTTGTTATAATGAGCAGGCTACCATCAGGGAATTACTACAGACGCTTTACGCACAGGATTATCCCTCTGAGAAGATGGAGGTCATCATCGCAGACGGCATGTCCACTGATAACACCCGGGGTATCATCCGTGAATTTAAAGAAAAGCACCCCGATTTTTCGGTCAAAGTGATCGATAATCTACAACGGATCATCCCCGCTGGATTGAATCGCGCCCTTGAGGAAGCCCAGGGAGAATACATCGTCAGGCTTGATGCTCATTCCAGTCCGGCCGCGGATTATATTTCCCGCAGCCTTCAGGCTTTAAGAGAGGGAAAGGGAGATAATATCGGCGGTTTGTTGAAAATTGAGCCCAGCGCTGAGACCTGGATCGCGAAATCCATCGCTGTCGCAGCTGGCCACCCCTTGGGCGTGGGCGATGCCCGCTATCGAATCGGGAGCGCTGCCCGTGAAGTCGATACCGTTGCTTACGGCACCTACCGTTCCTCCTTGATTGATGAGATCGGCTCCTATGATGAATCCCTGTTAGCCAACGAGGATTATGAATTCAACGTCCGCTTGCGCCAATCGGGGGGAAAGGTTTGGCTTGACCCCGCCATCCGGACCACCTATGTCGCGCGATCCTCTCTTCCTGAATTGGGTCGACAGTATTGGCGTTACGGCTACTGGAAGCTGCGCATGCTGCTCCGGTATCCGAGCACCTTTCGGTGGCGGCAGCTCTCGGGGGCATTCCTGTTGTCTTGGATTGTATTGGGCGTGTTGAGCATCCCCTTCTCAATCGCTCGCTGGTTATTATTGTTCGAAGCTATTGTGTATGGATTGGCTCTGCTCATTTCCGGGATCCAAACCTCTCTGAGGGAGAGGGATTGGCGATTGATGTTCGGTGTCCCACTGGCTATCGCCACCATGCATTTTTCTTGGGGGGCGGGTTTTTTATGGAGTTTAGTAGAATATGTGATGGGCAGGAGTGGAAAAGGCGATGCCGCGCGGAAAAAAAGCGTGGAGTAGAAAGGTGAAAGCAGGTTATGAAACCCGAGTATGATGCTCAAAAAGAACACAGGTGGCGTTTTCGTTTTGTAGAGCGACGTGTGTTGTTATTCATCGGCGATCTGATGGCGGGTATCCTCGCTTTGGCGTTTTCCATTTATTTCTGGAGCCGCCAATCAGCATGGTTGGGTTTCTCCGTCCGTTTCCTGTTGGTCCGGGTGCCGGGATGGTTTTATTTGCTGCCCTTGGTGTGGATTTTCTTGTTGATGGAGATGTATGACATTCGGCGGGCAGCCAGCTGGCAGGAGACGTTTCGGGGGGTATCCACAGCGGCCGTGTTGGGATCCATATTATATCTGGGGGTGTACTTCACTTCACCCCCCGAATCCCTGCCGCGGATGGGTGTGGCGGTTTTCGTGTTCACTGCTGTGATATTAACCCTGGGATGGCGGTTTTTATACATCCGGGTTTTCACCGCACCCCAATTCATGAGGAGGTTGCTTCTTTTTGGAGGGGGGAAATCGGGGACGGTTTTGTTGCAGTCATTTAATCAACTGGAACCCAAACCATTTTATATGATCGGCATCATCGACGATGACCCGGAAAAGATGGGGCAAACAATTGAAGGATACCCGATCTTGGGCAACGGCGCTGAGCTGTTAGACATCATTCAAGAAGAAAAGATCTCGGATATCATCGTCGCCATTACCGGGGAGATCCAGGGCGAATCCTTCCAGGCTTTGCTCGATGCCCAGGAAATGGGCGTGGATATCATCCGCATGCCTGTGGCGTATGAGGACCTCAACCACAGAGTGCCGATCAGGATTTTAGAGGCGGATTGGATCCTGCGTTCTTTTGTGGATGAAACCAGCGTCAGCGGAGTGTATCACTTGGGAAAACGGATATTGGATATCATGGGCGCTGTGATCGGGATCGGGATATTGTTGCTCTTGCTCCCTTTTGTCTCTCTGGCGACGTTGTTGGACAGCGGCTGGCCGATTTTCTATCTCCAAACCCGGCTGGGTCGAAGTGGGAAGCCGTATAAAATCATTAAATTCAGGACGATGAAGCAGGATGCGGAGCAGGATGGCGAGCCGCAGTGGGCCAGTGAAAACGATGAAAGGATTACGAAAGTAGGCCGGATTTTACGTAAAACCCACATCGATGAGGTCCCCCAATTCATCAATGTCCTGCGCGGGGAAATGAGCCTTGTCGGCCCGCGGTCGGAGCGCCCGAAACTGGTCAATCAGCTCCAGGAAGAGGTGCCTTTCTACCGGGCTCGGCTGTTGGTAAAGCCCGGTTTGACGGGTTGGGCTCAAGTCAACTATGGTTACCCCGAAACGGTTGAAGGTACCATTGACAAATTAGAATACGATCTGTATTACATCAAACATCGCAGTTTGCTCTTAGACTTGCGGATTATCTTTAGGACGCCTGATGTGGTATTAGGATTAAGGGGTAAATGACCGTGATCAAATGTCTGGTGACAGGGGGAGCGGGATTTATCGGGTCTCAGCTCGTGCGCACTTTTTTGGATGAGGGGTATGAAGTCCGGGTGCTGGACAATTTTTCCACAGGTCGGTGGGCGAACCTGGAGGAAATCCAAACTGATATCGAAGTGGTGGAAGGGGATATCAGGGACCAGGCTGTAGTGGAGAAAATGGTCCAGGGTGTGGATGTTGTCTTCCATCAGGCGGCTTTCGTTTCCGTACCCCTCTCCATGACGCAGCCTAATATATGTTTTGATGTCAATGTGGGCGGGACGGTCAAACTCCTCACGGCCTCGCTAGATGCGGATGTGGAGAGAGTTGTGATGGCGTCGAGCGCCGCTGTGTATGGGGACACAAAAAAGATGCCGCTGCGTGAAGAGGGTCGGCTGATGGCGCTCTCTCCCTATGCAGCTTCGAAAAGGGTCATCGAACTTTATGCTGAACTCTATACCCGGGTTTTTAACCTCGAGGTGGTATCCCTGCGCTACTTCAATGTCTACGGCCCACGCCAATCTCCTGACTCGGACTACGCTGCGGTGATCCCCATTTTTACCCAACGTTTGTTGGAAGAAAAAGCGCCCCTGATTTATGGTGATGGCCATCAAAGCCGCGATTTTATATTCGTCGAGGATGTCGCCTGGGCCAATTTGCTGGCCCTAGAAGCGGACGAGGCTCCCGGGAGGGCGATCAACATTTGCAGTGGTGAGGAAGTCAGCATTTTATCCCTTTTGGACGTCCTGCAAGACCTGATCCCCGGCGCTCCTCCCCCTCAATTTACGGAAGAGCGGCAGGGGGATATCTATCGATCGGTAGGCAGTCCAGATCGGGCGGAGGAGATCTTGGGATTTCACCCGCAGGTATCCCTTCGGCAGGGCTTGAAAGCCACGATGGAGTGGATGTCAAACCGATGAGGATAGAACGTTTCCGGGTTTACTCGACGGGTTCACAACTTCTAAATCAGCCACAAAGAAAACACCATGACTCAATTATCAAGAAGTGAATGGGACGAATTTATCAAAGGGTTTCCTAATGCGCACATACTCCAGACGTCTGAATGGGGGGAACTGAAATCCCAATTTGGGTGGGAGGTGACACGGGTTGCAGCGGACGGTGTTGGCGCTCAAATACTGTTCCAACCGCTGCCCTTGGGCTTAAGTATCGGGTATATCCCCAAAGGCCCCCTTTTTCCCACAGAACTCGATCCCCGATCGCCCAATTGGGAAGCGTTCCTCGAAGCGGCAGATAAGGTCTGTAAAGACCGCAGGGCGATTTTACTGAAAATTGAACCAGACCTGTGGGAAGGGGAGGTGGATCAGGACCCATTTCCCCCGCCAGGGTTCAGGTCGAGTGCTCACAGCATCCAACCTCCCCGGACGATCGTCGTCAGCTTGGTGGAAGACGAAGAGGAGATTTTGGGACGGATGAAATCAAAGACGCGGTACAACATCCGGTTGGCCCGACGTAAAGAGGTCGTCGTCCGAACGTCGTCCAATGTGGAGGGATTTTACGACCTTTTAGAATCCACGTCAGACAGGGCGGATTTTGGGATCCATAACCTGGAATATTATCAGAAAACGTTTGAATGCTTTGCGCCCCGAGGGGCGTGTAAGTTATTTGTGGCGGAGTATAAAGAGGAACCCCTGGCAAGCATCATGGTTTTTGCACGCGGGAATCGCGCCTGGTATTTTTATGGCGCCTCTTCTCCCAAACACAGGGACCGCATGCCGACCTATCTCGTCCAATGGGAAGCCATGCGTTGGGCCCGCAGCATCGGTTGCGAAAGTTACGATCTGTGGGGTGTGCCCGATGAGGACGAAGAAACCCTTGAGGAACATTTCCTGGATCGACATCATGGATTATGGGGTGTGTATCGGTTCAAGCGTGGGTTTGGGGGCGAAGTAAGGCGCACACTCGGTCCATGGGACCGGGTATATCAGCCGTTTTTATACCAATTGTATACACTGTGGGCGAAACGGACCGAATGAACGATCATGGGCACAATAGACTAAGAGAATCCAAGATGAAAAACATTTGGAATGAACTCATCCATCAACTGCCCGACCCCCACCTCCTTCAGACGTGGCAGTGGGGAGAGGTGAAATCCGAATTCGGGTGGCGACCGCAGCCGCTTCTGTGGATAAGGAGAAAGGGGAATTTGGAACTCGTCAAAGGGGAAGAGATCCTTGATGTGGATGAAAAGCCGGCTGCGGCTGCTTTGCTCCTGCACAGGAGATTGCCCTTTGGCTTCCATGTCATGTACGTCCCCAAAGGTCCCCTGCTTGAAGATTGGTCGGATCCATCGCTGCGTTTGCAGGTTGTCCGCGATCTCCAACGATTGGCAGAAGAGGGGAGAGGGATTTTCTTGAAAATGGACCCGGATGTTATTGTGGGCAAAGGCGTTCCCGGGGAAGAGGACGCGGAGACTTTCCCTTTGGGAGACACGGTCCAGGAGGAATTAAGGGAACGAGGATGGGTTTTCTCTCCCGATCAAATTCAGTACCGGAATACGGTCTTGGTGGATTTAACGGCGTCCGAAGAGGATATATTGATGCGCATGAAGTCAAAGACCCGCTACAATATCCGCCTGGCTGGCAGGAAAGGGGTCACAGTGCGCAGAGGGGATCGAAGCGATTTGGATCTTTTATACCGGATGTATGCCAAGACATCTGTGCGGGGGGGATTCACCATTCGCAGCGAGGAATACTACCAAACCGTTTGGGATCTTTTCCTGCCCGCGGAAAGTAAGGGGGAGCATGATCCGGTCGCTGTGCCCTTCATCGCTGAGGTGGAGGGCGAGACGGTAGCTGCGATCGTCATGTTCTGTTTTGCTGACCGGGCCTGGTATCTGCACGGCATGTCCACCGAAGAACACCGGGAGAAAATGCCCACCTATGTGGTGCAGTGGGAAGGGATGCGCTGGGCTAAAGACATGGGCTGCACGGTCTATGATATGTGGGGGGCGCCGGACCGCTTTGAAAGGGAGGATCCCATGTGGGGTGTGTACCGATTCAAACGTGGGTTCGGCGGGAGGGTCACGCGCACCATTGGCGCCTGGGATTACCCGGTTAAACCGGTCCTCTATAAAATGTACACGGCATTGCTGCCCAGATTGTTGGCGGTGATGAGGGAGATCGGGGATCGGCAGACGGAGGAGGCCGCTTCAGAGTGATACCAGGTCGTGTTTGCGGGGTATGATATAAATCAGAACAAAAATTGTGGGGGCTGTGTTCTGTGTTGATGAAAATAGCGTGAGGTGAGATGATGTTTCCAAAAGTCCAACTGGCTCATTTACCAACACCTATCGATGATCTTCCCTACCTCTCTTCACAGATGGGTGGGCCGCGGTTACGGGTCAAACGCGACGATCTGACAGGTCTTGCTTTTGGCGGGAATAAAGTCCGAAAATTGGAATATCTGCTGGCGGACGCGAAAGCTCAAGGGGCGGAAATTATATTAACGACAGGCGCTGCTCAATCCAATCACTGTCGCCAAACAGCTGCATCTGCTGCCCGGAAAGGATTTGAATGTACCCTGGTGTTGACGGGAGACGAACCGGATGTATATTCGGGCAACAATTTCCTGGATCGCTTGTTGGGGGCCAATATCATTTGGGTGGACCCTGTTGAGAGGGATGAGGCCTTGCGCAGGGAGGTAGAGGTCTTGGAGAACGAGGGACGAAATCCCTACCTTATCCCTTACGGGGGATCGAATCGAATAGGGGCTTTCGCATACGCTATGGCAGTCGAAGAACTGATGACCCAACTTCAAGGTGATGTCCCCGATTGGATCGTCTTCGCCTCCTCATCCGGGGGAACCCAGGCGGGTCTGGTGGTGGGAGCCCAATATTACGGTTTAAACAGCAAAATCTTAGGCATCAGCGTGGACGAACCTGCCCCGGTGTTGACGGCCAGGGTTGCTGATCTGGCGAACGAGGTGGCGGGATTGATGGGCAGGTCGTTTTCGTTCGTCCCGGAGGATATCCTGGTCAATGATGATTACATTGGGAAGGGCTACGGTGTGATGGGTGGTCTGGAGCGGAAAGCGATCAAAGATTTCGCTCGCTGGGAAGGGATTCTTCTGGATCCGGTGTATACCGGCCGTGCAGGGGGAGGTTTGCTCGATCTCATTCAAAAGGGGTTCTTCACCCCTGAGGAAACGGTCCTTTTCTGGCACACGGGCGGGACGCCGGGTTTGTTTGCTGATCGATACCAGCCCGATATTCTCTGATCGGGAAAGGACCCTCGAAAGGCTGAAATGAATGGTTGAGGTGAGCGGATGGGTTTGGAGAAAGAGACGTCGCTGGAGAGATTGATCCAACATATACCTGTCCGGGAGAGGACCAAGGTGGGGGAGGGGGAGATCACAGGGATCAGTATGGACTCCCGGGAAATCGAATCCGGGCATCTGTTCGTGGCCAGTGAAGGCACCCAGTTTGACGGGCATCGTTATATTGAAGAAGCCGTTCATAAAGGTGCAGTGGCGGTGGTGGGCTCAAAGCCTGCGGATTCATATGCCAAACTGACCGTACCGTACTTCTCCGTGTCCGATCCGCGGGCGGCAGCGGCCCATCTCGCGGCAGCGTTCTACGGTTTTCCGGGGCGGGATATGGTCGTGGTTGGCGTCACGGGGACGGACGGCAAAACGACCACCACCCATTTTATTTTCAATATCCTCAAAGAAGCGGGGCATGAAACAGGGATGATCTCCACGGTCAACGCGGTGATCGGCGATCAAACATTTGAGACAGGTTTTCATGTCACGACGCCGGACGCTCCCCATGTCCAGCGGTATCTGGCGCAAATGGTGGGCGCCGGATTAACCCATGTGGTGATCGAAGCCACGTCGCATGGCTTGGCTCAAAAGCGGGTGGATGCCTGCGCCTTCGATGTCGCTGTGGTGACCAATATCACCCATGAGCACCTGGATTATCACGGCAGCTACGGCTCGTACCGGGCGGCAAAGGCCCGTTTACTAAACCTGGCTGCGGCGGCGGAACCCAAACCTCAGCTTCAAACCGGTTACGCCGTGCTCAACCGGGATGACGATTCCTTTGCTTATCTTTTTGAGAAAGCTCTGGGCTTGAATCTGAAGACGATCACCTACGGCATGGGCCCGGAGGGGGATGTGCGGGGTCGAGTGGTCGAACATGACGCGTCCCACTTGGCCTTTGAGATCCAGGGACGGGATGGGGGCGAGGTGGTGGAGACCTCCTTGATTGGGGAGTATAACGTTTCCAACGGCCTGGCTGCGTTTGCGGCCTGCCGCGAGGCTCTGGGGGTAAAGATGGGGGCTGTGCGCCGGGGCATTCAGAATGTGCCGCACATCCCCGGACGCATGGAGGCGATCGATTTGGGTCAAGCGTTCACCCTGATCGTCGATTTCGCCCATACGCCCAACGCACTGCGGCGGGCGCTGGAGACGGTAACAAGTCTGGCAGCGGGACGGGTGATCGCTGTTTTTGGCTCCGCAGGCTTACGCGATAAAGCGAAGCGTCGGTTGATGGCGGAAGTCTCCGCTGAGTTGGCTGACCTGACCGTACTCACCGCGGAGGATCCGCGCACCGAATCCCTGGATGCCATCCTGGAAGAAATGGCCGCGGGATTACGTTCCTGCGGAGGAGAAGAGGGGGAGACCTTTTGGCGTGTGCCAGACCGGGGGAGGGCCATCCGCTTTGCGCTGGATCAAGCCCGGCCGGATGATCTGGTCATCGTCTGTGGGAAAGGGCATGAGCAGTCGATGTGTTTTGGCGAGACGGAGTACGCTTGGGATGACCGGGTTGCAGCCCGGGCCGCTTTGGCGGATTATTTGGGGATCGCAGGGCCGGAGATGCCCTATCTGCCCACCCGGGACAAAACCTCCGACAAATTTGGGGGGTGATTCAGCGGATGTCCTCTGGTGCCGCCCGGCCCCCGGCCTTTTCCCCGGCAAACCTTGCGTATAGCCATATTTCGGCCCTAAGACAAGTTCTCCCGGCGCTCATCTACCTTGTTTTTCACTATAGACGATTAGACTATTGACATATTGCATATAGTGTAGTAGGCTGGTGGGGAAGACCAACTTTTCTCGACAGGAGGGAAACTTGTCGTACCCTCATCAAAGGAAGGACAAACCCTGCCCCCACCGCAAAAGGCGCCGCGGTATGCGGGCTTTCTTGCGCCCCAGCTTATTGTTGATGCTGTTGGAGGGGGAGTCCCACGGCTATCATTTATACGACCAGCTAGCCGCCTACGGATTTGATTGCGACCGCCTTGACTCCAGTGTGGTCTACCGCCACCTGCGCGACATGGAGGAGATGGGATTGATCGACTCCCATTGGGATGATGACAGCATGGGGCCGAGACGGCGTGTGTATCGCATTCAACCGGCAGGGTTGAGTTGTTTGGCGGATTGGATGGAGGATTTAAGGGAAATCCGCGATCAGGTCTCCCATCTGGTGGACACCTACCGCCGGGAGGTGGAAGGCGAGGTCGATTTAAGTATAAACGAGAAATGAAGGAAGAAATCTCGCGTCCCGGCGGATGAAGTTGATCCTGGGACATGAAAACAGGCTAAAAGGATATAAAGGAGAGAGGATATGCGTATTGCGATTGCTTTAGAGAACGAGAAGGGGTTGGACAGCGACGTTGCTCACCATTTTGGACGCTGCCCTTACTTCGCACTCGTGGATGTGGACGGTAAGGAGATCCAATCTTGTGAGATCGTCGAAAATCCCTACTACAGCGCCCATCAACCGGGCCAGGTTCCGGGTTTCATCAAAGAGCAGGGGGCGGATGTCATGCTCAGCGGGGGAATGGGCCGGCGGGCGATACGGTTTTTTGAGGAGTATGGGATTCAAGCGGCGACGGGCGCTCAAAGCACAGTACAGGGGGCTGTGGAGCGGTACCTGGGTGGTGAACTGTCAGGCGCTGCCCCTTGTCGGGAGAGCGTGGAGCATGAACACGGACACGGGCATGGTCATCATCACAAACATGACCGGGGACACCACGGGAAATAAGGACATGAACCGATCGCAGATTGAAGAGAGAATCGAAGAGATCAAGCGCGAGATCAAAGAGGTCAAGAAAAGTTGGCCTGCCCACGATGCTTCGCCAGCCCTCATGCAAAGATTGGATGATTTGGAAATGGATCTCGCTCAGGCTGAGAAAGAGCTGAAAGAGCTCCTGCATGGTGGGGATTTGGATGAGTGACCGTGTAGAACCAGGCCTGAGTGGACCGCCGGAAAACCGGTGGGGATTTCCAGTGGGTTCGAACCAACTTTCCTCCCTGCTCTGCAGAGAGGTAGTGCAGGCCGGGCGTTGTTAGGGTTTCTCTGTTTTTATACCCGGCGCGATCCTGTCGCCATCCGAGGATCGCGCTGGGTATTTTTTATGATCGGCTCCCTTGGTGTCAATTGAGCTGCGGAGAGGAAGAGATCTCCAAAGGAGCCAGCTGAATGGTTTCGTAGGGCATCTCCACACCTGCCTGGTTGAGGGCATTGTAAACTTTCTCTTGGAGTTCCGCCCGTTTTCCTACATGCATCCGTTCATCCTCGATCCACGCCCTGAGTCCGAGCTCGTTGTTGTAATCGTTGAGGGCCATCAACAGCACTTGAGGGGCGGGGTCTTTTAATATGTCCGGGTCTTGATCGACCAGGTCAAGGAGGATTTGGCGGACATGTTCGATATCCTCAGCCAATCCGATGGTGAAAGACAGATCGAGCCTCAAGTGGGGGATGTTGGTGTAAGAGGCGACGGTCTTATTGATCATTTCCGTGTTGGGGACCGCCAGCATGCGCCCGTCGGGGGTGATGATGCGCGTGGAGCGCAGGGTGATTTGATCCACCTGGCCGTAATGATCGCTGACCTCAACCAGGTCGCCAATCACAAAGGGGCGATCCAAAAAGATCATCAATCCGGAGATGAGGTTTGAAAAGGCATCCCGGGCCGCAAAACCCAGGGTGATCCCCGCGATACCCAGGGAAGCCAGCACAGCCGAGATATCCATCCCACCCACTTTCAGCGCGTACATACCCCCAATGATCAGGACGCTGTATTTGGTCAGCGTTTGGAGGAAGATCTGCGTGGTCTCATCCTGATCGCTTCGTTTGAGGATTGATTTCAATATCCTCCGGGAGATGATCCAGAGGAGGTAGAAAACGATGAACACCAAGACGCCGCTGATGGCGTTGATGAGCCATTCGCCAATCACCTCTCCAAGGGCTGCAGGCTGGAATATCTCTCGGAATTTCATGAGCAAATTTTGGATGAACGCATCCATGAACGCCTCCTTCAGGTTGAATTGTAGGGGACTAAAAGGGAGTAAAGCCTTCGTTTTCGTTTGACAGACAAAGGGAAAATGGGCTGGAGGTTACTGATCTTCAGGCTTGATGTCCAGCAAATGGCGGGCTTTTTCTAGTTCGTCTTCTCTGACCAGGATTTGGGAAAGCTGGTTATCTCCCACGTAAAAGCTAGGGGCTTTGTAGTAAGGGACTACCACGGCTTTCAAGTCGTGGGCTTGGAGGATGTTTTTATCCCTTTCCGCTTCATAGGTGGGACAGATCTTCAATGTCACTGACTTCATGGAGTGCCTGCCTG
>JAWLER010000062.1:0-9304 GCA_041686005.1 Anaerolineales bacterium | reverse complement strand
GCCCGCCTGGCGCCCAAACAGGAGGCGGTGATCATGGGCTGGGGCGTGCCCATCCCGGTCACGGTAAAGGTGCGGGATTTTTACCAGCTGCGCCAGGAGTTGAGCAACCAGAATGGTTCGACTCAAACAGCGGAGGAATCGATCGAAGAACTGGGATTTTAGAGAGCAGGAAGACACAACTGAATATTCATACACATTGGTTTCCCCGGCTGTGTCTGGCTGGGGGTTCGTGTTTTTAGCAAAGGAGAAAAACCCATGAAGTACATGAAAACGCGCAACGGCGTGATCACGACGGAAAACCAGAAGGCACAGATGATTTTGGCCCACGGCCATGCGACCCTGGCAGGAGCTCCTCCCCAGGGCGGGGAGGAAATTGAACCGGGGCAAGTGGGGGAGGAAGTTTCAAAACTCCTGGATGAGATCAGCGGACAGCTGGTGGGGATGGCGGAGGCCGTCCATCTCCTGGGGCTGGGGCTGCTTTCGGGCGGGAACGTGTTCCTGTGGTCCCTGCCTGGGGCGGCCAAATCCACCATGGCCCGCCTGCTGGCGGAGGGGATTGAGGGGGAATTTTTCTCCCTCAACCTCGGTCCGGACACGGGGAAAAACGACCTCTTCGGCCCGCCCTCCCTGGCGGCCATGAAGAAGGATCGGTGGGAGCGAAGCTGGAGCCGGGTGGCCACGGCCCACATCGCCCTCTTCGATGAGTGGGATAAAGCCTCCCACGTGGTCCACAACCAGCTGCTGACCGCGATGGAGGAGAAGATGGTCACGACCACAAAGGGGCCGAAAAACATTCCCCTGCTGCTGGGGATCGCGGCCGCCAACGAGGTAGTGGATCCCCAGCCCCGCAACGCCAGCTGGGACCGGCTGCAGTACCGGATGCGGGTCAAATACCCGGGGGACTATGAGGCGCTTCTGGATGTGGCCGGGGGGCGAAAACCGATCCAACCCCAGCTCCACCCGGAAGAGGTCCAGCTCATCCAGGGCTGGGTGGACCACCAGGCCCTGCACCTGCCCCGGGAGATCAAGGAAAAGATGGGGGCGATCTACGCGGAGATGAAGCGCAAGGGCCTGGAGGTCAGCCCCCGCCGCTTTGTGCGCTGGGCGAGAGCGATTGTGGCCGAGGCGCTGCTGGAGGGGCGGACCAGGCCCGAGATGCGGGACCTGTACACCGGTTCCTACATCCTGTGGGTCGACCCCGAGGACCGGGAGGCGGTGCAGAAGATCGTGGGCGCCAGCTCGGACCCCGAGAAAGCGGTCCTGGTCCAGGCGGAAGCGGCGGTGGAAAGCGTGTCTCAGGAGCTGGCCAAGCTCAAGGCAGACACCCCGGAGGTGCTGTCCAAAATCCTGGATCTGCAGACCGGCCTCAACGCCTACCGCAAACAGCTGGAGACTCTCAAGAACGGCGCCAACGTGGAGAAAAAAGAGCGCCTCCTGGTTGAGATCCAGAACCTGAGCTCGGACCTGATCGACAAAGCATCCGAGTTTTCCGAATAGAAGGAGGAACCATGTATCAAGAATTTTTCGGCGACCACCTCGCCCCCTTAGCCTGGGGCGAACAGCTGCCGTCCGTGTGGGACAAACCCTTCCAGTTTTCTGAACAAGCCTGGGCCGGGGAGGTCACAGGGCAGCGGTTCATCCGCAGCTCCGCGGAGAACCTGGCCGGGGACTACCAGAAGATCGGGGAGATCATGCGGGACACCTTTGTCGGCCTGCACGACCGCATGGCCAAGTTTCACGGTCGTGAGGGGGACCCCGTCTCCACGGAAGTCTTCCGCCACCTTTCCGGGTCCGACGAATGGGGGAATCTGCGGGAAAAAACCCGGGGGGATACAATGGGCAGCGCCCTGGCCACCAGCCACATCGCCAGGGAGTTTCTGTCCAACCTGCCCGAGGAAGTCAAGGAGGCCCTGCAGGAACATCAGCAGGCTCAAAAAGAGCTTGAGGACGCGCAGGCCAGAGCATCCGCCGGGATGGCAATCCCGCAGGAAGAGTTGGATGCCCTCAAGGAGCAGCTTGCTCAAGCCCAGCAGGGGGCCCTGGACGCGATGGGGGAGTCCCCGGCCCAGATGACGGCCTCGGCCTGGGCCTCGGCGCAAGCGGCACAGGAGGAGCTGAAGGAGGCCAAACAGGCTGCCGACGCTTTTGGGTTCGGCTGGGGGACCGAAGCTGGCTCGGGTGGGGGGATTGAGAACCTGGACGGGATCGTGGCCCTCGCGGAGCAGATCAAAAACCATGAGGGGCTGCGGGGACTGCTGGACGCCCTGGGGTGGGTGGAGGCCATGGCGGAAAGCGTCAAAGAAGAGGTGTCCTCCGGCCTCCACTACTTCACCCACTATGAGCGGGGCCCCCTGGACCTGGAGCGGCTGGCGGACCAGGAAATCATCGGCCTGGCTTCGGATGTGGAGGAGATCCGCTTGAGCTTTTTTGCCCGGGCTATCGACAGGGACCTGTTGCTCAAACACTACGAGGGGGAGGATGAGCTGGGCAAAGGGCCCTTTGTCTTCGTCTACGACACCAGCGGCTCCATCAAGCCCTACCGCTCGATCCTGGCGGCGGTCACCCTGGCGCTGATGAAGGCGGCTCGGGAAGAGGAGCGCCGCTTCGTCGCCATCCCCTTCTCCGGGGAAGGGGAGTATCAGACCTTCGATTTCGGGCCAGACCCCACACCGGGGCAGCTGCTGGAGCTGATCCAGTTCGGATACTGGGGCGGCACGGAGCCGTATCAGCCCCTGGCGAAAGCCCTGGAGATCATCCGGGCTGACGACTCCCTGCAGAAGGCGGACATCCTGTTCCTGACGGACGGGAAGTTCAGGGAGCCCTCATCCGAGTTTTTGAGGAGCCTGGATTCAACCCAGGAGGAGGTGGGGGTCAGCCTGGTGTCCCTGCTGCTCTTTGCCTCCAACCCGCACTGTGAGCAGTTCTCGGACAGAGTGATCTCGGCCATGCGCTTGGACGATCGGGGCAGCCTGCGGATGGCCTTTGAGGAGGTGTTCAGGCGCTGGTAAGGGATGAGGGGGAGGGAAAAGCGATGAGCGAAGGGTTTGTGTTAACGTCGGTTGTGAGGACCAAGGGTTCCGGAACGCCCGCTGACGGAGCGGCTTTGGCACACGATCGATCGCTGCACCAACTCTGTGTTTTCCTGGAAGTATCGGTCCTGTCCAAACCCCTTCCCTTTTTGCTTACAAGAGGAACCTATCCCGATCGATTTCCCCTTTTCGAGTTGATTATGAGGGAAAACATCTCGATAACGGCGGAATATCGGCGATTTATCGGAGGAGGTGATATAAAAGATATAAAACAGACGACAATAGTTATATAAAAACAATGAAATACATACTTAAGTTGAAAAAGTAATATAAATGTGGTATATTGTAATACCCAGGGAGGGTGTGGAAGCGTGAAAAAAATACGGAGGTACCCATGACTACAACGAAAGTGTCTTCAAAGGGGTGGGTTGTGATTCCAAAACCCCTGCGCGACGAATTTGGGCTAGAACCTGGAACCCATGTAAAAGTGGTGGCTTACGGCGGTGTTCTGGCTGTCATTCCTCAGCCTGATGACCCCGTAGAAGCGCTGCATGGGATGCTTGAATCGGGTCCTTCTCTTACGGAAGATTTACTGGCTGAGCGAGCACGCGATAAGGCCAAAGAGGAGGCTGCCCTTGAGTAATCAATATGTATTGGACAGCTTCGCGATTCTGGCGTTATTACAGAAGGAAAGAGGGCATGACCGCGTGGGTGAAATCCTGAATGAATCCAAAAAGGGAACAGCCCAGGTGATGATGACCTGGGTGAATGTAGGAGAGGTGGCATATACGGTACAACGCCGGTGGGACAAATTCAAAGTACATCAGATCCTGGCAAACCTGGAAACATCGAACGTTGAGTTTGTCGATGCAGGTCAGGAGCTTTCCCTGAAGGCGGCTGATTATAAAGCCGGTTATCCGATAGCTTATGCGGATGCCTTTGCGGCCGCCCTTGCTGAATTGACAGACTTTGTGCTGGTAACAGGGGATCCTGAGTTCAAGATGCTGGAGAAGAGGTTGTCCATCGAGTGGCTGTAGGTAGTGAGGCGTAAAGGTTCATAAGAGCCAGAATTGCTAATTGAATTAAGGTTCAGACCGCCATCTTTCTGACAAAAAGCCCTGTTTCGATTTTGAAACAGGGCTTTTGAGTGTTAAATCGCCATTGTCAAAAGGAGGAACATATGACCAGAGTGACCCTGGCGGGTCCTGGGACGGGCAAAACCCAGGACCTGACGGACCAGATCAACGCCCGGATCTCGGAGGGGATGAACCCTTATTCGATCCTGGCCATCACTTTCTCCCGGAGGGGAGCAGGGCTGATCACAGAGCGGACCGGCGGGTGCGTGGAGGGGCACACCTTCCACGGGTTCGCCAACTGGTTGATCCGCCTTGGGTGCAGCATGCGTGGGGAGGAACCCCCGGAGATCATCGTCGACCGGGACCCCCTGGTGGAGCTGGCGATCGAGCAGGTGGACCATGCCTTTCTTGAGAGAGAGGAGGTGAAGCAGGCCTTGGACCGGATGCGGGTGTTGAACCTCCCCAGGGGCGCTGTGCGCCCCCAGGTGGTGGAGGCCGCAGAGCGCTATCTTCGTCTGCTTGATAAACGCGGGTACATGGATTTCACGCGCATCCTGGAGAGAGGGGGCTGGGAGCTGCGCAACCCGCAGGTGAGGAGTCGTTTGGAGCATCTCTACAAAGCTGTGCTGGTGGACGAGGGGCAGGACAGTGCGCCACGAGGCGCGTTAGATTGATACCGGTTGCGATACCGGATACCGACTACTCAGGTCGGTAAAGACCACGACGACATGCGTCAGGGTGGAGCAACCCTGAGGTATGAAGCTCGTTTGGAATGTACGGGTGAGGGAGAACCGATCTCCCAAGAGGCCCGGCTAGTCTCAATACTCACATATGGGTAGGAATACGAACCCATGCATGAAGCATCGTAACCTTCGCCCGTTGAAACATCGGTTGTTACAACGGACTGGAATAGTAGCTGTAGTCATTGTCTTTGACACAGTTACCGAATCACGAGGTGATCGGTCTGTAGCCCACTGAGCTTACAGGTTGCAGAAGATTCCCGGTGTAAAGTGGGACCCTACGTGTGAGATGAAAAGACAATCTAACGTGAACGTGGGAAGCCGACTAGTCGATCCCTGTGAAGGGGTTGGACAGCTGACGTTGATGTGATTAGTCGGTGGCGGAGGATTCGTAGTAGTCGCAAGGAGAATAGACGTAGACGAAATACGCACTACGACCTTGCCGTGGAGGACGGAAAAGCCGTCCGCAGGGCGAAGGAATCCAGCGAAACAATGAGTGAAGACTGTAACACGGCCTCAAGGGCAGTCGATGCTCAGGAGGTAGTTGGCATGTATGAATTCCCAACAAGCAATACTGATCAGGTATGGCTAAAGCGTGTTCAGACCAATCTCGCTAAGAGAGGGTTAGCGGAGGGCACGTTCAGTAAGCTTTATGATCTCCTCCGCTGTAAACGCCTGACTCGAGTTGCTCTCACGAATGTTCTTCGGAACAAAGGAGCTCGGACCCCAGGTGTTGATGGAATAAGTAAAAGGGACCTAGAGTCACTTAAGAGTCGAAAACGTCTGGCTGTTGAAATAACCAGCGGGTTGAGAGGAAAGACTTACTCACCTCTCCCAGTAAGAAGAATCTATATCCCCAAAGCAAATGGGAAGGTTCGGCCCCTTGGGATACCTACGATTAAGGATAGGACTGTGCAGGAAATGCTTCGTCTGATACTGGAACCAATATATGAGGGCATGTTCTACAGCCATTCATATGGATTCAGACCTTATCGAGCTACCCACCATGCCGCAAGCCGTTTATGGTCGCTGAACGGACGCTGGGGTTATGAATGGGTGATAGAGGGAGACATCAAAGCTTGCTTTGATGAGATAGACCATCAGATACTCACCCACATTTTGCGGAATGTGATCAAAGATGAAAAAGTAATTCGCCTCATCAAGATCATCCTTTCCGCTGGATATGATGAGGATGGGACAATCTACAAGCCCTCTAAGGGAACCCCGCAAGGGGGTATCGTGTCACCCTTACTGGCAAATGTTTTCCTTAACGAACTGGATCAATATGTTGCCGGGATGTATGATCATCTTGAAGAATACCAAAGGCAGAAGGCTCCACGTCGGACTTTCATCGTTCGTTATGCTGATGATTTTGTCGTGGTGGCCAAAAGTCGAGAAGATGCTGTATGGCTTAAGGATAAAATAACAACATTCCTTACCGACCTTGGATTGACACTTTCTAAGAAGAAAACATCGATTACTCACATAGATCAAGGGTATGACTTCTTGGGATTCAATATCCGGAGGTATGACAGCAGAGTGCTCATACGGCCTTCAAAACCGGCATTGAAAAAGTTCCGCAGGAATTTCAAAGCCCGCTTGGCAGTGGCCATCCATAAGTATGGCTTCAGCCCTGAGATGATTAGTTGTTTGAACACTTTCATCTGGAGCTGGGCGCAATACTACAGATGGGTCAGCTCCAAAAGAAGCTTCAGGAAGCTAGACCATTACATCTGGCACACTACTTATAGAAAAGCTTTGAGGTTCGGAGGACCGCACGCGACCAAGAGAGGAACATATCTCAAGCGGTTTCTTCCTCGAAGTTTAAGTACACGAAAAACGGATCGGAAATACGCCGGACGGCAGTTTGGAGTCTGGAAAGAAGAAGGAAAAAGGGCTTTGCTTCTGATCTCACTGAAACAAATTCCTATTGAGTATGTACCTTTCTTCAAAGAAAGACATCCCTACTTGCCCGAAAATAAGGAGAAACTGGAGAAACACACTAGGCTTCTCCCTATGAAAGAAACGGCAATTCCGGCGCCGGTGCCGATAAGAAGTGTGTATGGAAATGGATGGAAAATGGTGCGCAATAAGGTTCTAAAACGGGATAAATACCGCTGTGTTGTTTGCGGTACCCGCGGGAATCTAGATGTTCACCATATCGACCTTAGGGCTGCATTACCCAATGCAGAAGATGAGAGCAATCTCGTCTCTCTATGTCGTAAGTGTCATGTTAATGTTCACAAAAGTAGGTGGTGCAAACCATCTGAAGTAACAGATAACTGACCCTTTGGCTTTGTTACACTTCCTCTCATAGAATGATCTGGTAAATGTATGTAACCAGTGATAGTTTCGTGGAGAGCCGGATGCGTGGAAACACGCACGTTCGGTTCGGAGGAGGGGGTGGAAAGACCCGCTGGCCGAAATGCCAGAAAGGGCGTCCTGCCCCTATCCTACTCAGCCCGCATCTGGAGTTCCCGCTCATCGAGCCCTTTTTAGACGTGCTGGAGATCTACAGCTCGCCCTCGCAGCAGATCTACACCTTCCGGGGCGCGGACTGGGAGCGGCTTTCGAGCCTGCTTCCAGAGGAGATGACCATTCGCACCCTGAGGAAAAACTACCGCTCCACGCCGGAGATCCTCCGCAGCAGCACGCACCTGGCGGGTCCGGATGCGGTGGGCATGATCCCTACCCGGAGTTTTCTGGGGATCCCCGTGAAGATCTACAAATCACCCCGGGACAGCATAGACCGCACGGTGTACACTCTCACCAGCATCGTCCGCGAGTGGGAGGGAAAAGGAATCGATCCCGGACAGATGGCCATCCTCACCCGCTCCAGCGACCACGCCGATCTCAGGCGGGGGCTGACCCACTACGAGGTCCCCCTGGCAGCAGGGTCATTCTTCGCCAGCGAGGTCGTCTGCGGCGCCCTGTCTCATCTGCGGCTGGCGCTTTTTCCCACGGACCCCCGGTCGCTGGACAGCGCGATGGGTTTTCCGGGGCCGCCTTTGGGGATGAGGACGCGTTCCCTGCTGGGGTGTGAGCGCGTGTCCTGGGATGAGCTTGTGTGGCTGATCAGCGATGACCAGTTTTCCAGGCGGGAGCAGGCGAAGGCCCTGCGCATGTTCCGGCGCCACGCGCACTACCAAAATGAACTCCGGAAACACCGGGCTCAAGGGGGGATCACAGAAGCGGCGAGGGGGCTGCTGGCCCCGCTGCGTGATACACTTCTGAGAGAGGGGTGGTTCCAGGCTGCCGGGGAGATGGAAGAGCTGGTCTCGCTGTCTGGGGAGTTCGACACCCTGGCCGGCTTTGTGGACTATCTCCGCGGGGAAGTGGAGCGCGTCCGGTACACGGAGGAAGGGGTGACCCTGTCCACGATCCACAAGAGCAAGGGGATGGAATACAAGGGGGTGATCATCCCCGGCTGGATCGACGGGCGCATCCCGGTGGATTCGGACGACCCCCAGACGGAGCAGAACCTGGCCTTCGTGGGGCTGACACGCGCCAGGGACCGTTTGGCCCTGACCGTACCCGGCGGTCCTCCCAGTCCCTTTTTGCGCGGGATGCGGGAGACCAGCGTGGTCCACGTCTAGGAGGCACGATGGAAAAGAAACCCGATTTACGTGAGGTGCTAGAAGAATATGGTGTTGAGGTAAAAAGCGGTGATCAATTCAACACGCTCTGCCCCTTCCATGAGGAAAGCCGGCCCTCGTTCAGCGTGGATCTCACCCAGGGTCTGTGGTTCTGCTTCCACGACTACACCGGCGGCGATGCCATTGACTTCGTGGGGGCGATGACCTTTGGACTCCACACCTGGAATGCGAGCGACAGGACCATGTTCAAGGAAGTCCTGGACATCCTCGAGAAGAAGAATTTCACCCGGAAGGAGATCAAGCCCAGAAAGAAAGAGAAGAAAGAACTGTCCCAGAACGTGCTCTTCCTGCTGGGACACGTCACTCAGATCTACCACCAGAACCTGCTGCAGGAACCTGACATCATGGACTACCTGCAGGGGAGGGGGATGACGGAGTCGTTCATCCGCTCCCGCAAGCTGGGGTATGCCAACGGCAACCTGGGGGTTATGCTTTCCATGCTCCCCCAGGACGTGTACCGGAAGCTGGCGGTCAAAGCGGGCCTGATCTATGTCAGCCGGAAAGGGGGAGAGGAGCGCCGGTGGGAGTTCATGAAGGGTCGGATCACGTTTCCGGACCTGGACCGGGACGGACGGGTGCTGGGCATTATCGGGCGCAGGAAGGATCCCCACCAGAACCCCAAATACCTGACCCTCAACGGGCTGCCCAAGGTGATGTGGGGGCTGGGCCGATACAGCCAGTGGCAGCCGGTCATCATCCACGAGTCGATCATGGACGCCTGCACGGCGCTGCTGATGGGCGTCCCCAGCGCGTCACCCTGCGGGACGGGGATCGCCTGGCACCTGGTGGAGGAGCTCAAAAAG
>JAWLER010000021.1:0-37718 GCA_041686005.1 Anaerolineales bacterium | reverse complement strand
CATGCCCACCAGACGTGAGACCCCTTTATACATCGGGTACTCAGCGATGCAGGCTGCCTGGAGCTGGTAGGCCTCTTCAAAAGAGGGGAATTGGGGGTCCGTGGCGAACCCGCGCAGCAGGAACCCGTTAGCGCGCGGTTGGTCTTCCAAGGCCTGATAGGCTTTCTCCATCCAGGCATTGAAGTAGGCCGCTGTTTGTTCGGCTTTTGGATCTTGCGCTTTGAGGGGGAGGGGAGGAACACCCGTTTCTTGAGGATCTGTATCGTTCAACTCCGGGCTGAGACCCTCTCCCCGCATGATGATCACAAACCGGTACTCTTTTACTTGGTGGACTTCTACTTTCACATCCGGAATCTGCACTTGATTGAGGAGGTCCACGATGGGGGCAGCGTCTTGGTGCGAGATCCGCCCGGCCCGGCGATCTGTCACATTCCCGCTGGCGTCCAGGGTACATAAATTGCCCCGGGCAGCTATGTCTCCCACGCGGACCGGGACGTCGATCCCTGCAGCCGATAAGGCCCCCCTCCCCACGATGTATTCCAGGGGTTCGTATCCGAACAAGGAGAGATGGGCGGGGCCCGAGCCAGGGGTGATCCCGTGACGCACCGGGATGGTTTGGCCTAAACAGCCTTCCTTCGCCAGGCGGTTGAGATTCGGCTTCTGGGCTTTTTCTAAGGCGGTTTTGCCTTCCGCATTGTTTCCCGTCCCTCCGAAACCGTCCAAAACAAGGAGGATGATCTTTGATTCATTTTTTTCCAAAAGTGGTTTCAAATATGTATAAGGCATCCTTCCTCCTCTATAAAACAATCTCCTCGGGCGAGATGGGCCAACGAGGAGACTGTATCACTCATCATAAAAGGTTTTTTTAGCGGATCACTTCTTCTGTTTCTCTATGAAAGATGTGCATGTTGTCCATATTGAACGCCATGGTCACCTGGTCTCCCATTTCAAATTCCGTTCTGGGGTCAACCCGCGCCACGTACTCATGTTCGCCGCTGATCAGATACAGGAAAATTTCGTTCCCCATCAATTCGGTGACATCCACTTTGGCTTCGACCTCTTGGGAGATGATTCGCGGTGGGGCGTAATGTGGATCGTGGATGTCTTCCGGGCGCAAGCCGAACACAACCGGATCACCAACATGGCTCTCCAAAGCTGGTTTGCGTTCTTCGGGGACTTTAACCTTGAAGGCGTCTGCATCCACGAGGATGTCATCCCCTTCTTTGCGAAGCACAGCATTGAAGAAGTTCATGGCTGGGGATCCGATGAAACCTGCCACGAAGAGGTTGGTGGGATAATCATATAGATTCTGGGGGGTGTCAACTTGCTGCAGTTCACCGTGATTCAAGACCGCGATCCGGTCTGCCATGGTCATGGCCTCGACCTGGTCGTGGGTGACGTAAATAAACGTCGTTGCCAGGCGCTTGTGAAGCTTGGTGATCTCCGCACGGGTCTGGACGCGCAGTTTGGCGTCCAGGTTGGAGAGGGGCTCGTCCAATAAGAACACTTTGGGGTCGCGGACGATCGCCCTTCCCAGGGCGACGCGCTGCCTCTGACCGCCTGAAAGTTGGCGGGGTTTGCGGTCCAATAATTCCGTGATCCCCAAGATCTTGGCTGCATCGTGAACGCGCTCGTCGATGATCTCTTTGTCGTATTTACGAAGCTTCAAACCAAAACCCATATTATCGTACACGCTCATATGGGGATACAAAGCATACGATTGGAAAACCATGGCGATGTCGCGGTCTTTGGGAGCGATATCGTTTACAACCTCGCCATCGATTTTAATCGTTCCCTTGGTGATGGTTTCCAACCCTGCCAGACACCGTAACGCGGTTGATTTTCCACATCCTGAGGGACCCACCAATACAAGAAATTCCTTATCTTCGATGAATAAATCCAAATCGTCCACTGCCACTACTTCGTCGAAGCGTTTTGTGACGTGGTCATAGGTGACGCTTGACATGACCCAGCTCCTTTTATGCTGTTTTTTGTTGTTTAACTTTTTGTATTATACATCAACCTGTTTCCTTATGACAAGGATTATTACTAAAAATGTGGAACATCTCATGAGAGATGCATTATAACGAACGACGCAGCAAAACAGCTGAGGGACTGTCCCGATGATCCAAACCCGTAGGATGGGTTGGCAATTGTTGAATGTATTTACCTTGTCCTTTTCTTATACTCATTTTAGAATGAGATCATGGCGAAGCAGAATGTCACTCCCATCCGAAAACAATACTTGGAGATAAAGAAACAATATCCCGAGTCGCTGTTGTTCTTCCGTCTGGGGGATTTTTACGAGACATTTGATGAGGATGCGGAAATTGTGTCTCGGGAATTGGACATCGTCCTCACTTCCCGGAATGTGGGGAAGGGCACCAGGGTCCCCATGGCCGGCATCCCCCATCATGCCATTGAAAACCATCTTTCACGTCTGATTGACCAGGGTTATCATGTGGCGATTTGCGAGCAGGTCGGCGACCACCCTGTGGATGGCCTTATGCCGCGAGAAGTCGTTCGGGTCGTCACGCCGGGGACGATATTGGAACCGACTCTGCTGCCCGGGGATGCGAATAACTATCTGGCGTGTGTCGTGATCGAGGAACATCGCGCTGGTGTCGCTTACGTCGATATCACCACGGGGGAATTTGCGGTCACGGAATTAAAAGACGGGGACATCAGGGATATCGTCAGCTCTGAACTCCTCCGACTTCACCCTGCAGAAACGCTCCTCCCGGAAACGCTTTCACTATCGGAGGCAGATATTCCCTCCTATTTCACAACATGGCCGGCATGGCGCTTTGAAAAAGCCCGCTGTGAAAACATCCTCCAGGAGACATTTCATGTGGCTACCCTGGATGGGTTTGGCGTAAGGGGACAACCTCTTGCCATCCGGGCGGCGGGTGCGGTCGTCCAATATCTAGAAGAAACCAGGCCGGAATCCTTAAAGCTGCTTTCTTCCTTGACCTCCTATAGTTTGTATGAATTCATGACCCTGGATGCTTCTACAAGGCGCAATTTAGAACTGACAGAGACCATCCGCAGCGGGGAAACGGAAGGCTCTCTGCTGGGTGTGCTGGATTGCACAGTAACCCCCATGGGGAAACGGTTGCTGCGGCAGTGGGTCAGCAAGCCGCTTCTTGATGTGGAAGCCATCCGTAAACGTCATCAAGGCGTGGCGTATTTCCATGATGATGGGGTGCTGCGCGCTGCCCTTCGCCAGGAATTGAAATCTTTACAGGACCTGGAACGTTTGATCAACCGCGTCATTGGAGGATCTGCACAACCGCGTGACCTGGTGGGCATTCGGGATACACTGCATATGCTGCCTGACGTAAAAGAATTGCTGCCGTCCGAGAAGATCGCAAATTCATTTGTTGGTGATTTGATGTCCGAGTTCTCTCTCTGCCAAGAGGCTCTCCAATTATTGGAGACCGCCATTCAGGAAGACCCCCCGGGGGTTGTGGGGCATTTGGGGATCATTAAAAAGGGCTACTCTCAAGAGTTGGATGACATTTTAGAAAACACCAAGCACGCTCGAGATTGGATTGCGAATCTCGAAATTGTGGAGCAGAAGCGCACTGGCATTGAGACATTGAAAGTGGGACACAACAAGGTGTATGGCTATTATATCGAGGTCACGAAAGCCAAAGCGGATCGCGTTCCCGAAGAATACGCCCGGAAACAGACCCTGGTTAACGCTGAACGCTACGTCACTCCTGAATTGAAAGAATATGAGACGAAAGTGCTTAATGCGGAGGAACAAATCCGGGAAGTGGAGCGGAAGCTGTTTTATGAAGTCTGTGAACGGTTGTGTAATTACTCCGACCAGATTTTGGGTACAGGACGGATATTATCCCATCTGGACGTTATGAGCGCTTTGGCGGAAACAGCGGCGAACAACGGCTATGTCCAGCCTGAAGTGGTGGAGGAGGACGTCTTGGACATCCGCAACGGCCGCCACCCTGTTGTGGAGCGAGCTCTGGTGGGCAAACGCTTTGTCCCCAACGACACCACTTTTGAGGAGGGGGAGCGCATCCGGATCCTGACCGGTCCCAACATGTCGGGAAAATCGACTTTTTTGCGTCAGGTGGCTTTGATCGCCCTCTTGGCCCAGATGGGGAGTTTCGTCCCCGCCGATTCAGCGAAAATTGGTTTGATCGACCGCATTTTCACCCGCATTGGCGCTCAAGATGAAATTTTCGCCGGGCAGTCAACATTCATGGTTGAGATGGTGGAAACGGCGAACATTTTAAATCATGCCACCCCCCGCAGCCTGTTGATCTTGGATGAAATCGGACGGGGGACGAGCACGTATGACGGCGTGTCCATCGCTTGGGCCGTGGTGGAGTACATTCACAATCACCCTGATAAAAAAGCCAAGACGTTGTTCGCCACCCATTACCACGAATTAACCCAGTTGGCGGAGCTGCTGCCGGGCGTTCGCAATTACAATGTCACGGTGAGCGAGGCGGACGGGGATGTGGTTTTCCTGTATAACATCGTCCCGGGAGGGGCGGATAAATCCTACGGCATTCATGTGGCTCAATTAGCCGGCATGCCTGGTTCTGTCGTTCAACGGGCGGAAGAGATCATGGGTAAACTAGAGGAATCCTCTGGGAAAGCGGTGAACATTGACCCGGAGGCGCCCAAACAAATGGCCCTTTTCCCAAATACCAACCCGCTCTTGGAGGAGCTGGCCTCCCTGGATCTCAATGAACTTTCCCCTATCGAAGCGATCAACCGCTTATACGAATGGCAGAAGAAATATTTGGATGAGCGTGAGGAGGATGAACAAGACGCTTGATGCGCTCAGCAACCAAGGCACAAAAAAAGACTCCTGGTGGAAAAACACCAGGAGCTTCAATTTTAAGGACGGGGTTTGGGTTAACTTTTCTCTTCGATCACCCGGATGACATCTGGCAAATCGACCCCTAAATCTTCCAATTTCTCCAATGTGGGAATCCCGTTCTCCGTCCACCCGCGGCGCTCGTATACCGCATCGAGGAGTTGGTCGTACTGATCCTCACGATGGTTTCTCAACAAAGCGATTTTCTCTTGCGTTGAGAGGGAATCGATGTCTTTCTCAGTCAATTCCCGCAGTTGGTTGTCGTACCGTTCGGCACGGCTCTCGTATTCCTTCTCCGTCACCGGACCGACAGCCCGGTAGGGAGGGTAGTCGTGTTCGCGTGTCCCAAAGCCCACCCGCAGATTGAATACCCGTTGGAAGTTATATACCCGTTCGGATTGGGTGATCAGGTCATCCGGCGTGACCGCTTGACCGGTGACGCCTTCATAGACCCAAGTGTAATTCTCAACATGCTCAGGGATCTTTTCTGGTTCCTCTCTCTCCGCGTTATCCGCCGGTTTGATGTCGTTCCAGGGCAGTTTGCACAAACCGTGGAGGCTGAACCAGGTGCGCCACATGGGGAAGTAATGCAGCGCCTCCGCTTTGTCATCAAAGGTGGGAAGCTGATTGTCCACCTGATCCATGAAGATCAACCAGGCTTCATCATGCTGTCCCCCCTTTAAAGCCATCCCGTACCCCCCTTGTTGGGCCAGAGATTCTTTGGTCACGTATTCTGAGATTTCCATGCCCTTAACTTCCATACCAATATCTTGCAGGAAATCGGGATCTCCACCAAATTCTTTGTGGAAATAATCCTTCATATACCGCACGCCCTGTCCGACAATGACGCCGAAGCCTTCTCCTTTCGCCATTTGATGGAGGAGCTCGAGCGCTGCCTCTGCGTTCCCCCATTCCAGCGCCAGCCCACCTGTCCTTTCTTGATTCAAGATCCCTTTCATATAGCATTCCATGGTGAAGGCCACGGAGTTCGCGAAGGAGATGGTATCTACCCCGTAGGTGTCGCAGTAGAAGTTCATCTCTATTACAGCGTGTGGGT
Organism: Anaerolineales bacterium; assembly: GCA_041686005.1. Taxonomy (GTDB): domain Bacteria; phylum Chloroflexota; class Anaerolineae; order Anaerolineales; family UBA11858; genus B10-G9. The sequence goes on along the minus strand of JAWLER010000021.1, from coordinate 31,806 downwards.
CAAAAACCCCTATGTTTGCGCCCAATCCAGCGGCGTTTTCATATTCGGGCCCGTCGACGAGGACCTGTTCTCCGGCATGAGGTCCCGTCTGGAGTGGAAAGTCATCCACACCGTGCGAACAAGCCAGCGTACAGCCCAGCCAACAGCTGTCCATACGCTTATCCTGGGTAAAAGCTTTCTGCCAGGTGGTGGAATCAATCCCTTCATGGTCGGGATGCGCGCCGTAACGGAAATTATGGACGGGAAGAAGGTCGAAATGGTCCATGATCTCGACCAGGTGGGCTGTGCCGATTTCCCGCATATTGTTTTGCTGGGGATCCAGAGTGGAGATCTCTTTGTTGATGCGCCGTCCGGCCTTTTTTATGAGGTCGGGCTTGGCGGGGTTGTTGCTGTCCCCGCGCATGTCGCTGTAGCGAACGATGATGCCTTTAATCCCCTTGTCTCTGAACACCCGGCCCGAACCGCCCCGGGCAGCCTGTTTGACCCGAACCTCTTTGCGCTTTGGGTCGTAAAAACTCAGATTCAAGCCCGCGTAGCGGATGTGCTTCGCAGCTTCCCCGGAGGTGACCACAGAGACATACCGTTTATCTCGTTCGTCCTCGGCGTACATCTCCGTCAATAAGCCGGCAAGAGGATAGGTGTTGATCACTTCTTTGGGAGCGGCTTCTATGCGGACTTCCCCTGTGTCGCCGTTGATGATGATCAGCACATCTTCTGCCGCTTTGCCCGTGATCTCCAAAGCATCAAACCCGGAAAATTTAAGGTAAGGGGCGAAAAAGCCGCCCCCATTGCTGTCGATAACGGATCCGGTTAAGGGGGATAACGTGACCACGGTGCTTTTTCCCATTCCTGGGTAAGCCGTTGTGCCACACAAAGGGCCGTTTGCGAAAATCAGGGCGTTTTCCGGGTCATCCCACTGGGTGTCATCCTGGATGGCATTCCATAATAACCACAACCCAAAACCGCGTCCGCCCGTAAAGAGATCTTTCATCTCCTGCGTTACCTGCTTTTCTTGGATGCTGTTCTCCGTTAGGTTGATATGCAGGGTTCGGTTAGCATATCCATGCACCACCGGTCGCATCTCGTATGTGTATTTTGTCAACAGGCGGTGAGAGGAGAGATACTCTTTGACATCTAACATGTTCGTTCTCCTTGCTTTTTCATTCCATTCAAGGGATTAAAAGCTGATCTTATGTTCAATCCCGACAACAAAATTATAGGAAAGCGAGATTATTTTTCAGGGTCCATTATACACCTAATAAAAATGATAATCCTCCCTTCTCCACGGGGTTTTTGGATTCACGTTGAATAAGTGGCAGGGGAAGGTCAATAAAATTAAGTTTTGGATTAAGAATGGAGAGGTTTTGATGGGGATAGTTTATTATTTCTTACTTTTCTGCCGAAACCTGTTTTTTGATTATCAAAAGTGAGTGTTGCGGATAGATAAGTTTTCGATTAAAATGAAGATCAGTCAAGGGATGGATCCTTGGCCCTCCATATTTGGTTACCCATAGGACGTGGGATGTTGCGGAGATTCCTGAACATCATCAGCCTGGCCATAATCATCCTTTCCTTCGCCGCTTGTTCTCTGGAAAAAGCGCAACAAGCCACATATTACGTGGTCGACCCCCGATTTAAGGATCTATATCAGCAGTTAAAGGGGGATGAAGTCCTGGGGCAGCCCATATCGAATAAGAAATTCGTGGCGGGGACAAATATTGAGAAGCAGTACTTTGAAGCGGCGGTCATGGTCTATGACCCCGATTCCTCGCCGCGCTATTACCTCGAGCCTGTTGGGTTGGAGGCTGGTTTTTCTGATCTGCCAAACGCCGATCCTGAAAACCCCAATGTTAAATATGTCAATGGGTATATCATCCCCATGGAGTTTGCCAAATTGTATGAAGAACTTGGGGCGGCGAGATGGGTTGGCCTGCCTTTGACGCGGGCGAGAAAAAATCCTGAAAAGGGGATCATTGAACAATACTTCGAAAACATGGGTTTCTTCCGTTTTGAGGATGACCCCCCGGGTGTGGTTCGACTGCTTCCCTATGGATTGTGGAAATGCGCAGGGGAGTGTTCCCAATACCCCACGGTGGAAAATGCGAGTCTGGTTCGGTCTTCACCGACCTTGGTTGATTCCCCGTTTAAGGATGTCATAGCCAGATTGGGTTCGACGTTTACAGGCAGTTCGTTAACCGAGGCTTACCGTGCTGAAGATGGTCACCTGGAACAGATTTTCACAAACGTTGTCATTTACCAAGATCCCGACAGCGCCCTGGGCGTGGCTTTGCGCCCCATTGCAGAGGTCCTTGGGATAGAAAAAGATCCTTTAGAGAGTAAAGCCACCAAGACAGACATGTATTTCCGGGAGCTGGAGGATGGAAAAGGGTTTTACATCCCCTCTTACTTCGTCGATTTCGTCAGTCGGTACTCGGGGTTTGAATTGTCCGGTGAACCCATCACCCAACTTCGCGAGATCAGGAATGGAGTGTTCCGGCAGTGTTTCCAGAATTACTGCCTGCGGTACGACAGCGCGGGGAAAGAGGGAGAGCGGATCAGTTTGGTCCCCCTGGGGCAGAAATATAAGGGGCAGGTTACCCAAAGGTTACCTGTTCAAAGTGCTGAAGCGGATCAAGCCAGAGATATCGTCCTCGATGTGTGGGAACAATCCCCCCAAGTTTCCTCTTCGGAACACCAGCAGATTGGAGCTTGTATTCACGAGGGTGATACTCCGTTAACATCCATTCAAGTTGAATTGAACCTCATGGTCCCTCAAGAAAATATCCAAACATACCAGCTGCCCCCTACGGATGATGGTGGATGTTCCTTTTACGAGTTAGATCCCATTCAAGCGCAAAACGGAACTACGGTGGATTATCAGGTTTGTTTCTTGGGCATCAATGATTCGGAGCAGTGCAAACGGGACAGTTTCCTGATCTGGGGTAACGAGTCCCCACCAGATGAAGTGCAGCCAACGAATACGGCGGTAAACAACGATGAGAGAAACATCATCCTGGATGTGTGGGAGTTAAACCCCCAGATCCCATCTTCTGAATCACAGGAGATTGGGGCGTGCATTCATAAAGGTGACCAGCCCCTCAAAGGCCTTGACGCTGAATTAAAGGTAGGGACACCCCAAAATGGTGTCATCTTTTATCAAACCTCACCAACTGATGACGGCGGCTGTTCTTTCTTCAGAATGGATCCCATCACAGCGAAAAACGGATCCACGATCCCCTATCAGGTTTGTTTCACCAATCAAGAAGGGGAAAAAATGTGCAAGCGGGACAGCTTCCTGATTTGGGGCAATCCCTGATGCGATTTGTGAGGTACATGATGCTCTCAGGACCATGGTCCTGAGAGTTTTTCCTTTTAATATAATTCGGTCAGGAGTTGGATTTCCGCGATGGGAGGGCCAAGGCTGTAGACATAAAACTCAAAAGAGATGCTTTGCAATGCAGCGGAAGAGCCATCCTCATCGCTGACCCATTTCCTCACCCCGACAACCTGGTCATCCTCGTCAACGGCAACAGCGACCACCCAAACCTGTTGGAACGCGGTTTGGTCCACATTTTCTAAACTGATCCTACCCCCTACCAGCGCACAGTGCTTGCTATCGATGAAGGAAACCACCTTGTCTTGAATGGCTATCGGCATGCTTTCTTCATCGCTGGGGAGGGCTGTCAGGAGGGATGCGTACACTTGATAACTGTCCGGGATAGGGGGAGGGAAATACGCTGAGAGCGGTATGCGGCTGCCTTTTTCAAAAAGGTTAAGGGGTGGGATGGCTATCTCGCTGGCTGCAATCTCCCCTGTGGGTATATGGAGGTTGAGCAGTGCAGAAACGTTTTCCAGGGTTGTATCCTGCTCATTCGAAGCGGAAACAAAACACCACAGGCCATCATCATTTGACGGGTAGCAGATGGGTTTTGAAAGGGGTACCGGGATGGGTGTGGGCGTGGATAATTTAGGGATCAACCCCTCCTCACCTGCCGGTATGATCAACTGGGTGCCGATAGAGAGGACATTCGAACTCAGATCGGGATTCGCGGTGATGATTTCATCGACCGTGGTATCAAAACGGAGGGCGATCCCATAGAGCGTGTCCCCTTTACTGACGGTGTATGTAAATGGTGTGGGAGTGGACAGCCGCGGTTCCTCCGTGCTGGTGACGATGGGCGTCAGGCTAGGTGTGGGGGAGGGAGAAGGGGATGTAGAGGGCGTGAGATCGACCTTGGTTGCGGTAGGTAGCGGGGTAGCTGTGGCATCGGGCGGTGTACAGGCGGCGCAAAGAACCATGGTTGCCAACAGCAGGGTGAGGTGGAGATGTAGTTTCATACCAGAGATTATACACGCTCTTGTGTCCATCTTTTGGCTGTGCTACACTCTGATTATGCGCTCATACCCATCCCATAAGGTGTGTCATGTCTGACGAAAAAACGTTGCGAAAGGTCAAGAAAGCTTTAGAAATAGGCAATCATTTCAAAGCAAGAGAAGTGCTCACCGAGGTGCTAAAAACAAACAAGTATGACCCTGAGTATTGGTTATGGATGAGTGCAGCGGCAGAGACGGATAGAGAGCGAATTTACTGCTTAAAAAGGGTTTGGGATTTAGATCCTGGCAATCAAGCAGCCAAAAGGGGGTTGATCATGTTGGGGGAATTCGAACCTCAGGGGGTTAGGCCCTTTCCGCTCCAGAAGCGGAATTGGGTCGGCGAGCTGGAAGATCTTACCAAACAAGAGAAGGTGAAAGCCCCTACGCGCATTTCCCGGCGGTGGTTAACTTATGCAGCAGCCGGTGTGGTCATCCTGGGCTTGGTGTTAACGGCGATCTTTTTCCCCAGTACGGGGTCCATCTTTTCACCGAGGTTAACCATCACCCCCCATACCTGGACACCCACCGCGGATTTACTCGCTGGGGGGAAAACCAACCCTACTGCCACCCCGATTGATCAATCACCGATTGGACGTGCCCTGAAGGCTACCTATACACCAACCCCCATTTATGTCAACACCCCTCATCCCCGGTACGGCTCGTACCAAGAAGGGATGAAGGCTTACGAGCGGGGGGATTTTCAGTCCATGCTCACCTATTTAAAATCAGCAGAGAATGAGTTGGATTCGCCGGATGTGCTGTATCTGGTGGGGGAGGCGCACCGCTTGTTGGGGGAGTATGGGGAGGCGAGGGAATACTATCAGCGAGCCTTGCAAAAAGATCCTGCTTTTGCGCCACCTTACCTGGGGCAAGCCCTGATTGATTTAGCGATCGATCCGGATGCGGATGTCATGGAGGATCTGGATAAAGCCATAGCCTTCGATAAACGTTTTGGAGAAGCATATATAGAACGAGCGAGACAAAGGCTTCAATTAGGTGATTACGAAGGCGCATTGGCGGATGCTCACAAAGCGGTGGAGTATTTACCGCATTCTCATCTGGCCCATCTTTACCGGGCCCAGGCTTATCTGGCCCTCGATAAGCCACAACAAGCGTACAAAGATGGGGATATCGCTATCGAGACGGATGTCAATCACGTCCCCACTTACCTGACGATGGGCAGGATATACCTTGCCCTGGGTAACGCGAAAGCAGCTGTGAACAACCTCGGTAAATATGAAAAACATGCAGGGGACAAACCAACCAGGTTTTATTTCGCCATGGGTGAGGCGCAATTTAAATCTGGCGAGGACCTGGGGAAGGCTTTGGAATATATCAATGCAGGCTTGGAAAGGGACCCAGATTACGTGGAGGCTTATCTCTGTCGAGGACTGGTTTATTTTAGGCAGGGGATGACACAAGAGGCAATTCAGGATTTAAAACGTTTTTGGGTTGAAAATCCTGGACATTATTTGGGTAATCTATCCCTTGGCAAAGCGTATTATGAAATCAACGACTTGGAAACCGCCCTCAGCTACTTCAATAAAGCTGAAAAGGCAACATCCAGTCCACAAGAACTGGCAGCGGTGTATTATTGGCGGGCACTCACCAATGAAAAAATGGGCATGGCTTCTGCAGCTTTTGCTGATTGGCAGCGAATCGTTGAGCTTCCAGCGGGAAAAGTGCAGGAGGACTGGCTCAATCAGGCCTGGACGCGATTGACACCTACCCCTTCTCCCACGCCCACCATCACGTTAACGCCCACACCGACGCTTACCCCAACCCCCACTGTCACACCTGGACCAAGCCCTACTGCCCCTCTCCCGATTGAGTGATATTTGCCGTTGCCTCATTGGCTTAAACCAGCCATGACCGTTTTATAAGAGGGGGGATCATGTATCCCTCACCAAATCCCTTGCTATTCCGGGGCATTAGGACTATAATGCTGGGTGGCAAATTTTTAGTACCAGTGATCCCTCTGAGAAACGAGGTTGCGTATGCCTATTTATACATATCGGTGTGAGAATTGTGGTGTCCAATTTGATCGTCGTCAAAATTTCAACGACGATCCCTTAACGAAATGCCCAGAATGCGGGACAGAGACATTACGGAAGGTGTATTTACCTGTTGGTATCGTCTTCAAAGGATCGGGGTTCTATTCCACAGATCACCGTTCCCCTTCGGGCGGTGAAGCAGTCCGCCATCCAGAAGAGAAAAAGAAGAAAGAAGCCCCCGAAACCGTGTCCTCGGATGCAGAGTAGGGTACCAAATCCGCGCTATTCACCATAATTCCATAAAAAAACTCCCTTCAGGGGAGTTTTTGTTTTTCTGGTTGGGTCAGGGGGTCTTTTTTATACTTCTTCCAAAATTTGGACCGCAGCCTCCGCAGGGAAAGGCGTTTCCCTGCGTTTAAAATGAAATCCAGCCGCTCCAGGGTGTCCCCCCCCACCGAATTTGCGTGCAATTTGGGATACGTCCACTTTATCGGAGTAAAGGCTGACGAAGGTCCTCAGCTCTCCCTCTATTAAGTTGTCGATATAGCAGTACCCGACCTCATATCCCAATTCACGGATCCTGGCTCCCAGATCCCCATTCCCGCGTTGGTTTATGGCCAATGTCCGGCAGTCTTCAAATATAACCGGATACCCGTAGGACCTGACATCGCGTTTGATATCTTCCAGGCGCGATTCTAAAAGCAGTTCTCCCTCCTGGATAATATCTTTGATAAGATCACGATCGTTTTCCAGAAGAGGCTGCCAAAGGGCTTTGTTTTCCGGATGGGTGTCTCTTCGGTGCAGTCCTTCGTTAAAAGGACCGGTATCCTTTTCTTCCCAGCGCCAGATGTCCCGGTCACCGATGAGGACAATGGCTTGGGGGACTTCCTGCTGAGGATAAAAATACCGCCAGGTCAGGACGCAGGCTGCTTCCGTGGTGTCTCTTGCTCCCTCCCACGCCAATGCGTGATGCCCAAACTCATCCAAAGCGCTTTTATGGTGATCAATCCAGATCAGTTCTTTTTCCTCGTGGATCTTATTCATATCCTCTTTGGGGAGGGAGAAATCGACGATGATGACCCGCTCCGCTTCCTCTATCTCCGACCAGGGGGTTTGATCCCCATAGCTCATACCATAAAACGTGATTTCGTTATCCAGCTTGCGGTTGACGATGGCAGCGGAGGCGCGTCCATCCAGGTCATTGTGGTAAATACAAAATGTTGGTTTCTTTTCCATAAGGGTTTATACGCTTACTAACGGAACAGGGGTGAAAATCAGAATGAATATGATCAGACCAAAACGGGCCAGGATTTTTCGTTTTGGATCCAGTTTTGTGATTTGATCGAGGGGTTCAGCCTGTGTGCGCCCAAAGATCAAGATTAAAAAGGCCCATAACCACCATCCTGACCAGAAAAAGCCCAGCACGAATATTATACCGAGGATGAAGGGCCAAAGTTTTTTGGCTTTATCACCCAAGAGACCGTAGACCAGGTGGCCCCCATCAAGTTGGCCAGCGGGCAGCAGGTTAAGGGCGGTCACCAGCAGTCCTGCCCAGCCAGCCCAGGCGACGGGATGGATGGATACATCCACCCCCCCTTTGGGGAGAGGCAGGCCGGTGAAAAAGTAGCGGATCCAATACCAGATTGGATTCAGTCCCTGATAACTTGCCGGGTCAGGGAGCCATTGTCCGTGGACGACGTATTTCAGGAGGAGGTAGAGGATAGAATTTCCCTCAAAAAAGAATTCACCGCTGGGTAAAGGTTGAGGAAGGGGTTCTACGGGAGAGAGGGAAAGCCCGTAGATCAAGACGGGAATGGCGATGACCAACCCTGCTAATGGCCCTGCGATCCCAATGTCCAATAAAGAGCGTTTGTTCTTGGGAGGTTCCTGTAAACTGATGAAAGCTCCCATGGTTCCAAAGGGGCTGATTGGGAAGGGGATAAAATATGGTAATGTGACCTTCGTCTTGTGATAGCGGGCCATGAAATAATGACCGAACTCATGAGCGGTGAGGATGCCCAGGAGGCTGAAGGTGAAGGCAAGCGCTCCCCCTAATTCGGGTTTGAGATGAGCCCAAACTACGCTCAGGTTGGATGTCAATGGTCCGGCGTATGAGGTGATCAAACCGGCGAATACCATGCTGAGGAAGGTAGCAACAAAGAGGAGGATGTTGATCCAGGATTTGCTCTCTTTTCCTTCAAATAACCCCTTTCTGAGGTAAATGGCGTGTTTTCCGTTTTCCTCCCTGAAAACGGGTGTGACCTGGTAAGATTTGACAGCTTGGGATAGTTGATCATATGCTTCCGAGGATGGTTTGAGTAATCTGCCCTGGTAACGCACCAGATACTTGTCGTTGGATCTCCCCCATAAGGTTTGTTCGATGTCCATGACCCTCTGCGTGATGCGGGTGAGGACTTCGTCCTGGACTGTTTCCCTTCCGTCTTGCCGGTGATTTTTTAATTGTCTTTGGTTGTCCATCAGGTCCTTTTTAATTGTCTCTCACCTATAAAAAGATGGCGGGAGTGGATGGGAGTCGAACCCACCGCGGCTCGTATTACGACCCGCCACCGGTTTTGAAGACCGGGGAGTCCACCGGGACTCAACCACCCCCACACGCAAGAGAGATTATAACTTTTCCTACTCATCGTGTAAAGCTGTTTGCCTTGCTTGACAGCGATCTCAGCTCTTGCTACAATCACGCTCAGTAACTTAACAAGAAGGGTTGGAGGAATGATAGCGGCTGAGCCTCATTCTGGCAAATGAGGTCACGAGGTGGAGGTTCCTTCCTGCGAAGGGAGCGTTAACCTGATTATCTAATCAGCGAAAATCGAATCGATCAGCGGATGCCTCCAAGCCCCGCCATGGGCTTGTCTTTCCTTCCGAGCAAAAAGGGGGAGGTGAAAACGATCTGGCGACAGATCTGACAAAACCTCGCCCAGTGGCAGATGGAGAGTCCGAACTCTCTCTATTTACGCGTGTAAGGGAAGGGCATGTCGAAGAGGTTGATGGTGTATTCTTATGGCACGCCCCGGCGTGCTTTTTTATTTAATGACCGATTTGCAGACCCAGTATAGCCAGCAAACAGGATCTCAATGGTTCGAAACCGGGAGGGACGATGGAAAAACAAGAAATGGTCCAAAGGGTAAAAGAAGATGATGTGAAATTCATTTCCCTGCAGTTCACGGATGTCACGGGGTCTGTGAAAAGTGTGGATATCACACCGGAGCGACTTCCTGATGCCTTAGATGACGGGGTCTGGTTCGACGGTTCATCCGTGGAGGGATTTGCGCGCATACAGGAAAGCGATATGCGCCTCGTCTTGGATCCGTCCACCTATGTGGTCCTACCGTGGAGTCCAGACGAATTGAAAAGGGCGCGGGTGTTTTGTGATATTTACATGCCGGATGGAGCGCCTTTTGATGGGGATCCCAGGGGCACCTTGAGGAGGGTGTTGGAGAGATGTGAAAATGAGGGATGGACCTTCAATGTAGGGCCTGAGCCTGAATTCTTTTTATTTAAACGCAATGACGTCAAAGAGATCCACCCTGTGCCTTATGACGTGGGGGGGTACTTCGACTTCTCTGCCCGCGACCAGGCCACATTGGTGCGCACCGAGCTGATGCATGCCCTGAACACCATGGGATTGGATGTTGAAATGGGTCACCATGAAGTGGCGCGGGGTCAGCATGAGATTGATTTCAGATATGCGGATGCGCTCAGCGCAGCGGATAACGTGATCACTATGAAGTACACCGTAAAAGCCATCGCTGCGAAATATGACCTGATCGCATCTTTCATGCCCAAACCGATTTTCGGCGTCAACGGTTCAGGGATGCATACCCACCAATCCATATTCACCGAGAACCAGGAAAACCTTTTCTTTGATGCAGAGGACGAAAACCTCCTTTCTAAAATGGCCTACCAATTCCTGGCAGGTCAATTAAAACACGCTCGGGGTATGTCCGCTGTCATTGCCCCTACAGCGAATTCTTATAAGCGCCTGGTCCCCGGATATGAAGCGCCCGTCTACATCGGCTGGGCGCAGATTAACCGGTCCGCGCTTATTCGTTTGCCTCGCGTTACCCCGGGAAGGAGAAAGTCCGTCCGCTTGGAGCTCCGTTGCCCGGATCCATCCGCCAATCCGTACCTGGCTTTTGCAGCCATGCTGGCTGCTGGATTGGATGGGATCGAAGAGAACTACCCCTGTCCTTCACCGCTCAACAGGATAAATATTTACGATCTAACCAAAGAAGAGCGGGATGAGAAAGGGATTGAGTCTTTGCCCGGCTCCCTCGCTGAAGCCATGCGCGAATTTGAAAGCGATCAAGTCATCCAGGAGGCGTTGGGTCCGACGATTTGTGACGTCTTCCGGCGCGCCAAATGGGCAGAGGTGGAAGAGTATCGGACGCGAGTCACAGATTGGGAAGTGTTCCGCTATCTCGAGGTCGCTTGATCAAGCCATCCTTTTGATCTTGAGTCAATTTGTCTTTATAGATCTCATATGGCAGCTCTGTATAGAGTTTGCCTCCATGGTACGATGGAAATGGAGGGAAGCTTATATGCCGCCCTACCGAACTATACCTATGTAGTCAATAACCAGGAGGTTCTATGCCCGTTGACACGCGATCTATCTCATTACAAACCCAGGGACATGCGGACATCATCGATATCACCGACCAGGTCCAAAAGGAGGTCCGGGACTCACAACTATCAGACGGTATCGTGACGGTATTCACCCCTTCCTCGACCAGTGCGATTTCGACCGTGGAATACGAAGAGGGGTGCTTGAAAGATTTGCGAAGGTTATTTGACGAGATCCTGCCTCCGGATCGAGCGTATGCTCATAATGCCAAATGGGGGGACGGGAACGGGCACAGCCATGCTCGCGCTGCCTTGCTGAAGGCCTCCTTTACGGTGCCCTTTGTGAATAAAAAGTTGACATTGGGTACATGGCAGCAAATTATCTTTCTCGATTTTGACAACCGATCTCGAAACAGGGAACTTGTGGTTCAAATTGTAGGGGAGTAGGAAAGAAAAAACCTGGTTCGGTATTTTGAACCAGGTTTTGGGGGACACTTATTGAAGTCAGGCTGTTTTCTCCGCGGGTTGGAGATGTCGATCCCGGTAGGCCAACCACATACCGCCAATACCGGTCAAGGTGACAAGAGCGCCTATGAGCCATCCCAAGTAGAGAGGAAGGGCCCGCAGGATGACGTAGATCAAAATACCCAAGATCATGGGCCAGGCCAACTGCTCTGTGTAGTCCGGCGCCAACTTTTGGAGGATGAGTTTGCCCACGGTGAAGGAAACGACAAGCTTACTGACATAAGAAACGAGTAAGCCGAATACCGCCAATGCCAGCCCAAGACTGGAGAAACCAATTGAAAAGATCGATTTCGATAGGCCGCCCAGGGTGATCACACCGAAGAACAATCCACCTGCGACGATCAACCCAGCGATGATAAACGCGCTGATGTAGACCACGACCAAGGTCACAACACCCCAACCGAGGGAGCTTCCTGTTTTCGTCTTCACGGTATGACTCACTTTCTGGAGGAGGGAGGGCAGCTGCCAAATCACAAGCGCTCCCAGAATCAGAAGGGTGATGAAAGCCCGCAAACGTTTTACAATCCATGATCCTATCAGCGTTGCCAGGCCGACATCTCTGGCCGTATCCCCGTTTTCAGGTTTGGGATCATACTGAAAGTTGACTCCCCCGGGGGGGCTGATCTGGATGGCATCTTCCTGGTTTTGTGAACTCTTGTAGGTTAATGTGCCACCGATGTGGGCTCCTTCAGAAATTCGAATCCCGGTGGGGACGATCGTGTCCACGCCAGGAGGGCCGCCAAAGAGGACCGTTTGTTGGTTGTCTTCGGGGCTGCCGACTTCTGCGTAAACATCTCCGCCTACCTTGCCGTTAATTTCCAATGCACCTACGCCGGCTCGGACATCACGTTCGACTTTACCGGAGAGCAGGGCTTGATACGCCCCAACCAAGAGGTCTCTTCCGATGGTCGAACCCTTTTCGGTCGTCAGGTTGAATCCGCCAAATAAAATGTTGCGATCGACAACGGACCCATCGTCGAGCGTGAAAGTACTGGCGCCTGCGTACACACTGCCCATGACATGCCCGTCGATGATGATGGTTTGAGCGCCCGCAACCAAACTGCCTTCGATGGTCCCATTCACTTTCACAAGCCCACCGGCGGCAAACACGTCGCCTTTGACGGTGCCGTTGATTTCCACCATGTCGCTGGCGATGAAAAGGTCATCATCGATGACTTCATCTGCTGAAACGGTGCCATCGTCATCGAATTCTACCGCTTTGGCGGTGCTGACAAACCCAAACCCCACACCGAAGACGACGATCAGGGAGAGTAACAGCAGCCCCACCTTTTGTTTTGAATTCATGTTTGATCCTCCTTGAAGATCCCAAGACGTTAATGTGCCAGGTTGGCTTTCCTGTTTTCATTAACGTATACGCGTAAAGGGGGCAAAAGTTGCAGAAGAATAGGCGTGGGGTATCCGCAGATGGTATTCATGATGATGAAAGCCAAAGTCTCCATCTTTGTCCGTTCATCGTTTCAACTCAGGTGATCTCGAATCCGATTCACAATCATGGGGAGCACCTGTCCTGCCTTATTCTGCAGGGCGTAATTCGCTTTTGGGGTGAGGTGGGTGGGGTTGGGGTTAATTTCCACCAGGGTGGCCCCGTTTTCGTGGGCCATGAGGGGCAGGGATGCGGCGGGTTGGACAACTGCGGAGGTGCCAATGGACAGGAAGAGATCACAATGGTTAGATTTTTCAAAAGCTCGTTGTAGCGCTTCCCCCGGCAAACTCTCTCCGAACCAAACCACATCGGGTCGATAAAGTCCTCCACAAAAGGGACAGCGCGGCAGTTCGCTTTCCGCTGTCACTTCAGGTAATTCGATTGCTGGCTGCCGCTGACATTGAGCACATTTCGACCGAAAGATATTTCCGTGGAGTTCAATAACGGTTTCGCTTCCCGCCTGTTGGTGGAGATTATCAACGTTTTGAGTGATTAAAGTAAACTTTTGACCTTTTTGGAGGGCTATTTTTTCCAGGGAAGCCAGCGCAAGGTGCCCAGGGTTGGGTTCTGATTTTGCAATCAGGGATTTCCGCCATTGGTACCATAACAGCACGGTGCGAGGATGCTCTTCAAATGCTTGCGGGGTGGCCAATTCTTGCGGATCATACGTAGCCCACAGCCCCGTTTGGGCTTCGCGAAATGTGGGGATGCCGCTTTCAGATGAAATCCCGGCGCCCGTGAGGGCGACCATCTTCCTGGCGTTCAGGATGGCGGAGATCAAAGAGGGCGAGATGGTTTCGTCATTCATTTTTGATTTCTGTTTTCCAATAACGCCGTATGCCGTCTGCGGACATAAAAGAGGGATTGGCTCCCTCGTAGGTTTCCAGCCAGGTCGCTTTCATCTCTGCAGATAATGACCGCCGCTCGGCCCAATCGCTGAACATCTCACGCAACTTCTCTGGGGGCATGTTTTGCGGCAGGGTCGCATGCATCCAGGACTCAACCGCGTTTATTTCCTCCAGCACAGCCTGTAAATGCCAGTTCACATCGGGGTAGATCCCAAAATGCGTGCAAGCGATCCTGGAAAACTGTTTCGCTTGCAGTTTTTCAATTGACTCTTTCCATTTTCCCAGGTGTAAGCTGGGAGGCGGCATCGGTATGCGGAGGTGTCTGGGGCCCGGTGTTTGGATGCGGACGCCTCCGATATCTCCACTGAAACACACATCTTCCCAGAGATATGCCATGTGGTGGTAGGCGTGCCCGGGAGTGTCGAGAGCTTGAAATTCCTGGTCGCCGATAGTGATTTTATCGCCATCATGAAGGATGGAAATCGATTCTTGTGGCACGGGAAGAAAAGGTCCCCAGAGCGAATCCATTTGGTCCCCGTAAATCCGTTTCGCGCTGGAAAGCAACCTTTCCGGATCGATCATGTGGGGAGCGCCGACGTGGTGGACATGGATCTGCGCACCCTGTCGGGCCAGCCAACCGGCTGCGCCGGCGTGATCCAGGTGAATGTGGGTGAGCAGCACATCGCTGATATCCTCTACAGAAAACCCATGCTCGTTGCATTGGGATTGGAGCGTTTCTTGTGTGGATCCGGGTCCACACTCCACGAGGATGCCGCCCTCTGAATGGGGGATGAGATAAGAGGCGATCGTTTTCTCCTGCCCTTGAAAGTGTAGATCTAGCGTATAAAGCTTTGGATTAGCGGACATAGCCTCCTCTATTGCTGTTCGTTTCGGTTATTCTAACATCACTCAGGCATATCCCAACCTTCTCTGCTGGAGGGAATCCCTCCCCCATCCCTGGATTTTAATCATTTTTTTAGAATCAGGGATCGATCTGTTTCTATGAGTATCAAAGTATCTGGGCGATGAGATGGAGCTGGCTTCAGGCATAAGCCGTTCCTGTCAGGTGTTGAGTATTACCGAAGCATACCTCCATGATCTGGTTTTATCTTTCAGGTTTTCCCCAGGATGATGTGGAACTGTGGCCCAGACAGATCATCCAGCGTGGCAGCCTTGAAGGTTCATTTGCAGGTAATACAAGAATAAGGTATCCTATTTAGAGATAAGGAAAAGCTTTCACCAATCAAAAAGGGTCTCTGATGCCAAATGCCGCGGAAGACGAACCATACGAAAACTCTCAGCCTGAGTCTCACCAGGACCAGAGCGGAGAACCGGTGTGGACATACCGTGGATATCGGATTCGCCCGAGCGAGTTCAATACAGCCATGGTCCATCTTTATCGAGGGGAACTTACGCGAGCCAACACCTGGCGCCAGCGTCTCGACGCCACCACGAACTGGGCTGTGGTCACCACGGGGGCGACGATTTCCATCGCCTTCAGTCAAAGCCAGGGGCATCACAGCGTTATTTTGTTGAACCTGCTCCTAGTGACTTTGTTTTTGGTCATCGAAGCGCGGAGGTACCGCTATTACGAGCTGTGGAGTTCTCGCATCCGTCTTATCGAAACGGATTTCTTTGCCGGGATGCTGGTCCCGCCCTTTCGCCCTGCCTGGGATTGGGCAGAAACCTTAGCTGAGAATCTATTGCAGCCGAGTTACCCGATCTCGATGTGGGAAGCGTTCGGGCGGCGTTTTCGAAGGAATTACCTTTGGATCTATATCATTGTGGCTAGTTCTTGGCTGGCGAAATTATGGCTTCATCCCCAAAACGCGGAAACGTGGACGGAGATTGTGGATCGAGCTTCTCTGTTTGGCATATCTGGCGATTGGCTGTTTTTGGTGATCGGCATGCTTTTGGTCACGTTGGTGTTGATCGGCCTTATCACCAAGCCTTTGCAACGGGCTTCCGGCGAAGTCCTTCCGGCTGTGGAGGATATTAAAAAAGGGAAATCGATCCCTTCAGAAAAAGAGGAAGAGGGGCTGTTGGCTTGGTTTCGACCGGAAGGGGGGCGAAAGCAGCTGTTAATGCACATCATTACGGACCACCCCAATAAGGTCGCTGAGAAGATCATGGAGAGGATGAGAAGAGGGGTGACCAAGTTGGACGCCACCGGCATGTACACGGGGGATACCCACGCTGTTCTCATGTGTGCCATTACCGTAACGGAGGTCTCTCCACTGAAGTCATTGGTCAAGGAAATCGACCCTGGAGCCTTTATCGTCCTTACCCCTGCCAAAGGTGTGATGGGGGAAGGGTTTGAACCGCTTGAAAAGTAGGACAGAATTCTCCAAAACATGACTTTCCTTCTGGTCGGGTCCACGATCCTTTTTATCTTCGGGATGATCTTACTATGGTGGCTTCATAGACCACCCCTCATAGTAGAAGTGCCTCCAAAACAACCTCCCGGAGATATGTGTTTGCCTCCCATTTCCATCATCATCCCCGCCCGGAATGAAGAAGAGAAGATCCGGCGCTCCCTGGAGGGGGTTTTCCAGCAGACCTATCCGGATTTTGAAGTGATAGTGGTTGATGATCGCTCAGAGGACGGGACGCCCCTCATCTTGGAAGAGATAAAAGCCGATCATCCAATCCTTCATGCCCTCCACGGCCAAGAATTACCCGCGGGGTGGGTGGGAAAACCCTTTGCGCTGCATCAAGGTGTGGAACGGGCGAGAGGGGAATGGTTCTGCTTTTTGGACGCGGATACGTTCGCAGAACCAGAGCTCCTCATATCAGCTTATTTGAAAGCGGAGAAAATGAATGCTGATTGCCTGACATTGTTTACCAAACAGATCATGGGTGGGTTTTGGGAGAAAGTCGTCCTGCCGATCGTCTTTACAGCGATGATGTTCGGTTTTCCTCCCCATAAAGTCAATGACCCTGATCATCCGCTAGCCATCGCCAATGGACAGTTCATCCTCATCCGACGAAATGTCTATCAAGCGGTGGGGGGGCATTTCCAGGTGCGGAATAGAATCGACGAGGATAAAGCCCTCGCGGAAGAAGTGAAAAAGCAGGGATTTCGCCTTTTCCTCGCTGATGGGCAGGCACTGGCAAGAACCAGGATGTATTCCTCCCTTTCCGAAATATGGGAGGGATGGACGAAAAGCATGTTTTTAGGGATGCAGGACCACCTGGGGTTATTAGCATTCGGAGGGATCATCGCGTTAGTGGGCGCCTTTGGGATCCCGTCTTGGTGGGGTTTTGTCCTTGCCAACCTCTCTCGTTTTGGTTGGCTGCCCTCGGTTGTCATGTTGTTGGAATTGGTCATTTTTTCTGTTTATCTCGTTGTTAAAAGGGCCCGGGTTGCGCGAACTTTTGGCATCAATCCCTGGTATGGATGCTCCTTGCCTCTCGGTTCTGGTATCTTTGCGGGGATGATGATGGTCTCTGTGTTTAATGTCCTTTCGGGGCGAGGGGTGACCTGGAAAGGTAGAAGATATCCATGATCCAACCTTTTTTTCTCGTTCCCACTCCTGGAAATCCACCCGACAAAAATGTTAAGGTTGATTCGTTTGGTGACGGCTTGATATCTAAGAATGGGTATGCTAGAATACCCACACTTAACCAGATGTAAGGTCTATGATTGCCTTAACCCATACATATGGGGGTATTGTAAAGCTGAGTTAAGGATCAACGAAATAGCCAAAACGAAGTTCACTTTCAGCTGAAAGGAGTTGACGGCAGTGACGGACGTGAAGATGCAAAGCAAGCAGGTTGGGTTAAAACCGACTCCTCCCCTCCCGGATAAGGCGTGCGAAGTCGATTTATCAGACAATGCATTTGAGGTGTTTAAACGGAGGTATCTGAGAAAGGGTGCAAGTGGTCAACCCATAGAGACAGTAGAAGAAACATTTTGGCGTGTGGCTTATCATGTAGCGAAGGTTGAGGGCGGTGATCGTGAGGATGTGCTACATGTCGCGGAGCGGTTTTATGATTTGATCGCTTCCAAGCGCTTTCTGCCCAATTCGCCGACATTTACCGGCGCAGGCACACCTTTGGGACAATTAGCGGCTTGTTTTGTCCTTCCCATCAGTGATGACATGGGACGCTGGGATGACGGAATTTTCACGACCTTGCGAAATGCGGCCCTCATTCAGCAGACCGGGGGTGGAAACGGCTTTTCCTTCTCACGATTAAGACCCAAAAATTCCTTGATCAAAGCTTCCTCTGGGCGCGCCACAGGCCCCGTCGGGTTTCTGAAGGTATATGACAAAGCGTTTGGAGAGATCGCCCAAGGTGGGACCAGAAGGGGCGCGAATATGGCGGTGCTTCGCGTGGATCATCCGGATATCGAAGAATTCATTACCTGCAAAACGGATGAAACAGCCATCACCAATTTCAATATATCTGTGGGTATCACCGATGAGTTCATGGAAGCCGTTATCGAAGACGAAGATTGGGAACTGCGCTTCCCCGATGTGAAAGACCCGCGATATCGCCAGTTCAACGGTACGATCGATGAGGCCCGGGAAGCGGGGATCCCCATTATCGTCCATAAGCGAATCAGAGCGCGGGATTTATTTGATAAGATCGTCCATCAAGCCCATCATAATGGGGAACCCGGGATGCTGTTCCTGGATATCGCGAACAAAGAAAACCCCCTGCCTGAGAAATGTACCTTGGAGGCGACCAATCCCTGTGGGGAACAGTTCCTGGCCCCTTATGAGAATTGTTGTCTGGGATCTATTAATCTCAGCAAGCATGTGGGCGAAGATGGAAATCCTAATTGGGACAAACTTCGCGAAAGCGTGGAGTTGGCGACCCGTTTCTTGGATGATGTCGTCGACGCCAATGCCTATGTACCCGCTATTCCGGAATTGGAACAAACTGCAAATGATACCCGGCGCATCGGCCTAGGCATCATGGGTTTGGCAGATCTCATGTATCAGGCAGGCGTGCGGTATGGCTCACCTGAGGGGCAGGAGTTCTCCGCCCAACTCATGGAATATATCCGCTACCACACAATGAAAACAAGTATCACTCTGGCAAAGGAACGGGGGCCTTTCCCGGATATCAAACACAGCATCTACAATCCAGATCGCTTGCAGTGGTCCCCACCCCAACCCCTCTTCCCATATGAAAAAGAGTGGGGTCGACCCGTTTTGGCATGGGATACCGTCGTTCAGGGCATTCAAGAGCACGGCATTCGGAATGCAGCCCAAACCACCGTTGCTCCCACTGGGACCATCGCAACCGTTGCCGGTTGTGAAGGGTATGGCTGCGAACCTGTATTTGCCCTGGCATACACCCGCCACGTAACGGAAAGTGAAGAGGACCTGACGCTCACATATACCAGCCCGCTTTTTGAACGAGCGCTGGAAGGAGCGGGGATAGATGAGGAAACCCGGGAGGAGATCATCAATCAAATCCTGGTGGAGGGGAGTTGTCAGGAAATTGATCAGGTGCCGGATGATTTAAAGAAGGTCTTCGTGGTCTCCGCAGATATCCCGGCGGAAGAGCATGTCCGCATGCAAGCTGCCTTACAAGCCTTTGTGGACAACAGCATTTCGAAGACAATTAACTTCCCCGCTTATGCCACAACGATGGATGTGGCGCAAGCATACAAGCTTGCCTGGGAATTGAACTGTAAAGGGATCACGGTCTACGTGACAGGATCCCGGGAAAAGGTGGTCCTGGAGACGAAAGCCACCTCAGGAGAAGCGGAGGGTGAGGATCAAAAACATGAGTCGCAGGAGAAATATCGTGCGACCTGGCAGGAATCAAAGAAACCTCGCCCTCGACATCTGGAGGGCTACACCTACAGTATCCAAACCCCGCTGGGAAAAACTTTCGTGACCATAAATGAGAATGGGGATGGGCAGCCCTTTGAAGTGTTCGTCAACACAGCAAAGGCGGGGTCGGATACCGCTGCGGTCTCTGAAGCCATCGGGCGCTCTTTATCATACATCCTGCGCATGTCCTCCCCCATCCCGCCCCGAGAACGGTTGGACGAAGTCATTCGACAGTATTCCGGCATCGGTGGAAGAAGACCCCTTGGATTTGGCGCCAATCGAGTCCGGTCCTTGCCAGATGGTGTCGCCCAAGCTTTGAGGGAATATTTAGAAAATACAGGTGGGGTGAGTGGGGACTTACCTGTGGAAACAGCTCAACCCCAGACATCGAATATCCAATTTAAAATCGGCGACTTGTGCCCCGAGTGTGGACAAGCGGCTCTGGTAAACGAAGAAGGCTGCCGGAAGTGCTATGCTTGTGGGTACAGTGAGTGTTAGGGGACAAACATAGCGGGGGGAATGAACAAGGGATCGGCCGTAACGGATACGATCCCTTGTCGCTCATTTAGAATGGAAAGGTAGAAAGCAGGGGATGGGTCCTGTTTTTGGGGCGATACTGCATAAGGATGTAATTTTTTCCCTGCCGCACGGGATCCGATTGGTAATTCAAGCTTTTGCCGGTGGGTAATGGTTGGTTTCATAATATCGAGGATGGATTGAGATGAAAAAACAAATCCGGGATGCGAAAAGGACCAGGCCTAGCTGGGATGAATATTTTATGGGCATTGCTCATGAAGTGGCCAACCGCAGCACTTGTGAACGCGCGCAGGTGGGTGCAGTGATTGTGAAAAATAAACGGATTATCACCACCGGATACAACGGGAGCCCCAGCGGATTACCCCACTGCACGGAAGTCGGTTGTTTGATGGAGAACGGCCACTGCATCCGGACCCTGCACGCAGAGCAAAACGCCATCATCCAGGCTGCACTCCACGGTGTCTCCACGGCAGGCGCGACCATCTATGTCACCCACCAACCCTGTTTCTTATGTGCGAAGATGATCATCAATGCCGGTATTGTGCGCATTGTCTATGACAACGCCTATCCGGATGACCTATCCCGCAGCTTTTTACAGGAAGCGGGAGTTGCTTTGTCTCAAGTGTAAAATGGGGGGTTTTGATTCGTTTGCTGCTATCGATCAGCGATATAACATCGACATCTAAATGCCTGGATGACCGGTCATTTACGCGCACGGTTTTGATAAATCGTCCGGATCAATAAGGGTGTATCGTTTCAATCCTCGCTTAATTTTCGAAGTTGCTCGGACATCCGTTCTTTATACTCTTCATAGTCAGGGGCAATATGCTCGTATTGGCTTTCCATGAGGGGTGAGGAGAAAATGAAGTCCGCTGAAGTCCGGTTCATGGCGACAGGGATGTTCCAGACCACGGAAAGGCGGAGCAAAGCTTTGATATCAGGGTCATGTGGTTGAGCCTCGAGGGGGTCCCAGAAAAAGATCAGGATGTCTATTTCACCGGTAGCGATTTTCGCGCCGATTTGAAGATCCCCGCCCAGAGGTCCGCTTTGCATACGGTGGATATCCAACCCCAGCAATTTTTCCAGTACGTATCCTGTCGTACCGGTAGCGTATAATTCGTGTTTAATTAATAAATCCCGGTTATATTCTGCCCATTCCAACAAGTCATCTTTCTTGTTGTCGTGAGCGATGAGGGCGATCCTTTTGGGTAAACCAAGCGGTCTTCTTTTCTTAGCCATGCTTTGTCCCTTCCTTATCTACTTTTCTCTCATTGTAACGAAAGATTTTCGCTGTGGGGAGTCGTTAGAAGGAGATTAAAAAGGTGGGAAGGAATCATCTGAAGGGAGGTAATTTAAAATAGGATTATGTATAATGGAAAATGGAAGGGCACACAGCTCTTGCCTTTTTTCAAAGGAACCTTGATATGGAAGAGGAAAATCGAGTTGATCATTTAACCGCAGAACTGGTAAAAGAGTTGTTCGTGGCTTTAGGCTTTTCACCAGATGGTTGGGTGAGAAATACCTTTTCACCGTTGGTTTGGAGGCCTTTTCAGCGGTTTTCGAAGATCGCTTCAAGATTTGATCAGATCATCGAAGAGCAAGATTTTCGGGAGGCAGCTCGCTGGATTCTCCCTAATTTTGTCAAAGATGTCAATGTCTTTGGGGTGGAAAAAATACCCGAACGGGGACCTCTGCTAATTGCGTCCAATCACCCCGGCGCGTATGATGCACTGGTCATCGCGGCCAGTATTCCCCGAAGTGATTTAAAAATCATCACCTCAAACATTCCATATCTAAAAAAATTACCCCATGTTCGCCAGCATATGATATTTTCAGCCCCAGATTCACATATCAGGATGACTGTGTTCCGGTCCGCCCTCCGCCACCTTAAGCAGGGGGGAGCCCTCCTGGTGTTCGCCCGGGGGAGGATTGATCCGGATCCCGCCCATATGCCCGGCGCCATTCAAGAAATTGAAAACTGGTCCACCAGCTTGGGCTTGTTTCTCCGGAAAGTCCCTGAGACGAAATTAGCGATCACCATTGTCAGCGGGATTTTAGCTCCATTCTTCACCCAACACCCCTTGACGATGTTCCGCCGAGATAGGCAGGACAAGCAAAGGATTGCGGAGTTCTTCCAGGGGATCCGCCAGATGCTTTCTCCCGGGGAGATATTGCTCAACCCTGAGTTATCCTTCAGCTCGCCTTTGACATTAGAGGATTTCCACTATCGGGAGGATGTCAAACTGCTGGCGAGGGAGATCATCCGCAAAGCGCAAAACCAGCTGATGAGACATACCCAGCATATTTCAACGCAGACCGTTTGACATTGACCCTGAGGTGGTTCAAAAAACCATTTTATTTTTTACATCTAGCGGCCATAACGCATCCTGTCAGCCGGGGTGCGTTCACTGTTTTAAAGGGATGGCCTAAAACGGTCTTATCGCCTCCCTTTGGAGATTTAACTAAAACATCCCCACCGCCGGGATGATTGGGGGCCTTCGTGTGAAGTATAAACGTTATATAATTTTCCCCCGACATGCCTATCGAAGAACCCCTGTTTCCCATATACTGTCCATAGATTGGTAGGCCAATTTGATATGATGATATAAGGGAATGGATTTCATTCCTCAATTTTATATACAAGGGAGTAGAATACGAGACCCATGTTTCCAACAAACAAGACTCAAAACGACAATGAAGAATCAAAACCGGGTAAACCGCAAAGGCGGGTGAAAGTCAATGTTCGCATGCTCATCATCTTGTTTCTCATCATCCTGGTCCCTTGGGTGTGGACGTTGTTGGGGGATAGTGAGACAGACATCAGTTACAGCACGTTTGTCAACCAGGTCCGACAGGGCAATGTGGCTGCGGTAACGATCTCCGGGGAAAAAGTCACGGGGGAGATGAAGTCCCCTGTACCCCTGGATTCCAGGGATGGGAAAGGGGAATCTGAGACGATCACCAAGTTTATCACCTACATCCCCCAAATCGGGGATGATCAATTAATGCCTTTGCTTCATGACCACGAGGTAGAAGTCACCGTCAAACCCGAATCGGACATCAGCTGGTGGTCGATTTTGATCAATGTCCTGCCTTTCCTTTTTTTGATTGGTATTGGGTACATGATTGTCCAGCGCATGCAGGGTCAGGGTCAGGCTATTTTCAATATGCGGCAGAGCGGCGCCAAGCGTTATCAGCGGGATGATCAGCGGACCACATTCGATGATGTGGCGGGTTGTCGGAGCGCAAAACGCGAACTCCAAGAGGTGATCGCCTTCTTAAAAGACCCTGGGAAATTTGAACGATTGGGCGGTGAAATCCCCCTCGGCGTCCTCCTGGTAGGCCCGCCGGGGACGGGGAAAACGCTCCTCGCCCGGGCGGTGGCGGGCGAGGCGGATGTGCCCTTTTTTAATATCACCGGATCCGATTTTATGGAGATGTTCGTCGGGGTGGGCGCATCTCGGGTGCGGGATCTGTTTGATCAGGCCAAAAAAGCGGCTCCCAGCATCGTCTTTATTGATGAATTGGATTCCATCGGCCGCCGCCGGGGAGCGGGTTTGGGGGGAGGGCATGATGAACGGGAACAGACCCTCAACCAGCTGCTGTCCGAACTGGATGGTTTTGAACCGAATACCAACGTGATCGTCATGGGGGCCACAAATCGGCCCGATATTTTAGACCCCGCTCTTTTGCGACCGGGCCGCTTTGATCGACGGATCACGGTAAATATGCCGACCATGAAGGATCGCAAGGCCATCCTCGAAATCCATTCGGAAGATAAACCGCTGGCCGAGGATGTCGATTTGGAGAAAATCGCCCGCGGCACCCCCGGCTTCAGCGGTGCTGACCTGGAGAATGTGCTTAACGAAGCCGCTCTTTTGGCGGCCAGAAAGGATAAAGACGAAATTGAGCGAGAGGATATCGAGGAAGCCCGGGACAAGGTTCTGATGGGATTGAAACGCGAAAGCCTGGCTCTCACGGAAGAGGAGTGCCGTTTTCTGGCTTACCATGAGGCAGGCCATGCCGTCGTTGCTGCAGTCCTGCCCCATGCGGACCCCATTCACAAAGTGACTATTGTCCCTCGAGGCAAGGCCATGGGGGTGACCCAGCAGCTGCCGGAAAAAGACCGCTACCTCTACAATAAGGAATACATGTTAGATCGCTTGGCGGTGATGATGGGGGGGCGGGCAGCGGAGGAGATGGTCTTTGACACCGCGACCAGCGGGGCTGAAAACGATCTCAAACAGGCCAAAAAGCTGGTCCGGAAAATGGTCCTCGATTGGGGGATGAGTGAGAAATTCAAGAATATTGCCCTCGGCGGAGGGGGAGAAGAACAGGTGTTTCTCGGTGAGGAGATCACCAAGCGGCGGGATTACAGTGAGAGCACGGCAAGGGAAGTCGATCAGGAGGTCAAAGCCATTCTCAACGAAGCCTTTAACCGGGCACAGAACACCTTGCAGGATCACAGAGATGGGTTGGATAAGGTCGTGAAAAGGTTGCTTGAAGTGGAGGAAATCCCGGGCGAAGAGGTTCTTGATTTGTTAGGGATAAAAGACGAGGACGAGAAAGGGGATCTCTCGGATGATGAGGAGTGACCGTGCGAAAGGAGAAAGACCCTCTGGGTTCTGTGGACATTCCAGAGGACGCACTCTGGGGCCCACAAACCCAACGGGCCGTTGAAAATTTTCCCATATCGGGCCTGAGGTTCGGGCGGGGCTTTATCCATGCCTTAGGTCATGTCAAGAAGGCCGCGGCGTTGGCAAACCGCGATCTCGGATCTCTGGACGAGGAGCGAGGCCAGGCGATTCTGGCCGCTTGTGAAGAAGTCATCCATGGAAAGTGGGATGATCAATTTCCCGTAGATATCTTCCAAACAGGTTCCGGGACATCGACGAACATGAACGCCAATGAGGTCATCGCCCATCGCGCCAACCGGATATTAGGGGATGCGATCAAGGGGGACCAAGCGGTCCACCCCAATGATCATGTGAATATGAGCCAATCCAGCAATGATGTGATCCCTACCGCTGTTCATGTCGCCGGCGTGCTGTCCCTGCGCAGCAGGTTGATTCCAGCCCTTGAGATGTTCCAAAAAGCACTGGAGGAGAAAGCAGAGGCGTTTCAGGACGTTGTCAAAACGGGTCGCACACATCTCCAGGATGCTGCTCCCATTCGTTTGGGACAGGAATTCAGCGGGTATACAGCCCAAGCCAGGAAGAGCGTGGAGAGGGCCCAAAGGGCGCGGGAGATGCTTTTAGCCCTACCGTTAGGGGGCACAGCAGTGGGGACCGGTTTAAATCGTCCTCCAACATTTCCCCAACGGGCTATCACCTACCTCAATCAGGCCTTAGAGGAAGAATTTTTCGAAGCGGATAACCACTTTGAAGCCAATGCTGCTCGGGATGCCTTGGTCAATGCCTCCGGACAATTGAAAACCATTGCAGTCAGTGTCACCAAGATTGCCAATGACATTCGCTGGATGGGATCAGGCCCCCGGTGTGGATTGGGTGAATTAAAACTCCCTCAAGTTCAACCCGGGTCTTCGATCATGCCTGGGAAAAACAACCCTGTCATCGCAGAAGCTTTAATCCAAGTGGCAGCTCAAGTGATCAGCAATGATTACGCCATCACGCTCGCTGGTTTGGGAGGATATTTTGAGCTGAATCTGATGATGCCCCTCATCGCCTATCATTTTTTGTCATCCGTTTCATGGCTGGCAAACGCTTTAGTTGTTTTTGTTACCCGGTTGTTGAATGGTATTGAGGTGAACGAAGAAACATGCCAGGGGGATGTGGAACAAAACCTGAGTTTGGTGACCGCTCTGGCGCCAATCATTGGACACGATCGAGCCGCTCAATGGAGTAGAGAAGCTCAACAAAGTGGAAAGACCATCCGAGAAGTGGCGGAGGCGTCAGGGGAATTTACGCCCCAGGAATTGGATGTCATCCTTGACCCTAAGCGGATGACAAACCCACATGATGGGGAATAAAGATCGAATGATTATGGATACAGGAGAAGGGGAAAGCTGCAAAAATCGGTGGATTAACCTTCCAAAAAGAGAATGGTATACGGCTTTGAACTTAAGTAATTTCGAGGTTGAGGATCGCAGCCAAAGAGAAAGAGAAAAATGTAAAGGGAGCGATGTGCCTTGGAACGGTGGGTAAAGGTTTCTGGATTTCGTTGTACTTTAACCTAATGTTAAATAAGCGGGCCGTATCCCACCTGGAATATATGTTAAAATGATTTGGCATACATTTATAAATTTTTGTACTTTTATTCGTGTTTTTTAATCTCAAAGGAGGAAAAAACCATGCCGAGAAAGAAGGTAAATCTCCCTGACAACATTGAGTATGTCTCCATCCTCGACGAGGATGGAAACCTCGATGAAGCGCTCGAACCGGAAATGTCGGACGATCTTTTACTGAACCTTCATCGCGCGATGTTGTTGAGCCGCCGGTTTGATGAGCGGATGTTGAAATTGCAGCGGATGGGGCGGATTGGGACCTTCGCGCCCATCAAAGGGCAGGAAGCGTCCCAATTGGGTATTGTGGCAGCTTTACAAGACTCAGATTGGATGATCCCTTCTTTTCGGGAGACGGGTGCTTCCTTGTGGCGGGGCACACCCATGGAGAACATCCTCCTTGTCTACGGAGGTTTTTACCAGGGGAATGAATTTCCGGAAGGGAGCAGGGATTTGCCTGTGGCTGTTCCCGTGGGAACCCAGCCCCTGCATGCTGTAGGGGTGGGGTATGGGATCAATTACCTGAAAAAGGACGATGTGGTGGTTACCTTTTTCGGCGATGGAGCCACCTCGGAGGGGGATTTTCATGAGGCGATGAACATGGCAGGGGTTTACCAGACACCGACCATTTTTGTCTGTCAGAACAACCAATGGGCGATTTCCGTCCCCCGCAGCAAGCAGACCAATTCGGAGACGATCGCTCAAAAAGCAGTTGCCTACGGCATCCCCGGTTTACAGGTTGACGGCAACGATATCCTGGCGGTCTATGCGGCTGCCCAAGAGGCGGTCCAACGGGCTCGTGGAGGGGGCGGCCCTACGTTCATCGAATGCGTCACCTATCGACTCTCTGTGCATACTACGGCGGATGACCCCACCAAGTACCGCGATGAAGAGGAAGTGGAAATGTGGCAGAAACGTGATCCTCTCCCGCGATTTCAAAAGTATTTGAAGGAGAAAGGGTTGTTAATGGACGAGGACATCGAAGCCTTGGAAGAGGAAGTCAAAGGACAAATTCAGGAGGCTGTCGATGCAGCGGAGAAGAGGATGAAAGAGCTGGAGGATGAAGAATTGACCATGTTCGATCACGTGTACGCTGACATGCCTCCCCATTTACAGGCCCAAAGGGAGGAATTGAAGGCGGAGTTGAAGGAGGCCCAGGATGGCTAAATTAACCATGGTGCAAGCCTTAAATTTGGCCCTTGAGCAAGAGATGCGCAAAGACGATCGCGTCATCCTCCTCGGGGAGGATGTGGGTATTGACGGCGGCGTCTTCCGGGTCACGGACGGCTTGATAGACATATTCGGTGAGGAGCGGGTGATCGATACCCCGCTTGCGGAATCGGGGATCATCGGGATGTCCGTAGGCATGGGGATCCTGGGTTTGAGACCGGTGGCGGAAATCCAGTTTTCTGGATTTTCTTATCTGGCGTTTCACCAGATGGAATCCCATGCAGCGCGAATGCGCTGGCGTTCACGGGGTGGGTTCACGGTCCCTATGGTCCTGCGCACGCCGTACAGCGGCGGTGTGAGGGCTTTAGAACATCACTCAGAGAGCAGGGAAGCCTATTATGCCCACACGCCAGGGTTGAAGATGGTCATACCCTCCACGCCTCGCAATGCGCGATCGCTGTTGGTAAGTGCCATCCGGGATGAGGATCCGGTGGTGTTTTTCGAGCCCAAAGTGTCTTACCGCGCTTTTCGAGAAGAGGTCCCGGAGGAAGAGGAAACCTTCCCCATCGGCAAAGCGGAAATCGTCCGGGAGGGAAGCGATCTGACCATGATCTCTTATGGATCGATGATGCGGCCCACTTTGAAAGCAGCTGACATCCTCAAAGAAGAAGATGGGGTGGACGCAGAGGTCATCGATGTCTTGACGATTTCTCCCCTCGATGATGAGACGTTTACAGAATCAGTTCAGAAAACGGGACGGGCGGTCATCGTTCATGAGGCGGCACGCAGTTTTGGCCCCGGCGCTGAGTTGATGGCTCGTCTGGTGGAGAAATCCTTCTGGTATCTGGAAGCGCCTATTAAACGTGTCACCGGATATGATGTGATAGTGCCCCTGTTTGCGTATGAAAACGCGTATTTGCCGGGGGCGGATCGTGTGGTGCGGGGGGCACGTGAAGTGCTCAGTGTGTAGATTACCAGGTATGGCAGATTAATTGCTGTGGAACGAAAATGAGGTGAAATATGGCGCGCAGTTTCAGACTACCTGATTTAGGGGAAGGTATTCACGAAGCGGAAATTATTGAAATCCTGGTTTCGGTAGGGGATGCGGTGGAGGAAGGGGACAGCATCCTGGTCGCTGAGACCGATAAAGCAGCGGTGGAAATCCCTTCTCCCTTTACAGCTGAGATCACCGGCATCGAGGTAGAAGTCGGTCAGATCGTCAACACGGGTGATGTGATCATGGTCTTCAGCGGGGAGGGCGAGGAGGAAACCCAAGCGGAGGAAGTGGAAAAAGAAGCGCCTCCGGAAAAAGCGGAAGTGGAGGAGAAAGAGCCGGAGAAAGCCCCTCCTCCAGCAGCGGTAGAACGGGAGGGTCCGGTTCCCGCGTCTCCAGCCACCCGGCGGTTGGCCCGCGAATTGGGCGTTGATTTGGGGGGAGTGCCACCGACCGGGGATGCAGGGCGGGTGACTTCCCAAGATGTCCGGGCTTTCGCGGAACGTCCGGAAGGGGAACGAGAACCGGCAGCGCGCGAAGAACGTCCCCCTACGGAAGGGGTCCCGGACTTTATCCCCGCGGGGCGCGTGCCCACCTTACCCGACTTTAAGCGCTGGGGCGATGTGGAACGAATTCCCTTGCGTTCGGTGCGTCGAGCCACGGCCCGACAAATGGCCCTGGCGTGGTCCCAAGTACCCCACGTGAATCACCAGGACGAAGTGGATATCACGGAGCTGGAGCGCTTCCGGAAAAAACATAAAGCTGAGATCGAGGAAATGGGTGGGAAACTGACCCCCACTGTGTTCGCCATGAAGGCAGTGGTGGCAGCTCTGAAGAAACATCCCCGCTTCAACGCCAGCATAGATCCTGAATCGGAAGAGATCATCCTCAAAAAGTATTATCACATTGGGGTGGCGGTGGACACGGATCGGGGGCTGCTCGTTCCCGTGATCAGGGACGTGGATCAAAAGAACATCACCCAGCTCTCCATGGAGCTGTATGAGTTGGCTCAGCGGACGCGGGATGGGGAGGCTACTTTAGAGGATCTGCAGGGAGGGACCTTCTCCATCACCAACATCGGCGTCCTGGGGGGAACGGCCTTCTTCCCGATTATCAATTTCCCTGAAGTGGCTATCTTGGGCATGGCCCGCGCGAAGTGGAAGCCCGTGGTCCATCAAAATGAAGCGGGTGAGTTCGTCACGGAGACGAGATTCGTCCTGCCTTTGATGATGGCGTTTGATCACCGGGTGGTGGACGGCGCGGATGCAGCGCGATTTATGAATGTGGTCAAGGAAGCTTTGCAAAACCCGGCGAATCTGCTGCTCATGATGTAGGTGAAACAGCGTCCAGGACCGCATAAAGGGTATGGCAGGGAGTGAAGTGATATGGTAATGGGTGAGCAAACATTAGAGATTGAAGTAGCTGTCATTGGGGGTGGGCCGGGGGGGTATTCCGCTGCGTTTCGGGCGGCTGATTTGGGATTGGATGTCGCTTTGATTAATGAAGAGGAGCGGTTAGGCGGCGTTTGTTTGAGACGGGGATGCATCCCCACGAAGGCCCTCCTCGATGCCGCACATGTCATTGAAAATGGCATCAAAGCCCGAGAATGGGGGATTCTGTTCAGCGATTTTGGCATCGAACTCGACAAGCTGCGGGCACATAAAGAGGGAGTTGTCAACCGCTTGGTATCCGGCGTGGAGAGTTTAGCCAGCATGCGCGATGTGCAGTTGATCGAAGGCCGTGCTGTGTTTGAATCCTCGAATCAAGTCCGTATTCAAGGCACCTCGGATATCGCCCATGTGAAATTTGACCATGCGGTGATAGCCAGCGGATCGAGACCCATCGCCCTTCCGGATGCGGCCTTTGAAGATCAGGAGCGGATCATGAGCTCGGCGCAGGCATTGGAGCTGCCGGATATCCCAGAGAGGCTGCTCGTCATTGGCGCCGGGTACATTGGCCTGGAGATGGGCACTACCTATGCCGCTTTGGGCAGCCGGGTGACCATGGTAGAGATGCTGGGTGAGATATTGCCCGGGGTGGATCGCGCCCTGGTTAAATACCTCGAACGGAAGGTGGGTTCGTTGTTTGAAGCGCTTCACCTCAACACGACGGTGACCGCACTCGAAGAGATCGATCAAGAAGTCGTGGTCCGCTTGGAGGGGGACGTAGAGGAGAAAGAGCAAACATTCGACCGCGTTTTGGTGGCTGTGGGGCGAAGGCCAAATTCTGAGGACATGGGGTTGGAACACACAGATGTGGAGGTCGATGAAAAGGGATTTGTGCAGGTGGATGAGGAACGCCGCACCCACGACCCACGGATTTTCGCAGTGGGCGATGTGGTGGGTGAACCCATGTTGGCCCATAAGGCGATGTTCGAAGGCAAGGTCGCTGCGGAGGTCATCGCTGGAGAACCGGCGGCTTTTGATGTCAGGGCGATCCCTGCGGTGGTGTATACGGATCCCCAAATTGCATACTGTGGCTGGATGGAGGAGGAAGCTCAAGAGCGGGGATATAACGTCAAAGTAGGGCGCTTTCCCTGGACGGCTTCAGGACGGGCGACGACCATGGATGCGCGAGATGGGGTGACAAAGCTTGTTTTTGACGCGGATTCAGGTCGCCTGTTGGGTATGGGCGTTGCGGGTCGTGGAGCGGAGGACCTCATCGCAGAAGGCGCTTTTGCGATCGAAATGGGGGCGGTTGCAGAGGACCTGGCGTTGACCATCCATCCTCATCCTACCCTTTCAGAAACGGTGGCTGAGGCGGCGGAAGCGTATCTGGGATTGGCAACCCATATTTTTTCCCGGAGATCGTGATATAATGCACAATAGGTGAGGTTTTTTAATCGTTGTGGGGTAGGATAAGGAGTCTTCCATGTCCAAACTGTCATTTCCCATGAAAAATATTTGCGAATATGTTGAAGTTCAGGAGTTTTACTCCCAGAGCCGTGGGGAACTTTATGTGACTTATATCTGCCATCACCCCGATCGTGATGGATGTACGTGTGTCCTAAACGGGGCTTCGGTTGCGGAGTGTAAGTATTGTGGTGAGGGGGAGGAAGTAAAGACCGTCCACATCTAAGCAGCCTGCTCCCTTTGCAACAGCTTGGTTTTCTGAGTTCTTTCCGACGAATCCATTGTCATGATCAGGGTTTGTAGCTTGCTTTAGGTGAGCTGTTTTGGATTGCGTTAATTTCTCATATTAGGTCTAATAAATAAGCCGGGGGATGTGCACCGGGGGTGAGGTACGGGAGCCCTCTCTTAAACGAGAGATCGCGAAATAGATTTTTTACTCTTCTGCCCCGAT
>JAWLER010000020.1:0-37875 GCA_041686005.1 Anaerolineales bacterium | reverse complement strand
ACCAACCAAAAGAAAAATATTCGTTCAAATTCTCTGTTAAAGTTCAGGCGGAGATGGTGTATTCAAACTCAAATGTCAAAACAAGTGAATGCTATTAATTGTTGGGCCTCTTGGGGGTGTGTTTCTTTTATTTTCCAATCGGGGACGCTCATGGTCTCTGGTTCCTTAACAGTCGGCACTCAGGTGGTTTTGGGGATGATGTAGGTGCATTGGGAATCACCCTCCAGAATGCAGGTGATCCTTTTGGGAGGGACGGTGAAAAAGCGGGAGATTAGTTCCTGATCAATCACACATATTTCAGGATGCGTTTCCCCCACATGGTGATAGGGACAACTGGCTTCAATGAGATGATAGGCATCATCCTTTTCCATTAATTTCACGGTGTACCCTTCAGACGTCATCACGTCTTTAAGGAACTGCAGGCGTTCTTCCATCGATAAAGAGTTAACATCAATGTTTTTGGTCAATTCCTCAGCCATTTCAACCGCCACATCCTTGAGAATGTCATTTACAGCCTTCTGGGAAAGATTGTCTTCCATCTGATCCAGGATGCGCAGGGTGAGATCCAGATATCGCTTAGGGAAATGCTCCATGCCTTCACTGGTCAGGCTGTATACCAGGCGAGGTCGACCTACGCCGTGGCGTTCCTCTTCGGAGATGATCAGGCCCTCGGCTTCCAGTTTATTGACATGGTGTCGAACTGATATGGGATTGATGCCCACTGCCTCTGCGAGCTCGTTAATGGTGCAGTGCTGCTTTAAGAGCAGGTTTTTTAAAACGCGTTCTCGGGTGTTATTGCTCATTTTTCTATGATTTATCACTAATATAAGCCTACATATGGGTGAAGTATATCATTGAAGCGCCCAAACGTCAATAATTTATATGATAATTATCCTAAATATTGACTTAAGACCCCTCATATGCTACAATCTCAGCCAATGTGAGAAGGTTGGTAGTGAATCTGTAACAGGAAATTGGAGCAAGGTATTCATGTCTGATTTGGTCATCAAAGATCTTCATGTCAGGGTGGAAGACACCAAAATTTTGAAGGGGGTCAGTTTGACCATCAAGGCGGGTGAGGTGCACGCCATCATGGGCCCCAACGGGACCGGTAAATCCACCTTGGCTTACGCCCTGATGGGCCACCCTAAATTTGAGGTGGAGAAAGGGGAAGCCCTTTTAGATGGGGAGAACATTTTAGCCTTAGAACCGGATGAGAGGGCCCACAAAGGTTTATTTCTGGCATTTCAGTATCCGGTAGCCGTCCCCGGCGTTTCCGTGGCCAACTTTTTGCGAACGGCGATCAATGCCAATAGAAAAGCTCAGGACCCGGACGATGAGGGGATTTCCATCCCCGCTTTCCGAAAGATGCTCCGTGAGAAGATGGAGTTGTTGGAGCTGGAACCGTCGTTTGCAGGGCGATATTTAAATGACGGCTTTTCGGGTGGGGAGAAAAAGCGCGTTGAAATTTTGCAGATGGCGGCCCTCGATCCCAAATTCGCCATCTTGGATGAGACGGATTCCGGGCTGGATATTGACGCTTTGCAAATGGTTGCGGATGGCGTGAATAAGCTCCGTTCGGACCATCAAGGGACTTTGATGATCACCCATTACCAGCGGGTATTGAATTATATTAAACCGGACTTCGTGCATGTTATGTTGGATGGGCGCATCGTGGAATCCGGTGGTCCGGAATTGGCATTGAAATTAGAGGAAGAAGGCTATGCGTGGGTTCGCGAGAAAAATTCCGCTTAATGGTGGGTGTGGGTAGCCTTTAACGGTGGAGGGACCATGGCAACTGATGAGAAGCTTCTTGAGGGGATTGGAGATTACAAGTACGGATTTCGCGATCCGGAAACGCACGTATTTAAAAGCCGTAAAGGCCTGGATGAAAAAGTAGTCCGTGAGATTTCGTTTATGAAGGGGGAGCCGGAGTGGATGTTAAAATTCCGGCTCCGGGCTTTGCGGCATTTTGAAAAACGCCCCATGCCAAACTGGGGACCGGATATTTCAGGTCTGGATCTGGATGATATCTATTATTATGTCAAACCTACGGATAAAGAAGGGCGTTCTTGGGATGAAGTCCCGGACACGATCAAAGAGACATTTAACCGTTTGGGGATCCCGGAGGCGGAGCAGAAATTCCTCGCTGGTGTAGGTGCCCAGTATGAATCCGAAATGGTTTATCACAGCATTCATGAGAAGCTGGAGAAGAAAGGGGTTATCTTCAAAAGCATCGAGAACGGTTTACGGGAGCATCCTGATCTCTTTCGGGAGTATTTTGGGACGGTCATACCCCATACAGACAACAAATTCGCGGCTTTGAACGGCGCGGTGTGGTCAGGGGGGTCGTTTGTGTATATCCCGCCGGGCGTGGAGGTTGAACTCCCGCTGCAGGCATACTTCCGGCTCAACGCAGCCAATATCGGTCAATTTGAGCGCTCATTGATCATCGCGGACGAAGGTTCCAAGGTCCATTATGTCGAAGGATGCACCGCGCCCCAGTACACGACCGATTCCTTCCACAGCGGGGTGATTGAGATCGTGGTCAAGAAGGATGCCCGGGTTCGCTATACAACGATCCAGAACTGGTCCCACAACGTCTATAATTTGGTGACCCAGCGGGCGCGGGTGGAAGAGAATGGGACCATGGAGTGGGTGGACGCCAACATGGGTTCAAAAGTGACCATGAAATACCCCTCCTGTATGTTGATGGGTGAAGGGGCCCATGGGGAGATCCTTTCCATCGCCTTTGCAGGCAAAGGCCAGATCCACGACACGGGTGGAAAAGTGATCCATCTCGCACCCAACACCTCCAGCAAGATCATCTCGAAGTCGATCAGCAAAGATGGGGGGCAGGCTTCCTACCGCGGTTTGGTGAAAGTCAATAAGGGCAACAAGAATGTGAAATCCAATGTGGAATGTGATGCCCTGCTCCTGGATGAGTATTCGCGCACGGATACCTATCCCTATATTGAGGTTGACGAGCAGGATGTGACCATCGGCCACGAGGCTTCGGTGTCCAAAGTGGAATCTGAACAGCTTTTCTATCTCATGAGCCGGGGACTCGATCAGGATGAAGCCACGAGCATGGTGGTCTCCGGTTTCATTGAACCTTTGGTGAAAGAACTGCCCATGGAATACGCAATCGAGATGAACCGGCTGATTCAACTGCAGATGGAAGGATCCATCGGCTAAAAAGGAAAGCAATGGCACGCAGGCAGCAAATAAAAGAGGTGACTTTCACAGATCGGGACCTCCCTCTGGATGGGGAGACTCCCCCTGTGTGGGCGGCATACAAAAAACGCTCTTGGGAAGCGTTTCAGAGTCTACCGTACCCTTCGGCGGATGACGAAGCATGGCGGAGGACTTCGCTCCAAAATTTGAAGTTAGATACCTTTCAGCTCCCCGATGGCGAGGTAACCTGGGACCTGGAAGAAGGGATCAGCGAAGAAACCTTCGTGGAATCAGGTGAGGACAGCCGAGGGGGGAGGGCCATTCTCACTCCACAAGGGGTAGAAGTGAAGTTGTCCCCCGAATTGGCAGACCAGGGGGTGATTTTCACGGACATCAAGACGGCGGCGGAGAACCATCCCGAGCTGATGGAACGCGTTTTAGGCCAGATTGTCAAACCCGAAGATGGGAAGTTCGCAGCTCTCACGGGCGCATTTGCTGAACAAGGGATCTTCGTCTATGTGCCGAAAGGCCTCCGGGTGGAAAAGACCTTACATGGTTTGACGTGGGCTCCCGGATCGGGGTATGCGCACCTTTCCCATCTTTTGATTTACGTGGATGAAGGCGCATCCCTGCAATACTTGCATGAGTCCAGTTCACCAGGGGATTTGGATGATCAAAGCTTGACAGGGGAGAATTGGGAGATATATGTCGGGCAGGGGGCGAACTTAACTTTTGTCGAGCTTCAAACTTTTGGCGAGCATGTGTGGAGTTTCGCTCACAAGAAAGCCCACGTGGATCGCGACGGAAAAATAACATGGGTGATGGGCGCTTTAGGCGCTCGGTTGATCAAGCATTTTACAAGCTATGATCTGATCGGTGAAGGCGCTGAGGGGCGGATTTCAGGCTTGTATTTTGGGCGTGGAAATCAGCATCAAGCGTTCAATACCCAACAGAATCATCTCGCGCCCCATACGTACAGTGACCTGCTGTACAAGGGCGTCCTTACAGAAGCAAGCCGATCCGTGTGGCGGGGCATGATTTACGTGTCCCCGGGATCACAATATATCGACGGCTACCAGGCTAATCGGAATATGATCCTAAGCGATGGGGCCCGAGCTGATTCCATCCCCGGGTTGGAAATACTGAATGACGACGTTCGCTGCACCCATGGGTCCACCGTAGGCAAGGTCGATCCTGAACAATTATTCTATCTTCAGGCTCGCGGCATCCCTTTGGAAGAGGCGAGACGTTTGATTGTGTACGGTTTTTTTGAGGATATCATGAAGCGGATACCCTTCGAAGAGGTCAGAGAAAGGCTGAGTGAGGAGATCCGGGAAAGGTTGAGCAGGCTGTCGAAAAACGGCAGGTGATACAATAGGGCAAGGTTTTCAGGATGAGTAAGATTGATTATGGAGGGTCCATTGGCAAACGTTCCTTTTCAAGCACCCCCAAATAAAGAGAAAGATTTTGAAATCGGCGATACCGTAGAAGTGCTGTGCGATCACGATGAGAATGATGACCGCGTGCGGGATTGGTTAGAAGGTGTGGTTGTCAAGAAAGGGGATAAAAAAGTCGCTGTGCAGTTTCATAAAAACGTGTATTTGACGGATGGGTGGATGGTGCCGGATCGCGTTTTGTGGTGTCCGGTAGATTCCCACAATATTCGGCAGCCCATCAACCGCCGTCGAAAAAAACATAAGAGCACCTAACCAGAGACACGACCCCAGGAGATAGCGGAGCGAATGGCGAAAAGCGAGGACACCTCTTCCTTCAACGGCAAAAATGTAAAAGGGGATTTTCCAGCGCTCTCTCGAGA
Organism: Anaerolineales bacterium; assembly: GCA_041686005.1. Lineage (GTDB taxonomy): Bacteria > Chloroflexota > Anaerolineae > Anaerolineales > UBA11858 > B10-G9. The sequence continues at coordinate 32,882 of JAWLER010000020.1, read as the reverse complement.
AGTGCACCCCGGTGTGTCTCTGGTGTATTTGGACTCCGCTGCGACCAGTCAGAAACCAGAAGCTGTTATCGAGACTCTGAATACCTTTTACCGGAAGCATAACGCCAATATCCATCGCGGCATCCATACCTTGGCCGAGGAAGCCACGGCTGCGTATGAGGCTGCGCGGGAGAAAGTGGCGGATTTCATCCACGCTCCCAGTGTAGAAGAGATCGTCTTCACCGGAAATACCACCGCATCGATCAATCTGGTCGCGCAAACCTGGGGCAAAGCTAACCTAGGTGCAGGAGACCGGGTTCTGCTCTCCGAGATGGAACACCACTCCAATCTCATCCCCTGGCAGTTATTGGCTGCCGAGCGGGACCTGATCCTGGACTTTATCCCGGTCACCTCAGATGGCTACCTTGATCTGGATGCGTTTCGAAGCTTGCTCCAGCGGGAGCCGAAGCTGGTGGGCATCACCCAGATGTCCAATGTCCTGGGGACCATCAATCCGGTCAAAGAGATCATCCGCGAGGCCAAAGACGCAGGCGCGGTGACCCTGGTGGATGCAGCTCAGTCCGTGCCCCATTTTCCCGTGGATGTTTCCTCCTTAGGCGCTGATTTTTTGGCTTTCTCCGGCCATAAGATGTGCGGCCCCAGCGGGATCGGCGTCCTGTACGGCCGCCGTGAGCTGCTGGAGGAAATGCCTCCCTTTTTGGGGGGCGGGGAGATGATCAAGCGCGTGGAGCTGCGCTCGTTTACCGTCAATGATGTACCCCATAAGTTTGAAGCCGGCACGCCCCCTATCGCGGAGGCCGTCGGTCTGGGCGCTGCGGTGGATTACCTCTCGAACTTAAAGATGGATGCTGTGGCTGCGCACGAACAGGAACTGATCCAATACGCGCTCGATCGTTTGCAGGGAGTGGACGGGTTGAAGGTGTATGGACCGCCGGCAAAAGACAAGGGAGGGGTGGCATCTTTTACTTTGGACGGCATCCACCCTCATGACATAGCTCAAATTTTGGATCACCACGGCATCGCCGTCAGGGCGGGACATCACTGCGCCCAACCCCTGCACGACAAATACGGCATCCCGGCGACTACCAGGGCGAGTTTTTACCTGTATAATACGCTGGATGATGTGGATCAATTGGTCGATGGCCTGACCAAAGTCAAGGATGTCTTCACTTAGCAATCCGGGGTCAAACGTATGGGCATGGAAGATTTCTATCGCCAACTGATCATCGAGAGATTTAAATCCCCCCGCCACAAAGGGAAGCTCGACCCTCATGATTTCAGCTATGAGGATGACAATCCAGCTTGCGGCGACCATATTCGCATCGATGTCCGCCTGGATGAGGAAAATAAAATTAAAGAGGCTGCGTTCAGCGGGGAGGGCTGTGCCATCTCCCAGGCATCGGCGGATTTATTGTTGGAATCCATCATCGGCAAGGATCTGGAGGAGGTCAAATCCCTATCCAAAGAGGACATCCTGGAGATGTTGGGGATTGAGTTGGGGCCGGTGCGCTTAAAATGCGCCTTGCTTTCCCTGAAAGTCCTTAAAGCAGGTGCCTATGGTTTGGGGGAAGCCCAGGAGGAGCTGGAGGAATTGGCCGACTGACTTTTTTTATAAGCAATCCTTATCGACCCATTTCAGCCTTGAAATGGGTTTTTTTAATACCGTGATGGGAGGGGATAGCGACTTATAGGCTACTTTGCTGGCCGAAGGAAGGGGGGGCTTGATGTATAATGGGTGGGCAGGCCGGAAAATGGTTTGATGACAGGTGCAGATGTCAAACCGACTAATGGTTATGTTTTAATTTAGATTTTTGTGATGGGAGGATGGATGCGCAAACCCTGTGTGGCAGGTAATTGGAAGATGCATAAAAACGTGGCCCAGGCTACAGCTCTTGTTGAGTCGTTAATCCCCGGTCTGGAGGAGGTCAAGGAGGTGGAGAACGTCCTCTGTCCCCCCTTTACCAGCTTGGCGCCGGTGGCGAAACTGTTAGAGGGGACGAGCGTTGCTTTGGGAGCCCAGAATGTGTTCTGGGAGGAAGAAGGCGCATATACCGGGGAGATTTCCCCTGTGATGCTTTCAGAGCTGGTGAGTCATGTCATCATCGGTCACTCGGAAAGGCGGGCATATTTTGGGGAGACGGATGAAACGGTGAAAAAACGAGTCCATGCAGCCCTGGAAAACGATCTCAAGCCGATCCTTTGCGTTGGTGAAACGCTGGAGGAAAATGAAGCCGGGCGTACGGAGGAGGTCGTCTCTCGCCAGGTCAAACTGGCGCTGGACGGCGTGGCGGTGGAAAATGGGGGAGCGTTAATGATCGCTTATGAACCCGTATGGGCTATTGGCACAGGGAAGGCAGCTACCCCGGAGGGGGCGAATGCGGTCATCGCTGAGGTCATCCGTCCTCAAGTTAGCCGCGCTTTGGGTCCTTCTGTTGCGGAAGCGATCCGTGTCTTGTATGGTGGATCTGTGAAACCGCATAATGCGGCCGATTTCTTCGAGCAGCCGGATATCGATGGAGCGCTGGTTGGGGGTGCGAGTTTGAAAGCGGCGTCCTTTATCGAGATCACAAAAGCCGCGGCCTAAGTTTGGGGTGTGTTCCCGGCGTGCCATGCGTTCGATGGAGATCTCACCTATCTGGGGTTGATGACCTTAATCCATCAGGGACCATTCAGCCGGTCCCGAATTGACGATCCCCTGCATCCCCCAGGCCGGGGACGATAAAACCATCTTCGTTCAAATGGTCATCTATCACCGCCAGATGGAGGGGGACATCCGGATGCGCTTTGCGCATGGCTTCCACGCCTTCCGGTGATGCCAAAATGCCCATAAATTTAATTTTTCTGACCCCCCATTCTTTGAGGATGTCCACGGTGGCTACCGCTGATCCACCTGTGGCCAGCATGGGATCCAGGACCAGGCAAACGGAGACGGTGGGTTCAAGGGGCAGTTTATTATAATATTCGATGGGCTGCAGGGTCCGTTCGTCCCGGTAGAGACCGATGTGCCATACCTCTGCACTGGGCATCAATTCCCAGACACCTTCTACCATTCCCAAACCGGAGCGCAAGATGGGGATGAGCCCCCCATGGGTTCTCTCAACTCCGCCCCCATGGTGGTCGCTAAAGGGGTCTCTACCCGTCTGGGAGCGGTAGCTAGATCTCGGGTGGCTTCGTACGTGAGGAGGGCAGATATCTCCCGAATGAGCTCGCGAAATTTTTTCGATGTGGTGTTTTTATCCCTCAATCTGGTCAACTTGTGGGAGACAAGGGGATGATCTGAAACGTGAACTGATGACATGGCGTCCCTCCGTTGGACAGAAATTACACCTGCATGGGTTAAACGTCCCGTTCCGTTCTCCTATTATATACGGACCCAAAAAAGTTTCACCTTCGCTTCCTACGCAATGTGACCTTCCTTCGGTATAATCTAAGCTATGACAGATAAAGAACGAAAAAGCGTGATCAACCCCAATCATAAACCTGGCGATACCCTGGATCAAGCCCTTCGCCCCCAGAGCCTGTCAGCTATGGTTGGACAGGACCAGATCGTTGAGAATTTGGAGATCCTTATCTCAGCGGCCCAACACCGCGGGGAAGCGCTGGATCATGTCATGTTTTACGGTCCTCCGGGGTTGGGAAAGACGACGTTGGCGCACATCCTGGCGCATGAAATGGGGGTGAAGATCAAAGTCACCTCCGGGCCTGCGGTGGAACGGGCCGGGGATTTGGCGGCTATTCTGACCAACTTAAATGCTGGGGACATTCTTTTTGTGGATGAGATCCATCGCCTGGGACGGGCAGTGGAAGAGGTCCTCTACCCGGCCATGGAGGATTTCGCCCTGGATATCGTCATCGGCAAGGGGCCCTCTGCCCGATCGGTCCGCTTGAAATTGCCCCGCTTTACGCTTGTTGGCGCCACGACGAGATTGGCGCTGGTGACCGCTCCATTGCGGGCCAGGTTTGGCGCGGTCTATCGCTTGGATTATTATCCGAAAGAGGCCATGCAAAAAATCATTACCCAAGCTGCAGAAAGTTTGGGGATCCCGGCGGAGAAGGAGGGCATCGATGAGATCGCCCTTCGTTCGCGGGGGACGCCGCGGGTTGCCCTCCGCTTGTTGCGCCGGGTGCGTGATTACGCCCAGGTCCGGGGGAATGGGGTGATCACATCCGAGATTTCCCAGAAGGCCTTAGACCTGCTGAACATCGACCACAAAGGGTTGGATAACATGGACCGCAGGGTTTTGAAGGCGATCGCCATCAAATATCAGGGTGGGCCGGTGGGTTTGAAAACGATCGCTGCCTCCATCCGTGAGGACCCGGATACGATCATGGATGTTGTGGAGCCCTATCTCTTGCAGATGGGCTTCTTACAAAGGACTTCCCAGGGGAGGATGACCACCCGCCAGGCGTATGAGCATTTGGGATTGGAACCACCCGAGGATGCTGTGCAGCCGCGTTTGATTAATTAACGAGGTGGACCCATGGAATTATCAGATCTGGCCCGGTTGCTGGCTTTATTCGGCGTCATCCTCCTCGTCTTAGCTGGGGGGCTGTATCTCTTTTCGAGATTTGACCTGCCTTTGGGAAAATTACCCGGGGATATCGTCATCAAACGGGAAAAATTCACTTGTTTTTTCCCCATCGTTTCCTCCCTCGTCCTCTCCCTCCTCCTCACCCTGGTGATTAATTTAATCGCCAGGATCCTGCAGAAATGAAACCCGCTGATTGGGATGTCTGAATTGAAAACATCTGAATTCTCATACCCTTTACCGGAAAAATACATTGCCCAGCAGCCGGTCACCCCCCGCGATGCCTCGCGTCTCATGGTGGTTAAACGGGGGACCTCAGAGGTCGAACATGCCCGTTTCCATGAGATCGGCAAGTATCTCCATCCTGAAGATGTCCTGATCATTAATAAATCCCGGGTCTTGCCGGCCCGCCTCCACGGCCGTAAGATCCCTACAGGTGGGAAGGTTGAATTGCTGCTGCTGCGGAAAAGGGAAAGCAGAACCTGGGAGGCGATGGTGGGGGGGTCAGGTTTGAGAGAGGGAAAAGGCATCCAGATTAAAGATGGCCCTGAGGCGGAAGTGGTTAAGGAACTGGATGGCCCCCTCCGTCTGATCGCCTTTGCGGATGCTGTGGAGCCTTATCTGGAGGACATCGGTCAGATCCCTCTGCCACCCTATATTCATGAAGAACTAGAAGACGGGGAGCGCTATCAGACAGTGTATGCGGACCAGCTGGGGTCCGCAGCAGCGCCCACTGCGGGACTTCACTTCACACCGCGCTTGATGGCTGAACTTCGTTCTCAGGGGATCCAATTTGGAGAGGTCACCCTTCATGTGGGCTTGGACACCTTCGCTCCGGTCCGCGAGGAAAATCCGAGGGATCATACCATTCATACGGAGTGGTGCGCTTTGCCCGCAGAGACCGCAGAATTGATCAACCGGACTCAGCAGACAGGTGGGCGGGTGATCGCGGTGGGGACGACGACGGTGAGAACGCTCGAAACAGCAGCTCAAAGCTCCCTAAAAGAGGGCATTTTGGAGCCGTTTGAAGGGGAGACGGATCTCTTTATCCTGCCAGGGTATGATTTCAGGGTTGTGGATGCCATGATCACGAACTTCCATTTACCGGAGTCGACCCTGTTAATGCTCGTGTGCGCTTTTGCGGGTCGAAAACGGATTTTTAGAGCCTACGAATTGGCCAAAGAAAAAGGATACCGGTTTTTCTCTTTTGGGGATGCCATGTTCTTGGAGTGATGGATGGAAAAGAAAAGGGTTCAGAGAGCGTTTCCTTACCTTGGCCTAACCGTTGGCGTGCTTTGTTTAGGTTTTTCCGCGATCTTCGTCCGGATGGCTGCAGCCCCCGGTCCGGTGGTAAGCGCCTACCGCATGGGCATTGCCACCCTGTTGCTGGGCTTTCCCTTTGCCTGGGATGTGAGAAGGCAAGAAGGGAGATTACCCGTAGAGGGTGTTAAATATGCTGTATTGGGGGGGATATTTTTTTCCATTGATCTCATGTTGTGGTCCACCGGGGTGGTGCTCAGCGGAGCGACCAATCCGACTTTGATGGCCTATACCGCCCCGCTGTGGGTAGGGTTAGGCGCTGCCCTCTTTTTAGGGGAAAGGCGGGGGAGGACCTTTTGGCTGGGGGTATTCATCGCTCTAGCAGGCAGTGTGCTCATTCTGGGGCATGACTCCCTGCGATCCGCCGAATTTGGGTTAGGGACGTTTTTAGGATTAATGGGGAGCTTTTTTTACGGGGGATATTTTTTGTTTTCACAAAAAGGACGGGCATTCTTAAGCGCTTTGTCGTTCTTCTGGATTGTGGTGTCGACTGCCACGGTCGTGCTTCTCCTGTCCACGTGGATATTCGGTCAACGGTTGACGGGCTACAGTCAAACCACGTACTTGAATTTTATAGCCTTGGGCGTGGTGGTGCAGGTCGTCGGCTGGTTGGCGATCAATTATGCCCAGGGATATCTCCCCGCCGCCGTCGTATCTCCCACCCTCTTGGGACAACCCGTGGTGACTGCGCTTGTGGCCGGTCCCATCCTGGGGGAAGGGCTGAGTGTTTTACAAGCGGTCGCTGGCACGGTCGTCCTCCTCGGCGTCTATCTGGTGCATAGAAGTCGTTCTTCAAGGGGGGAGCGACGATTGAACCAGGAGGACCTTTGGTAGAATGGTAAGGTCAAGTTGACATTTGAAGGAAAAGGAAAGGCAGGCATTGTCAAAGGAAAAGGACCTATCGGTCACGGGTTTGGCGCACTTATTTGTCGTCTATGTGGTGTGGGGGAGCACCTATTTGGCGATTCGCATCGGGGTCCGGGAGGGATCGGGCTTCCCACCTTTCACGTTCGGAGCGTTTCGCGTAGCCATTGCAGGGGCATCGTTGCTCCTGATAAGCAAATTAAGGGGCAAGATGCTTTTACCCGCGAAGGGAGAGTGGTTGACGTTGGTGGGTTCGGGTCTGTTATTGTGGATCGGGGGAAACGGACTGGTGTTATGGGCTGAACAGCGCATAGATTCCGGGGTTGCGGCTTTGATTGTGGCCTCTTTACCGATCTGGGTTGCAGGGGTGGAGGCTTTTCTGGACCAGCGGCTGCCTTCGTACCGGTTGATCCTCTTTTTGGTGATCGGACTGGGAGGTATTGTCCTTTTGAGTGCCCCGGTTTGGACATCGGGTGTCACCGCTGATATCCTGGGCATCCTGCTCCTTTTCACCGCCAGTTTCAGCTGGGGGTTGGGCATGATCCTGCAGAGCCGTCGTCCCGTTCACTTGGCAAACGGGGTAAGTGCAGGGTACCAGCAGCTCACAGGCGGCCTGGTTTTTCTCTTGTTAGCGTTGTTCACTGGTGAACCCCAACCCACGCCCTCCCCCCAAGCGTGGGTGGCCTTAGGCTATTTGATCGTCTTTGGATCGCTCCTGGCTTTTACTTCATTTGTGACTGCCCTGCAGCTCTTACCCACTTCCATCGTCATCACTTACGCGTATGTGAATCCCGTGATCGCGGTGTTCCTGGGTTGGCTGCTGCTTGACGAACCGATTTCATTATGGACCCTGGGGGGAGCTGCGCTTGTGTTGATTGGGGTCAGTGGTGTGTACCGGGAAAGACAAAATGCGAGAAAGATGCCAACCAGCTCTGGAGGATAGAAAATGGGTTATCCCGGCGTACGGGAGGGGAAAGAGTCCTCCACCTCCGGGCAGATACGGTATAATCAATTTTTGTTCTCAGTTAGATTTTTGGAAAGCGGGTTTGTCAGGAGATCAACGGAGATGCCATGCGTGCGATAGACATCATCATAAAAAAGCGCGAAAAACAAGAGTTGACGGAGGAGGAGATCCGGTACTTTATCAATGGCTTTACAGCCGGTGAGATCCCCGATTATCAGGCAGCGGCCTGGGCCATGGCTGTCCTGCTCAACGGTATGACACCGCGGGAGACGAAGGATCTGACGATGGTCATGGTGGAGTCCGGGGATGTTTTGGATCTCTCTGACGTTGTCCCTCTTGCGGTGGATAAGCATTCCAGTGGAGGGGTGGGGGACAAGACCACCCTGGTTGTGGAGCCAGTGGTGGCCGCCTGCGGTTTACCGGTTGGGAAGATGTCAGGTCGGGGATTGAACTTCAGCGGCGGGACATTGGACAAGATGGAATCCATCCCTGGCTATCGCTGCGATCTGACCAGGGAAGAGTTTTTAAGACAACTGGAAGAGGTGGGTATGGTCCTCACGGGGCAGACATCGGAACTTGCCCCTGCGGACGGGGAATTGTACGCTCTGCGTGATGTGACAGGGACAGTCGATTCCATCCCTTTGATCGCCTCTTCGATCATGAGCAAAAAGATCGCTGCCGGGGCCCATGCGATTGTCTTGGACGTCAAACTCGGGGTGGGCGCTTTCATGGAGTCCTTGGAGTCGGCCCGAGAACTGGGGAAGCTGATGGTCGATATCGCGGCGTTAGCAGGTCGGAAAGCGGTTGCCCTGCTGTCCGACATGAATCAACCCTTGGGGACCGCGGTGGGAAATTCGCTAGAGGTCAAGGAGGCGATTGACACTTTGCAGGGGCAGGGTCCGGAGAGCTTTTGGAAGCACTGCCGGGAGGTTGCCGCCCACATGCTTCTTTTGGGGGAGAAGGCGAACACTGAAAAGGAAGCCAAAGCCATGGTAGATAAGGCGGTCAAGGGGGGGCGCGCAATTGAGCGGTTCAAAACTTTGGTGGCTGCGCAAGGGGGAGATGTCAGCTATATCGAAGACCCGGAGAAGTTCCCGAAAGCCGCCGTGATCAGAACAGTGGAGGCTCCCCGCGGAGGTTACCTGAAGCAAATACACGCCCGGCGGGTGGGCGAAACCGCTGTCTTGCTCGGAGCAGGACGGGAGCAGAAGGGAGAGTCGATTGATCACGATGTGGGTATCGAGATCCTCAAGGAAGTGGGCGATCTCGTGGAAGAGGGGGAGTCTTTGTTTATCATCCACGCCAAAAACGAAGATGACTTTGCAGCTGCGAAGAAAGAACTTCTGGAAGCTCACCGTTGGAGCGATTCGGTGGTAAAGCCTCTCCCGCAAATTTACGAGGTCATCCGCTAATTCCCCGGGTAAAAGGCGCTGGTAGACAATTGATATTGGATCCGGTCATCCCGGAATCGAGTCCGAGAAGGGTGGCTTTCGTGAAGCGAGGAGCCATGACGGATCAGCGCAAGTGGGGGGTCAGATTGTGAGCTTGAATTTCCCACACGCCATCCAGAGGGTAATACCGCACAGGTGTAAAACCGCAGTTGGCGAACCGAAACCACGCACCGTGGTAGTCTGCCTGAGGCGTCAACCCAACCAAGTTGTACATGACCATATTGAATAAGCCGCCATGGCCGACGACGAGATAACTTCCCGGTTCTAATTTCATGAGTTTATTGATGGCTTGCCCAGCCCGTAGGAATATCTCCCACCGGCTTTCCCCCGTTTCTGCAATAGGTTGGAAAAGGGGCATATATTCAGGTTCGGGGAACTTTTCTGCGGCCTCTTCGTGAAGCAGCCCGGCCAGCATCCCGTTGTCCCTTTCCATCCACACCGGATCCGTCTTGATTTCTGTGTTCAACTCAGCGGCAAGGATCTCCGCCGTATCTTTGGCCCGGGAGAGGGGGCTGGAGAGGATGAGATCGAATTGTAAATCCTGGGTTTTCCAATATTTCGCCAAAGCCCGGGTTTGGCTTCGTCCCTTTTCAGTGAGGGGAAAGTCAGCCTGACCTTGGTGCCTCTTTTCCGCGTTGCCCACCGATTCTCCGTGTCGGAGAAAGATGATCTCATAAATGGGTGAGGATGAATCTGAGGAGGACATAGTCACAGTTCCTTGCTTTGTTATGGCATGAGCTTGCTACAATCATGGTGAGAGTGATCGGAAAGGGGGATGACCGCTGCCGGGAGGGTTTTCAGGATCCCCAATCCTTCGCCCCGCGTAAAAAATCCTCCCCCGCCATGTTCCGTTTCCCGGCGGGTTGGACTTCGTCCAAGACCAGGATCCCCTGGCCGGTGCCGATGGCGGGTTTGCCTTCATCCGTACAAAACACGCCTATCCCTGGTGAGGTTACGGGTTTGGCGTGGGCTTGGTGGATGATCAGGCGCTGCCCCTTCCAGAAGGTGAATGTGCCAGGCCAGGGGTCATAGGCGCGCACCTGGCGTGCTAAATATTCTGCGGATCGATCAAAGGACAGCTCCCCATCCTCACGTTGGAGCATGGGCGCATAGGTTGCCTTAGAATCATCCTGCGGTTGGGGTGTTATCTCCCCCTCAATATACAATGGGATGGTTTCTACAAGGAGTTGAGCGCCCAGGTGGGAGAGTGTATCAAACAGCGAACCAGCTGTGTCGTCCTTCTCAATGGGGATGGGTTCTTGGGCGAGGATGGGGCCGGAGTCCATACCCTCATCCATTTTCATGATAGTCACGCCCGTCTCCTGGTCTCCATGGAGAATAGCTGCGTTGATGGGCGCTGCACCCCTCCATCGCGGGAGCAGGGAGGCGTGTACATTCAGACATCCATAGGGGGGGAAATCCAACACGGCAGGGGGAAGGATGTGTCCGTACGCAGCCACCACCATCAACTCCGGATTCCAGAGGTTCAACTGGTCCATGACCGCTGGTTTATGCAGGGACTGGGGTTGATAAGTGGGTATGCCGAGGGCTTTGGCTTCGCTTTTGATAGCCGGAGGTGTGGGCTTGCGACCCCGTCCTGCAGGGCGGTCTGGTTGGGTGATCACACCTACGACGTGAAAGTGATTTGCTAAGGCCTGTAAACTGGGCACCCCAAAATCCGGTGTGCCCATGAAGACAACATTTAGTTCCATGTAGGGCATTTTAGCATATGGCGCGGGGTCCAGACAGGGAAAGGATGGCTCATTCCTCAAGGATCCTTGATTCGTTAAATATAAAAACGCTCCGGAAAGTTTCTCTTCCTCCGGAGCGCTGTTGGTTTCTTTCCAAGCCGGATTTACAAGAAGCTTTCTAGTAGGGAACCAACTTCCGCCATGGAAAACACAGGGCCGTCGACGCAAATTAGCTTATCCCCCAGATTGCACCGTCCGCATTTGCCGATCCCGCAGTGCATGCGCGCTTCCAGGGTGACATAGCTCTGTTCTGGTTTGAAACCCAGAGACTGGAGGGTTTTATCGGCATAATAGATCATCACCGGAGGGCCGCAGGTGATGGCGATGGTGTTGTCAGGAGAGGGGTCCACCTTTTCGAGCAATTCCGTAATTAACCCCACGTTTCCTTCCCACTCTTTGTCGCCTTCGTCCACGGTGAGGTGCAGTTCCGTGTCGGGGGCGGACCGCCATTCATCGTATTCATCCCGGAAAAGGAGCAGGTCGGGCGTCCGGGCAGCCCAGAGAATGGTCAATGTTTGGTAGTCATCCCGGTGGTCCAGGATGGTCTGGAGCACGGGACGTAAAGGAGCGCCTCCAATCCCGCCTCCCAGAATGAGGATGTTCTTATCTTGAAACTGATCCATGGGGAAGCAGTTGCCCATGGGTCCTCGGACGCCGAGGAAATCCCCTTCTCCCATCTCGTGAAGTTCGTTGGTCACCGAACCCAGGCGCTGGACCGCGAAATCCAGCACATCGCCCCGCTCCGGTGTGGAGGCGAGGCCGAAAGGGGCTTCTCCCACACCAAATGCGGACAGGAATGCAAATTGTCCGGGTTGATATGCCGAGAAAGCTTCCTGGCCTCCATCCAAAAGCTGCACATGGAAAAGTTTGATCTCAGGGGCCATGTCTTCGATATCGACGATTTTTCCTTTATAAGGCATCATGCTCAGATGCTCGGCTGAAGGGGTCATACGCGTTCTCCTTGTGCCATGGTCGATATGATTTCTGCCAGGTCGATGTTGACGGGGCAGGCGTCAATGCACCGTCCGCATCCTGTACATGCCATCACCCCGTACTGTTCCGGATAATAAAGGAATTTGCATAAGATCCGGTTCCGCAAGCGGGCTTTCTTTTCTTCCCGCGGGTTATGTCCCCCGGCAATGGTGCGGTAGTCTTCTCTCATACAACTATCCCAGGCCCTGATGCGCTCAAATTTTTTGAGGTGTTCCTGATCGGCAAGGAGTTCATCCCGGACGTCAAAGCAGCGGCAAACGGGACAAACATACGCGCACATCCGGCAGCTAAGACAGCGTTCGGCAGTTTCCTCCCAAAAAACGTCCTCAAAATGCTCTGCCCAGGGGATGCTTTCAGGATTGGGTACATTCTGGATGGGCTGCGGGGGATCGGGAAGTTCACCTTCAAAGGGGTCCAGTTCCAGATCCTGAAGAAGGTCAGCTCCCTTGTCGGTTAGCACTTTAACAGCGTACCCTGATGCCACCTTGGTGAGCATGATGTCCATCCCTGTGGCATCATGGGGCGAGCTGCCCAGGCTGGTGCAGAAACAGGTCTCTTTCATCTCCTCGCAAGCCATCCCCACCAGGGTGGTGTCCTTCCGCCGCTGCGCATAATAATCGTCCTGGGGTTCGGTGTCCAGGAAGAGGGCATCCAGGGCCAGGATCCCCTGCACGTCGCAAGGGCGGATGCCGAAGAGGACTTGTTTCCCCTGGGGGAGGTTCTCTGTAAGTTGGATCTCGCCCTGTGTCTTCTCAATGGTCAGCAAACGTTCCGTGGGGGGGAAGAGGGCTTCTTTCGCAGAGAGCACCGGTAAGGTGTGGTCCCACTGGATCTGTGAACTGTCTTTCACCGGACGGTACAGTACCGTCTTTGCTACCAGGGTAGGTGCGATCAGCTTCTGCTCCCCTGCGATATTGTCCAGCCATGAAAGGAGTTCTTTTTGGCGGATGATTTTCATGGTCAGTTCTCCTGGTCGAGTACTGTGGTCAGCGGGGAGGGAAGGGTGTTGAACCCGGGATGATAGTCAAATGCGGATTGGATTTCCTGGTTGAGTTTCTCATTCAGAAGATTGATGGGGATGTCCATGGGGCAGACGCGCACGCATTCGTTACACCCTACACAGCGTCCTGCTAAGTGGTAAGCCCGTCCCAGATGGAAGGTCCGCTTTTGGTCGAGGGAGATGTTCATCCCCGTCCACAGAGAGTCGTCCCTCTCATATAAGCAAGGGGAACAATCACACACCGGACAGGCGTCCCGGCAAGCATAACAGCGGATGCAGCGGTCGAATTGACTGAGCCAGAATTCCATGCGCTGCGCCGGTTCCAAGCCGGACCATGACTCAAGAATGTCCCCGCGGGGTGAAACCTCGAAATCAGGCACAGATTGTGGATCACCGATCAGGGTGTCGTATACAAGCGGGATCCGCTCCCCGCAGTGCAAGCAGCGTTCTTGCAGTGTTGCACTGTCGCCATTGCCGAACCCTGCCCCTTCCTGGATTCCGGGGCAGATCATGCCAATAGTGTGGATTTGATCCGCGGTGAATTTATTATTGCCCAACAAGACGTTGAGGGATTTGCTGTCGCAAGGTTTGACCACCACCGCGACCCGCTTCTCTTCTTCCCCATTCCCGGACGCCTTTTCACGCAGGTAGCGGGTCAAGTTGTGGGTGCAGTGAGGGTTCCATACCAATCGATCGACATCGTCCGGGTTATGTACAAAAGCCGGCCTTGTCCAACCGCGGGGTCCGACCTCGTAACCGATGACGCAATCCACTTCCTGATTGGCGAGGAGGGTGCGAGCTGTGTCCCTGATCTCCTGGGTGGCTTTTTCCCAATCCATAGGGATTTCCGGGGGCTGTTCCCCGCCATTGGAACGCAATGAGATATCGAAGGTAGGGGATAAGTCGCTGGATTCCCTGTCCTCTTCTTTCCAGTGGATCGGTCCTAAAGCTCTCACATCCTCTGTAAATTGAGTGACGATGTTGGCGAAGCGCTCCCCTTCGGAGGCGGAAACCCAATCCAAGCGCAGGCGATCCGGCTCTAAACCCACGAATTCCAGTAAACTCTTCAAGATGGGTATGCGTTTTGCAGCGCGGTGGTTTCCGGTTTCATAATGGCACTCGCCGATGTGGCAGCCCAGCACGATGACCCCATCCGCCCCTTGGTCGAAGGCGCGCAGGACCAATTCTGGTGATACGCGACCCGAACAGGGAACGCGGATGGCGCGCACGTTCCAGGGCGATTTCAGCCGGGCGGTACCCGCTGAATCTGCACCGGTATAGCTGCACCAGGTGCATAAAAAAGCGATGATTTTCGGTTCGTACGTTCCCATGAATGATTATCCTTTGCTTTCCCAGATCCAAGCGATATGGGTCTTCTTGTTGGATATCATGTTATATAAAAAACGCTGGCGATCAACTTAGCGCCCCTCGGATTTCGGCGATCAACTGTTTATCGTTGTAATGGATGAGGGTGAGGGCTTTGTTGGGGCAGCTGGCAACGCACGTGCCGCACCCTTTGCATTTGTAGATATCGATGTTAGAAACCCCATCCACAATGGCGACCGCGTCGTACGGGCAGGACGCTTCGCATTGCCCACACCCAGCGCATCGGTTTGCGGAGACTTGAGCCACCGATGGGCTGAGAGCGATCGTGCCTTGGTCCAGCATGGAGAGAGCGACCGCTGCTGCCCCTTCCGCTTGGGCGACGCTGTCAGGGATGTCTTTGGGGAATTGACAGGTGCCGGCCAGGAAGATCCCTTCGCTCGAGGTTTCGACCGGAGCCAGTTTGGGATGCTTCTCTCTGAAGAACCCGTTGGGGCCAAGGCTGATACCGAACTTCTTAGCAACTTCCGGTGCATCCGGCTGCGGTTCAAATCCCGTGGCCAGGATGATCATGTCCGCCTCGATGTGATCGGGTTGATCGTAGTAACTCTCATCCCAACTGACCTTTAAACGTCCGTTATCTTGAGTCACTTCCCGGACCCGACCGTGGTAGAAGTGCACGCCCTTTGCCTTGGTTCGATTGTAAAACTCCTCGTAACCTTTCCCGAATGAGCGGATGTCGCGGTAGATCTCATGGACTTCTGCCCCCACATAATCTCTGACCAATTGGGAAATTTTTAGGGAGTACATGCAGCAGGCGCGAGAGCAATACTCGTGATATTTTTGATCGCGGCTTCCCACACAGTGGATGATGGCCACGCTTTCTGGCTTTTTTCCACTCTTGAGGCGAATTTCGCCGTTTGTGGGACCCATGGTGTTGATCATGCGCTCGAATTCCATGGCGGTGAAGACGTTGTCCAACGCCCCGTATCCATATTCGGGGGCAACTTCGGGGTTGAAATCCTGGAAGCCGGTGGCTAGGATGATGGTGCCCACGGAGAATTTCTCGAAGGTAGGCAGCATATTGTGGTTGATGGCTTCGCGGTCGCAGGCAGCGACACACTCCAGGCATTCGGCACATAGTCCGCAATGCAGACATCGTTCCGCTTCATGCCGCGCTTCCTCTTCGGTCAATCCCACCTGAACTTCCCGGAAATTGTTCGCCCGTTCTTGGGGTGGGATGGTGCCCATTGAGGTCCGTTCAGCGTCCGAAATGGTGCCGTTTTGCATTTTACGGTCAATTTCATCCGCACTGAGGGTAGCGACGGGCATCTCCGGCGGTTCAGGAATGCCTTTTTCTCCCCGCAGATAGCGGTCAATGCAGCGCGCGGCGTGGTGGCCTTCGTCAATGGCCTCAACCACAAAGGTGGTCGCGCCCACCCGCAGGTCACCCGCGCTGAAGACGCCCTTTATGGCTGTCATCATCTCTTGGTTCGTCTTCATCTCGTAGGAGTCTTCATCAATCCAGTCCACGTCATCAGGCAGGAAAGATGTGTCTGGTTCTTGGCCCAGGGCCCAGATGACCAGATCTCCATCGATGGTGTGCTCTGTGCCAGGCAGTTTTGTGAACTGGCGTTTGCCGTCAATGACCTTGCCGACATCCGCTTTGAGGCATTCCACACCGGCGATCTTGTCGCCTTCGAGGATGATGCGCTGGAAGACCCGGCCGCGGATGATTTCAATGTCCTCTTCCTCAGCCTCTCGGATTTCATGTTCCGCGGCCCGCATGCCCCGGCAAACCACCTTGACCTCAGGATGGCCTAAACGAACCGCAACGCGGGCAGCGTCCATGGCCACATCGCCGCCGCCAAGGACGATGATCTTCCGGTCGCTGAGATCCAGCTCTTCGCCCAGACAGGCCTTTTTCAGAAAGTCAAGGCTTAACCAATTGTCCGGATGATCGGCGTTGGGAATGTTAATCTTATACGCTTTATGGGCGCCCGTGGCCAGGAGGACGGAATCGTAGCCGTCGTCCAGCAGCCCAGGGATGTCATCCACCCAGGTGTTCAGTTCAAGATCGACGCCCTCATCGACGATTTGTTGCACTTCCCATTCCAGCCGTTCGTACGGTAATCGGTGGGGAGGGATGCCGACGCGGATCATGCCGCCGGCTTTGGGGAGGGCATCAAAGACCTTCACGCTGTGGCCGAGGTGCACCAAATCTTGGGCAGCAGTCAATCCCGCTGGCCCGGCCCCAATCACCGCGACCCGCTTACCGGTCGGTTCAGGATTTTTTTGGAAAGATGTGCCGACCAGGGATTTATCCTCCATCTCGGCTAATTCTTCACGATGATCATAAGCCCAGTCAGCGACGAAGCGCTTGATGCCCATGATGTTCACCGGTTCATCCACCTCGCCGCGGCTGCAGGCTGTTTCGCAAGCCCGGTTGCAAACCCGGCCACATACCGAGGGGAAGGGGTTTTCGCGCCGAATGGTCCAATACGCATCCGCATACCGGCCCTCGGCTACCAGGGAGACATATCCCATAGCCCGCTGGTCCGCGGGGCAGGCGTCCCGGCAGGGGGCGATGCCCTTCTTATCGATCGTAAAGACATTGGGTACCGCTTGGGGTGAGGTCCGGTAGGCGGCTTTTCGGGTGCTCAACCCCAGATCAAAAGAATTGATGACATCAATGGGGCAGACATCTGCACAATCCCCGCACCCCGTGCAAGCATCCTCGTCGATGTAGCGGGGCTTCTTCCGGACTGTGATCTCAAAATTTCCCACAAAACCGCTGACGGATTCAATCTCGCTGTAGGTCAATAATTCGATGTTTTTGTGACGTCCCACGGACGCCGTTTTGGGTGTGAGTATTCAACCCGAACAGTCGAGGGTAGGGAAGGTTTTATAGAGCTGGGCCATGTGCCCACCGATGTTGGGCTCCCGCTCCACCAGATACACCTTTCTACCTGAATCCGCGATGGTCAAAGCGGCTTCGATCCCCGCGATCCCTGCTCCGACCACCAGGGCAGAGGGCTGCATGTCAACCTTCCGCATTTGCAGGGGATCGTGTTCGTGGACGCGTTCTACAGCGCTGGCAACCATCTTTTTGGCTTTCTCAGTGGCCAATTGGGGATCGTCGATCACCCAGGAGCATTGCTCGCGGATATTCGCCATTTGGAAATAAAACGGGTTCAAACCACCTTCCAGACAGGCGGATTGAAAGGTGCTCTCATGCATGAGAGGCGAGCAGGAGGCGACCACAACCCGGTTCAGACCGAATTTTTTAATATCCTCTTTGATCAGGTCCTGTCCGGGATCTGAACACATATAGCTGTAGTCTCTGGCAAGGGTGACACCGTCAAGGTGGCGGGCATACTCCGCCACTGCTTCCACATCGACTTTATTGGCAATGTTGGTACCGCAGTGACAAACGTAAACGCCAGTTTTGACTTTAGACCGGTTCATCTATTCGCTCCTTATGAAAAGGGGCTCTAAAATCCCAAAAATTTCAGACATGATTTGCTTACCTGTAAAACCAGATTGGCTGGCGACCTGAGAGGGACAAGCAGCGACGCAAGCTCCACACCCTTTGCATAACGCTTGATTTACTTTACAGACGCTGCGGCCGTTGTAGGAGATCGCCTCAATGGCGTTATAGGGACATGTCCGGAGACAGACCTGACAGCCGCTGCATTTTTCTGGATCAATGTAGGAGGTATAGGGTTCCATGGTGACATGTCCGATGTCCATTAATGCCAGAGCAGCGGATGCTGCGGCGCTGCCTTGGGCAACGGTGTCTGGAATGTCTTTTGGGCTTTGACAGGCGCCAGCGAGATAAACGCCGGCTGTTGAGGTTTCTATAGGCGCTAGTTTGGGATGTTTCTCCAGGAAGAACCCGTTGGGCCCCGTGCTGACGCCGAAGATCTGGGCGACCTCATTGTGATCGGCCTGTGCTTCAAGCCCAACACTCAAAACGATCATATCCACCAGTTCTTCGTTTGTTTTACCGGTGAACAAATCCGTGGTGGTTATTTTTAATTTCCCGTTTTCCTCTTCGATGTACGGCTGAGGTTTTCCGTATTTCCCGTCCCGTTCAAAACGAATGAACTCCACATCCTCTTTCACGGCCCGGTTGTAAAACTCTTCATACCCTTTCCCGAAGGTGCGCATATCGCGGTAATATTCCACAACATCCACATCCAGATACTCCCGGATCAAGCGGGCTAATTTCAGGGAATACATACAGCACACGCGCGAACAGTATTCGTGTTGGTCTCCCCGGCTGCCCACGCAGTGGATAATGCCGATCCGTTCCGGTTTCTCCCCGTTCGCCAAGCGCACCTCTCCGGAGGTCGGCCCGTCAGTGTCGAGCAAGCGCTCCAGTTCCATCCCTGTGATCACGTTATCGAGTTTCCCGTAACCATATTGGGGTGAATTGCTGGGATCGAAGACCTCAAATCCTGTGGCAAGGATGATGGTCCCGATGTCCAAATCAAGGTATTCATCCTCCTGGGTGAAATCAATCGCTTCGGTGGGGCAGAATTTTTGGCATGCTCCACATTTTCCGTTCTCAAAATAAATACAGCGTTCAGTATCAATGACCGGAATGCGCGGCACGGCCTGCGTGAATTGGAAGTGGATGACCTTCTGATTTTCCAGCCCCAAATTAAAGTCGGAGGGAGTTTTTTCCCAAGGGCATTTTTCGACACAGGTCCCGCATCCTGTGCATAAATCCGCGTCAATGTAGCGGGCTTTCTTGCGGACTTTGACTTTGAAATTCCCTACGAAACCTGAAACCTCTTCCACTTCGCTGTAGGTGAGGAGGGTGATATTTTTGTGGCGTCCCACGGACACCATTTTGGGTGTGAGTATTCAAGCTGCACAGTCCAGGGTCGGGAAAGTTTTGTACAGCTGCGCCATATGCCCCCCGATGCTGGGCTGGCGTTCCACCAGGTAGACATGTTTTCCCGCATCGGCCAGGCGAAGGGCGGCTTCCATCCCCGCGATGCCGCCGCCAACCACTAAGGCAGCCTGTTTTACGTCTTCCTCCAGGATTTCAAGGGGTTGTTGATCCTTGACCCGGTACACAGCCGCGGTGACCAAACTCTTGGCCTTCTGGGTGGCTTCAGCGCGGTCGTCCGAGACCCAGGAGACATGTTCGCGGATGTTTACCATCTGGAGGAGGTAGGGGTTGAGTCCTGCCTCCTCGCATGCGATTTGAAAAGTGATCTCCTGTAAAAGAGGGGAACAGGACGCAACCACCACACGATTAATATCCTGTTCTGCGATGTCTTTTTTGATTAACTCCTGCCCCGGTTCCGAACACATATAGGAGTAGTGCCGGGAAACGACCACATCTTCTAATGTACCCACCTGTTCGGCAACAGCCTCGACATCGACCATACCGGCGATGTTCGTGCCGCAGTGGCAAACATATACACCGATCCGGGGACCATCTCTCTCTTTGCGGGGGGCATTATCCATAAGAAGTCTCCTTATACGGAAGGTTTTCTTTCGCTCTCGCAACTAAACTTGGATGGACGAAATATCTAAATAGGTCGCATCGATCTCCAGCTCCTCCTCTGTCACGCCAATCAAAGGAGGTGTTTGGTTCACATCCATCCCGGGTACGTAGTTGAAGATTTCCCTCGACCGTTTATTAACAAAAGTGAACAGCCTGGTCAGGGGGAGTTCCATGGGGCACACATCCTGACATTGGCCGCAGTTGACGCAGGAATGAGCGACGTGGGCTAATCTGGTCAGGGGGAAAAGCGCGTTGGGGGGTACGGAACCTCTCTGAATGAGTCCTTTTTCAGGCTCCAAAACGCAATCATCACAGAAACATAAAGGACAGGCATCGCGACAACCAAAACATTTGATGCATTTATTAAATTCATGAATCCAGTATGCTAATCTTTGCAGTTGATCCATCTCAAGAATGGGTTGATAGTCCTCCGCTTCCCATGCCCTGGAGCGTTCGATCTCTGCTTCTTCCGATAATTTCCGGTTTTGGATGTCACTTTGAGAAGGCTCTTTGACGTTTATGAATCCGACCTCAAGGGCTTTATTCAGCAGTGCTTTCCCTTTCTCCGAACAGACTTCGATAAAGGTGCTGTCCTTATGCTCCTCAGCCCCCCACTTGCCGCAAGCCAAATCCGCCATGCGGGGTATTTTTACCTCGCACCTGCGGCAGTTTTCGCGGCGACCGTACCCGTCTTCTTCCAGTTCCGAAAGGCTCTGGGATTTAGAGCTTCCATCTTCGAGGAAGATGGTCACTTTTCCGTTTTCAATATCCTCTTTGATCACCTGAGTGGGATCCACACCAAACTTTATAGAGAACATCTCCTTTGCTTGGGCGGATGGAAAGGTGCCTGAGCAATTGAGCCCAATCAGGATCAGGTTTTCTTTGTGGATTTGCTCTCTCTTCTGGAGTTCGATGATAGCTCGGATATCGCACGGTTTCCCCACCACGGCCAACTTCATGGTTCTCCCGCCGTCCAAGTATTCCGTGATGAAGTGGGGGATGTTGGGCGATGAGCTGTGGAGGGCACCAGCGGTTTGGGTTAATTCCTCAGGGTGAGTGATCAACACAGGAATCCCATCGAATCTATCACCGTCCTTAGCTTTCACCACAACGACCCCATCCACTCGATTCGTTTTCAGGGCCGATTGAAGGATGGCGGTCACCGCTCCGCCGTGTTCTCCTTTTTGGAGCAGGTCTTCCTTTGATGATTGAGCAATGTACATATTGTTATTCATTGTTCAACTCGATTTTGACTGCGCACACCTTGTATTCAGGCATGTTGGATGCGGGGTCTAATACCGGATTGGTCAGCTTGTTGGCGATGGCATCTCCAAAGTGAAAAGGAAGGAAGAGCATCCCTCCTTGAACTTGATCGGTGATGTGGGCTTCCGCTTCGACGGAGCCCCGCCTGCTGACCAGCTTCACCTTGTTCCCATTTTTAATGCCCGTCGCCTTCGCATCCTGAGGGTTGATTTGGAAGAAAGCGTTGGGTACCTCGGCGGCCAACTTTGGTGTCCTTCTGGTCATGGAGCCTGTGTGATAATGAAATATGCTCCTTCCCGTGGTGAGTATGAATGGGTATTCATCATCGGGCAACTCAGCAGCTGGTTGATAATTAACCCTTTGAAGGTGTCCCAAGCCATCCGGGGTATTGAATTTTTCGGTGAAAAAGGTCGGGGTGCCAGGGTGGTCCTCCATCGGGCAGGGCCACTGAATCCCTCCAGGGGTATGGTCTAATCGCTCGTAGGTAACCCCAGCATAAGACGGGACACTGGTTTTGATCTCCTCAAAGATCTCTTCGGCGGAGGAGAAGTCGAAGTTTTCCCTGAACCCCATTTTTTCTGCCAGCTGGCAGACCACCCACCAGTCGGGTTTAGCGTCGCCAGGGGGGTCGATGATCTGATTGGTTTTCTGTATCCTCCGATCTACATATGCGTGCGTCCCTGTCCTTTCTACGAACGTGGCAGCGGGTAGGATCACATCGGCGACTTCTGCGGTCTCGGTTGGGAATATATCTTGAACGATCAATAATTCTTTGTCTTCTAAATCTTGGCGGACCGTATTCGCGTCGGGGGCAGCCATGATGGGATTGGTACCTACAATGTACAGATATTTCGTGTTTTGAATCATCTTTGTGTAGGGGTACCCTGGTTTGTCTGGCAGGTGATCCACGCCCCATATTTTCTCAAACTTCTCCGCCGCGCCTGTGCCTACTTTTTGGAAACCAGGGTAAAAGACGTTCAAACAGCCCATGTCCCCTGTACCTTCCCCGTTAATTTGCCCTCTCGTTGGGCAGGCCCCTGTGCCCGGCCTTCCATATTGGCCTGTGATCAGGGCAAGGGTAGCGAGGGCTTTGACGTTGTCCGCTCCTTTCGAATGTTGGTTCACACCCTGGTTATAGAGGATACACGCTGTTTCTGCTTCCGCAAACCATTTCGCGGCTTTTCTGATCATGGATTCAGGGATCCCAGAAATGGAAGCCATTTCCTTTAGATCGAGTTCATCCAGGTGGTCTCGCAAGGCTTGAATCCCTTCTGTTCTTGATTGGATGAATTCTTGGTTTTCCCATCCCTCCCGGAGGATGATCTTGCACATCGAATTCAACACGGGGATGTCCGTTCCGGAATGCAGGGGAAGGTGGAGGTCTGCGATATCGGTCGCGGTTACCGTCTTTCGCGGGTCCAGGACGATTACCTTGGCCCCTTTCTCTTTCGCCCTCAGGATTCTGCGGTAGATCATGGGGAAGGTCTCTTTGACGTTGATGCCCGCCAAGAAGAGACAATCCGCCTTTTCCACGTCCAGGAGGGAGATGGGCATCACGCCGGAGCCCACACTGGGCCCCAACCCGGCAGCTGTCGGCGCATGGCACAGGCGACCGCAGTACTCGACGTTATTTGTGCCCATGACGACCCGCGTGAACTTTTGGAGGAGGTAGGCATCTTCATTGGTGTTTTTCCCGGACGCGAGCAGTCCGAATTCATCCGGGTCTGCGTTCTTTAGTTTTGAAACGATGAAATCTAGGGCGTCGTCCCAGGTGGTTTCAACGAACATGCCGTTTTTCTTAAGCAGGGGAGTTGTTAACCGGTCCTCAGCATACAAGAATTGGTATGCGTTATTTCCTTTGGGGCAGTTTCCGCCCTGGTTGATGGGATGTTCCTTCCAGGGTTCTTGGCCGATGATCTTTCCGTCCCTGATGACCAAATTGATGCCGCAACCGCAGCTGCAGTATGGGCAAATGGCGTGTTCGAAGTGGATCATTGGAGAACCACCTCCACCGGATTTGGACCCAGGGCTTTGATCTCGGCGATGAAATCATCCACCACCTCTACAAATTTCGTCCCCTCAGACGCTGATACCCACTCCAAACGCAGCCTGTGAGGGTCGATGCCAATGGCTCCCAATAACTCTTTGAGCAGCATCATCCGTCTGCGGGTGTACAAATTGCCGGTTTGATAATGACATTCCCCCGGATGGCAGCCTGCGACCAGCACTCCATCTGCCCCTGAAAGGAGCGCGTTCATGACCAGGATTGGATCCACCCTGCTGGAACACATCACCCGCACAGGTTTTACGTTCGGTTTGTATTTCAGCCGGGCGGTCCCTGCTAAATCAGCTGCCCGGTAGGTACACCAATTGCACATGAATCCGATGATAACAGGTTCGAACTCCTCATTCATAATCCCTCCAGCCTACACCCACTTCATCACAATCAAGAACGCCATTTCGTCCTCTACCGGATCATTTTTTGCTGTCTTGGTGATTATACCTATCCCATCAAAGGACCTGTAATAGGATGATGTATTAAATCCCATGTGTCATTGATCACCACCTGGCAAGAAATGAGCTCAGGATGGTCTTTTTTGAGCATCGGCCTCAGTTGAGGGAATTTTTAATATGTCTTCGCCTAATATGTGAGGGTTTGTTGTGACCTGGGGATATCACCTCAACGACTAACACCAATAAAGGTTATCCTGGATCATGTGGTACAAAAATAATCTTCATCAAGCCCAAGACCCGTGATTATCGGAGTAGCGTAGACATAGTAGGCCCTGTATTGTTAAACTTCAATCCCAACGGTTGCTTGGTCATTGGACAAGGTGGAGGGTTTTAATGAGGAAGGATGGCACGAACTTTCAAGTGAGGATAAACTTGTGGGATCAATATCCTCAGTTCGTGGGTAAACGATTGTCCTTACTCAAACTCTCCTTGGCAGTTTGCTTTTCTTTCCACGGTCCTACACTTGAGCATGCCGACTTTTTCCAAGGTACGATCATACCTTATGCTTGGAAAAGTTGTAGCCCTGGACGTCCTGTACGAACACCTGTCACAATTATAGCACGCATTGTGAAAAAATGCACAATGATCTACATGAAATGATTATCTTGAGGTTTGCAAATAATAGGGATTTCTTATAAATTAAACGAATAAGGGGATAAAGTGCCCGTCAGGGGTGTCTCAACCTTGCTTGGCGATGGTGATTTGATCCCGACCTTTTTCTTTGGCACGGTAGAGGGCTCGGTCGGCGATGATGATTAATTCGTCGATTTCCCGAGAATGATCAGGAAGGGTGGCGATTCCCTGGCTGACCGTGGGTTTGGGGATGGGTTCTCCCTGGGTATCGTACAGGGGTAGTTCGGCGAGTGTTTTTCGGATGCGGTGGGCGACCATCTCTGCTTGTTCGATGTTGGCGTTTGGCAAGGCGATGCCAAATTCCTCTCCTCCCCACCGCCCTACGACATCCGTGCTTTTTACGTGTTCTTTCATGGCCTGAACGGTTAATTTCAAGACTTGATCACCGACGACGTGGCCATAGGTGTCGTTGTACTGTTTGAAGTGATCGATGTCCAACATGATCAAAGACAGCGGTGTGTCCTCTTCTTTTGCCTTCCGAGCCTCTTGGTGGATGACTTCAATGAAGTGCCCGTGGTTGTATACCTCCGTCAGGGAATCAAGTTTCGCTTGTCGTTTCACTTCCATGTGTTGTCTGGCGTTTTTTATGCTCAGAGCAGCTTGTTGGGCGATCTGTTCCAAGAGACTTTGGTCGCTTTCATCATAGGCGTAGGATTGATAACATGCCACCGCCAATATCCCGATGAGATCCTCTTCGCTGATCAGGGGCACGCCCAACCAGGAGGGGGTGATTTTATCATCCCCTACGACGATGGGTTTCACGGGAAGGGAATTCATTTCCTCTTCCAGGTCTTTGATCAGTAGCGGTTGATGAGTTTCAATGATCCAGCTAGAAAGCCCCTCCCCTGTGGGAATTTTCTGGGGCGGGTACCGTTTTTCATTATCGATTAATATCCGCAGATCCAGGGCATCCTCCTCGGGCAGGTACAAGGCGACAAAATAAGCATCGCTGGGGATGACACGGGACAGTTGTTCGTAGATTAGTTCAAGTAAATCATCGATTTCGATGGTTCTGCTGATGGCCCTTCCCACGTCATAGACCACAGCCAAGCGGTTGGCCTGATTTCTTAAGTCCTGGCGCAGTTGAGTGGTTCGAATGGTCGAAGCTGTTTGTTTTGCCAGCGAGGTGAGCAGTTCCATTTTGTTTGGCGGGATAACTTTCCTCTTCTGACTTTTGGCTTCTCCGATCGTTATACAGCCAAAGACTTGACCTTTTTGATGGATGGGGACGATGCAGATCGTTTTCACATCCTTAAAGAAGAGCAGGTCTTTTTCCTTATCCCCTAACGCTTTTTGGTCCTTTTCAAGGTCGATGAAGACGATTGTTAATTCCTCTATCGCTTTGCGATGATTGGGCAGATCATCCAGGGAGTGCTTTTCCTTGTGGTTGGGGTCCGGATTGTCTATATCATGGAGGGGGAAAACGCCATAGTCAAGGAGATATTTCTTCGTCCTGTCCAAGATTGCGATCCGGCAGCTGGTGGCGGGAAGCCCGTGGGCGATGTTTGCAGCCAGCTGGGGGAGCGTTGTTTCCAAATCTTTGCTGGTGGATGTGATCCGGCTGGCTTCGACCAGCATGGAAAGTGAGCGGTTTTGGCGGGTCCGGTTTTGGTTGAAGTGCTGGAGGGTGTAGCCTATCAATCCCGAGACCACACCGATAATACTCAACCCGAGGATGTCGAAAGCCTGGATCATGATGTATTGGCTGGTCCGGGAGTCGATTAAAGTGGTATTCACCAGATAATTAACCCCGATACTAAACACCGTTATGGGGATGACGGACTTCCAGTTTCCAAAGATGCTCCCAAAGATGATGCTGATCGCATATAATTTGTCGATGCGCAGTTGATACGGGCCAAGGATGTAGTGCGCCCAGCCAATTAACACGCTGCTGAACCCCAGGATGGTATGGAAGAGGATGGGCCGCTTTTCGTATTTGGGGATGAGGTTGAAGTACAACAATGAGGCATAGGGTATGGAAACGAGGACTAATAGAATTAAATGGATTTTCTCATTTCGTTTGAAAGGCAGGAGAAAAATTAAACTCGCAAGGGTAAGGAATAAGAACCAGGCGAGAATGCCGATGTGTTTTTGAAACCTGTTCCTTTGTTTCTGGTCCAATTGATCGAGTATGGAACCCGGCATATGTTATCCCCTCAAGATAAGGTACAGGAGTACTACTCTTGATTTTAACGTATCGAAAAGGCTTTGCAAGCCCCTCAGTTCTGGGTTTTGATCAAATCTAAAAAGGCAGCGACGATTTGAGGATCAAAGTGTTTCCCTGATTGCTCTTTGATGTGAGAGAGGGCTTTCTCTTTCGACCAGGCGCTTCGATAGGGTCGGTCGCTGATCAATGCATCCCAGACGTCGACCACTGCAAAGATGCGAGCGGGAAGTGGAATATGTTCCCCTTTCAGCCCTTTTGGATACCCCTTTCCATCCCAGCGTTCGTGATGGAATAAAGGTATGTCCAGGGCTTTTTTCAAATACAGGATTGATTGTAGCATTTCTTTGGCATAAAGGGGGTGCTTTTTGATGATCTCCCATTCCTGATCGGAAAGCGGCCCTTTTTTCTGGAGGATGTCATCGGGTATGGCCATCTTTCCAATATCGTGCAGTAAAGCACCCCGCCGGATATGGGGGAGTTTCTTTTCCGGGACGCCAAGCCTTTTGGCCAGCTGGATTGTTAAATCACTCACCCGCTGGCTGTGTCCTTCCGTGTCATGGTCCCGCAGTTCGAGCGCTTTTGCCCAGCCTTCCAATGTGGAATCATAAGCTTGGCTTATCTCCAGGTTTGTTTGCTGGAGCTCCGTGAATAATAAAGCGTTGTCTATGGCGATGGCCGCTTGTCCGGATAGGGTTTCCGCGAAATTTTCCCAATTGGCCGTAATCGGTTTAGGAGAGCGGTGGAACAGTTCCAACACCCCCTGCGGTTTTCCTTTGGATGCCAGGGGGATCCCGTAGTAAAAAACAAAATGTTCGTCTTCGACCAGGAAAATTCTCTCCAGGTTATCGGTTTGTTCGTTGAGGTTGGAAATAGTCACAGGCGCATTGTTCAGGGCGACTTTTCCTGCCAGACCTAAACCCAAGCGCAGATACGTTTCTTGAGGCCTGTGACTTTGAAACCCTTTACCCTCTACGAATTGAAAACTTTGAGTATAGTGGTCCAAAAGAAGCACACAGGCGGCATCTACATTCAACTGGGCAGTGATCTGATTGAGGATGATGTTTAATGAGACGTGGAGGTCAAAGCTGCTGCTGATGGCCCGATCGATTTTGCGCAGGGACTGGAGCCGGTTGACCTGTTGGTTGACGGTGTTGAATAATCGTGCTCGCTCTATGGAGGTCCCCAGCTGTCCTGCCAAAGTCAATAGTAAACGCCGGTCATTTTGGTCATAGGCGTCGAATTCCCTGCTCTCGATGTTGATCACCCCCAGGATGTCCTGTTTTGATTTAATGGGGACGCACAACTCGGATCGGGTATCGGGGATAATTTCCAGGTATTGAGGGGATTTCTTGACATCGGCGACATACTTGGCTTCCCCCGTTCTGACCACTTCACTGGTAATGCCCTTGCCAAGAGGGATGGAGGCTTCCCGGTATGCCGGGGGTACATTCCGAAAGGTGGGGTGAATGGTGAGTTGTCCTTTCTCGTCGTCCAGAGTCATCACCCCATGAAAATCAGGATGGAGGATATCGTCGATCACCTGAGTGGCGACCTCAATGACCTTGTCTTCATCGATCTCCCGGGTACCAATCTCTGCAATACGATGAAGGGCGGTGAGTTCTTTCAACTGGCGTTGGATGGCCTGTTCGGTCGCTTTTCTTTCCGTGATGTCTCGTAAAACAATGACCATGACCTCCTGACCATCGATGGTTTGGAGTTGGGCAGAAAATTCAACAGGAAAGCGTTCTCCGCTGGATTTTCTATTGATCGATTTTATATTTTCAACGGAACCCCCATTTTCGCGGAGGTATTCAGAGGTGATGAACGTCCCCTGTTCGGAAACGATGTCAGCCAAGGTTTTGGTGAGAAATTGGTCGTAGTCGTATCCATACATCTCGCATGCCCGCTGGTTGACATCCAGGATCTTTCCCTGATCGTTCTCAAGCAAAATCGCGTCTTGGACCCCCTCGAAAATAGAACGATTCCGTTTTTCACTGGATTTAAGTTCCTTTTCCTGCAGTCGTAGGGCTTCCAGTTGAACTTTTGATCGCTTGGCCTGATTCCTGAGAACGTTGTTGGTGGAATATACGATAAACGTGATGACCCCCCCTCCCACAACCCAAGTGAGAAGGGAGAAAACCATCTTACTTTTGGTTGTTCTGGGTATCAGCAATTCTAAATATCGTTCTTCAAGAAAGAGGTTGATGATCACAAGGGTTACCGTAGAGATGAAAAATACAAGCCACGACCATTGTGGTTTCAGTAACACCATGGCCATGGTGACCAGTAATAGCAAGGAGAGGATCCCACTTACGTTGGAATGGGGATGGGTGCCGAAAATGAGCAGGGATAGCGATATCAGGAATAAACAGCTGAGGATGAGGAGGGAGGCTGTTAAAGGTTTTTTGCTCTTGATGAGGTAAATGGTGGCTAATCCAACCAGGGCTGCGAAGAGGTCGGATGCGATGTCACTAAGCGGCGCAGGTTCGATGGTGGGGTTTAACGTCTGGTAGATTTGGACGCAGAGGAGGGCCCCTCCTACCACGAAAAGAATCAGCCCGGAGAAGAGGAGGATGTGTGCTCTATGTTCCTCTTCTTTGGAGTATTCCGGAAGGTCCAAAATTGCTTGGGAGTGGGTGGCGAGTTGCATTCGAAAGGCAAGCCAATACTCCTTTATAGGGTTCATAAACCAATCATAATGCGTTGCTTGAAATCCCACCTTACGGTTTCCTTAGCTAAGGACCTTGGGTCATGAACAATTCATTCAGGGATCCTCTCTAAAATGGGACATTTTGAGGGTTTTGAAATGATCAGGGATGTGCATGTTGTGGGGTGGAATGTCTCTTGACGGGATTCGGTATGCTAGTTTACAGACCCCAAGGGCACTGCGCATAGCCATTAAGAAAACAAGAAACCCCGGGGAGAACGATTGAAGGGCGGGGTGATTTGTTGACAAGAGGTTAATCTGTAATATAAATATATTAGTTTGTTGTGGTAGCATTCTTTCAGTTCCCCCTCTAAAAAACGAATGGCATACGGGGGGAACAGTTTTCAGTCGCGGTAAAGAAATGAGAACAACGCTTGCTCTAGTGTATGGCAATCATCCAAGGGTAAATGTTGAGGAGTGATCCATGGTTTCCATTAAGGATGTAGAGGGTATCGGTGAAATATCCGCCCGGAAATTGAGATGGGCTGGGATTGAGACGACGGAGGCGTTATTAGAGCGGGGGGCTACGCCGCGCGGCAGACGGAAGATCGCTGCTCGAACAGGGTTAAGCAGCAAAAGAATTCTGGAGTGGGTCAATCACGTGGACCTTTTTCGAATCCCCGGAGTGGGGGAGGAATATGCGGAATTGTTGGAAAAAGCTGGGGTGGATACGGTGGTTGAGTTGTCCCATCGGGCCCCTGGAAAGCTCAGGGAGAAAATTGAGATCATCAATGATGAAAAACAGCTTGTGCGTCGTTTACCCTCTGAGGCTCGCTTGGGGGAATGGATTGAGGAAGCGAAGAAGTTACCCAGAATTGTGAAGTATTGATCTGTTTTTTCTTGCCTGACCGAAAACTTATTCCGCCCTTACCTTTTGGGTCATGAAGCCGTTGTTTTGCTTCTGGCTGTACATGGCTTGATCTGCGTTGTGCAGTAATTCCTCCAAGGAGCGTGGGTTTTGAGGGTCATAGCAAGCCCATCCAATGCTCAAGGAAAGTTCATAGGGGCGTTCCTTTTTCTCATTTTGAGTTTTCAGGTCCTTTTTAAGCCGATGGGTGAAGGTCTGGGGTGAAGCGGGCTCGGACTCCAGGGCCAGGAGCACAAATTCATCTCCCCCGATCCGGGCGATCACATCTGATTTTCGATAGGTATCTTTCAAAATCTTGGCCACATCCTGCAAAGCCAAATCCCCTTGGGGATGTCCGTAGGTATCGTTGATGAGCTTTAAATTATCGATATCTGCATAGATTAAAATCAACCGTCTATTTTCCCGGTTGGCGATTTTCAGGTGTTGTTCTGCGAGGAGAGAGAATCCGCGCCGGTTGTAAAGTCCGGTCAGTTCGTCACGCAGCGCCATGGCCCGGAGCTCCTCCTCCATTTGGACACGCTCTGAGATATCAGTGTACACCCCCACCGCACCCACCATTTCATCACCGATCATGATCGGTGAACCAGCCAGGATGACCTTCACAGGGGTGCCGTCTTTCCTGTAGCGGACGACTTCCGTAGGGGGGAGGTCATGGCCCCCTTGGATTTTTTTCGTTATTTCCAATGCTTCCTCTATCACATCTGGTTGGGTAATTAATTCGTCCAAATATTTTCCTTTTACTTCTTCTGCGGTGTAGCCGAATAATTGTCGGGCACCGGGATTCCACTCCACAATGCGGTGCTTCGCGTCCAGGGTGACGATGGCATCAGGCGCAGCATTCAATAAACTTTCCAAGTACCTGCGTCGTTTTATGTTTTGGCGCAGGGCCTGCTTGCGTTCAGTGATGTCCAAGGTGACCTCAATGCCCCCCACCACATCTCCGTCTTCATTTTTCACAGGATATCCTCGAATGTACCAGGCTCTCCCGTCGGGGGTAAATTTCTCTGTTTCTTGGGGCTTTTCCGTTTCCATGGCCTGTATTACGGGGCAATCAGGACAGGGGTCTTCTCTTTGAGGCCAGATTTGATAGCAGTATCGGCCTATTAACTCCTCCCTTGTCATCCCTGCTGATTCACAGGCAGCTTTGTTGGCCCACAATACTTTCATATGGGTGTCTTCATGGATCACATGTTCCACCAAACTATCGAGGATGATTATTTTCTCTTGTTCTTCTTTTTTGCATTCCTTTTCTGCCTCTTTCTTTGCAGAGATGTCTTTGTCTATGGCGAAGAACCCCACAATTTCCCCGTTTTGGTAGATGGGGATCTTGGTCAGTAAATACCATTGGCTTTTTCCATCAGGGGTGGTGACCTTTCTCTCTTTGCGGATCATCTCTTCTCCGCTGAGGACCTGTTTTTCATCTGCTATGATCTCTTCCCCCTCCTTTGGCCAAAGGTCCACAGCGGTCTTTCCAAGCAACTCCTGTCTGCTTTTATCGAAGATATCGGCATACGCCTGGCTGACTTGGGTGAAGCGGTGTTTTCTATCTTTGAAATATACCAGGTCGGGCGTGTTGGCCATCAACGTTTCCCACATCTGGCTGAAACGACGTAGCTCGTCCAGCTCCTTTTCCAAGCGGTCGATTTTCTCACGCTGTAGGGCGAGTTCTTCTAATAGTTGTTGTTTGGATCTCTTTTCTACCGACATACTAACCATCACAGAATAATTAGACCTTTGTATATGTGCTGTTATATATTATATGTTTATTTTTGTTCATTTTCCTTAACAAAACGATTAAGCAGGCCCTTTTTTAGCCAGGGAAGGTCTTTTTTTCCTTTCAAAATCTAAAGGTTGCATGGGAAAACCCATTCGCCGACGGGGATGTCAGGTGGATCGAGAGAGGGGTGATCCTCGGGACATCCCCATCACAATGCACCTCATGGCGCGGGGGATTTTGAGCATCTGGAGAAGGTTCGATGGCTAACCATCAGGGTGAATGTGAAGCGTGCTTTGCGTTTTCTCAGCGACCGCGGATGCTGTCCAGGCCACAGTGATCCCCTCACCGCGTTTCCACAGCGACAGTTGATCATCATAATGCGGAGAAAAAGGGTTCCCGGATTGACCGCCGGCGAGGACGAAGAGATTATGGTCCCAGTTACCCACATCCAGCACCATCCTCAAATTGGCGATACCGCTTGGATTCTGTAATGGATCTACATACGAGCGCCGTGCCTGTGAGATAGTGTGGCTGTCCCCGCCCCAGGGAAAGGGTCCCCGGTTGAAGAGGGATCCCAGGCGGGGGTGTCCCCCAAAGGGATGTTGCAGGGTAAGGGGTCTCATTTTCCCCCAGGCCCAGTCCTCAACCTCGGGCCCATACCCTTCTTGTAATTTGTGGATCGTTCGGGTCAGGGCCCCGTCAATTTCCTCGGGCCAGGAGCGTTGAAACCATCCTTGGGGTTGGGCACGGAGGAGACGGGAAAGGAGGCTGACTTGGCGTTCTCCCAGGGAGGAAATCAATAAGGGATGCAATGGTTTATCAAGCACCCAACCCACCGCACCGGGGGTTTTGGCTTCCACTATTTTTATCAGCATCTCAGTCAAAAAGAACTCATAAACAGCAGCGGCTGGCGAATCGGGGGCGATGGTCCCATCCCAGGTGGTTAGCAAGTCTAGGGCGGTTTGAGACTCCTCTGTCAAGACTGGGTTTTGAATCAGGGCCTCTCTCATTTCCCGCCAGGGGATGGAACGAAGATCCATTTGTAAAGCTGCCATCTCCGCCAGCGTCCAATCTTGTTTTTGATCCAAAGCTTCCACGATCCGGGCGTAACGGTATCCATCTGTAAAGTCAAACCCCAGATAAGGATCATCCTGATCTGTTGGTTTGTTATTCGCTGTGGCGACGAGGCGCTTACCCGGATTGAACAGGGAGGGCATTTGATCGAAAGGTACAGGTTCCTCTTCCCAATGGAATCGCTGATCCCATCCCGGGATCGGGATTGTGCCCTTCA
>JAWLER010000061.1:0-9598 GCA_041686005.1 Anaerolineales bacterium | reverse complement strand
TCATTGGGCACGACGGGGATGGGCTGGGAGGGGGCGATGTTGTAGCTGGGGGGGATGTCTCCCGGGATATGGAAATTAGGAAAAGCGGCTTGAAGCTCTTCAGGGGAGACGGTGAGTGTGAAGCGACCGCACATACAGGGGCTCCTTTCCGGTTTGTCCTTGTGTTTCGAACCTATTGTAGCTGAAAAGGTGAGGTTGTGGATTAAAAAAACGCCCCTTGACCTGAGGGGGGCAGGCCAAGGAGCAATCAACATTAAAACATATCCCTCAGTGTGTGTCAAGTCCTTTGCCTTGACAGCCCTTTGCTGGGGGGAAGAGATGGATGTTTTTTTCTGTGCGGTTCACGAACCGTGAACGGTCTTAGCGTGTTCAAGCGGTACAGGACATGACCCGGCTGCTTTCTATTTGTGGTATCTCTAACCGGTATGTATAAGATGCTTCATATGCTTCGCCATCCAGTGAAAAGGAGATGGTGGCGTGGTAGGTCTTCGCCAGCCATTGAATTTGATACATGTGGATTTTATCCGCTGGGACATGGATCTTCGTCTCTTTGAGCGCGATGACCGCCTCTTTCAACTCCGGTTGGTAAGCCTTCTTAATTTCGTGGAGGAGAATTGAGTTGGTTTCCTTGGGGATCTCCATCCTGTTTCCGGTACCAATTTGGGTGGCTGTTGGGTGGATCTCGATCTTTGTCTGTACTTCCTGAAAATCATACAAGGATTGATGGAGATCCTCTGTGGTTTCGCAGTTGCGGACATCAAGAATTTCTGAGTGCAGTGTTTGTACGGTGGGGGTGACTTTTTCGACTTGGATCCGGGATGCCTTGCACCCTGTCAAAAGGAAACCGGGAATGATGATTGTTAGGATGATGAGTTTTTTAATCGCCATGGATGGATTCCTTTCTCCAGCTTGGATCAGAGCAGTATGTGACATTTTTCATGGATCCCCACTTATGGGGCTTCAACAGGCGCTGTTTTGGCTGGCCATTTTTCAACCAGCCAGATACCCAGGGCGAGCACACCAAGGCTGCCCAGCAGATAAAGGAGCACCAAACCTAAGGATGTCCCGTTGACCCACGCACCGTAGATCAGGCCTGAGATGGTGCTGAAGATGGAAACCCAGAAGACATATACCCAGGCTTTTAATCGTCCGATGATGCTCGCGGTGAGCAGGATGCTCTGCAGGCTCAGTTCAGGATCGGAGATCAGGTAGGCTAACAGCGGCCCGCGGTGCATGCCCAGATCGAGAAACATCTGGGCGATGGGCACCTCCACCAGAGTGGGGAAGTACATAAAAACGCCAAAGACCACGCCGATGAAATTGCCGGCGACCGTGTTCTGCCCGGCCAGGGCCTGGATCCAAGCCGGCTGTATGATTTCCCGGATCATGCCCACCGCAAAGACGCCCACAATGAGGAGAGGGAAGATCTGCTTCACAAAGCGCCAGGATTCCCACAGGAAGCCCTGGGCTTCCCTCCGTGTCAGCTGGGTGGCCAGCATCCATCCCAAGACGATCACCGCCAGGGTGACGCCGAAGAACTTGCCGGTCAAGGCCACGGTCAACCCACCAGGGTGGGGCGTCATGCCCAGGGAGGCGAGCATGAGTGTAACTCCCACCAGCCCGGTGGAGATCCAGGTCCAGGTGTTGAAGCCGTCCAGGATGTTTTCCAGCCCCTTCCAGGCGCTGAGTCCGATCAGCCCCAGCATGCCGATCAGCAGGGCGCCCTGCACGGTGACCCCTTCCTCACCGCGGCCGGGGTCAAAGGGCACCAGCCTGTGCAGGAGGTCCTGAAAAGCCCCTGCGCCTTCCAGGGGCAGGTTGAGCTGGGCGTAGCCCCGGGTCAGGAAGTCCAGCTGGAAGGTGCCCGCCACCAGCAGGAAAACCAACGCCAGCAAAAAAATCACAGCGGTCCGGCTCATCGATTCGCCGCCGACGAACATGTCATCCGCGGCCCGGGCACGCTCAGCATCCGATTTGCGAAAGGTGAGGGCCATGATCAAACCCACGCCGATCCCGAAAGCGACCGCCAACAGCAAGCGCGCGATGGCTAAATCCATCCCCAAAACGGTCCCTGTATAAGAGAGGGCGAGGATATTTACTGCGGGGGCCACGAATAAAAAGGTGATGGCGGGACCGATCCCAGCGCCCTTTTTGTGAATCCCGGCGAAGAGCGGGATCACAGTGCAGGAACACACCGCCAGGGTAAAACCTGCCGCAGCGGCCGCGGGGTAGGAGATGAATTTGGGGGTGTTCCGGCCCAGGTAGCGGGTGATGGATTCCTTGGGGATGAGGGCGGACATGGCCCCGGCGATATAGAAGGCAGGTAGCAGGCAGAGCAGTACGTGGGCCGCCAGGTAGGCCGCCAGGTTGCCTAAACCACCGTAAAACAGTTGGGGGAGAAAATTGAGGATGTTCTCAAGCATCGTTTCACCTCTAAAATATATTCCTTTTACTGAATGTAACGCCTTAAAAATCAACCCCGGGTTGACCGACCGCCCGGGGCGGGGATTAAACGGAGAACTAGCTCTACACGGCAGCTTCGGTGAGGAAGCCGGTGACCTCTTCCAGTGAGGGGATTCGGCCTTTACATACCACTTGACCGTTGATGGCCAGTCCGGGTGTAGACATCACACCCATCTCGACAATCTCTGAGGGATCGGTCACCTTTTGCACTTCGGCTTCCAGATCCAACTCCTGCAGCGCTTTTAAGGTCAGCTGTTCCACGCGTTTACAGTTTGGGCATCCGGGGCCCAGGATCTTGACAGATAACATCGTATATACCTCCTACGTTGAATGGCATTTTGGACAGGGACAATCACTGGATGACGATCTGTCTGCCGATATGGCAGGTAGCCCCAGCAGCTTCCGTGCGTCCTGAACAAGGGCTAAGATCTCGGGGTCGCGCAACCTGTAATACACGTAGCGGCCCTCTTGCCGGGTAGTGAGCAGGTCGGCATCGCGCAGGACCATCAAATGCTGGGAAATGTAAGCCTGTCTCTGGTCCAGGACATGCTCAAGGTGGCATACGCAGGCTTCCCCCTCTCCGATTTCCAGCAGGATGTCCAGCCTTGTGGAGTGCCCGAGGATTTTAAACAACTCGCTGACACCCTCGGTGATTGTGTCCTCTGTACTCTTCAATACATTCATTACAATGAATATGTTATCAATTTCACAAACTGGGTAAAGGTGACGTTTGTCTTAAAACAGGAATGTTTGCATAAGATGTTTATCAGATGGATATGAATTGAGGGGGATTGGGCAAGTGTCAATCGTTTGGCGCTTGGAGTTGTTGGGCGATCAGCCGATCCACTTTACCCATCGGGAAATCCTGCAGGGCATCGATGGGGACCCATTTCCAATCCGTATGAAAGGTCAATTGGATATCCCGGGATTGAAGGGCGCAGTGATAAGCGTGGAGGGTGATTTTGTAGTGCGTATAGGCATGCTGGAAGGTGCCGATTTTCTCCTGGGTGTGGATTTGGACGCTTAATTCTTCTTGAATTTCTCTGGTCAGACTCTCTGATAAAGATTCACCTTCCTTTAGCTTGCCTCCTGGAAACTCCCACAGCCCTCCCAGGAGCGCGTCAGGCGGTCGTTTGGTCAATAACACCTCCCCATTCTCTTGAATTACCGCTGCGGTCACGATGTGATGGGGATTGGGTTCTCTATCTCTGAGGACAGGTCGTTCTTCTTGATTGCCAAGCGCATTGGCCTGGCAGAGGTCATCGAGAGGGCAGCGAGTACAGTCCGGAGTTTGTGGTGTGCAGATGCTTGACCCCAGGTCCATCAAAGCCTGGTTGTAGCTGCTCGCGCTTCCGGGGGGGAGATGCTCCCGGGCGAGAGTCCGGATCTCTCGCTTTCCTTTGGCAGTATAGAGGGGTGTATCCACATTGAATACGCGGGACAGCACCCGGCCTGCGTTGCCGTCGACGGCTGGCACGTCCACATCAAAGGCGATGGAAGCGATGGCCGCCGCGGTGTAAGGGCCAATCCCGGGGAGTTCCTGGAGGGATTCCGGATCCCGGGGGAGTGTTCCCTGGTATTTCTCCATCACGATTTGAGCTGCTTGGTGAAGATACCGGGCCCGCCGGTAATACCCCAACCCTTCCCAAAGGCGGAGGACCTCTTCTTCGGCAGCTTCAGCCAGGGTAGGGAGGGTGGGAAAGCGTCCCATCCAGCGCTGGAAATAGGGGATGGCCGTTTCCACCCGGGTCTGCTGGAGCATGACCTCGGAGACCCAGATCGCATAGGGGTCTTCCAGTCCCCGCCACGGCAAGTCCCTGGCTTGCGCTCCATACCAAGCAAGTAATCGTTTTGTAAAAGTGTTTTCAGGCATACATATAGTTGTGAGTGCAGCTGGTAGATCCCCCCCAGTGTACCACGCTTTCCTGGCAAAAGATGGGCGGGAGGGGCGGGTTAGGGAGTGTGGAGTAGAGACCCGCAGCGAACCCATAACACAATGGGGACATTACCCGCGTGGGGGTCATTGACAGGGGGGGGGCTCTCGTTTACACTGAAATGAAATCTCATGCTAAGGAGGATGTTATGAAAGGGCCCCGTTTTCAAGTTTTAGCCTTATTGGTATTGTTTTCTTTGGTGCTTGTCGCTTGCGGTATGTCCACCCCGGACCCGGTTGAGGAGGAGATGAAAGTCAAAGTCAGGGTGGCTGCCACCCTGACTCAAGAGGCGCTGGAGGAGGAAAGCGCCACCGAGGAGGTGGTGGTCGTTATCCAACCGACCATGACGCCCATCCCTCCCTCGCAAACGCCTGAACCGACCATTTCCCCCACACCAAAGATCGAGCATACCATGGTGCCGCAAGATCCGGGGAACATGAAAATCAGAAGCCACCTCACCGATGTATCCTCCATCCACTACGCCGCAGAAGGGTTCACCTACGGGGACCAGTATCCGATCAACCGCTTTGAACGCCCCTTCACCGCGGAAACCATGGAGTATGTCGGTTACCTGGACATCGTCCTCACCAACCTCAAAACCTCTTCGCCCTGGGTGTATTTCATCCTCCACTTGGAGGAGGACCTGCCGGAAAGTGCGGATGTCACCTACGGCGTGGAGCTGGATCTGGAT
Organism: Anaerolineales bacterium; assembly: GCA_041686005.1. Taxonomy (GTDB): domain Bacteria; phylum Chloroflexota; class Anaerolineae; order Anaerolineales; family UBA11858; genus B10-G9. Next base: position 4,510 of record JAWLER010000061.1, on the reverse strand, counting down.
GAAGATGGGCGGGGGGATTATTTCATCGCGGCCGGTCTGCCCGGCAGTGAGAAATGGACCACCAGACGGGTGAGGGTCTATAAAGATGTAGATGATGATGTGGGCGGTCCCAACCCCCTTTTCTCGGATGCGCCGGCGGAAGGCCTGAACGGGTATGAGGTGATCATCTTTGATGAGGGGCAGGGTTTAGATCCGGATCTGGCTTGGGTCCGCCGCGATCCCGAAGCCGCCAACCAGCTCCAAATCGCCATCAAGGATTCATTGGTGAGCATGGAAGGCTATTTATGGAGCGTGTGGGCGGACGGTGGCCCGCAGGATCTCACCCTGGCGGATTACAACGACCGCTGGACCTTCGAGGAAGCGGGCAGCCCTTATCCCGAACATGCCCTCTACCCCATTAAAGCGCTGGCATTGGTGGACAGCACCTGCCGTTCCTGGGTGGGATTTGAGCCGGTGGGGACGGAGCCCGGACTCTGCCAGGGGACCGGGGAAGGGACAGGATGGCAGATATGCTATGATTACGTGGTCAATGACATCCTGACTGCAACCAACTGCTTTGGCGAGTGTCTGGAAGAATGTCCTGATTTACCTCCGGATTCGGATCGTCTTCATTATTACTGCAAGAAATGTACAATGGATTAAGGTGCGCTGACCCTACGACCCCTGACCCCATGCCGGCGATTGATGTGGCATGGGGTTCGTTCTTTCCCAAGATGGGGATCAGATGAGGGACGCAGTCATGAAAAACGACATTTCGCAAGAGATGCTGTTTGTGACCACGATTGACGGTCCTATTGAACGGAGGCGGGTCCAGATGCTGGTCGACAGCATCCGCACCTTTGGGGGATCCTTCCGGGAGAGCGAGATGTGGATCTTCGACATCAGCCCCCAGCGGGATTTGTGCGGGAGGATGGAGGGGGGTCGAGTGGAAGCCTTTCCCCTCGAACTGCCCTCAGGCACAGCATCCTATCCGTTTGGGGGTAAGGTGACCGCCTGTGCGCGCGCTGAGGAGATGATCGCTGCCGCAAATCTGACCCTGGTGTGGATCAGCAGCGACTGCCTGGTCCTCAATCCCCCCGGCGAACAGTCCATAACTTCCCCTTATCAAGCGGCCTTCCGTCCGGTGCACATCAAAAATATCGGTTCCTCTTGGGGTGAACCCTTGAATGAATATTGGCGGATGATATACCAAAGCGTGGGTTTGGAGAAAGCGCCTTTCTCGGTGACGTCGTTCGTGGATCAGGTGAAGCTCCGTCCCTATTTCAACTCCCACACCTTTTCCGTCCAACCCTCACTGGGACTCATGAATCGTTGGCTTGAACTGTTCCGGCAATTTGTGGCGGATAAGGCCTACCAGGAAGGCCCCTGCCAGCCGTTCCGGGAAAAGGTCTTCCTCCATCAGGCGCTGCTCAGCGCGCTGATGGTCAGCGAATTGGAGGAGGGGGAAATACGCATCCTTCCCCCGCCATATGCTTACCCGTACAATCTCCAGGGGGACATCCCCCAGGATTCCCGGGTGGGTGATATTGGGGAGCTTGTCAGTTTGACCTGGGAGGGTCGGACCCTGGATCCCCGTCAGGTCGAGGACATGGAGATCGGGGAACCCTACCGGTCTTGGCTGGGCAGGTATTTCGACTGACACCATCACGATCGCCTTCGTTTCCACGCTTTCTCCCTTCTTGAACATCGGTCTTTTTGGAGGGGGGAAGATCCTGGGGGGTAAGAGGTGGTTAAATCCACCCCTCTCATCTCGTCCTTGACGGTTCCTCACTCCCCGACTAATATATTGATTAACGATAACGAGATACGATATCGGAGTACGATATGTCGCTTTTGCGGGACCTGTTTTTGGGGTTTATCAAGTTACATATCCTTTACCACGCTGGACAGGAGCCCATTTATGGGGTGTGGATGATGGAGGAACTCGCGGCGCACGGTTATCAACTCAGTGCGGGCACTTTATACCCCATGCTGCATTGGTTGGAGGAAGAGGGGTATCTGAGCAGCGAGCAGGTTGTGGTGGAAGGGAAAAGGAGGAAATATTACTCCCTTACCCCAGAGGGGAGGGAGGTGCTGCAAAAAGGAAAGGATAAAGCGGTCGAGTTATTAAACGAAATCCAAGAAAGGGAAGCGTAAAAGTGATTCATATCCGCAAGAACATTTTCACACTCGAGGAAGGAGATGTCGATGGATGGAGAGAGTGAGGTTATAAAATGAGCCAGGATCGGAAAGGGAAATTAAAGTTAGGACAGCTTCCGCGCAATGTCTGGGCGACCAGTTTGACCAGCTTTTTCATGGATATATCCAGCGAGATGATTCTCAATATCCTGCCGCTGTACCTCAGCAATGTGCTCGGAGTGCGGACGAATATCATCGGCCTCATTGAGGGCATCGCTGAGGCTTCAGCCAGTCTGCTGAAAGTTTTCTCAGGTTGGATCTCTGATAAACTCAGGCAGCGGAAATGGCTGGCGGTGATCGGTTATGGGCTGTCCGCGGTGGCAAAACCCTTCTTTTACATCGCCCAAAGCTGGGGTGTGGTGCTGGCTGTCCGCTGGGTGGACCGGGTGGGGAAGGGGCTGCGCACCTCTCCCCGGGACGCTTTGGTAGCAGACAGCATTGACGAGAAGAACCGGGGGTTGGCCTTCGGCTTTCACCGGGCGGCGGACACAGCCGGAGCGATGATCGGGCTGATCATCGCCTTCTTGGTGGTCTGGCAGACTCAGTCTGCTGCCGTTGGTTTGAACCGGGATACATTCCAAACCATCGTGCTCTTATCCATCCTGCCAGGCTTTCTGGCTGTGCTCTCCCTCGCGGCGGGGGCCCGCGATGTCCCGGTTGAGGAAACAGAGGAGCGTCCAACCCTCCGTTTCAAAGGGCTCGGTAAACCCTACCTGACCTTTCTGGTCATCGTGGGTATTTTCGATCTGGGGAACTCCTCGGATGCCTTTCTGGTGCTGCGGGCCCAGGAGCGGGGGTTAAATATTCTTGGGATTTTAGGGATGCTGGCCACCTTTAACCTGGTGTACGCCCTGGTTTCCACACCGGGCGGGTCCCTGTCCGACCGGATCGGGCGCCGGAAAGTGTTGATCGGCGGTTGGCTGGCCTACGCGCTGATTTACTTTGGGTTTGGGTTTGCCAACAGCGGATGGCAGATCTGGGCTTTGTACGCAATTTATGGCGTTTACTACGGTTTGGCGTTCGGGACGGGGAAAGCGCTGGTGGCCGACCTGGTCCCGCAGGATATGCGGGGTATTGCTTACGGTACGTACGCGGCTGTGCTGGGTATCCTCAATTTCCCGGCTTCCTTCCTGGCTGGGGTGTTGTGGCAGGGGATCGGACCTTTCGAGGGCTTTGGTCCGGCCGGACCGTTCATCTTTGGTGGAGTTCTGGCTCTGATCGCCGCCGTGTGGATGTTTTTCTGGCGCCCACCGGAGCTTGTCGGAAAGCGATAGACGGGTAAGGATTCAACGGGAGCGACCCTGTTTGGTGCCGGTTTACGAAGGGAGATTTGCCGTTGAGGGAAATGTTCCAGCAACTTTCTGTACTTCCTCCCCTCCGATTTGCCTTGGCTGACCCCTGTCTTACGGCTTCGCCTATCAAACTGAGCTTGGGAAAGCGCGTTTGCTGGGCGAGCAACGATGCCAACAGATCGTAGGCCTGGTTGACCTCACCTGTCCAGACAAGCTTGGCGATGTCTACTCCTATCTTTTTAGATTCCCAGGTTTTCATTGTTACTTCAATTTGAATGGTAATCACTCCGCTGGCTGCCAAATGTGGATTTCCTTTTCATTGAGGTTATAATCCCAGCAGCAGGTTTGGGGGTGCAAGGCTTTGCATCCAGCGCCTAATTTGAGATGGTCCTGCGAGCTAGCGCGATCGCTCCCAGAATACCCGCCCGGTCATCCAAATCCGGGGGTACAATAAACCACTCGATATTTTCAGTGATTTGCGGCACTTGAAAATAACCGTTAAGGATCTCAATAACTTTGGTGCGGATCAAGGGAAAAAGCTGCCTTTGCTGCATGACACCCCCGCCCAGGATGATTCGCTGTGGAGCTAAAATCGAGATGTAATTAACCAAGGCGTAGGCTATGTATGTGGCTTCTAAATCCCAAATGGAATGCTCCTCCGAGAAGGTTTCTGGGGGGGCACCCCAACGGGCTTCCAGAGCAGGGCCGGATGCTAAACCCTCGAAGCAGTTCCCGTGATATGGACAGATCCCCTTGAAAGGGTCCTGCGTGGTATTCTGCGGGAGAGGGATATGACCCATTTCCGGGTGCATCATGCCGTGAAGGAGGTTGCCTTCTACCATGGCACCTCCCCCAATCCCTGTCCCAATGGTAAGGTAAAGGTAAGTATCCAAACCTTGGGCCGCGCCCCAGTGGTGTTCACCCAGGGCAGCGGTGTTGACATCAGTGTCGAAACCGATGGGCATGTCAAAGCTCCTTTGGAAGGGTCCTAAAAAATCTGCCCCTATCCAATCGGATTTGGATGTGGAAGTGATATGTCC
>JAWLER010000019.1:0-38705 GCA_041686005.1 Anaerolineales bacterium | reverse complement strand
TTTGGGTTGCCGTATCATGGCAGGTCTCCTTCCTCTGGAAGTTGGATACTTCCATTGTATTCGACTACCTGCCAAATGGCACTACTATAGTTCACCTGCGGCCGGGTTGTTCATGATCCGACAATATGATTGTAAACAATGTTTCGCGAAAAATCACCGCTGGTCGCTTCAACGTGTAAATCAGTCTTTGATGGAGAATGGCTCCGACGTTCTCCCAAGCTGACTAGCTGTCGCTAGTCAGCCATGGCCAGGTGTTGCATTTTGAGCTCTTCGATAAATTCAGGACAGGTTTCGTCGAAGGCTAGCGGGGGGTCATGTGCCCAGCTCTCTATTCATTCCTCACCAATATGCAGGATTGTCTAAGGCTTTCACACATGAACATCTGCCAGGAATGGGATCGACTGAATCACCTGTAAGGGATTGGCCGAGCCATCCCTCCGGCTGAGAAAGTTCGTGGGGCGGCCTGATCACATCCTGTGACAGAGGACGGAACCCGACTTTGGCGTAGAAGGCTGGATCTCCATATGTGGTCACAATCTTCACGCCCTTGCTCTTCATCTCCCGGAGCCCGTAATTGATCAATGCTTGGCCGATGCCCCTCCCTTGATAATCACTATGGATGGCAACGGGAGACAGCATGAATACATCTATATTCTTCTCAAAGGTCAACCGGCTGAAGAATATAGCGCCAATCATTTGCTCCTTATCAACAGCTACAAAACCATATAGATCCCGCCTATCAGTACCGGCAATCAGTTCCTTCGACAGGTTGCCAATCAGGATCCCTTCCGATTCACCTTCGGACTCGGTGAACACGGAAACAAAAAGGTCCTCTATGGCTGATGAATCACTCGGTTTATGAGGTCTATATTCCATCATTTGTCCATGAAGCGACATGATAAAGGTAAATTCTAGGACAACACGTAACGGACGGAGATAAACTGCGCAGCGGCTTCACACAAAATCCCGGCAAACCAGAAAGTAACTTCCTTGGCACCTGGCCTTTGATGGAGCGCTGATGGCGCGGGTCGACTTGATGCGCTTGTTAGCTATGCCCATCCTTATCAGTGCTGCTTTTACTCCATTGTGCGCTCCATTTGCACCAATATGGCCTCCCACTCGTCTGTACCGTGCAAGATTTTAAATTCCTCTTGCCCTTTTGTCCATTCAACATGCCTCCATCCCTGCTCCCCGGCTTTCCGCAAATACTTCAATGCCTCTTCCTTCTTCCCCAGTAGAGCCCATGCCGACGCTGCAAGATGGTAGTAATAGTCCGCGTTCTCCTCTCGCAGCGCGAATACTTGCTCGTAGTACCGCACCGTTTTGTCATACTCTCCCCGTTGGTAATAGTGCCATCCTAACTCTGCTAGATGATCGATGGGATCATATATATAGTAATAGTATATATACTCCCGGTTTCGCTCAAACCCCACTTTCTCGGCCGTCTTCCATGAACCGACATTCCCTACATTGCAGTGCCACCCAACGGCGCTACACCCTTGACACAGACTCTGCTCAACTGTTGCTGCAACAGCCACTGCAGCCAATCCTCGCCGCCGGTGCGCCGGATGGGTGATGATCCCTACATCGATCCGATCTCCAGCCACGCAGTCGGGCGTACACCACGCCACGACCTCTCCCTCACACAAGACCACGAAGCTGACCCCTTTAGAGAGGAAATTCTCCTTGCTCCACCACACTTCCTCCAAATTCATCCATTCTCGTATCGCTTCGGGAAACACTACCTCCTTTTCCTCCAATAAGGCGCCGTCAACGCGCTGTACTGTGTATCCCTCTGGTAAATGGCTACGCCAGTCGAAAGTAACCTCGCGACACAGGTAGTGATAGCGTTCACTCTTCTCCACCTCATGCGTGGGAATCAGTTCCGGCAGCTTCGCCTCCCAAGACTCAGGATCGACCGCTAGAGACATCGACCCATCGCCGTTGACGAAGACCTTCCCCGTAAAAATCTTCTCCTTGAACAATCGACGTAGCGCCTGATTAGTCTCAGGGTTATCAGATTCTCCCGCCAGGAGATACCCTTCCACTGTGAGGGCAAGGGCCGTGCGTGGATCTTGGGCATCATCGACGAAGATCCGACCAGGATTATTCCCCTCAATGGCAGCCTGAATAGAAAGACTATAATCAAACCCTTGGAACAGGAAACGGGCCCTCTCGAACTCGCTAGATTCTAGTTCTTGAAACACTCCTCCCCTCCTTCCTGCGTGCGCTCCTAATATGAATTATCTTACAAGAACCGAACAAGAGGAAAAACCCTTGTATCAAAACCTCGGCTTGGGACAACTTGGTCAGGGTTTTCCTACCGGCGCCAAGTAAATAACGTATTCGTCTTCCCCATCCAAATCTAAAAGATCGTCCATCATCTCCTGGTCGTAGGCACCGATGGCACAGGTCCCGGCGCCGATGGCTTCCACCGCCAGATATAAATTCTGGCAGATGTGACCCGCATCCAAGAGCATGTTCTTATGCGCCCGGGATCCATACCGCCATTCTGCGCGGTAGGGAATGCAGCTCCAGATGAACACACAGGCAGCATCCCCTACAAAGGACTGACCAAGGTTGGCCTCAATCAGCTGCCGAGGCAAATCCCCCACTGTGCCTAAGGAAAGCAGCTGGTGTGAGAGCGGCAGGTAGCGGTACAAGCCCGGTTGCAAGCTCCCCACGCGGTTGACTGCCAGGTAAGTCTCGAATGGATGCCGGGCGCCGGCGGATGGCACAGTGCGTTTGGTGGCGTATCCACGACTGATCTCCTGCTTCACACCCTGCGTGCAGTACAGCAAAAAGGAGAGCTCCTTCAGCGTCAATGGGTGGTTCGAATAATTACGCCGGCTTTGGCGTTCCTCAACGACGGTGTAGAAATCGGGCTTGGAGACCACTCCTGGGTCGACCGGTGGTAATGCCAGGGTTTCTCCTTCCTCCACCTCTTTTTGCAGGGGAGGATAGGGCACACCGCGCTGCTGGTCGGCCCGGCGCTCCGGCCGCCGCCCAAAATACGCCTTCATGAAATCCCGTCCTTTTTGGATGTCCTGCACGATCCCTCCTTAATTTTCTGCATCAAAGCTGATGTTTATTTCTGCCCGGGAATAGGTCCCGGTCATCCTCCTGGTTGTCCGCTTTACAGATATGGTTTCTGCAAGGTAAGCCACTCGCTTAAAGGCCGTTTGACCTGATCGTCTTCACCTCGAAAATAGGGTGAAGCACAGGAGATGAACAGCAAAGGAATCAAGACCATGATCCATTTTCCATTCGTTTTCTCTCTGCGCCAGTCTGGCGCGGAAGGAGTCAGCGGCGGAGCCGCGATCCCATCCGGTGTGACAAACCAACTCGTCAGTTGCAAACGCTAATTAGAGGGCGCCTAACTTGTCTCCTTCCCCCTCATATCCGCCCTGAGCGCGAATAACCAATTCTCCAGGTTCTCAAGGAACTCAGAAGCATACTCCGCCCCTCCAGCCTCAGTGTACTTAACCCGCTGCTCTTTCAGGCAGCCGGTCTCCGATACGCGCATGTTGTGGTCCGCTCCCGGCACAGTGACCACGCGAGACAGCTCGCTATCTGATGAGTGGATGGCCTTCGAGTAGACCATGGCCCCCTGCTGGGGATCCACCTGTGTATCGTTCTCCGCAAAGAGGGCCAGGACTGGCACGCCCACGCCAGCCAAAGCATCGCTGGGATCGTAAAAAGCCTCAGAGTCAGCCTCTAGCGGCGTGAAGTCGCTCTCGGGGATCACTCCTCCCCACCCAAGGTCACCCGCGACAACTGGGTTGTCGTCCAGAAATTGCGCTGCTTCAAGGTACTCGGAATACGACCTCGCTCGGTGCCGTTGAACAAAGAACTTCCGAGCCATCGCCGCCTCACCTCGCTCATACCCCTCGCAGAGGAGCTGCTGCTCGACGAGATATGCTGACTGTTCAACACTGTCTGTGGCAGGGCAGGACACAGCAATAAGGAAGTCGATCTTCATACCGCTATCCAGGGCCAGTCCAATCACATAGGCTGCCTGACTGCTTCCGTAAACGCCAATGTCTGATTGGTTCAGTTTTTGTAGCCCCCTCAGGTGCCCAACCTCAGCAGCGAGGATCTCCCCTCTCTCCCGCAGCAGTTGTCCCGCCTTGAAGTCCCCGGCAGATGCTCCCGTGCCGGGTTTGTCCCCCACGAACACGCCGAATCCAGACTTGAGAAAAATGGAGAGAAGCTGTGAGGGCTTTCTTACTTTCTCGCGACCTGCTGGACCGCTGCCCCACACAAGAACAATGATGGGATGCCGCTCCCCCTCTGCGGGGAGGATGAGATCACCCACCACAGTAAAGCGTCCCACCTCAAGGGTAAGCTCTTCAACCACATGCGGAACCTCGGCGTATGCCTCCCGCGCGTCCTGCTTTGTATCCATTGCTTATCTCTCCCTCCTTCACTAATCGCTGAGCGAGCCCCCTGAGTGGGCTGCGAAACGCCTCGTGCCAATCCCGATCAACGCGAAAGCCACATCTGACGAGGCCTTGCTTCGCATAAATTTTCTTTCATGACCCTAAGGAGTGACACCAAATAACATATAAACTCACCCGCTGCCGGGTTGCGATCACTGATAATTTTATTCTAAACAATAATTTGCCAAAAATACGCCTCCAACTTCCGCCGTATGGGGGCACATGAAATGTGCTAGAGACCAGCCAGATGAAGCGGGGTACAGCAGCGAAACGCCTCTGACTAACTATATCAAAAAACCCAAAACGAGGATGGACATTTAGTATAATTTGAAGTATAAGCAAATTTTTTCGAACGCCTGAACATATCACATATCAAAAGGATTTTTCAGCCAAAGGAGAAATGCGATGAATCTCGAAAACCTACTTACCTATAATCCTGTTCAATGGCAAATTGTTGCCCATATTTTAGTGTTAGGCTTCGCTGCGCAAGCTGCCGGTTTTGTTTACTTCTTGACGACAATGAGAGACGTGGCTCCGCGATACCGGATCGCGTCTGTGCTGGGCTCCATTGTGATGGTCTCAGCTTTTTTGCTCCTATATGCCCAATCAATGAGCTGGCAGAATAGTTTTGTTCTTGAAAACGGTGCTTTCGTTTTAGGGGAGGGCATCTTCTCCAACGGGTTCCGTTATTTGAACTGGTTGATTGACGTCCCCTTACTATTGCTACAATTGGTTATCGTTCTGGGGCTCAGCGCCGCTGCTGGCCGACGTCTCGGTATTCTGTTTGTTGGTTCAGGCGCAGCCATGATCATATTGGGCTATATCGGACAGTTTTATGAGACCAGCAACCTGACAGGACTTTGGCTTTGGGGTGCCGTCAGCACAATTTTCTATATTGTGCTCCTCTACCTAGCCTGGACGGAAATAGGCAAAGCCCTTCCCAGAATGCCTGAGGTATCTGTTGGTATGATGAAGGCTATCCGCTGGATCTTCTTAATTTTCTGGACTTTCTACCCCATCGCATATATCATCCCCGCCATCCTGCCGACCGCCAATGGCGTGGTCATTCGTCAGTTATTGTTCACAACCGCTGACATCGTTGCGAAAGTGATCTATGGCGTCATGATCACGAAAGTCGCAATGGATCTAAGCAAAGCCGAAGGCTATGCCCCTCAATAGACTGATGTAACTTTAAAAAGAACAACCCGGGTACAAGGTCATGGTTTGTCCTTCATAGGAAAAGAACCCGCTAATTGACCAATCAGCGGGTCTTTTCGGTTAACCGTAGGTGTGCCTTGTCATCTAACACACCCGCCTTTTTAAGTACTGGCTTTACCAGTCAGGACCGCAAAGCTATTGTATGGTGCCAACGATCTACTCTCCCCCTCCTCTCTCTCCCGGTCACCAAGTCACCCCAACCCAACCCCCCTCACCAAGTCGCCCCGTCTTTCTTTTTCCCAGATACTTTGGGTTTGGACCCATGTGGCGAGGTGCAGCGGTGACTAGGCGCTGGTATGCCTTTCTGTAGATAAATATCGATAGGTCAGTCATCCGCTGCCTTTCACCTCTACACCTGACGGCTTCGCACAGAGGAAAACTATCGCTGACCTCGGCTCAAGCTTGCTGTGCTCGAACGCCAATGGTCAGGATGAATCCGGCTTCAGCCAATTCGCGCACCCGTTCCGCTTTATCGAATCAGCATGCACAACTTTGTCTTTTACAGATCGTCCAGGGCTCTTTTAAGTCCGGGGTCCCTCCGCAAATTCTTAAGTGTTCTTTCTGCAAAGACACCGATGATCCCGGCATCCGACATACGCTGAGTCTCGGCGTCGTCATCCTTTAAACCCGCCACCCTGTCCACATAATCCTCGGGATTATACAATATCACGCCGCTCCTGATTTCACGGCTCAGCGCTTCCGAATTGTGCTTCAAACACCGGTTCCACAAATCCTGGTCTTGCCAAACCGCACGCGATGTCTCCTTGATCATTTGCTGGATTCTCCGATCTGCGCGGATGGCTTTCAACACCTTTACAGCCGGGGATTCTCTCCTTCGGGGATCATCAGTCCTTCGGATGGGATCCAAATCCAAGGTTGGGTCTAATTCGGATTTAAAATCCAGCAGCCCCATCTCCACCAACCGGTGGGCCACGGCCTCATATTTGGCGATGTTTTCCGAGAGGATGCTGGGGCCGCTGTCACCTATGGCGATCATGGGCGGCAGTTCAGGAAAGAGGCGGCTCTGATCAAAGTGGATGACCGATTTGCCGTGGATGGTATACGTGTCCTCCAGGAGCACCCCAAATTTGTCCCGGCATAAAAAACGAAATTCGATTTTCGTGTCCGCGTCATAGTCGGCGGAGCTGAAACCATCAAAAAGAAAAGCGTCACGCTCGGGCAGGGCTGGCAAGCGCACGTTCGTGGTTCTCCCGGGTTCCGTAGTCTTTTTAAACGCCCAAATATCAACGGGAGGGGCGAGGTTCCGGACGGTGAAGTCCGCGCGCAGCGATTTGTTGATGTTCCCCAGATATGTCTTTGGCGGCAGTTTGTGATCGCCCACCATATGGGTATCGAAGAAATCCTCCGGGAGTTGGCCGTTCACAAGCAGATCCGTCCAAGGAAAAGCGATCTCTGAATCCGCATAGGCGGGCGAAAAGGAGATAAACACATTCCGGGATTCCGGACTGCTGAGCTGGTTCAGCGAATCCGGTGACGGGTTCTTGTCTTTGAAAAAGAAATCTTGTTCCTGGACATTTTGGTTTTGTCCCCAATACCAGGGGGAGCAGCGAAAATAGGGCTCCCCAACCTCTGAATCCGCAGACACAGACAATGAATCCTCCTCCAGGTATCGCACGGTCACCGTTGAAGAGCTCCGAGGCAGGTCAAGTTCAATCGATAGGTTTCCCGATTTCGCGGGACATTGTTTGATGTTTCCCTCCGGCGATAAGCTGGCCTTTGCTGCGGCATTGCCCCCCCAATCCACACCGTCGATTTGAACGCAAAAGTAGGGGATGGTCCTGGACTTCCAGTTGAATTTCAAATCGAACATCGCGTTCGTCGCAGAAGTGAACTCGGATAGTTCAAGCTTCTGAATGTGTACTTCCGGGTCATCCGTGGACGAATACTCCCTGGTTAAATCGTCTACAAAAAATCCGGTGTATTTTTTGTCTTCGCTGTGCTTCAAGTGGATCCAATGGTCATCGCAGTTTGTATAGAATGTCAGATACACATCATCATCATTGGGATGATTGGGGTCATAGATATAGAGCTTGACGTGCCTGATCTTCGCACTCCTCTTCCCGTGCACATATTCATCTTCGTAAAGCTTGCGTTCCTCGAAACCGTAGGCAACCACACGGTGGTGGTTAGTGAGATGGGCGGGGTCATAATCGTTCGAGGTGGCGATCAAGGTCAGGGTGACCGGTTTATTTTCTTGCGGAGAAGGATTAAGAAAGTAATTCCGGACTTTTGTATGCCACTCCACCAAGGTCCTGCTGCCTAGGCTTTGATGCGGGTTGCCCCAATGGCCGCTAAGTTTGGGACTCATTTGCCAAGCGTACATTTTCAGCAAAGTATCGACATTTCCAGCGGAAGCGATTTGTGATAACAAAATTTCTCCGTATAGGTCAGTGCCTTCAAGAGGAGCAGCGACATCTCTGGGAAGGCAAATCCCCTCAAAGAAACGAGCTAAAACGGTCCAGCACATCCCCCCGCAGAACCCGATCTCTGTCAGGGTGATTTCCAGGGGTATGATGGGGGTCTCAATAGTCCAATCCCAACTGTTGCCGAACGGCCAGCCATGGATTGAGGGCTTGAAATAGGTAGATCCCTTCATTTCATTGTCCTTTCTAAAAGGTTTTATAAAATTGTCTATAGCAACACAAATGGGAAAAACCTCGCAGACGGATAGGAGGTTTATCTCCCCTCTTTATATCAAATAAATGGAAAATTACCACTTCAAAAAAGGAGGGTCTGCGAATGCAACCGTTATTCGATGGCAAGGTTAAGTTTCTCCCCCTACCCGCCTGCCGCCAGGTTGGCAATCATCGCTAATTTTATTGGAAACGACTATTTGCGGAAAAGCGCCGCTAGCTATTTCAGCATGCAATGGAGTATTGGCTGACTAGCTTTAGCTAGTCAGCCATGGTCCACGGTGGGCATTACGAAGGTTCCAGGCGGACCCATCCTTTGAGGCGGACCCTCCTGATTAGCACTCCTCCGTAGTGCGTATCGAAGGGCAGCGGGAGGTAGGCGCAGAGATTGCTTAAAGCATGCTAACTTTACGTATTCCTGTCCCTATATAGGAGCAAAGCTGTTCCAAGCACACCCGATATGATCATGCCAATATCCTCCAGAATACCGACAGAAACCGGCATAACCCCACTGAGTGCCCACAGTAGCGGAATGACAAGATACAGCTTAGGCACCTTTTTATCAGTTAGCAGGAACAGACCAAAAGTGAAGGCAGCGACAGGACAAGGCGTGAGTCCAAAAGGCGGCGATTGAGGGTACCTATGGCCCAAGAAATACCCAATTACAGGATATCCAATCATTCCATGAGCAATGAACAGCGCTCCTATGATGGAGTATAAGTCGCCCTGGAAGCCAAACGAAAGGCGCGGTTTCACCACGTCGGCCAAGAACAAAAGGCCCTGGATAAGGAACAACCCTCCAAATGCGTAAGCAAGGCTGTAGGCGGGACCGAAGTATAGAAAGAAGAATCCAATCGCTGTCCACAACCAAAAAAACGAGAGGATACCCACGACCATTCTGCCCGAATACTTTGTTCGCTTTATGGCGAAGAACAACGCGGCGATACCCAACAAGTAGGCAATTATCTGCATCGGCCAGATGTCGGGGTTATACTTCTCAAACGTGCTCAACAACAGCTCAAGAGTAAGTTTATTCATATTTCCTCCTTCCTATTAGATCCATAAACACTGCGCCTAAGGTAATAACGTACCTTCCGCCAGGGACAGAAGGGGCTAATTTGATTGTAAACAAATATTCCCGAAAAATCACCGCTGGCCCTCGCCGTATGGCATCACATGAAATGTCCTAGAGCCCAGTCAGGTGTTGCATCCTGAGCCTGTCCACGGGCAGGGGGGGTAAACCCTCAAAATCACAAGGGGGGCGGTTCTATCGGTTCGTATCCGGCCTGGCTAAGAAGATCAGCTATCACCTGCTGCCCTTTCTCGGAGGTATGGACCCCATCATTTCCAATGTATCCTTTCGCTCTGGGATCCTGATCATGATTCGGACCATTGAAGGCGTCATAGACGCTAACGATGGGTATGTTGAACGTGTCAGCTGCTTGCCGGACTGCCGTATTGAAAATCTCTAAGCAATCTGTACACTCGGCTTCCATGTTGCGGTCACGATGGAGGCTGATGAGCGGATTGTAAAAGTCCACCCCGCGAATAACAGTGGGTTTGCCATTTCGGAGTGCGAGCATCTCCTCATAAACTGCTTTCAAATTCTCAATGTATGGCTCGTATAATTCGAGTGTGCAATCATAAGGAGGCGGTTCGAGGCGTATACAATGTTCTATTCCGCCTTCCACGCCCCCCTTGGATGGGTCTCCCCGTGGATTGGCAAAAAAGACAATCATCTCAGCTTCAGAAATGTCCGCCTTGAGGGATTTAAAAATATCATTCTCCAAGGAATCAGATTCAATTTGGAACGCCTCTAAGACCTGTAAGGCAGATAAATCGCCAACGGCATAATTATGTGTTGTGACTTCTTTCCCGGTGTCCCGCTCTATATTTTCAGCAAGCTTATCTGCAACCCCCCACCCTGTTGAATCGGATATATAGACTAAATCCCATTTTTTCAATTCCTTCATTAGGATGCCCTCCAAACATGAAACGATAAAATCGAAATAAATGGCTTCCAAAAGTCCTTAATGTTAGCTAATAGACGTTTATCCTCCCTATAGAAAACAAGGGAATAAACCCTTATTCCGCTGCGCCATCCCGGGTCAACTGCTCCATAGCTTTTTGCATTATAGCGAAATCACTGTCCGTTTGTCTATACAACCCTATCAAAGTGAAGGGGTCGGAACCGGAACCTATCAAGATTTCCCCGTGTGTGTCGGACCCCAACCCCCTTTTTCTTACAAGCCACTGTACAAAAAAGGGCATCGCGACAGGTAGAGATGGATCCTGCTACACTCCACCTCAGCCCCACATGGAATCCACGAAGAAGACGGGGTCCATGATCTCCCACAAATACCGCAGGAGCGGGGCAAAGGGAAGGAGAAGGATGGGGGAAACCAGCGGCGCCCCGACGGCCAGCAGGTACGCCCACCAGACGGGGGACCGGGCCCCGCGCTCTTCCGGCAGCGAATAGGCCGGGAGGTAGACCATCAGCCCGTACACAAAGAACCAAAAACCAGCTAGGACGTTGGTGGGATTGATGCTCATCTCCGCGATAGATCCAGTCAGCCCGAAGAGCAGAAAAACCTGGGCCGGTGAAAAGGCAAAGGTACGTAGCAGGACCGTCCAGGCCAGGAACATGGGCAGGAAGACGATCACGCTGTGGAAGAGCACGGTGTGCAGATAATGGGCGGAGGCGGTGACGAAGGCCTCTCCCACTTCTGCCCCGAATCGGGGCGCCAGGTTGGTCATCGACACAGTGACCCCTTCTTCCAACAAAGCCAAAAGGACGCAAAATAAAAAGAATTTTACCTGCCAAGTAAGGGGGATCTTCCGTACAAAACGCCGCACCGGGCGCCTGAATACGTACATCAGCGAGCCCCCCAGGATGACCCAGATGAGGATCAAACCAAGGGCCATCTTGATGAGGGCCTTCTCAGCCAGAGAAGCATCCGAGGCTAAGACGAAAAAGGAAATCAGGCTCACCGCTGTAGCTGAATAGATCCCGATGATTTTTACCAACACAGGCGCTGTAAGACAGGAAAGCACGCCCGGACGATCCTCTCCTTGCCCCTCTTTCTCCCCGAGCAATTCCTCAGGCGTTTCTTCCCTACTCATATGATCCCCCCTCCAGCGATTCGCGCAAGGCCCTGAAATACGCCGGGGCGTGTTTCAGGCGGCTCCCGTACCAGGAGAACATGGTCCCGTCGACCCGGATTACACGGGAGGCAGGGCATTTCCTTTTGATGTGGTCGACATCCTCGGATCGAAACGTATAAGGTTCAGAAGAGAGCAGGATCACCTCCGCTTCCCCAACCTCTTCCAAGGATACCTCCGGGTAGCGGGGCCTGTCGCCAAACAGGTTCACAAACCCGCACCGGCCCAGCATATCACCGATAAAGGTCTCTCCACCCGCCGCCATGTAGGGGTTTTTCCAGATCAGGTACGCGGCCCGCAGCGGCGGGTAGATGGGCAAGGCATCAAACTCCCTTTGGATCTCCTCCGCCAAGCGTATCGCCACCTCGCGCCGGTTAACGATCTCGCCCACCCCCCGGATCATCTCCAGGGCATCCCCAAGGTCCCGGATATCGCTGACCCACACCGGGGTCATCTTTTCCAGGCGCAGGATCCCTTCCCGGTCGTTTTCCTCTTTGTCCCCCACTGCCAAGTCCGGATCCAGCCTTTCAATGGCCTGGAAGTCAAAAGCCTTCGGACCCCCAATTTTGGCCCGTTGGGCGACTTTGCCCTCCGGCGAACAGCAGAAGTTGGTCACCCCCACGATCTCTTCATCCAGCCCCAAGTCAAACAACAATTCCGTCAGGGAGGGGACGAGGGAGATGATCCGCTCCGGGTAGTCCGGAAGGCGGATGATGTGACCCCTTTGGTCCCGGAACGCCATCATCTGCTTCCTGCCTTCTGACAATGCAAACCCTCAATCTGCTCAGCCATCGCCTCACCGCTGCTGACTTACCCTAAGGGTCCTGAGCGCCAGCCGCGTTGGACCCCGTTCAATCCGAGATAGCAGGGAGCAGGCTTTCCGACTGCCACCTCTCATACGCTGCCATAGCACACCTTTTGTGGAAGTCAAGCCACTCCGGCACTTCTTCAATGGGCCAGTACCGTAAATCCAGCCCTTCATGTGACAGCCGAAACTCCCCGCCGGCGATCTGGCAGATATGGACCAGGGCGATTTTGGTGTGAGGTCCACGCTCTGCACCGGGCAAAGAGGTGAAGGCACCCACGAACTGCTTGACTTCCACTTCCAGCCCCGTCTCCTCCCGCACCTCCCTGACGACTGCCTCCCTCGGCCTCTCATTGGGCTCGATCCACCCGCAGGGCATACACCACCCAGTTCCATCCACCCTCTCCATGAGCAGGATTTCCCCGCCGGGGTTGAAGATGGCGGCGTCGACCCCCACCTTGGGGGTGATGTACCCTAATTCTTTCAGGAACCGCTCTCGCAGCTTTCCTTCCGGCACGTCCAGCAGTTCGCTGTAGGCCTGCGTCGCCAGAACCAACAACCGCTCATACCTCTCCCGATCATACAGGTCCGAAGAGAACGCTAACCCATCCCGGGCAATCGCCTGAATCTCGTCCAGCAAGGAGTATAAATCCATTTGGAACGCACCTTCCTCCACATCTCTTATAAATCTAAGCCTTCCTCATCGCATCCCAGGCTTCGCCATCATGACCGGGACATTTGACCTTCATCCTCCCTACCAATGGACACGAACGCGGTTCTATGCGTCTGTATCGTATCGTTGAACCACCTTTGAGGAAGAACCGCGGGGCTAAATTTTGGGGAGGTATGTCACTGCAGATCAACCATTCGAATCGATTCGATACACCTGCGCGCTGGCTTTGCCATCTGCGTAGGCCTCATGCCAGCCTTTGGGAACAGGCATCTCCTCGTATAAACTTTCCCGTTGGGCCTCCAGCAGACAGCGCGGCTGCGCCATGAAATCTGCGGCGCACAAAACGGGGTGGTGGACTGCAGAGGATAGGCGATCCAGCCAGGCAAGCCCTTCCCGGCAGCGCAGGAGGTGGTGGTCGATGATCAACCTCTCCACTCCCTCAGCCAGGCGCAACGCCTGCTGCCACGCCCTCTCCCGCAGATGTTGCCCCATGAAGTCAAGGTAAAGGGGAGGTCCGCCCACCAGGACGATGTCCGGCTCCCAATCCAGTATCAACGAGACAGGCTCCTCATCCAGGAGCTGGATATCCGAGGCATGCACGAAAACGGACTCTTCATCCTCGACACGGGTCATCATCACCGTACCCAAATGCGAGCCCGGCTGTCCATGGGAAACAGGGTGAGAGAACCTGAGCCCTTCCACATCCCGCCCCTCCACATCCGGCAGTTCTCCCCCCAGGACTTCCCTCAGAGACTCCCTGCGAGCCGCCTGCCGGGGGGAGATGCGATCAGGCCCTTTAGCAAAGAACCGCACATCCCGGCACAAAGGCGCCGCCTGCTGGGCGTCCACCTGATAGGGATTGGCATCCAGTAGCGGAACGTGATCGCCGTGGTAGTGGCTGAAGACCACATCGGTGGCATCCTCCAATGCAGCCAGGATCCTCCCGCGGACCACCTCGCTCACCGCCACCTGCGCTGGATGGGGAAGCAGCCCGTGACGCCGGTACCCCAGCGCCATCCCAGGGTCTATGACGATCGTGCGGTCTCTGACCTCCACCACACAGGAAAGACCGCGCACGCCGAGCGATTCTGTCCCCAAGATCTTAATTTGCATCCCTTACCCCATCGCCAAGCACCTGCTGTTTGTGATCCTGAAACCTGCTTTTCCGCCGCTGGACCTACCCAGCAACCCCTACCATGTGCTCGCCCCCTTTCCGGGTGGGATAGATGAGCGAACACACCGCGGGGCAGGTGTGAACGCGCAACCTCCAGGGTTCATCTTCCAGCGCAAGGCGGGGCATCGTATACCGCATGGTGCCGGTCCCGACCGTACCCTTCCGGGTCAGAAAGGCGTACCGGTAGCCGGATTTGACCAGCGCCTGACTGACCGCTGGCGTGAGCTGCCTTGGATGGCCGTATGGAACCACAAAACTCTGGACTCCGACCTCCAGATTCTCTTCCAGCAGGGCTTTGGACCGGGCCAACTCCCACTCCAGCCAACCCCTGATTGCGAATCGCATCTGAGGATGGGACATGGAGTGGCTGGCAAAATGCACTTCATCCCGCGTTTGAACTTCTTTGAGCTCCTCCCAAGTCATGAATTGGTGGTCCAGGGCCCGGATATGCTCCAGAAGCTCCCCCAACGCATCTTCAGCTAATGCTGAGGCTTTGCTGAAAACGGTGTCAAAGGATGCCCTTTCCCGGCTGTCCTCGTCACCAAACCATGCCAAAACCCGCTCCAGCATCTCTTGATTTGGCAGCCAGTAAGGGTGCCCGGCGATGCGCATCAAGCGGGCCAGCAGGTGTTCTTTGCCTCCTCCTTGGATCAATCCAGGGACCACCGCCAAGGTGTAAGGCAGCCCTGACGCAGAGAGTAAACCATGCCCGAACTGAAAAAACTTCTGTGTGGCGTCATCCACGATGATCGCCACTGCGCGGCGGGGCAAACCCTTCCCTTCCTCCAAGCGCTTCAGCGCCTCCGGAAGGGGGAGAACCCGGCACTCATCCGCCAGGTACTGAAGGGTATCTTGAATGCCTTCCCGATCGAAATGTCCATCTTTATCCGGATAGAGGTGGGCGTATAAGACAACGAGCCGATTGGGGAAAAATGTGGCAAGCAAAGGTTCAAGCCCGACCAGAAAAGGCGCCAGCTCTTCCCGCACCAGGCCCGCCCTGGTAAATACACGCGACTTTTTGCGGGCCATCAAACCTCTCCTCGCGCATGCAAATCCCGCCCCGTTTCCCAACCAAGGTCCCGGCCTTCGCGGCAGCTGGTTACATAAAACAAGCCTCTGGTCATCCGTTTATCCAATCATCCTCCGTGTAAAAATGCCCGGCGACTTCCCCCGTTTTCTCGCGGACCCTGGATATTTCGCCCTCCGTCAAGCGTTTTTTCCACTTCCAGATATTGGACTTGCTGTCCCGCTTCATATGCTTATTCTCGGTCTCTGCAAAAGAGAACTTGTTGATCCGGTACCGGGCCTGATCTGAAAACGGGATACCTAACTTTTCATAGAGTTTGCGGTATTCCCCTACCGGGTCCCGGGATAGATCCTCATGCTTGACGTAAAGCCAATCCGCACCGTGCTCCTGTTGAAATGTCCGGACCACCGAGTAAATCAGGTTCCAGAGCAGGATGGCCTGGTCAATGAGATCCCTATCGTGGCGAGCAAAATCCTCGATCTCCTCGGCATACCCGGACAGATATCGATCCATCAGAAGCGGCTGGTTTAAAAGGTGCGAGAAAGGGAAAGGCCAACCCGCGGCTTTCAGGCTGCCCACGAAAGCCGCCGGATGGCGGATAAGGATGACCACTTCCATATTAAAGCGCTCCGCCATCCATTCCGTGGAAAAAAGAGCCAGGGGATCTTTGACCAGGGGGCGTTTCTTCATCAAGCGGGCTTTAAGGCACTGGATCTGAAAGCGGACCAATCGGGGGATGTCTTCCAGGGATCCGTGTTGGAGCGCTTTGCGAATCGCATGCGGCTTATAACGCAGGCAATCCCTGATATATTGGACATGGGCGGACTCGTTCTCCTCGCAGACGTAGGTATACCAATATTGAAAGTGCGGCCGGCAGGACCCAGGCTTGTATTCGATGTTAAAGGGTTCGTTGACATAGGCGATATCCGGAGGAGCGGACAGCATGACCCCGGCCCAGGTGGATCCGGAGCGGTGCGATCCGGTCACTAAAATCGGCTTTTTCTTGTGGTCATTCATGCAGTCGGTCCTCCCTATCCAGGTCCGCTTCGGCACACCCAGTTTATCCCCTGATATCACCGGTCCCCCATCCTGGATTAAGTTTCGTTGACGAACATGAGTATTATAATTGAAACAGTTAACATTACAGACACCATATCCTATAAGGGAAATTTGTTTTCCCCCCCCGCGGGATTGAAACCGCAATCCACGGTAAAAGGGTCTCCAATGAGGAAACTTTTACTTTAGGGTGATAAGTTGTAAACCTCTAAAACGATACTTAAACCCGCTCCATTTCTAAAACATCCATAATTGGAAAGCGTGGGCATCTTTTCAGGTCCTATTCTTAATACCCCTACCATCATACCGAGGCAGAAAAGAAAGCTCCGTAATTAAATTAAATGATTTAGTTATACATAAACGAGACGTGCAAACCTAAATACAGATCAATATCAAGTCTTTTTATAATGGACACACGACAAATTCCGCAAACGACCGGCAGCATCCTCGGCGGTGATATCCCGCTGGGCTTCCGCAAGCATTTCATATCCCACCAAGAACTTTCTCACTGTCGCTGATCGAAGTAAGGGCGGGTAAAAATGCGCGTGAAGCTGCCAATATGTTCCATACGTTCTCCAACATGAAATGGAGCCCCATGCCAGCCCATGGAATACGGGAAAGAGGTTTTAAAGAGATTATCATATTTGACCAAGAGGTGTTTGAGGATTTCCGCCAAGGACTTTCGTTCTTCACCCGTGAGGTCGGGGAGCTGTTCAATATGTATGGCGGCGGGGGAGGAGTAGGGTTTCATAAGGCCATATCGCCCAATAGGGGACGAGGACAGCCCAGTGATCGTTCCAAAGGACCATCCGTTCCCCTCGAACCAATTCCTCACAGACATAATCCAGCAGCATTACACGCCCCCTTTCTTGTAAATATGAAAATTGCTGCTGGTTCTCTTTATAAGGTTCATTGGGGAAGCGGTCCCCTGCCCATATCTGCCCGTGAGGGTGGGGATTGGAGCAACCCATCATCTCCCCTTTATTCTGGAAAACCTGGACCCACCGGTATTTTTCACCCAGCTCGAGAAACTGATCCGCCCATACCTCCACCACCTGAAGGATGTCCTCCAAGGACATCTCCGGCAAAGTCAGATCATGGCGGGGCGAATAACACACCACCCGGCTGGTCCCACGGACGCTTTGCTTTCTAAAAAGGGGGGAAGGATCGGATTCGCGCGCCGGACTCTCCGGTAATAAAGCAGCGAAGTCATTGGTAAACACGAACGTGCCATCATAGTCGGGGTTGACATCGCCGTGGGCGCGCTCGTTGTTGGGACATAAATAGCATGTGGGGGCATAATGCGGGCGGTTTTCCGCTGGGAGGTCCTCCACCTGCCCCTGCCAAGGACGTTCTGCCCTGTGAGGTGAAACAAGAACCCATTCATTTGTAAGGGGATTCAATCTACGGTGGGGTAAATCTTCCCTAAGAATCACAAATACACCTTATTCAACCATCACCAACGGACCGGACCCTGGCGCGGGTTCCACATTGTAAACGTAGGGGTCAATCCCCGTTCGCTCCTGATATTTTCGCCTCACCCCCTCAGCGAAGGGGAGGACATGGGAATTTTCGACCAGGGAGACCATGCTACCGCCAAACCCGGCTCCTGCTTGGCGAGCGCCAATCACGCCGTCGCTATCCATCATGGCTACCATCATGGCTTCCATCGCCGGGGTGCTGATCTCATACAGATCTCGCGCACCGGCAAAGGAATCGGATAACAGTTTCTGCAGCATTTTACGATCTCCTGTGGGCAACGTATCCGCCAAATTCAGGACGCGCTGGTTCTCTTCGATGATAAATCGACACCGTTTCGCTACAGCCGGGGGCAGTTCTGTTTCGTAGGGCTCGAATTGTTCCATGGACACATCGCGCAGCGCCTGGATTTGCGGGTACCAATCTTGAAGGAGGCGCACGCCTTCTTCACACTGCGCCCGCCGGTCATCATATTCCGTGCCCTTCAACTTCCTTTCTGTGCGCGTGTCACAAACCATGACATTCAGATCCTCGGAAATGGTCATGACGCGGTTGGACAGATCCCGGCAATCCAACAATATCGCGCTTCCTTCGCGGCCCAAGGCCGAGCTATATTGATCCAGAATGCCCGTGTTCACACCCACGAATTGATTTTCCGCCATCTGTCCCAAGAGCGCTTTCTCGACTGGATTTACCTGGAACCCACCCACCATCTGGATGACCTCCGCGGTCGCCATCTCAATCGCTGCAGATGAGCTTAACCCACTGCCAAAGGGAATGTTGCTGTGGATGACCGCGTCAAACCCGGCTAGCCCATAACCTGCTTGCTGATACATTTTAGCCACACCGCGCACATAATCCGTCCAAGGCCATTGCTGATCATGACGGATCTGTTCGAGATCAAACGGCCCGCCCCCCTCCAAATTCAGGGAATAAACTTCGATCGTACGGTCCGACCGGGGCGCTGCGGCAATCCAGGTGTCCCGGTCGATGGTCATGGTCAGCACAAAGCCTTGATTGTAATCCGTGTGACTGCCCATCAGGTCCACACGACCCGGCGCCCGAGCCCAGATCTCCGGGAGTCGACCAAAATGTTGGTGAAATTCAGCAGAGATCATCGATCTGCGAGCGTTAATCTCCATATTGCAATCCATTTATGTATAAAAAGGGGAGGCGGATATGCAAAGGTCTCACAAGATCAGGGAAAAGGAAACGCTGCCTGCTATCCTGCTTGCTAGGCTTTTCTAATATCATCCTCGCCACAGATAACACCTTTTCTGAATAGATAACATTCGACCGACACACACGCTTCCGGAAAAGGTCTGATCCTCTATAAAACGAGGATCCCGACCCTCTCCATGAAGCGACACAAATCAGCGCCTGTCCCCAGGCTCCAACACAAATACCTTCTTAGACTTCCAGCCCCGACCGAAGACCCAGCGCGCCTTTCCTCCTGAGTTTCCGCCTCCTGTCAACGATCCTTTCCACGTCAATGGGATACGTTCCGTATTCATGAACAGTGCGGTACATTTTGACGGTGTTCTCCACTGGGACGGCATCATGAATCTCGCTGGAAGAGCCAATGAAAATATGTCCTTCAGGTCCAATTTTCTGGATCAATTCCAGCGTCTCATCCTCGACATCTCCCACGGTGCCATGGGGAAGAGTCTGAACACAGCAAACATTCCCAAAATACAGTTTGTCCGGATACCTTTCCCAGATTTTGAAGATGTCATTGCAGTTGTTCCGCTCGATCGGATTCAAACCATCCGCGCCTAAATCGTCAAAAATCAAAGGTAGAAAATTCCCATACCGTCCGTCGGAATGGAACAGGAATTTGTAACCTTTCTCTTTTACCGGATCGCTGATCCACTTCCAGCGAGGCAACCCCTCTTTGCGAACGAATTCGGGGTTGAAGATAGGCCCTGTTGACCCCGCAATATCTTCGCCCATGAAAAGCAAAGGCACGTCCGTGACCTCCGCAAAGGCCTTTGCGATATGCGCTGAAAACTGACCTGTGCAATCCATGACATGGGAGACAAGCTCTGGCGCATCGTAAATCCCAAGAGAGAACAACTCCATATCCATATAGGTATAAGCGTCCGTAAGGGGACCTTCTACCGCCCCAATCATGACCACATTATATTCTTCCAGCACTTCCTGCATATGTTGAATGCTGGGTTGATACCACTCTTTAATCTCTTCGTAGTCCGGAAGCTCCGGCATGTTATCTTCGAGTTCTGAGAGGGTTTTAAAAGGACGATTTGAGATCCAAGCTGTGCCCCCGGCCTGACTGACTTCCCAATCCTCGGGGTCGACGCCAAAAAAACGGATCCAGTTGACGATTTTCGTCCCCATCCAATGATCCGCTGGATCGTAAACAAACCGGGTCACATCCAGGCCGATGTCCTTCCAAGCCCGGCCGTTGATGTGAATCAATTCCTCAAAACTGTATTCCTTGGACTCGTCATATCCCCCATGCTCAATCAAAATATTTCTGTTATCTAAGAAATCATAGGTCAAAATGCGGTCTGTCTTCTCCTTGTAAACCGCTTTTGTGAAACGTTCCTTATTGTTCATAAAGAGTTAGCCTCTCGAATGAATACCTGGGGCGCTATATTTGGGGACCTTCCTCAACCCCCAACTGGACGGTCATCCTCCAGGAATACACGTTCCCGGGCTCCGCGATGGAAACCCGATTTTTCTTCCAAGCGGTTTCCAGACTGTCATAATATCCAGTCATAGGTTCCGGGGTGACGACGGAAGCGTGGCTCAAGGCACCCTCGTCAATCCAAATGCCAAAATATGGGACATCCTCCGGAGACCAGATCATTCTCAACCAATCCCTGGAATCTTTCCGAATTAACCGCACCCGATCGATCTGAACTGTAGGCGGAATGAAAAATTTTCTGGCCTGTTTGAGGTCGGCTGGGCCCACTTGGTCCAGGCGAACCCGTTCACCGGAGGGGTCGAGGGCATCCGGCCAATCATATACCGTCTCCGGCTTTGACCAGCCCCATTCCTCGGGGAGGGTATTGCAAACCTGGCGCACCTGGGGCGGGAGTTCGATCTCCACCCCTTGACCACAGGAAAATTGAGGATGGGAGGCCCAGATATAGGGTATAGGCACCCTGCCTGTATTTATCAACTGATAATAAAATTCAATGGTGTCCGTCGCAGAAAATCCCATCCTGCGAGACAAACGGTAGGGCAATGCCTGGCCCTCCACCGCCAGAGAAATGTGGTCCGTTGGGTTGCCTTCCACTGACCAAGGCAGAGTCCAGACTTCGCCGTGATCCGGGAGCTCAACACCCTGGTTCTCCCCAGGGCCGGGGTAGGAGCAAGCCACAATGGTAGGAAACATCTCGTCCCACCCACTCATGTCCTGATCGACAAAAGAGGCTCCGTAAGGGACAGGACGAAATGAGCGTTGGTCAGGCCCCACCAACCACTCTATTTGATTTCGTTTATCAAACAGGGAAACCAGTTTGCCGCCCATCTTAGGGACGACCACTGACCGCAGGGCTTCGTTTTCGAGAGCCAAGGCTTCCTCTTGGTGCCAGGCGGTATTATGTAAAGAGACTTCCATGGTCAGATCCTGTCGTCAAAGGCATCCCGCAATCTCAAAAAACCGCTGAGGGAACCATTCTCCTAAACCTCATACTTGTCGCTCATATTTCGTTTCCATCGCCATCGCTAATAAACAGGGTGCGCTCCCCTATTCAATCCAGCAGGCAACGGAGATTCGTTTATTCCTCGTCAGAAATGCTCGTGCGCGCTTTTTCCTCTCTAGCCTGACGCCATTGGGAAATCGCGACCGCGCCGATCAAGAGCAGACCGAGGGCGACACGCTGGATGAAGGTGTTGAATCCCAACAAGTTCATGCCGTTATTTAACACACCAACCAGGATGACCGCCAAAAACGTGCCGACAATGGACCCTTTCCCGCCCGAGGTTGAAGCCCCGCCCAGGAAAACAGCGGTAATCGCTTGCAACTCCAAACCGTTTCCGTTAATGGGATTCCCAGACGTCGTCCTCGAGGTGAGCAGAACACCTGATAACCCGGCAACGGCCCCAGAAAGCATGTACATGATCATCCGCACGCGGGTAAGGTTGATACCCGCCAGACGAGCGGCCATTTCATTGCCGCCGATGGCGTAAATGGCCCGCCCGTAATCCGTATAGGCCATCAAAACGTGGAAGATGACAGCCACGATCACCAAAATGACCGTCAAAACCGGGATGCCGGTCCAATCCGTTCCCCCCAGTTCTGGGATGGGTAAGCCGGTCAACAGGCGCCCTCGAGCCAGCCATGTGAATTTCGGCTGAATGAGGACACCGATCGGTTTCCCCTCCGGCACCAGCAAGAAGGCGATCCCGGCAAAAGCTGCCAGGGTGCCCAAGGTAGCGATGATCGGATTAACCCGTAATTTAGTGATGATAAACCCGTTTATTGCGCCAGCTACCATACCCGCAATGATCCCAAAAAGGACAGAGACGGCGACATTTTCGGTTGGAATGAAGGGTATGGACCCCACAGTTCCCACGCCGACCAGCACCGAGGCAGCGACGACAGAGCCAACGGAGGCTATGGACCCCACCGAGATATCCAGGCCGCCCGCCACGATCACCACAGTTTCACCGATGGCCAAGAGGCCGACAATCACAATCGCCTGCGCCAAACTGTTCATCAGATTCTGCCAGGAGAAAAGTTTGTCTCCACCGTCCAAGCCAAACCAGCCACTGACGACAGTGATCAGCAAGACCAACACAACCAAAGCAATCAACAGCGACAGATTGTCCGCTCCGATCTTGTTCAGAATCTTGCGTAAGCTGAGACCCTTTTTTTCCTCAGTCTTCACCTTCCGAATCTCTTGGGTTGCTTTTTCTACATTCATATGATTTCCTTTATCTTTGAATCTCTTTCTCAGATTCATCAACTGACAAGTTTTCAACCATTGCTAACTCTAGGACTTCCTCTTCAGTGGCGGTCTCACCGGAAAGTTCTCCCGTGATCCGGCCATTTTGCATCACATAAATACGATCCGAAAGCCCCAGGATTTCCGGCATCTCAGAACTTATCAGCATAATGCCAATACCCTGATTGGCCAGTTCATCAATCAAATTGTACAATTCCGCCTTCGTCCCCACATCAATACCTCGCGTCGGTTCATCAAGGATCAGCACTTTTGGTTTGACAGCCAACCAACGAGCGAGGACCACTTTTTGCTGATTTCCCCCGGAGAGTTTCCCCACTTCCTGCTCCAGAGACGGGGTCTGTATATCCAACCTATCCACATATCGACTGACGATCTCTCGTTCAAGACCCTGCCGTACAAAATGGAGTTGGCTCAACCTATCTAGGATCGCCATTGACGTGTTTTCCAAAACACTGCGGATCAAGACCAAGCCTTCTCGTTTGCGGTCTTCAGGCGCAAATCCAATCCCCTTCTTGATCGCTTCGTCCGGGCGGCTGATATTAACCTCTTCTCCCTCCAATAAAATTTGACCGCTTGTCTTTTGATATTCCCCGTAAATCACTTTCGCCAGTTCGGTCCGTCCCGCACCTACCAAACCAGAGAAACCCACAATTTCCCCTTCCCGAAGATAAAAGCTCACATCATGGTGCCAGCTGCTGTGTAAATTCTTGACTTCAAGCACTTTTCGCTGACTTTCCACTTCCTGGCGGTGGAAGACATCCGTCAAGTCTCTACCGACCATGAACCGCACGATCTCGTTTTCAGATAAATCACGAGCGGGTTGCACGGTGATCAATTTTCCATCTCTCAATATCGCCACGCGATCACACAACCGCTTGATTTCGTTGAGCCGATGGGAGACGTAAATGATGGCAACTCCTTCGTCGCGAAGCCTGCGAATGAGGGCAAAAAGCCGGTCAACCTCCTCATCGGTGAGGGATGAGGTGGGTTCGTCGAAGGCCAGGAACCGGACACCAGATTTCAGGGCGCGCATGATCTCCACCAGCTGTTTTTGGGCGGAAGATAATTCATAGCCCATCAGACCAGTAGGCAACACGTTTTCAAAACCGTATTCCTGCAATCTTTGCTCAACCAATTCGTTTAGTCGATGGCGGTCTATGAAACCAAACTTCTTCGGGAGCTCGCCAACCCAAATATTTTCCGGGACGTCAACCCAGGGAATGATTTCGGGTTCCTGATAGATGACCCGGATCCCGGCATCGTGGGCACTGCTCGGATTGGCGAAGAAGACTTCCTCTCCATCCATAACGATCCTGCCGCTGTCAGGCTGGTAATCTCCATTGAGTATCTTAAGGAGGGTTGATTTTCCAGCCCCATTTTCACCGATGAAAGCAAGCACTTCACCCGATTGTACGCTGAGCGATACGTCATCAAGCGCTTGAACGTTGGGGAATGCCTTGCTGATATTCTTCACTTCTAGGGCTGTGATTTCCCCAGTACTTTCAGCAAACGTGGATTCGGTAGTAATTTGAACCATATTTCCATACTCGCTTACTTAATCTTAAACCATATAACGGCAGAAGGTGATCACTGAGGGGCAAGGAAAGAACCCCGCCCCTCAGTGTTTGAGCTACATACTACGGTGAGCAGTTAGCCAGGGAGACATCGTCCATGACCTCCGTGTAGTTCTGAGGAGTGACGATGGTGGTCGGGGCGAAGGTCTCTGCGGGCGGCTCCACACCGTTGACAACCGCGTCGTACAAAACCTGCGCCGCGGTCCGTCCCACATCTAGACCAGAGATGAACAGGGCCGCTTTAAAGCCGGTGTCCTGATCGGCAGCCCACGGCTTGCAGGCCTCGTAGGCACCCAATCCCACACCGATGATGTTCTCAGGGGCAAAGCCCGCCGTGGCCAGGGCGTTCAAGGTCCCCAGCACACCTTCATCGTTGCAGGCGAACACCACCCAGTGCGTGATGTCAGGGTTGGCCGTGATCACCGGGCCTGCTGCGTCCTGCGAGGACAGCGTCTCGCCGGTATAGGGCACCGGGAAGACCTGCTCTTCCGGCACGCCGGCCTCGATGATGGCCGCCTTCTCAGCATCCGTGCGGTCATTGCAGACCGACAGCGTTTGCACCTCGACGGAGAGCACGCCGACTTTCTTGTCATCATCCTCCAGCCAGCCGTTTTCCGTCAGCAAGTCGGCAGCAGCTTTGCCTACCTTCCTGCCCATGTCCGTGCCGTTGAAGCCCACGAAGGGCACCGGATCGCCGTCCGCATCCACGATGTTGTCGTCGGTGGCGATCATTACCACGCCGGCGTCTTCCGCCGCCTGGGCAATGGCCGGACCGATGGTCTGGTCAGGTACGGTGATGGCGATGCCGCCGGCCCCAGCCGAAATGGCATCGTCCACCAAGCTCACACCCAGGTTGGGATCCAGCTTAGCGTTGAACGTGCGCGCATCCGCGCCCAGCTCTTCCGCCTTCTCCGTGAACGCGGTCTGTAGATCGATGAAGTATTGCTGATCCGCGCTCTTGTTGATGGCCACTAAGAGGGGAGCTTCCGCAGCTTCTTCTTCAGGTACTTCTGCGCCGCAGTTAGCCAGGGAGACATCGTCCATGACCTCCGTGTAGTTCTGAGGAGTGACGATGGTGGTCGGGGCGAAGGTCTCTGCGGGCGGCTCCACACCGTTGACAACCGCGTCGTACAAAACCTGCGCCGCGGTCCGTCCCACATCTAGACCAGAGATGAACAGGGCCGCTTTAAAGCCGGTGTCCTGATCGGCAGCCCACGGCTTGCAGGCCTCGTAGGCACCCAATCCCACACCGATGATGTTCTCAGGGGCAAAGCCCGCCGTGGCCAGGGCGTTCAAGGTCCCCAGCACACCTTCATCGTTGCAGGCGAACACCACCCAGTGCGTGATGTCAGGGTTGGCCGTGATCACCGGGCCTGCTGCGTCCTGCGAGGACAGCGTCTCGCCGGTATAGGGCACCGGGAAGACCTGCTCTTCCGGCACGCCGGCCTCGATGATGGCCGCCTTCTCAGCATCCGTGCGGTCATTGCAGACCGACAGCGTTTGCACCTCGACGGAGAGCACGCCGACTTTCTTGTCATCATCCTCCAGCCAGCCGTTTTCCGTCAGCAAGTCGGCAGCAGCTTTGCCTACCTTCCTGCCCATGTCCGTGCCGTTGAAGCCCACGAAGGGCACCGGATCGCCGTCCGCATCCACGATGTTGTCGTCGGTGGCGATCATTACCACGCCGGCGTCTTCCGCCGCCTGGGCAATGGCCGGACCGATGGTCTGGTCAGGTACGGTGATGGCGATGCCGCCGGCCCCAGCCGAAATGGCGTCCTCTACCAAGCTCACACCCAGGTTGGGATCCAGCTTGGCGTTGAACGTGCGCGCATCCGCGCCCAGCTCTTCCGCCTTCTCCGTGAACGCGGTCTGTAGATCGATGAAATATTGCTGATCCGCGCTCTTGTTGATGGCCACTAACAACGGAGCTTCTGCCGGTTCTTCAACGCCGGGAGCTTCTGTAGCCTCTGGCGTTTCCGCCCCGCCACAGCTCACTAACATCACTGCAGTGATCAACAGGAGTACTATGGTGAATAACTTTTTACTCATGATTTGTTTTATCCTCCTCCAAAGTTGAAAGCTTCCAAGTAGGCTGCTTTCTTACTCTCTTCTTTCTGAGCCAAGACACTGTTCTCTCTTGGCCAACCAAATGGAGTAAACTTTTTTCTTGATACTCTTACTATCCCATTTACACCTCCTTTTGAGTTGTCATAGGACGTACAATCACCGCCAAAACGCAAACTTTGGGACCCCACATCAGGTCCATTTTGAAATGGCCTTTAATATCTCTAATTCTTCCGCCTCTGATTCCGGAGCCGTCCACAGAAACAACCCTTTAGGGTCCATCACAGACGTAAACGCTTCAAGATCTTCTGTGGCCAAATCAACAATGACAGGGGTCTCTCTGGCCTGGAGTTCCTTGATGAACGGTACCCACTGCATGATCGGGTAATCATCGCCCATTCCCTGGACCCATTGGACAGCGTTCACCTCGGGAACGCTGAGGATGTCATCCAAATGACGGGCCACACCTTTGCCATCAATATGATAAACATGATGGGTGATATTCTTGACTTCCTCTTTTAAAAGCGGTAGGCCAAACTTTCTATAAAATTCAGGGGAAATCAGAGTGCTGACATCTTCGCTGGGGATGTGCATCTTTTGAAAAGAAGGCACGCCCAACCAGCTCACAGAGAGTTGGTTCTCCGCTTTTAACATGGTGTCAAAATGGTCGAAGATCATATGGAAATCAGCCACGGACAACTCTGCCAGTTGCATTAATTTATCAGGGTCGTCCATCATATCAATACACATCTGCTCTGGACCCCGCCAAGCAGCAACACAATCCAACCCAGGGTGCAGATCGGTATATCCAACCATGAATTTACCCTTACAGCGTTCCAGAGCAAGCTCGGTTAGCTTTTCCAGGGCCCGAAAATATTCATTGCCCCGATCGAATTGAATCTTTTCAATATCATCCCAATCTTTTACCAAAGGCTTCGACCAAGACGTGATCTCGCCAAATTCTAACTCGGTGCCGTAGAAGGCCGCATAAACATCCGGACCCAGATTGGGGGAATACACCGGAAATGTTTCCCCCTGGAATCGCCGCCCCTCAACATATCGAGCAAACAAGTCAACTTGGAGTTCGACATTGAACCACCACTCTTTTTTCTTTTCTGGCGATAACCCAGAGATGTCTTCGGTCGCTTGGGTAAGGATCGCGTTATGGGCTTGAAACCGAATGGGGGGACGGTCAATGATCTCATTTTCATACCAGGCGTAAACCCGCTCCATGGCCTGGTCAAAATGAGGCATCCCCTCCAGTTCAAGCGTCCAGCATTCTTGTTCCATTTTCACACCTAGAACCACAACTTTTCCTATGAAGAAACCATTTTTTTGACCAGAGACGCCGCACGGCTGGCATCTGGGGCATATCCATCCGCACCGATCTTTTCAGCAAATTCGGGCGTGATCGGCGCCCCGCCGATGATGATGTTCACCCGATCCCGCAAACCTGCTTCTTGAATGGCCTGGATGGTTTTTTCCATCATAGGCGTCGTCGTGGTCAGCAAGGCAGACAGACCGACCAAGTCAGCTCCTGACTCCTTGATCGCTTCGACGAATTCCTCAGGCGATACATCGGAGCCCAGATCGATAATCTCGAACCCGGCTCCCTCTACCATCATGGCCACCAAGTTCTTCCCGATGTCGTGCAGGTCCCCTTTGACTGTGCCGACCACCACTTTTCCCATGGGTTTCACATCCGATTCCACAAGTAGGGGGCGCAGCACATCCAGGGCCGCCTTCATGGCTCGGGCTGAGATCAACATTTCCGGCACAAAATATTCGCCGTTTTCGTAAAGTTGGCCCACCTCTTCCATTCCCCGGATCAAACTCTCATTCAATATCGAATCTGCGGACACACCATTTTCCAAAGCGACCTGCGTTTCTTGGACAGCTTGATCTTTATCGCCGGTTAAGATAGCCTGAAAAAGTTTTTCATTGCTGGAATTCATAACACGCTCCTTTCAGATGACCTATAGGGAAGAGTACGGTGTGTTCAAAACGGTGTCCATCATGGCCCAGAAATTTTCCAAAGGCGTATCCAATTGGACATGATGCGTGGGAGCCAGCACCAATCCACCGCCCCTCCCAATGGTTCGCAAACGCTGTAAAACCTCTGCTTTCACTTCCTGGGGGGTGCCAAAGGGCAGCGTGTGTTGTTCATCTATGGAACCCCAAAAACAAAGCCGGTCTCCAAATTCCTCTTTGAGTTTCGCTGGATCCATGCTCGCTGGTTGGACAGGATTGAGGACATCGATGCCAATCTCAATGAATTCAGGGATGATCGGGTAGACATCGCCGTCCGTGTGATAAGCGACTTTGATCTCCGGGTTGATCCTCTTCAATTCGGCCACGAAATTCGCCATCCGCGGTTTGAAATATGTGCGCCACATCTCAGGTGAAATTAACATCTTGTCTTGGGCGCCCATATCATCCCCCGTCCAAATCATATCTACGCCCATCTCCACCAACTGCTTGGCCGCTGCGAGATGGTAGTGATAGGGGATATCCAAGATGCGATGGGCCAGATCGGGGTTCATCGCCATATCGATCATCATCTGCGATAATCCTCGCAACGCCCATGCGGTTTCAAAAATCGTGGTCACGGTGACCCCTACAATCCAATATTCATCCTGAAACTGGCGGATCATCCTCTCCGAAGCCTGATACAGCTCAGGCCGATCGGGTTCCGGAGGTTGATATGTTTCAATGGCAGAATCCTCTGCCAGGGGATGACCGGCGATTTCTGTGTAGTGCCCTACGCCAAACGGCGTTTCATACTCCTGGATTTCCCAACCCACGCCCCACTCGTCCGTGTAGGGTTCGTCGTCTTGATAGTAAGAATTCGCCCAACCCACGGAGGTCAACAACATATCTTCGTTAAGCATCCTTTCCACAAGGTAGGTATTTCCGCCCCCATGAGGATTGTGTACCTCCTCATCCTGGATCCCCATGTCAGACCGCAGGCATGCGGCAAACTCCGGCGTGAAACTGGCCTGGACGGGACAGCGATCCGGCTCCTCATGATTCAGCGCTAGCTGGACCCTCTCTCTCGGTTTCATACATATTCCCTAATACTTGCCCTTTCAGACCAAACCAAAATCATCAGGTTCAATCCATGACCCAAGGGGCTCATTTACAAACTATGCTTTAGCAGAACTTTCTCTAACCACCAATTCGGGTTTGACCCAAGACACTTCCATGGCCACGACTTTGTCACTCTCTTCACCACGGATAAAATGATGTAATTTCTCCACAGATAAAGCGCCTAATTTTTTCGCATTCTGCTGAACTGTGGTTAATGGGGGATAGAAATAAGATGCTTCTGGGATATCATCGAATCCAACCACGCCCAAATCTTGCGGGACTTGTAAACCCAGCTTACGCGCAGCTCTTAAAACACCTAGCGCCATCTGGTCATTACTGACGAATACAGCGTCCAAATCGGGGACAGTCTCCACCAGCTGATACAACCCATTCTCTCCACTTTTTGGCAACCAATCCCCCTCCACCATCAAATCGCCCAAGTCGGTGAAGCCAGCTTCTTCGAGGGCGTCTCGCCAACCCAACCGCCGCTGCTGCGCTTCCCACCAACCCGCAGGTCCGGTGATAATCCCCACCTGATGATACCCCTGCGTCAAGAGGTGTTCAGTGGCCATTTTTCCACCAAACCGGTTATCCATAGCTACGACCAAATCCCCCCCGCTTTGTTCTCTGTTGATAAAGACCACTGGGACACCCGATTCCGAGAACCGATTTGACAAACCTTCGATTTTCTTCCCCATGCCCGGTATGGACCAGATCACGCCTTCCACTTGATGCGAAAACAACTCTTGAAGGATCCGATCCACTCGGTCTACCTCGTATTTATCCATCAAACTCAATATGATCGAAAATCCGGTTTCATTCGCTTTTTGTTCAATACCCCGTAGCACACTGGTGGATCCGTAATATTTCAACCCAAAACCAACCACACCTAACGTATAGCTTCTCCCGCTACTCAGGCTTTTCGCGATCCGGTTAGGGGAATACCCCAAATCAGCGATGATTTTGAGAATCCGCGTTCGGGTATCCGAGGCAACGTCCGGACGGTTATTGATGACCCGCGAAACGGTTTGGGTAGAGACGCCAGCCACGCGGGCGACGTCCTTAATGGTCACGTTTTTCACGGTTCTGAGCGCTCCTTCTGCATCGTTATCGTTCACGTTATCGTTCACGTTATCGGTAACATTCATTCTTACGCGGCTTTTACCCCCCGTCAAGCTTCATTCCATGAAAGCATTACAAATATCCCAGCTGTGATATGACTTTCATCATACGAAGAGCTTCGTTAGGACCTTCGGATCGTGAAATAATATACATCATAGGGATGGTGAACACCCAAGATGAAGCACATCTCAGGAGTGAATCATGAATTCACGAGAACGCGTGTCCTGTGCGCTGAACCACCAAGAGCCGGATCGTATTCCCCTGGACGTCGGGGCGGGCTTTCAAACCGGGATCCATGTCAGCATTGTTTACGCCCTCCGCCAAGCGCTTGAGCTCGATGAGCCCGGCACACCGGTGAAAGTCATTGAACCTTACCAGATGCTTGGTGAGATTAAGACGGATTTGTTGGATGAACTAGGTGCGGATGTGGTCGGTATCAATCCCCCCACCACGATGTTTGGATTCAAGAATGAAGGTTGGAAACCGTGGACCACTTTTGACGGCACACCTGTTCTCGTACCCGAAAAATTCAATACAGAACCGGAAGATAACGGTGATCTGCTGATGTATCCAGAGGGGGATCAATCCGTCCCGCCTAGTGCTCGCATGCCATCAGGCGGATATTACTTTGATTCCATCATCCGTCAAGAAGAAATCAACAAAACCGACCTTAACGTGGAAGATAACCTGGAGGAATTCGTACCCATCTCTGATCAGGAATTGTCCTTTTATGAAAAAGAAGCGAACAGGTTGCATGCAGAGACGGACAGGGCCGTTTATGCTAACTTCGGCGGCACTGCCATCGGTGACATCGCCCTGGTTCCTGCCCCTTGGTTAAAGGACCCCAAAGGGATTCGCGATATCACAGAGTGGTACATCAGTACGGTGAGTCGGCCTGAGTATATATCCCAAATATTTAAATACCAAACGGAAATGTCCATCCGGAATTTGTCGCGCATTTATGAAGTTGTGGGTGAAAAGGTCCAGGTTGTCTTTTTAACAGGCACAGACTTTGGGACCCAGGACCGACCTTTCATGTCGGTTGATACATACCGGGACCTGTTCAAACCCTATCATAAAATGCTCAATGACTGGGTTCATGAAAACACAGCCTGGAAAACCTTTATGCATACCGACGGGGCTATCTACCCCCTGATTCCCGAATTCATCGAGGCGGGTTTCGACATTTTAAATCCGCTTCAATGGACTGCCAAGGACATGGAAGCCGAGAAAATAAAACGTGAATTCGACCAAGACCTGTCATTCTGGGGTGGGACCGTGGATTCCCAGCGGACATTTCCTTTTGGCACTCCAGAACAGGTCAGGTCCGAGGTCATTCAGAGAATTCACGATCTCGCGCCTGGTGGCGGCTTCATTTTCAACTCCATTCACAACATCCAGCCCGGAACCCCCATTGAAAACGTGCTCACTTACTATGAAACATATCGGGAACACTGCCAGTACCCCATCGGTTAACCTTCAATGGTTAGATGTCGCTCATGTAAGCTTCCCTGTATCGGCAGCCTCAGGACGGCAACCCCGGTCCGCCCTTTTTCTTTTTCGCAGCCTGCTGTATAATTTCAGACAGACCTGATCCATTAAAACGATGCGCGCGGAGTTTCCCCTCCGCCTCCTGAGCCATCCGGCGAAGGACATCGCTCCCGCAGAGGTGCTGTAGATGCTTGTCATCCCAGACACCGTAAGGGAGCCGGCGCGGGCCGTTACCCCGCCTGAATGAGACCGCAATCCGCGGTGAAAGCAGGTGGCACCACGAACGCCCCCTCGTCCTGCTGGCGAGGGGGCGTCTATGATTAACGTTAGCAGGAGGTGCTGTCATGCTGGATATCAACCTATTTCGAGAGACACCCGACCTGGTGCGCCAAGGGCTGGAGAAACGGGGCGTGGATCCCGCGACCGTCAACGAGGTCATCGACCTGGATGTACAGCGGCGGGACATCCTCCAGGAGGTGGAAAATCTGCGAGCGGAGCGCAACCAAGGCTCGAAAGAAATCCCCAAGATCGAAGATCCGGAGAAGCGTCAGGAGAAGATCGAGGAGATGCGCGCGGTTGGCGAGCGTATCGATGCCCTCGATGAGGAGCTGTCGGAGGTGGAGGAATCCCTCCACCACTTAATGGCCACCCTACCCAACCTCCCCGACGAAAGCACGCCTGTCGGTGAGGACGACGCCGACAATGTGGTCCTCAAGACGGTGGGCGAGATCCCCGAGTTCGATTTCAAGCCCCAGGCGCATTGGGACCTGGGTCCGGCGCTGGGCATCCTGGACTTCGAGCGCGGGGTGAAGCTGTCCGGCTCTCGCTTTTACGTCCTCAACGGCGCCGGCGCCCGCCTGCAGCGGGCCCTGATCTCCTTCATGCTCGATACGCTCCTCGAGCAGGGCTACATCGAACGTTACCCGCCCTTCATGGTCAAAGAGGACATCGTTTTCGCCTCCGGTCAGCTGCCTAAATTCGAGGCCAACCTTTACCACGACCATGCAGAGGACTTCTGGTGGGTCCCCACCGCCGAGGTGCCCTTGACCGGGCTGCACAAGGAAGAGATTTTGGAAGCAGATGACCTTCCCCTGGAATATGTGGCCTACACGCCCTGCTTCCGGCGCGAGAAGATGAGCGCGGGGCGGGATGTGCGGGGCATCAAGCGCGGGCACCAATTCGACAAGGTGGAGATGTATGTGTACTGTGAGCCGGAGGAGTCGGAGGATAAATTTGAACAGATGATGGCGGACGCGGAGCGCGTCTGCCAGCGACTGGAACTGCCCTACCGGGTCAACCAATTGTGCAGCGGCGACATGGGCTTTGCGGCGGCCATCACCTATGATATCGAGGTCTGGGCCGCCGGCTGCGGGGAGTGGCTGGAGGTGTCCTCGGTGTCCAACACGCGCGATTTCCAGGCCCGCCGGGCCGCCATCCGCTACCGGCCGGAGGAGGGGGCCAGCACGGAATACGTGCACACGCTGAACGGCTCCGCGCTGGGTGTGCCCCGGGTATTGATCGCGGTCCTGGAGAATTACCAGCATGCGGATGGATCGGTGGTGGTGCCGGAGGTATTACGTCCTTACATGGGCGGGATGGAGGTCATTCGACCGGAGTGAAGGATTAGACCTCGGAGGTTTCCAAAACCTCCGAGGTCTTAAGACATCCAAGGTGTCGCAGAGATCGGAAAAAGTCGATCCGTCGCAAACGTTGTCAGATCGCTCCGTAGGACCAATGCCTCTTCGCGAGTACAGCATTCGGTAAGTGTCATCCTGAATCGAAGGGGAAGGATCCTTGAAGGGACGTTCCCCGATACCTCACCGCCTAGACATTGAAACCAGCGGCATCGGTATGTAGGCAACGGTCCCAAGTTGAGGACCGCTCCAAGGATCCCCCGCATCGCTCGGGAGGACGACAAGAAGATCCAAATTGCCGCACCCTGAACGCAAAGGAATCTGAGATAATAAGTCATGATTCCAAACTGGTTGAATCTGCCCCTCCAAATACTGACGTACCTGATCATGCTGGTCGGACTGCTGGGCATGATCATCCCCATCTACCCCGGAGTGATCATCATCTGGGCTGCTGCGCTGGCCCACGGGCTGGCGACCGGTTTTAGCACGCTGGAGATTTGGGTCATCCTCCTCCTCACTCTGCTGGCCATCGCCGGCTCTCTGGTCGACAACCTCCTCATGGGCGGGAAAGCTCGTCAGGCTGGGGCGACCTGGACCTCCATCGGATTGGCCCTCAGCGCGGGGCTGGTGGGCACCTTCCTGCTCCCCCCTTTGGGCGGATTAATCACCGCACCCCTCACCCTCTTCCTGGCAGAATATCTGCGGGTTCATGACCACCGCCGGTCCTGGCGCATCACCCTCAACCTGCTCACCGGCTGGGGGCTTTCCTTTTTCGCCCGATTCGGGATCGGTTTGACCATGATCATCATCTGGGCATTGTGGGGCATCCGGTAAAGGGCCTTATCCCAAAGAGGTTGATTCAATAACCTGTTGACATGGCCATAAGGTTAATCTACACTGAGGGATAATATCCTCTGTCCTTTAGTAACCTGAAAACAGCCTATGACGCGCAACGGTGGATACCAGTCAGATCCCTTCATGGCAGAAATCTACGATCACATCCCCCCATACCATAATCATCCCGATATCGACTTCTATTTGGAGGTGGCGCGCGAATTGGGCGGTCCCGTGCTGGAGTTGGGTTGCGGCACGGGACGAATTTGCATGCCCATCGCCCGGGCCGGGGTCGATATCGTGGGATTGGATCTCTCCGAACATATGCTTGACACCTGCCGGGGCAAGCTGTCCAAGGAACCGCATGCGGGACAGGACAGGGTCCGGCTCATCCGGGACGACATGCAGGACTTCAACCTGGATCAAGACTTCTCCCTGGTCATCACCCCCTTCCGGAGCTTTCAACACCTGCTCACCGTGGAGGACCAGCTGGCCTGCCTGGATTCCGTTCGCCGCCACCTCGCGGAGGGCGGGACCTCCATTTTGGACATCTTCAACCCCGCCATCGACCGACTCACGGAGGACAACCTAGGGGTGGAATGTGAGGATCGACTTATCCCAGGGAATTGATCTTCGCCTGCCCCCATGCAACCATCTGAGGTGCGCCGAGACCGATGACCGCACTCACTGCCACGTACTCCGAGGCCCTTTTCTCGTTAATCCGGGACGCTCAACCTCCTATTGATGGGATCGAGGTCGGGACCTGGTACAGCCCTGAAGAAATTCAACAAATCCAGGACCAGCTGGAGGGTTGGACATTCCAGTTTCACGCCGGGAGTATCATCACCCGCTGGCGTATATGGCCCAGCGCCCGCAGAGAGCTGCGCCGCTACCTGGCTGTCGCCCACGGCGAGTGGATCTCCGTTCACCTGGAATTATTGCCCTGGCACGTATATGTATTAAGCGCTCGTTGGGGCATCCACCCTGACCCGCCCCCGGCAGACCGGGCTATTGACAGATTCGTCCGCACCCTGGATCGTTTCCACCACGCGGTCCAACTTCCGATATTGATTGAAAATTTGCCCTCTTTGCCCGTTGAAAAATATAATTACGCGGTCGAGCCCGAGGTGATCACTCTCATCTTAGAGAGGACGAAGGCGGGCATGGTGCTGGACATCGCCCACGCCCGGATCGCCGCTTCCTACTTGGGAATGGAGGCGGAATGGTACCTGGCCGCTCTGCCCCTCGGTAAAGTCCAACAGATCCATGTCAGCGGTATACGCTGGGTGGATGGGGTTTGGCAAGACAGCCATAAGTCGATGCGGGAAAGGGATTACGAACTTCTGGAGTGGGCCCTGGAAAGATGCCGGCCAACGGTTGTCACATTGGAATACTTCCGTGAACAGGGGCTGCTCGAGGAACAACTCCACCGTTTACGGGAAATGATCGAGGGCTAGGCGACAACCCGCGGAGACACCTGCCTTGCGGATCCCAGCGCATCAAGATAGGAAACTCACATCCTGTTCCCTCTGTAACGAGGATGTCCCAGGAATCCCAACCAATATCGATCCATCCGACAATCCTGTCAGCGTATCCAATGTCATCGCGAGCGGAACAGAGTGGAGCGAAGCGGTCTCCCGTAACTCCACTATTGGAGTTACCCCGATTTAATGGACAGTGAGATAAGCTAAATCGCCATGTTTTTCAGAAAATAGATCCTCATATTTGGCCGGGCTTTGGTAATCCAGCGATGAATGGAGCCGTGTCCGATTGTAAAAAATCTCGATGTAGCGGAACAAAGCA
This sequence comes from Anaerolineales bacterium, assembly GCA_041686005.1. GTDB lineage: Bacteria > Chloroflexota > Anaerolineae > Anaerolineales > UBA11858 > B10-G9. Next base: position 2,463 of record JAWLER010000019.1, on the reverse strand, counting down.
GACCTTGCATCTGAATGAGTCTGGTAGTCCTGATGATGGACTTCCTCATTTTTCAAACTGGCAAAGAAGCTTTCCATTGGCGCATTATCGTACCAGCTCCCAACACCGTTCATGCTGGACTGAATGCCATGATCCTTCAGGATTTGTTGGTATTTCCGGTCTGTGTACTGGCTGCCCTGATCGGAATGATGGATCAGCCCCAGGCCTGGCTGACGACGTTGGAGGGCCATCCTCAGCGCTTTGATGGTCAGCTGACCGGTCATGCGATCCGCCATGGCCCAGCCCACAATCCGCCGAGAATAAAGGTCCATGATTACCGCCAGGTACAGCCAACCTTCTTTTGTCGGAATATATGTGATATCAGCCAACCAGATCCGATCTGGCCGTTCAACGTCGAAATCCCTTTCTAATCGATTAGGAGCCACCACATGAGCCTGGTTCCGCTTCGTGGTGTATCGATACCGTTTGGTTTGCTTGGCCTGGATGCTGTAGAGACGCATCAGTCGGGCCACACGGTTCTGGCTGCACCTCATCCCCTGACTCCTGAGCTCCCGGTAGATCCGGGGGCCGCCGTATGTCCTCCGGCTGGCTCGAAAGACCGCCCTGATCCTTGTGATCAAGGCCTGGTTTGCCATCTCTCGCTCGCTGACAGGCCGTTTCTTCCAGGCATAATAGCCGCTCCTGGATATATTCAGCACCCGACACAATCGGGTGATGGGAAAGATTTCACGGTAGGTATCCACAAAGGCAAACCTCATTTGTTTGGACGCGAGAAGATTGCCACTGCTTTTTTTAAGATGTCCCGTTCCTGGCGGAGAATTTCGTTTTCACGCTCCAGCTCTCGAAGCGTTTTCTTCTCCGGTGGAAGTTGCCCATGACCTGTGAAGGCGTCTTCCCCATTCTCTGCAAATTCTCGTCGCCAGCGGTTGAGCGTGGTTTTGCCGATGCCCAATTCTCGTTCCAACTGGGTCGCGCTCTTTCCGCTTTCTCTCAGCAGGCGCAGCGCTTCCAGCTTGAACTCTTTGGTGTATGTTCTTCGTTTACTCATTGATTCCCTCCGAATTCAGTTTACACTATTTTTTGTAGCTTATCTCACTGTCCACTTTTTCGGGGGAACCCCATATGGTTTCGATACAGTCTCGCTTCGCCCAACCGCTCAACCGATATCAGTCACTTGAGATGGCAGTAAATTTAATGTGAAGCTCAACATCATCATCCACCCCTTATGCTCCAGCCTTTAGTACAATAAAACCATGCTTGAAACCAAACTGCTCATCACCGGCATCAACGGGTTGATCGGAGGGGTGATCAAGGTCCCGTTGAAGGAGCTTTACTAAGTATACGGCTGCGACCTGGCGGGGCCATTTTCGGATCGTGTGTTTCAGTTGGACATCTCCCGGGAAGAGCAAGTCCTACGCCTATTTGAGCAGCATGGGCCCTTCCCTTTCTTGATACACCTGGCCGCCAATCCCCATGTGGATGCACCCTGGGAAGAGGTCCTGCGGGCGAACATCATCGGCACACGCAACGTCTACCATGCCGCCCAGCAATACGACACCCAGCGGGTGATCTACGCCAGCTCCAATCACGTCACCGGCGCCTACGAAGGTTTCCTACCCCATCTTCACCTTAAAAAAGATCCCGGGGTGATTTCTGTTTCCGACCCCATCCAGCCCGACAGCGATTCCGGGGTGAGCAAAGCTTTTGGGGAAGCGCTGGCCCGCTATTATTTCGAGCGCTGGGGGATGTCGTCCATTTGCCTGCGTATTGGGACCGTGTTGGGGGACGACGACCCCACCCGAGATCCTCGCCACGCCAAAACCTGGCTCAGCCACCGAGACCTGGTTCAATTGGCCAGCAAAAGTTTAACATCTGAAATTGGCTTCGGGATTTACTACGGCGTTTCAGACAACACGGGTAGATTCTGGGACCTGTCCAACGCCCGGCAGGATCTCGGCTATCAACCCAAAGATAACGCAGCGGAGCAGCTGTGAGAGAACAAGACCCCATTCAAATCGTGAAAACATTCAATGACTCCATTAACAACAGGGACATAAAGAGGCTGTCATCCTTGATGACAGAAGACTAAACCTTTATCGACAGCGCGGGGGATATCGTCCACGGAAAACAGGACATGCTCTCCGCTTGGAAGGATTTTTTCGCTGCCTATCCGGACTACCGGAACCTCTTTCAACGCCTGGAAAAAAGGGGGGATACCGTCCTCATCGTCGGCTATTCCACCTCCTCCAATGAACCCGCCTTGGACGGACCCGCCCTCTGGACCGCCAAGATCCGGGGTGGCTTGGTCACCGAGTGGCGGGTGTATGAGGACACGGAGGACAACCGGATGCAGCTGGGATTTGTAATCGGGATAGGGGGGAGCCTCGCGACTACCCCCCTCCCACACCACCGGACATGCGGGTCCGCATCCGGCGGTTCGTCGGACATTTCACAACAACATGA
>JAWLER010000060.1:0-9809 GCA_041686005.1 Anaerolineales bacterium | reverse complement strand
CCCGGGGAGTTGGGTTTGTTCTTCAGCCAGAATCACAACGCAGAGGTCGCCTTCCAGTATGGGCGGCAAGGGGGTCTTGGCGAGCGCATCATCTCCCAGATTCAAATCATGCGCCACGGGGTAACTTTGACCCCGCGTTTTGTGTTAGATGAACGGGTTGCGAATCAATACTTATCCCAGGTGGCGGAGGAGATCAACAGGCCGACCATCGAAGCATCCCTTAGCCTGAAAGGATTGAATGTGGTCGTCCAGCCCGGTCAGATCGGGCGTACCTTGGACATCTCAGCGACGTTGGATGCCCTTGAATCCCAGATGCGTACGCTGCAGGACGGCACGGTACCGCTGGTTGTCAATGAAACCCGGCCGGACATTCTCGATGTCAGTGCGCAGGCGGCGTTTGCTCGCCAGATCATAAGCCAGACTTTAGAGCTGACGGTGCCCGATGCCACACCGTCCGATCCCGGCCCATGGGTGCTGGAGCCGCAAGAGCTGGTGGACATACTGGCCATTGAACGCGTCTCGGAGGGGGAGGAGGAGTCTTACCGGATCGCGCTTGATCCGGAGAGGCTGCGCGCATATCTGCAAAGCATCGGAAAGAAAATAAAACGAGAGGCCCGCAACGCGCGGATGATTTTCAATGATAACACGCGGAATTTCAACGTCCTGGAGCAGGAAGTGGTGGGTAGGCGCCTGGACATCGAGGGGACCATCCAGGCGATCCAGGAAGGTCTGGAAGAGGATCAACACCAGATCCCGCTCGTTCTGGAATTAACGCGCCCCCCAGTTACGGATGTCGACCAGCCGGAGGATCTGGGGATCACAGAATTGGTGGAGCAGCATAGCACTTATTTTTATGGCTCGAGCGCCGCACGGATACACAACATTGAAGTAGCTGCAGCGCAGTTCCACGGGATTTTCGTTGCCCCGGGCGAGACTTTCTCCATGGGCGAACAGCTGGGGGATGTCAGCCTGGACAAAGGCTATGAAGAGGCCTGGATTATTTACGGCGACCGCACCATCAAAGGTGTGGGCGGAGGTGTCTGCCAGGTGAGCACCACGCTTTTCCGGACCGTGTTCTTCGCTGGTTATCCTGTCGTGGAGCGGTATCCGCATTCCTATCGCGTCCTTTATTATGAGCAAACAGCGGGGGGTGGAACCAATAAAAACCTGGCCGGTTTGGATGCCACCGTGTATTTCCCGGTGGTCGATTTCAAGTTTAAAAATGACACGGACCACTGGCTGCTGATGGAGACCTACGTCAACCGGGGAGCCCGCAGGCTGACTTGGAAATTTTACAGCACCGATGTGGGGCGGACCGTGGAGTGGAGCACAACCGGGCTGCGCAATAAAAAAGACCCTCCGGATCCGATTTATGAGGAGAACAAGGATCTTAAGAAGGGTCAGATCAAGCAGGTGGATTGGGCGGTGGAAGGGGCCACCGTCACCGTCACCCGGGATGTCTATCAGGGAGGAGAGAGATTGTGGCGGGACACGTTCAAAACCAAATACATGCCTTGGGCAGCTGTCTGCCAGTATGGACCGGGCACGAAGGGTATGCCCCCCGAGGACCCCGACCCCGATAATCCTTGTAAGCCGGATAAGTAGGTATATAATAGAAAGGCAGAGATGCTGTCCAGGTGAGGAGGGTGCGATGGTAAGTGATGAATTATTAGAGATTTTGCGTTGCCCGGCTTGCGTTCAAACACGGGAAGGCACGCTTGAATACTACCGGGAATCGTGGCTGATCTGCCAGGAATGCGGCAGGAAGTATCCCATCCGCGAAGACATCCCGGTGATGCTGATCGACGAGGGGGAGAAATGGATGGATACCGATCCGGAGGATTTACCGGTTCCCCCGCCAGAAGCGTAAGGGGGAGGGTTTGGGTTGACAAACAGCTTGTGATTTCACAAGCCGTTTTTTCTTTTTGGGTGGCCAGGTTTCTTATATGGCCCGTGTCGGATGGGATTGAAGATCTGCCAGGTGTCATTCCGCTTGTCCTGAGCAGCGATAGCGTATCGAGGGGAGTGGAAGGAGGGAAATGCTCCGCAAAGAAAGCTTTCCTTCAATGTCATCCGCGGAGGGTATTGCCAGGGATCGTGGATTCGGCATATTTTCATTAACCAACGCCTACGAATGATCCATGGTTCAATTTGTAGGCTCCAGCTGAGGGGAGACTTCCCTGTCAAAGATCATTCGCCTGTGGTTTGTCCTGGGCAAAAACGAAGGAGAGCGGACACAAATCGGAGTGTTTTAGCCGTGGATGTGGATGAGTAGTTTCTCCCAAAGGGCGTGCGATATATTTGACACCCCTCCCCAGGTGAGATAAACTGAAAGTAACTTACGCTACGGCAGTGACACAGATCGTTCTGCAGTTTGTGCTGTTTAATGTGATCCAAAGGATCTGAGTTTGTTTCATGGGGGTATTTGTGGACCATCTATATTCTATTCCATAAGAATCTTGAGAGGAGGTGAGGTATGAACGTGAAAAAAACCCTCATTGTTATCTTCCTCGCTGCTTCATTGATCAATGTCCCATCCTGTAAGATGTTTAAGAATCTTATCCCGAGAAGTTTCGAAATTGAAACCACGTCTGAGCTTGGTCCGGACACGCTGGAACGGGTCGATAAACTCAATGACACATTAGCCACAGGAATAGAAATCGGGCCCGAGACAAGGGTTACCATTGAAGAGTTAAATCGGACCATCGATGAGGGCCTGGAATTTGGCTTCACGGATTCCACCCTGCAGCGGGTTGATATCCTCTTGTCCATGATTGAGGAGGGGGTAGGGATCAAAGCGGGGTTGGATGCCGAAACCAACCGGACCGTGAACCATCTCATCGACACTCTCGACGACCAGCCAGGCCAGTGGGAAAACACTATGACGGAGATCATCACCGCCTTGGAGGGGTCGTCTTCGCGGGTTGCCGATCAGATGGCAGATGAAGTAGGGGAATTGATGGTTGAGGCACGTGTTAATACCCAACAGTTGTCAGCCTCCATGGGGGCGGAATTCCGCTGCAACGTAGACTTTATGAGTGCGCGAGCAGGCGACACGCTGGATCAATTCATCGGGCGCTCCCTGGTGGGGAGGCTGACGGAGATCATCACAGGGGAGGAGGTGGAGGAAGAGGACGAAATACCTACGCCCTGGGTTTGCCAGATCATCCCGGACCAGATTGATCTGGAGGAAGTCGACGAGGAATTAGTCTCGGAGACCGAGGTAGTCAGGGTTAGTGGTTACAATTTTGTGGATGAAAATCTGCCGGTTACGTATATCGTAGATGAGTCCGGCCGCCCGGTCGAATCGGTGGAGCTTTATACCTACGTCCATACACCCTACCAAGTTCACCTCAACATCCAGGATCTCGACTTCAGCGCTGTGCCCACACGGTCCCGGGTCGTTTTTGAGTGGCCCATGACGGGGTCTTCGTGCGCTTTAGCCATGGTGCTGCCCTCTGCGGAACCGACCCAAACCGTCGAGGCGGTACCTGAGTTGGTGGTCAGTGCCGATGAAGTCATCATCCGTAAGGGGCCTGCGGAGACATATCTGCCCATCGGCAATGCGGTGCGGGGGGCAAGGTATGAGGTGACGGGTCACAATGGGGACGAAACCTGGTGGCAGATTGATTACCTGGGTGACCCCGGCTGGGTCCCGGATGCGAAGGTCACCAGGAATGAGTTGCCTGTCGGCACCGCCTCCTTGATCCCTTTTGACCCCCCGGAAGCTGATTTCAACTACACCATGGATCCTGAAAGCGGGGAGGCTCCTTTAGTGGTGATGGCGGAAAACCAGTCTCAAGGGAATCCAACAGCATGGTATTGGTATTTGATCGAGGAGGATGGAATCGCCATTCCGATCGATGGCTGCACGAGCGACATCCTTTGCAGCGTAGAGATCGAAGAACCCGGGACATATACCCTCAAGCTGGCCGTGAGCAATGATTTGGGCAGGGATGAGGTGGAGAAAGAGATCCTGGTCAAGGAGCCCTCCATCACCTTCTTGCCGGGATTCTTTGAGCCCATTGGTCCGTTGTTGATCGACTCGCCCACGCCTATGCCTTCTTATACATCCAACTCTTTCCTCTTTGAGAATTTCGTGTATATCTCACCAAAAGAGTACAAAGACACCATGATCTCAGCATTGAATTACAACTGTGCCATCGTCAGCATGGCGGCGATCGACGGGAATATCAAGTGTGATAATTTCGGGAATATCATCTCCGCCTACCTTTACCCCCTGGACAGGTTCTGGCACATTTATACCAATTTCCGCACGAATAACAATAATGAAGAATGGAGCGTAGGCTTGATGTGTGTAGAGAAAGAGATGTCCATGTTAATTGAGGACATTCGCATCACTCCTTTAGAATCCAGTCGAACCGTTTCTCTGGCATCTCACGACATCCCCGAGAGTTACACCTGCGCCATTTCTGGTTTCGAAGTACCGTATGGAAGCATCGCCAACCATGCTTTTGGGGACATGATCAAGGTCTTTACCGAGAGGAATGAAGAGGGCATCTGGCAGGTGACGGCGGATTTTTTGAATGACGGAGATGACGAGGAATGGAGTGTGGATGTCTTGTGCTTTTACGATGACCCCGATCTGATCTTGAATTATGATGATCCAGAAACGGAGCTGCCGGTACTTTATCCCACCGCGAATGGTTTTAAAACCAATGTGATCGCCAGTGACTATGCTTGCGGTATTGTAGGGATGCAGGCAAGAGATGGGGGAATCAAGTGCAAAAAGACGGGGGATATCCTCCGGGCCTATACATACTGGGATGGCGGGTGGTGGCACGTGTTTACAGATTTCCGGGCCACGGGCAGCACGGAGAAATGGGATGTGGACATGTTGTGCGTCCATCGATCTATTGTGGAAGATTTTGAAGCTGCAATGGAAATGTGGAGGGGTAGGGACTGGATTAAGTTTGAGCGGTAACCCGTCCTTGGATGGACGGCAAATGCACAAGGGCAGGGGAGGTTGTTGAACCTCCCCTGTTTGGTTTTTAGTCCTTATCAGGTCCAGGTCCGGTTCAGGATTTGAAATACAGGGTGCCTTTACAGACTGTGGGGCTCAGGCGCATCAGAGTCGCTAAGAGGTATTGACGTGACCTCTTGAGTCAATCGGTTGCCTTTTCGCGGGAAGCGAAGGGTCCCGGGGGCGATAAATTTTATTAGCCACAGCCTAAGCATGCCAGGATTACAGAATGTAAACTCTCGCTCAATGGAGGTTGCCCTGTCAAAGATCCTTTGCCGAAGGCTCAGGGCGTAAGTCCCTTAACCCCTGTCATCGCGAGGAGGACTTGGTCCAACGAAGCGATCTTTTCAATAGATGAAAGGTCTTTCCTTCCAGGAGATCGCATGGCTTCTCTCCGTTCTACTGACGAAGTGTACGCCGGCGAGGACGTCGGCCGAATCGCAAAGCCCCATGGTCACGGCGATGTCGGCAGAGTCGGTCTCCATGTAAGAAGAAATCAACAGGCAAAATCGAAGGGATGGTGGGGAGGGGAAGCGGGTTCTACCCAAACCGTGTCTCTTTGGTGCCACTTCCAGGCAGCCAGCGTGGCGGCGCAGGCCGCGATATGGTGATCCACTGGATCCTTAAGGATATTCCCGCATTCAAGACCCTGGCTGTTCAACCATCCCAGAAGCCTCTGCCGGGCCCCGGGATCCACCTTGTAGGTGCGCACATCAGCGATGGGTGCGCCGCGCAACCCCATGACCGCCCCGGGATGGACTTCTACGATCTCAGGTTTTGGATCTGGGATCGAGCGCAGGAGCCGGGCGACGGCCATCCCCCGCAGGGTCAGATATGCCATCCGTGTCATGGTCGGGGTCATCACCGACCCCGGGTGGAGCCCGGCAGCGATGATCCTTTCCCGCAGAGAAGTATCGCCGGGGCGATCTCCCCCACCGGGGTTGTAGGATAGAGGCGCGTCCAATCCCACCACAACCGGACCCTGAGAGAGTAGGTCCACCGTGAGTTGGTATAGTTCCTCATCTTTCGCCCCCTGGATGGGCTGGACGAGTTGTAATCTCCCCCCGATTACTTGAAAGGCAAGGCAGACCGTGTCTTTGACGTTGCTTGGACCGGAGAGGTCGATGCCTAATACATGGTCGGCGTCTTTCAAAAGGTGCTCCTTCTCAACCCGGTTCCCGTACGTCACCAGGTTGACCTTATTGTATCCTCCCTGGGGGGAGAGTTCAAATCAAAGGGAAAGAAGACCGTTTGAAGGTATGATATAAGCACGAATAAGGCGGAGGAAAGGAGTGGGGCACTTGAAGAAAGAATGGCTCTCGGATTTGCTGAGTGGAGATGATCAGCGGGCCCAAGAAGCAGCAGCCCGGATCGCTGCTGTGGGGGAACATGCACTACCGGAACTCAAAACCATGCTGGATGACCCTGAAGAGGAGATCCGCTGGTGGGCGGTGCGAGCTTTGGCGGCGATGGACCACCCTGAAATCCCAGATCTGCTCCGGAAAGCGCTGCACGACGAGGGGGAAAGCGTGCGCCAGTGTGCCGCCCTGGCGCTGCGGGAGCGCCCCAACCCCGAAGCCTTGCCTGATCTGGTGGAACTGCTTGAAGCCGGCGATACGCTGACCAGGCGGCTGGCGGGGGATGCCCTCATCGCCCTCGGAGCGCTGGCTGTGCCGGAGTTAATGGCTGTTATGGGTGGAGGATCGGTGGGCGCCCAGGTCGAAGCTGCGAGAGGGTTGGCAAAAATAGGGGACAAGCGAGCCATCGCGCCTCTTTACCATCTGCTGGATTCGCCGTCTGCGCTCCTCAGCTATTGGGCTGAAGAGGGGTTGGAAAACATGGGGGTGGGGATGGTCTTTTTCAAACCCGGAAAGGGGGAGTGAAGCGTGATTATATAATATGGCCGCCACCCACCTGATGCAATGAAGATGCGGGAAACATAGACCGGATGATTGACACCCGGTCAAGGATGATTTACACTACGACATATATTCTTAATCGCGTTATTTGATGCGTTTCCCCTGCCCTTTTACCCATTTCAGGCAACCGCCCGGATATACCTGATATACATGAAAAATGACACCTTTAATTGTCCTGGCCCTTGGGGCCCCTGTGTGGAGGTGAGGTATGAAGCGGCGAAAGACGTTTTTCTTTGTTCTGTTTGTCCTGTTAACTGCCAGCATATCGGCCTGTCATCTAGTTCCCAGCCGATTTGAAATTGAAACGACCTCTGAATTAGGACCGAACACGCTGAACAGGATCGATGATATCAACGACACGCTGGCCACTGGCCTGGAAATCGGACCCGAAACACGGGCGACGATTGAAGAATTAAATAAAACCATCGATGAGGGGCTGGAATTCGGATTCACAGAATCCACCCTGCAGCGGGTGGATGTCTTGCTGGCCATGATTGAGCAGGGGGTGGGGATCAAGGCCGGTTTGGACGCCGAAACCAACCAGACAGTCAACAACCTCATCGAGACACTGGATGACCAACCCGGACAATGGGAAGACACCATGACCGCGATCATCACCACCCTGGAAGGGTCGACGTCACGGGTCGCTGAACAGATGGCAGACGAGGTCCAGGGCTTGATGGTGGAAGCGCGCATCAACACCCAGCAGTTATCAGCCTCCATGGGCGCAGAATTCCGCTGCAATGTGGATTTCATGAGCACCCGGGCGGGTGATACGCTGGATCAGTTCATCGGTCGTTCCCTGGTGGGCAGGCTGCAGGAGATCGTCACCGGGGAGGAAATGGAGGAAGAGGAAGGGGAGATCCCCATCCCCATGGTGTGCCAAATGGTGCCGGATCAAATCTCGCTGGAAAAAGTGGGGGGCGAGTTCGTCTTTGAAACGGCGGTGGTCCGCATCAGCGGCTATAACTTCATGGAAGAGAACAAACCCCATGCATACGTGGTGGATGAGGCTGGAGACCCGGTCGAGGCGGTGGAACTGTATCCTTTCCTCAGCAGCCCCTACCAGATTCAACTCAACCTGCAGGATATCGATTTCAGCGCCGTGCCCACCCGTTCCCGTGTCGTGTTTGAGTGGCCTACAGCAGGATCGTTTTTTGCCTTGGCGATGGTGCTCCCCTCTGAAGCGCCGACTCCGACCCCGGAGGTCAAGCCCGAATTAACCATCAACGTTTCCCAAATCGAAGTCAGGAAAGGTCCTGGGGAAAAATATAAACCCATAGGCAAAGCCGCCCAGGGTGCGATCTACGAGGTGACCGGTCATAACGGAAATCAGACCTGGTGGCAAATTGATTTCGAGGGGGACCCGGGTTGGGTCCCGAATTCCGCCGTCATTCGAAATGAAGAACAAGTGGGAACGGCTTCCTCCATTCCTTTGGATCCCCCCGAAGCCGCTTTCTCTTACAGCATGGATCCAGAGAGCGGAAAAGCGCCTGTGGATGTCCATTTCCTGAATGAGTCCACAGGGGACCCCACCTTCACCGCCTGGTATGTCATCCTGGAAGGGGAAAACGCGAGTCAAATCGGGAGCGAGCAGGAAATCACGTATGAGTTTACAAAGTCCGGGGCCTATACCGTCAGGCTAGTTGTCAAAAATGAATGGGGGGAAGATCAAGTAGAGAAGGACATCCAGATCGAGAAGCCGGACATCACATTCATCCCCCAGCTTTTCATCCCTATGGAGGTCGCCAAATTCCCCACTGCAACCCCGTCTTACACTAGAAACATCATCTTTAGGAATTACACCAATATTCATGCGGGAGAGGTGTTTACGACGGATATCCGCACCGACCAATACAACTGCGGCGTAGTCGGCCTGGCCGCGCTGCACGGGGATATCGAAGAGCACCATGGCGGGAACGTGATAAAGATCTGGCTTTCGCGTTCCGGCGTGAACTGGAGAATTGAAGCCAACTTCCGCACCCATAGACATGATCACGGCGGACAGGAAAAATGGAGCATTGGATTGATGTGCGTGGAAAGTGGGCTCTCCGAATTCTACTCCAACGTCTACATCCAACCGCAGAGTGGCAACACCGTGGAGCTTAACCCCTCCATGTATGATATCCCTGAGAATTACACATGCAGCATCGCAGGATATGATGTCAAGGATGTCGACATCCCTGAAGCCACCACCGGTGACATCATCCAGGTCTTTACCCGTAAAAACGAGGATGGGGCCTGGGAGGTGACAGCGGACTTTTTAGACTCAGGCAGGGGATTGGAAAACTGGTTGGTTCAATTATTGTGTTTTTATGACAACCAAGGGAAGATCCTCGACTACGATGATCCGGAGACGGATCTTGATATCTTTGCTCCCGAGTTCGGCGGATACCGCACGGATATCAGCAGCAATGACTACGCCTGCGGCATAGCGGGGATGCATGCCATCAGCGGCGATGTGCAAGAGGATAACAACGGGGATATCATCAGGGCGTACACCTATATGTATGATGGTCGCTGGTGGGTTTTCGCAGATTTCCGCACCCACCATGAGAACGAGAAGTGGGATATCGATTTAATTTGCGCTCACCGTTCCGTGGTGGGTATCGATCCCACTTACTGGCTGGGGGAGTGGATCAAGCGGTAACGGTCATAGGCATATCTCGCGCTGATCCCGTGGGCTAAGTGGATTGGATCAGATGTGGTTCGGTGATTTGTCAGGTTTCAAGCGTGACGGGTGATATCAGCAGCAGAGGGGAAACGCAAATTGTATTTCGGGGGAGGTCGGCCGACCTCCCCCCGTTTTAGTACGCCCGGCATGGGCATTGACTGGAGGGTGAAAGACCCTTACGGAGGTTGATCGCACCAACCGTTAGCTGAAGGCAAGGGCGTCGGCCGCAAGG
>JAWLER010000059.1:0-9811 GCA_041686005.1 Anaerolineales bacterium | reverse complement strand
GTCCTCGAGCCGCGCCGGGAAGGGCTCGTGACCTCGATGATGGCTTCTGACCGCCGCCCTATTAAGCCCTCACAGGCAGCCCATCCTGGGGGTCACGGCCGCCTGTTGAGGGGTTCGGTAAGATAGGAGGGGGCCTGGCATACGCTTAAGGGTTGGAAGATGCCCATTGGCAGGTAGGAGAACATCCACTCAAGAAAGGTGAGGAGTGGATGTTCTCCTTCCGCGTATGCAGACTGTTATCCTCTGGCTCGCCTTTAAAGGAAGATTGGATGGTAAATAGATTTGGCGATCAGAATATGGGACTGGTATACTGTAATGGTGAATTGTTAACGACAGCTGCAGGCCGATGAAAAGGACGGGGAACGATGCGAAGCCTTATGCCCTTTGGTTGTTTAGCTTTGATATTCTTTGCGGGCATTTTATTGGTGCCCCTCTTTTTTGCAAATGCCATCCTGACGGCTTTGAACAAGTTAGGGCTCAGTCCTGCTCTCGCTTTATTGTCTGCAGTGGGTATTTTCCTTGGGAGCATGATCAATGTCCCTGTGCATCGAATAGAGCGAAAGGATCAGGTGGAAGTCATCTCTCCTTCCATGTTTGGATTGACCCGGATTCGTAACCCGTGGATCCAAAATCAATATATCACCGTCGCTCTCAATCTGGGTGGGGCGATCATCCCCCTCATTCTAGTCGCTCATGAGCTGCTGCGGGTCATTTCCCGCGGGAACCAAACCTTGATGATGACAGCTATCGCTGTGGGGATCAATGTCATCGTTTGTTATGCGCTGGCCCGCCCTGTCCAGGGTGTAGGGATCGCTTTGTCCCCCTTCATACCGGCTGTGCTGGCTGCCCTATCTGCCTGGTTCCTGGCCCCCGAATTCGCGCCGCCCGTCGCTTTCATCGCCGGCGTGCTGGGGCCGGTGATCGGCGCGGATTTGCTGCATCTGGATGAAGTGAAAGGAACGCATGTCAATGTGGTAAGCATTGGAGGGGCGGGCACGTTTGATGGAATTGTGCTCTCGGGCTTGGTGGCCACCCTGTTGGCCTGACCGGGGTTGTATGGGACATAAAAGATATGAAAAACCGCTGGAGATCCCAGCGGTTTTTTTGTCGGGATGGTGGGATTTGAACCCACGACCTCGCCGACCCGAACGGCGCGCGCTAGCCGGACTGCGCCACATCCCGTCGCTGCGCAATTATAGCCCACTTCAGGGTCTTTATCAAGTTATTCCTTGTGTTTGACCTTGAAGTTTCGCAGGAGAAAAAGGGGTTGATCTACCCGGGTTTCCAACCTGATTGGGAACGGGAAAATGGTTTTCTTGCCTCCAGGTTGATATAATGAATAGAGGTAATCGCAAAAATGTGTGGATGGATCTGGGAGAAGGAACAATGAAAACAAAGGTGTTCCTTTGTGTTTTATTTGTGGTCGCGTTGGGTTGTGGATTTTCATCTACTTTGTATGATACCCCTGTTTCAACCCCGTTGAATACAATGACTTTGGAGAGTGTCCTAGAAACGGAAGAATCCCCACATCCCTCTCACACATCCACACCGATTGTTTTTGGGGATCAGGATTCGAAGTATCCCCTGAATGCGGTCGTTCAACTTACCGCGGAAATTAAAGGTAAGGATGGCAAATATCAGAAAGCCTGGACAGGTTCTGGGACGATCATTTCACCCCAGGGATTGATCCTGACCAACAGTCACCTAATTACGCCTTCTGAGGACCTTACTTATGATAGGATGGTTGTCTCCCTCACCTTTTATTCTGACCAGGCCCCTAAACCTCTTTTTCTTGCTGAGGTGATGGAAGAGGACCAAGTTCTAGATTTGGCGGTGTTAAAACTCACGGAAGATCTAGAGGGAAATCCTGTCGCTTCCAGTCAAATTATGCTCCCCCATGCCGTACTTGGCAATTCTGACTCTTTAGAGCTTGGGGACTCTTTGGTCATATTAGGTTATCCAGGAATTGGAGGAAAAACCATTACATTAACCCAGGGGGTCGTCAGTGGTTTTTCTATGGATGAGTTTACGAATAAAAGGGGATATATAAAAACCAATGCGGCAATAGCTGGAGGGAACAGCGGGGGATTAGCTACTAATCAGGATGGCGAATTCGTTGCAATTCCTACCAGACTTGGCACCGGCAGGATAGAGGAAAATCAGGAGATTATCGATTGTCGCGTGATCGTGGATACCAATCGGGACGGTAAGATCGATGATAAAGATACCTGCATCCCTACGGGAGGGTTTATCAATGCCCTGAGACCGGTCAATCTTGCTCTCCCCATGATTAAAAAAGCAGCCCAGGAGGTGGGAGCTGAGATCGTCTTTGCTGATGATGAAATCCCTGAAACCATGCCTACCCAATCACCGACACAGATTCCCTCTGCTGTTTACTATGAGGATGATTTTGAAGATCCTACCAGTGGTTGGGAAACCTTTACGTCTTCAGATTTGGTCCATTCTTATCATGATGGAAAATTCGAGATCGATATCATGTCTCCAAACATCATGAGCATTTCCACAATTCCTGAGGAATTTGAGGATGTGGTCATTGATGTGGATGTGATCCAAGTAGAGGGAAACAGCCCGGCGAGTTATGGTTTGATATGTGGATACCAGGATGATAGTAACTTTTACGGTTTTGAAGTGGCCGGTGATGGCCATTATATGATTTGGAAGTTTTCAGAGGATGAGTTTATTGTCATCTCTGAATGGGCGGAAACGGAATTTCTCAATATGGGGGCGACCCCCGATCATATTTCTGTGGTTTGTTCAGGGTATGAGCTTACGTTGCGCATCAATGGAGAATGGACCACGGAAGTCAGAGATGAGGAATTTTCTGGGGGTGAGGTTGGATTGTTTGCCGTCTCCGGTGAGAGTTCGGGAGCCACAGTTACCTTTGATGACTTTATTGTCAAAGGGTCTGAGTGAATATGTGTCAGGTGTAGGGGGAGATGGGGCTTACCAGGTCTGGTGGGTTTCTCGATACTGCGGTTGTTTAAAGATGTTCGCCAACAGGACACCGGTCACAAATCCGCCGATGTGGGCCCAGAAGGCGACCCCGCCGACATCGGGACCGCCCAATGTCATCACGCCTTGAAATAATTGCAGGACGAACCACATGCCTAAAACGATGCTGGCGGGGAGCATGGTCAGACGCATAAAGAAGCCGAGAGGGATCAGGGTCACCACGCGCTGTCGGGGGTAGAGGATCAGGTACGCGCCCAGCACGGCAGCGATGGCGCCGCTGGCCCCTACGGTGGGGATTTGTGAATTGGGGTTGGTGAAGATGTGAGTCAGGGAGGATGCGATCCCTCCCAAGATATAAAATATAACATAGCGCCCTTTTCCCATCACGTCTTCGACATTGTCACCGAAAATCCACAGATAGAGCATATTTCCCCCGATGTGGGCCAGGCCGGCGTGCATGAACATACTGGTAAAGATGTTGAGTACATTCCCCACTGAGAGGTTTGATAAAAACCGGCTGGGGACCAAAGCGAATTGGTAAGCCATGGCTGTGTCTTGGGAGCCAAACATGATCTGGAAGATGAAGACAATGACATTGATGAGGATGAAAAGATAGGTGACGATGGGCGTTTGATGGGTTGGGTTCTCGTCTCGGATTGGAATCATAACATGGTCCTTTCTAGTGGTTCAGGCTCTTGGTGTTGACCTCTGTATCATTCATATTATACTCTGATTGGATCAGGAGGTGAGTTATACTCTGATTGGATCAGGAGGTGAGAAATCGTTCCCGGCGAACTTTTTGGGGTCTGGCGGCGAGATGAAAGGGGAGGGCCTTGACAGATGACCATGCTCTGGTACACTACTTCCATCATGAAACGTAAGTCCCTGCTCTTGACGCCCGTCCCTAGGATCCGAAAAGCAAAATGTGACCGCTTTCCATTTGGGTTGCGTGGCTGAAAGAGCGCTGTATGATAATCCGCCCTCTAGACTGGAAAGTCGGAGGGCATTTTTTTTTGATGGAAAGACAGAAAGACGCCTTTGCATCCTGGATATGAGGAGTAGTCCCATGCGAATGTCGAAATTATTCAGTCAGACACTGCGAGAAGCGCCTGCGGACGCTGAAATCCCCAGTCATCGTTTATTGGTCAGAGCGGGGTATATACGCCAGTTGGCTGCGGGCATCTTCACCGCCATGCCTCTGGCACACCGTTCTTTGACGAAGATTGAGGATATCATGCGGGAGGAAATCGATGCCATCGGGGGACAGGAGATGTCCATGCCCGTCATCCACCCTGCGGAGATTTGGAAGCGGACGGGGCGCTGGTCAAAAGTAGGCGCTGAAATGGGCCGTTTTAAAGACCGCAACGGGCGTGATATGGCTTTGGCGATGACCCATGAAGAAGCGGTGGTGGATATCGTCAAAGACGAAATTCAGTCCTACCGCCAGCTGCCCATCCTGATCTACCACATTCAAACCAAATGGCGGGATGACCCCCGTCCCCGGGCGGGCTTAATACGCGTCCGTGAGTTTACCATGAAGGACAGCTACAGCTTGGACAGGGATTGGGAAGGGCTTGACCGTCAGTACCGGGCCCATTACCAGGCGTATTTTAAGATCTTCCAACGCTGCGCTTTGCCGGTGATTGCCGTGGAATCGGATGTGGGCATGATGGGGGGGAATATGGCCCATGAGTTCATGTATTTAACCCCGGTGGGGGAAGACACCCTTCTGCTCTGCGAGGCCTGCGGGTATAAAGCCAACCGGCAGATCGCAGAATTCCAGAAGGAGAAACCTCCCCAGGAGGAGGAGAAACCGCTGGAAAAAGTGGAAACCCCGGACGCGAAAACCATCAAAGATTTAACGGAACTGCTGGACATCCCCGATCGGAAGACGTCCAAGGTGGTCTTCATGATGGCGACGCTGCTGAGGGAGGGGGAGGAGATCGAGCAGTTGGTCTTCGCCATTGTCCGCGGGGATATGGAGCTCAACGAGACGAAGTTGGCCAACGCCATCCAAGCCAAAGCTTTGCGACCTGCGGAGGAAGAGGAAATCCAGGCAGTCGGTGCGGTTCCAGGGTATGCATCCCCGATAGGGTTGGATCGCGTCCTGGTGGTTGTGGACGATTTAATTCCAGAATCTCCCAATATGGTGGCGGGTGCCAATGAGGAGGAGTACCACTACCTGAATGTCAATTACGGCCGGGATTACGAGGCGGATGTGGTCGCGGATATCGCCGCCGCGGGGGATGAGGACCCCTGTCCCCAATGCGGCGCTCCTCTCCATGAGGTGAGAGGGATTGAGGTGGGCAATATCTTCAAGCTGGGGACCTGGTACAGTGAAGCGGTAGGGGCTACTTACCAGGATAAGGACAGCCAGGAAAAACCGATTGTGATGGGGTCTTATGGGATCGGCAGCGGGCGCCTGCTGGCCTCCATTGTGGAGGAATACCATGATGAGTACGGTTTGATGCTGCCCATCAGCGTCGCCCCTTATGAGGTCCATCTGGTTTCCCTGGGTGGTTTTACAGAGGAGGATGAAGTCCAAGCGGTTGCTGAGTCCGTCTATGAGAGATTGAAAGCGGGAGGGGTGGAGGTTTTGTTTGATGACCGGGATGAGAGTCCGGGGGTGAAATTCAATGACGCGGATTTAATCGGCGTGCCCATCCGGTTGACAGTAGGGGCGCGGTCGCTTGAAGAGGGAGGGGTCGAGATGAAGCTCCGCGATGAGCAGGAACGGACATTGATTTCAGAGGGGGATGTGGTGGAGCGCGTCCAGGAGACCATTGACCGCTTGCACCAGGAAATCATGGACAATGTGAAACCACAGACTCTGGAAGAGTAAATCATCCCCGTTACCTCATGTGAAACAGTTTTTATTAGGAAAAAGTAAGACCCTCCGGAAGGGTATGGACCAGGCACCCCACCGGAGGGTCTTCGTTTTGAGAGGTTTTTCCATTAACTCATTTTGAAAAAGCTGGTCAGTTTCATGGCCAGGTTGAGATCACCTGCCAGCTGTAGTTTCCCCTCCATGAACCCTTTCATGCCGTCTTCCTTGCCCAACAGCACATCCCGGAAGTATTGCCCATCTGCGGTCAAGGTCATGGTGGGATCTTCTGTGGTGCCTTTTTCGACTTTACATTCATCCCCTTCCAGGGTGATCACATAATCACCGCCTTCCTCGCCGGTCAGGTGATATTGAATGACGGCCTCCACACCGGCTGCCTTTTCCGGCATAAATGCCTTTTCGTGATTGAAGACGAGTTCCTCTACGGTATATTCTGCCATTTCAGACTCCTTTTTGGATAAGATCTTCAGGATAGATTTTCCAATATCGCTGCCGCGCCCATACCGCCGCCGATGCACATGGTCACCATCCCGATTTCCACATCTCGGCGCTTCATCTCATAGATGAGCTGGGTGGTAAGTTTGGCTCCCGTGCAGCCCAGCGGGTGGCCGAGGGCGATCGCACCTCCATTGACGTTGGTGATTTCCATGTCGAGGTCCAATTTGCGGATCACGGCCAGGGATTGGGAGGCAAAGGCTTCGTTGAGTTCGATCAATTCCATATCGTCCAGCGACATCCCCGTGATGTCTAACACTTTGGGGACAGCCCTGGTGGGACCTATGCCCATGATCTCTGGGGGTACGCCGGCTGCTGCGTAAGCGATGAAGCGAGCCATGGGTTTCAATCCCAGATCCTTGGCCCGCTGGCGGGACATAATCAACACCCCTGCAGCGCCATCCGACATCTGGGAGGAGTTCCCTGCGGTCACCGTACCGCCTTCTTTGAAAACGGGACGCAAACCAGCCAGGGCTTCCAAACTGGTATCTGGCCGGGGGCCTTCATCCCGTTTAAACGTGAATTCTTTTTCACCCTCCGGGGTGACCACTTTGACATCTAAAGGCACAATTTCCGGGTCGAACCGTCCGGACTGCACCGCTTCCGCCGCTCGCATATTGCTCCGCAGCGCGAATTCATCCTGATCCTCGCGGCTGACCTCATATTGTTCTGCCACATTTTCCGCAGTGATGCCCATGCTGGTAAAGGCTTCCGGGTATTGATCGGCCAGATGATCATTGGGGCTGAATTTGACACCGGTCATGGGCACCATGCTCATGGATTCCACCCCGCCGGCGATGATGATCTCCGCCTGCCCGGCCATGATGGTGTGAGCCGCGTGGGCTATGCTTTGCACGCCGGAGGAACAGAAGCGGTTAATGGTCTCCGCGGGAACTTCCACGGGAAGTCCGGCCCTAAAAACGACCAGGCGAGCGATGTTCATGCCCTGTTCCCCTTCCGGAAAGGCACAGCCGAGGATGAGATCATCGAGGAGTTGGGGATCGAGATCATCAGCCCGGTGTAATAACTCCCGGATCACTGCGGTGGCCATGTCCTCCGGGCGGGTGGTGACCAGACTCCCCCGTTTTGCTTTTCCTACCGCTGTACGAACCGCTGCTACGATGACCGGGTCACGTGAGGCATCGAGTTTTGCATTCATGGTTGTCTCCTTGTAGAACATGGATGAGCGTTTTTTATACTTTGATCCTTCACTTCGTTTCTTTCCTTTGACTTGTCAGCTAAGGGGTACGCTCATCAATTCCTGAGGACTTTTCCAGTCCGTAAGAGGTGCCACATGCGTTCCTGGCTTTTCTTTTCACCGCATAGTGACATAAACGCTTCCCTCTCCAGATCTAAGAAATATTGTTCGTCTACCCAAGCGGGTTTGCTGAGATCACCGCCAGTCAAAACGTAAATCAGCTTCCCGCCGATGACAGTTTCATACTCCGTGATGTAACCACCTTCTTTGAACATGTGCAGACCCACTTTCAGGGCGGAAAGGGTATCCCGACCTGCGGCGTATACTTTTTCGGGTCTGAGGGGTTGGAATCCGGTTTCTGCCATGTGAAGCACCTCGCGTTTGGCTTCTGCCAGGAGGTGAGAGCGGTTGAGCACAATCCGGTCCGCTGGGGAAAGGATGCCGAACTTACGAGCTTGTTCAGCGCTTCTCGCGACTTCCCCTTGCCCGACTTGCTCAAATACTTTTTGGTGGAAGGGGAGGGGAGCAACCTCGTCTGTCCGCATGGGAGGGGTGATGATCCTTCGCACCATTTCCTTTGTACCCCCGCCCGCCGGGATCACCCCCGCACCGACTTCCACCAATCCGGCGTAAAGCTCCGCTGCTGCGACGACACGATTGCCGTGCATGGTGATTTCAGATCCGCCGCCCAAGGCCAATCCTGCCGGAGCGATGACGACGGGTTTATGGAAATAGCGCATGCGCATGTTTACGGATTGGAATTTCTCTACCAGCGCTTCCAGTTGGTCCCACATTTCATTTTGGGCTGCCATGACGATGCCGAATAAATTGGCTCCGGAGCTGAAGTTATCGGCGTCATTGCCGATCACAAGACCGACGAACTCACCCTTCTCAGCCCGGTCTAAAGCTTCGTTAAGCATGTTGATGGTGTCTTCGTCAATGGCGTTCATTTTGGTGTGGAATTCCACACAGCCGACCCCGTCTCCCAGGTCCACCAATGTCGCGCTGGGGTTGCGGGAGACCAAGTTTTCTTCCTGGCCTTTTAACTCTTCAAGAAGGATGATATGAGGAGAGCGCTCAAGGCTCACATATTCACCCTTCTCGGGGAAATACACACCTACCGGTTGTTTGTTTTCATATTCATAGAAGGAGTCGAACCCCGCTGAAACCATCTCTTTTACCCAAGGTGCAGGTGGAAATCCAGCGGCTTCCATCTCCGAAAGGCTTTCTTCTACACCCAGCATATCCCAGGTTTGGAAAGGGCCTGCTTCATGACCGAAACCCCACCGCATGGCGTCATCGATCGGTTTTGGTGTATCCGCGATCTCGGGAACGGATTGTGAAGCGTAGGAGAAGGTTTGGTAGGTCAGATCTCGGATGAAATCAGCGGCTTTGTCATCTGCTTCCACCATGGTTCGCAAACGGTCCCCCAGGTTTTCGCTGTCCTTGGCGTCTTTGACGGAGTCAAAACGCGGCTTATCGGGGGGTTGGTATTCGCGGGTTTGCAGATTCAGCGGCCAATATTCCTTCTCCCCCTCCTGGGTCACTTTTTTGTAAAACCCTTGTTCGGCTTTATTGCCCAGCCAGCCTTTTTCGACCATGAAATCGATGAGGTCATTTACAGGTTCCGATTCCAGGAAAGGCATGGCCGGGTCATCCGCAGGGAGCGCTTCCTGCAGGTTATTCCCCACATGCTGCCAGACATCAATGCCCACCAGATCGATCAGGCGGAAGGTAGCCGTTTTCGGCCGTCCAATGAGAGGGCCCGTGATGCTGTCAATTTCCTTCACGGTGTACCCTTCTTCCAGGATTTTATGGAGGGCATACGCCCCGCTGGCGAACCCCATCCGATTGGCGATGAAGTTGGGTGTATCCTTGCAGAGCACGACCCCTTTCCCAAGCCGGTATTCAGCGAAGTGGGAGATAAAATCAACCACCTCGGGGAGGGTGTCCTCTCCGGGAATGACCTCCAGCAGTTTCAGGTATCGGGGAGGATTGAAAAAGTGGGTGCCCAAGAAATGCTTTCGGAACCCTTCAGACCGACCCTCCGCGATCGCGTTCACTGAGATCCCCGAAGTGTTCGTGCTCACAATCGTGTAATCCCCGCGAACCTCATCAATGCGCTCCATCAACCCCTGTTTGATCTTCAAGTTTTCGATGATCGCTTCGATAACCCAATCCGCTTCTGCCACGCTTTGAAGGTCATCCTCGAGGTTTCCTAAAGTGATCAGCGCCGCGTTTTCCTTTTTGTAGAAGTTCGCTGGTCTTGCCTTTTGTGCGGCCTCAAAACCTTTGCGCAC
>JAWLER010000058.1:0-10249 GCA_041686005.1 Anaerolineales bacterium | reverse complement strand
GCTTGCAGCGTGTAACGCCCCAATGTGGGATCCAGCAAGTAGATCATGACGACCGCCATCCCCAATTTGTTTGTGAAGGTGTCCAGGGCCAGATCCAGGATCTCCTCTACCTCCAATAGCTGGGTGGCTGCCAGGCTGACTTCGCTGATGATGGTCAGCTCGCTTTCGCTCAGGTCCATCTTGGATAAATGAACGTGAGGTGGGGATTCTGTGATTCTGGGTTGATCGTCACTCATAGTAAAAGTTGTGGTCCATATAGGATCGGGGAAGGAATCCCTGGCCGCGCATGCAATCTCTACTGCTTCATCCAAGGGAGGAGGGGTGATGGCTCGGTAGCCGGGACGGCTGTGGTGAAGGACGCCGCCAAATCCGCATACGCTTCGTGTTCATATTTCTCGATTTCTCCGGCATCCGCCAATTTGGACAGTTCCGGGTCGATCGGCAGGTAACCGAGAATGGGCGCATCGGCCAAGTCGGCGATTTTTTGAGAATGGCTGGGGCCGAAAATGGTGTATTTGGTTCCCGTATCAGGGGCTATGAAGTAGCTCATATTCTCCACAATCCCCAAGATGGGGGTGTTCAACTCCTGGGACATGTTGACCGTTTTTCTGACCACCATCGATGACAGGCTTTGCGGGGTGGTGACCATGATCACCCCATCCAAAGGCATGGCTTGCATCACGGTCAGGGTGGCATCCGAGGTCCCCGGGGGAAGGTCCAATAACAGATATTCCAGTTTGCCCCAGGCCACATCGGTCCAGAACTGCTTGATGGTGTTGCCCATGATCGGGCCCCGCCAAATCACGGCCATATCCTCTTCCGGGAGCATGAGATTGGTGGAGATGACTTTGATCCCGGTTTGGGTCTTAATGGGCAGCATGCCCATGGGCGTGCCGCTTACCGGTCCGGTGATCCCGAACAGCTTGGGTATGCTGGGGCCGGTCACGTCGGCATCCAGCACCCCGACCTGGTGCTCTTGGCGCTGGAGCGCTGCAGCCAGCAAAGCGGTCACGGAAGACTTCCCGACGCCGCCTTTGCCGCTCATGACGGCGATCATTTTCCCGACCCGGTTCATGCTCATGGTCGGTGACAGGGTCTCTTGCAGCTTTTGTTGTTCCTCCTGGGTCATGGTCGCCAGCTCGATCTCCACGCCTTCCACCCCGGGGGCTGATTCTACGGCTGATTTGGCGTCGTCCTGCAAGCGATCCTTGAGCGGGCAGTCTTTGGTCGTCAAAGCCAGGGTGATCTTCACGTGTCCCCCCTCGACCTGAATGTCACGCACCATCCCTGCCTTGACGATATTTATGCCTAATTCCGGATCGATCACGTGGGAGAGCATTTTTTTAATCTGGTTTTCTGAGGGCATAGATAGTTTTCCTTATCGCGAATGGCCATCCAGCAGGGTGTGAAGGGTATTCAGCGCGAGATGGCGTTATGAAGTTGATGATTGTCTTGGAATTTGATCAGGATCTTCTCTCTAAGATGCATACCTATAAAGTTGTTTCTCGCTCCGTACTGTTCATATTATAAATCAGATCGGTTTTCCAGCGTAGAGCATGTGAATTGACAAGGATCAGATTTCCCTGATCGTTCATGTCAAGGGATTTTGGGTTGTCCGCCGGGATGCATACCAAGGATACCATATAATCAAAAACCATCACATGCCTGTTGAAGCGCGGGATGGGGAACGCAGGCAGCCCAACGCTGATCAGGATTAAGGCGAGCGAGCGCAGCGGAAGCTGCACAAGAAACGCTCGTACAATGGACCGTACCCACCTGTGCGGTAGATGCGCAGGAAACTGACCACCTCAGGTGGGTTGGCATACGCGTCCGAGGGATGTTCATCCTGCACCCACTCCCACATCCCTCCCGTCATCTCGTAGAGCCCGTAGGCGTTGGGCGGAGAGGAGCCTACGGGTTCTGTGGTCAATGCTATCTTCGCATCTGGGCGGATGCCAGACCCCATCCGGGATCCAACCTGGCAGATGGGGCTCACATCGCCCCAGTAATACGTAACCTCTTCTAATTCCCCCGCCGCTGCTTTTTCCCACTCTGCCCTGGTGGGCAAGCGTGCACCGCGCCACCGGCAGTAGGCATGTGCCATGTCCCAGGTGACGAATATGACCGGGTGATCGCGGTAGGCCTCCACGGTGTATTCTGTGGTGTTGAGGGGCTCAGTACACGCACCCGCCTGCACACATGCTGCGTACTGCTGGTTGGTCACTTCATAGATGTCCAGATAGACATCATCCACATAGACGCTGTCTGTCGTTTTTTCGTTTTCCATCTCGTCCCAGCGGGTCATCTCAAACGCCCCTGACGGCACTAAGGCCATGGTCGCGCCTGTTTTGTCCACTATCCTCTCAGGCGTCTTCTGACAGGAAGCCAGGGAGAAAACCATGATGATCAGCATTAAGAGTGATGGGGTTAATTTTCGGGGCATGGTTTATGCTGGACCTTTCTCCAAGCCTTCCTGCATATCTCATGCAGGAAGTGAGTAAGTTTTGATCTTGGAGCACCATTATACATGATTTGGATTTTCTTTCATCCCCCAACGGATGAGGGAAAGGGCGGCAAAGGGGGGAATCGGGGATCGCAAATACCTCCCAAGAAGCAGTGCCTGTTAGTATTGTTTATAATGAATAGTGGCTTGGATGAAAACGGAGGACATGATGGGTGGTCCTGGGTGAAGTGATCTCAGGGCAATCGAGGAGTTTCCAATGATCGCGATTGGCACATCGGGCTGGGTGTATGATCACTGGCGAGGACTTTTTTATCCATCCGACCTGTCCAAAAAAAGCTGGTTCGCCTATTACACTGACCATTTCCAGACAGTAGAGATTAACAACACCTTTTACCAACTTCCTGCAGAGGGCACCTTCCGATCCTGGCATGATCAGGCGCCGGAGGGGTTCCGCTATGCGGTTAAAGCCAACCGCTATATCACGCATATGAAAAAACTCAAGGACCCCGAGGAAGCGGTGGGGAACTTCCTCTCTCGCGCCCGCCTGCTGGGGGACCATCTGGGTCCCATCTTGTGGCAGCTGCCACCCAACTGGTATGCGGACCCCGAGCGCCTGGCGAACTTCGCGAAGCTGCTTCCGGATGATCTGGACCATGCCTTTGAGTTCCGCGAGCCAGATTGGTTCCAGGGGGAGATCCGGGGTATTCTGGAGGAGAACGACCTCAGTTTCGTGATTTTTTCTCTGCCGGAATTGGATTGCCCCCGCTGGGTCACGGCCGACCCGGTTTACCTTCGCTTTCACGGTGCCCATGGCAAGTACCAGGGCCGGTACGGTAAAAAGGGTCTGGAACCTTGGGCGGAACGGATCCGGAGATGGGAGGAGGAGGGGTACGCTGTGTACGCTTATTTCAACAATGATGCCCAAGGGTTTGCCAACCAGGACGCGAAATCGCTGCTGGCGCTGACCGGTGAGGGATCGTAACCCAGGTTTCGGCTCCAGCCGGGTTCCATCTGAAGGCTATCCGGCCGGGATCATTCTACTGCCCATCGTTTCTGGCGAACTATGGTGAGGTGGGCGGTCATACAGGGTATAAATGGATAAGAGAGACGGGAAAGGTGATCATGGACCGTGAACATGCAAAGCAACGCATCCAGGAGCTGCGGGAGGAGATTCGCCATCACGATTATCTTTACTACGTCAAGAATCAGCCCGAGATCTCGGACGCGGAATATGACAAACTATTTCAGGAGCTCCAGGAGTTAGAGGAGGCGTACCCCGAATTCCAGTCGGAGAATTCGCCCACCCAGCGGGTGGGGGCGCCGCCGGTCGACGAGTTGCCGGATGTCGAACATACCGCGCCCATGCTCAGCCTGCAGTCCAGCCATGAGGAGGGGAAAGCGCGCGATTTTCATGACCGGGTTGTGAGGGGACTGGGCCGGGAGGAAGGGGTGGCATATATGGTGGAGCCCAAGTTTGACGGCGCTTCCGTGGAACTCGTCTACCGGGAGGGTGCTCTGGAGCGAGCCGCCACGCGCGGCGATGGGCAGGTGGGGGACATGATCACGGAGAACATCCGCACCGTCGGCTCGGTGCCCCTGCGACTGCGCGAGGGTGGGCGGCCCATCCCAAGCCTGCTGGCCGTGCGCGGGGAGGTGATGATCTCCATCCCCGATTTCGAGGATTTGAATGAGATATTGATCAACGAGGGGAAGGAGCCTTTTGCCAACCCGCGCAACGCGGCGGCCGGTTCATTGCGGCAGCTCGACCCTCGAATCACCGCGCAGCGGCCCCTGGATATTTTCGTCTACGATATCCTCCATATGGAGGGTGGGGAAGTAGCGACCCAGCGGGAGGTCCAGCGCGCCCTGCGGGCATGGGGTTTCCGGGTCAGCGACCTCCCGGAGTGTGTGGAGACATTTGAGGAAGTGGTTGCCTACCATGATGAGATGGAGAAGCGCCGCGACGAATTGGATTATGAAATTGACGGGGTGGTGATCAAGCTGGACGATTTGGCGGCCCGGGGTGAACTGGGGAGCACCGCGCACCACCCTCGCTGGGCCTTTGCGTTCAAATTTTCACCTCGGAAGGAGATCACCCGGGTGGAGCGCATCGTCCCCAGCGTGGGACGCACGGGCATCGTCACGCCTATCGCGTTCCTGCGGCCGGTGGAGATCGGCGGGGTGACCATCAGCCGGGCCAGCCTTTATAACATCGAGCAGCTCCACAAAAAGGACATCCGCGAGGGGGACAGAGTCCGGGTGCAGCGGGCCGGGGATGTCATCCCCCAAGTGGTGGAACGGGTGGGAGAAGAAGAGGAGGATAGGTGTCCGCCTTTTGAGATGCCGGAGGACTGCCCTTCTTGCGGAACGAAGTTGCAGCGCCAAGGCCCGTTCCTGGTCTGTCCCAACAGCTTTGGGTGCCCGGCCCAATTGGCGGGGCGGATCGAACACCTCGCTTCGCGGGAGGCCCTGGATATCCAGGGGATCGGCGAGGAGACCGCGCAGCTGCTCGTGGAGGAGGGGTTGGTAAAGAGGCTGCCGGATTTATTCAAACTCACTCAAGAGGACATCCTTTCTCTGGAAGGGTTCGCCGAAAAATCCTCCCGCCAGCTGATTGAGGCCATTCAAGGTGCACGGAAGGTGGAGTTACGGCGCTTCCTGTACGGTTTGGGGATCCCCGAAGTGGGCCAAACCGTAGCCCGGGACTTGGCCCGGCATTTCGGGTCCCTGATGGCCCTGCGGGATGCGAGTGTGGAGGATCTGGAAGGTGTGCCCGGCATCGCGCAGAAAATGGCCGCCGCCATCCACGGCTTTTTCCACGGCGAGGGATCCCAGGAGATGCTCGATGAGCTCTTGGAGCACTTGGAGGTCATCCCCCTGGAAATCCCCCAGGAGCAGCCCTTGGAAGGGTTGACGTTCGTCTTCACCGGGGGGCTGAAGAGGTGGACGCGGAGTGAGGCCCAGGATTTGGTGGAGCGCTACGGGGGGCATGCGACCTCCTCGGTAAGTGGTGAGACGGATTACCTAGTGGTGGGGCAGAACCCGGGTTCGAAACTGGACGAAGCCCGGGAAAGAGGAGTGGAAACGCTGGAGGAGGATGAATTCAAATCGCTCCTATCCTCCAAAGGTGTGGATGTTGAATGAGGGAAAAGGACTGATAAAACGATGGAAAATGCTGAGATCGCCCGTGTCTTAAAGCGGTTTGCGGACTTGTTGGAGATCAAAGGGGGGAACCAGTTTCGGATTCGCGCTTACCGGAACGCGGCCCGGACGGTGAACACCTTCCCCCGCTCCATCGACGCCGCGCTCCAGGAGGGGGAGGATTTGACCGAGCTGCACGGCATTGGGGAGGACATGCAGGGCCATATCCAGGATATCGCTCAGACCGGGACCATGCCCCAATATGAGGAACTCGCTGAAGAGGTCCCGGAGAGCCTGATCGAGATCATGAATTTGGAGGGCATGGGACCGAAGCGGACCGCGCAGTTGTGGCAGGAGCTTAACATTCGCACCCTAGAGGAGCTTCAAGCCGCCGCGGAAAGGGGGGAGGTGGCGGAGGTGGAGGGCTTTGGGGAGAAGACGCAGCAGGGGATTCTGGAGGAGATCGAGCGCTACACAGGGATGGAGAAGCGGACCCTCTTGGCTGAAGCCGATCAATATGTGCGCTCGCTGACCGGTTACTTGCAGGACGCGCCGGGCCTGGAACGATTGGAGGTGGCTGGAAGTTTCCGGCGCAGAAAGGAGACGGTAGGGGATATCGACATCCTGGCCATCGCCGGCGAAGAACCGGAGCGGATCATGGACCACTTCACGGCATACAGCGCTGTTGCTGAGGTGATCGCGGCGGGAGAAACGCGGGGCACCATCCGTTTGGAGAGCGGGCTGCAGGTCGATCTGCGGATTCTAGAGCCGCGCAGCTTTGGGGCCGCCCTGCTGTATTTCACAGGGTCGAAAGCCCACAATGTCCACCTCCGGAAGCTGGCTCTGGACCAAGATATGCGCATCTCGGAGTACGGGATATTTAATATCGAAGGCGAGGACCTTGAGAAGGGAGAGGACCCCTGGGCAGGGGAGTGGCTGGCAGGAGAAACGGAAGTGGGGTTGTATGAGCAGATCGGTTTACCTTGGATCTCGCCCGAACTGCGAGAGGATAGGGGGGAGATCCAAGCTGCGCAGCAGGGAGAGCTGCCAGCGCTGATCGAGTTACAGGACATCCGCGGCGATTTGCAGATGCACTCCACCTGGTCCGATGGCAAGTCCTCCCTGGAAGAGATGCTGCAGGGCTGCCGGGAGCGGGGATATGAATATTTCGCCATCACCGATCATGGGCCTTCCTTAGCCATGACCCAGGGCCTGGATGCCCAGAAAGCGCGCCGGCAGTGGGAGGAGATTGAACGCCTCAACGAGAAGTATGAGGATATCCACATTTTGCGGGGGATGGAGGTCGACATCCTCAAAGACGGATCCCTGGACATGGATGAGGAAACGCTGGAGGAATTGGACCTGGTCGTGGTTTCCATCCATTCCCATCTTGACCTCGCGCCACCTGCGCAGACCGAGCGCATCCTCCGCGCGCTGGAACACCCCCAGGTGCATATCCTGGCTCACCCCACGGAGCGAAAAGTCCAGGAGCGCAGCCCCATGGTCTTCGATATGGAGGCTGTCCTGGAAGCGGCCGCCGAGCATCATGTCGCCGTGGAGCTCAACGCCCAACCCAACCGCCTTGATCTCTCCGATATGCAAGTGCGCTTGGCCAAAGAAAAGGGGGCCCGGGTGGTGATCAACACCGATGCCCATAGGGTGGAGGAGTTGGCTTTCATGCGCTACGGGGTGGATCAGGCCCGCCGGGGATGGCTCGAAACGGGAGATGTCTTGAACACCTTGAGTCTGCTGGATTTACTGGAGGGTTGGCTGCGCTGAAGGCGGCTTTTCATCCCCAGAGGTCAATATCCCAGTACCCGGCTGCGGTGGTGCAGTCGCGCGGCAGGGATCAAAAAGAGGATCAGCAGCAGGGGCAATACCGTCAGATCAAGCCAGGGGTTGAGATATCCCTTTCCCAACACAGCGTGGTTCATGAGGTCTTGGGCATAGGTCAGGGGTGAAATGTAAGCCAGAGCCCGGGACCAGGGCGCCATCTCCTCCAGGGGGATGAAGATCCCGCTGATGAACATCAGCGGCCAGCGCACCAGCGTGCTGGGCATCATGATGTTGCCCACCGAGCGGGTGGGGATGGAGGCGAAAACCAGGCCGAAGGCGGAGAAGGCAAGGCTGGCAAGAGGCACACTGATGAGCAATAAGGGGATATCGGCCAACTTTACGCCCAATCCCAGTACGCCGGCCAGGAGGGGGATCACCGAGACCGATACGGCAAAGAAAGCGCCCACCAAGGTTTTCCCTAAGAGCAGCGTCACCAGATGCATCGGTGCGGTCAGGAGCCGGTCGTAGGTCCCCATCCGCCGCTCCAGGGGGATGATCACCGGTCCGGCCGAGGAGGCGGTGAAGAAGGTGGTCAGCGCCAGAAGCCGCGCCAACCCCACTTCCATGCCGATACTCCGCTTGATGGAAAAAGAGAAGAAGAGAAAGAAGGGCAGCAGCAGCCCAAACATGATCATGGGGGGTGTGAGGTAGTAAACGCGGACGTCTTTGACCGCCACCGTCCAGGCTTGGCTGATTTCATCTCCTAGGCGTTTGGTCCATGCACCGTTCATCGTCATCCTCCTCTCCCGTTTTTACTCTGGGTGCGTTCTCCCTCATGGCGCACTGCGCCGATCTCCTGACC
Organism: Anaerolineales bacterium; assembly: GCA_041686005.1. Taxonomy (GTDB): domain Bacteria; phylum Chloroflexota; class Anaerolineae; order Anaerolineales; family UBA11858; genus B10-G9. The sequence continues at coordinate 2,006 of JAWLER010000058.1, read as the reverse complement.
CGTGATCTGCAGGAAGACATCCTCCAGACTGGGGCCCAGCGTGCACAGGCTGACCACTTCCAGATCATGCTTGCGGGAGAAATCGATAATTTGCGGCAGCAGTTGGGAGGGTTGTTCCGTGTACAAGCGCCATTTATCCCCTATTTTGACCGCCTGACTCACGGTCGGCAGGGTTTTTAACCCTTCCTCATAATCTTCATCTTTCCCCAAAGCCACTTCCACCGATTGCACTTTTCGGAAGGCAGCCTTCAATCGTTCTGGCGTGTCGATGGCGGCGATCTGTCCATGATCGATGATCGCCACCCGGTCGCAAAGCTGGTTGGCTTCCTCAATCTGATGCGTGGTCAGAAAGATGGTCGTGCCTGCCTCGTTCAGGTCGCGGATCATGGTCCGGATGGCCCGCGCGCTCTGGGCGTCCAACCCCGGCGTGGGCTCGTCCAGGAAGAGGAGGGAGGGCTTGTGGATGATGGCCATGGCGATGCTCAAGCGCCGGCGCATCCCTTTGGAAAACTCCTCCACTTTCACATCCCGCTTTTCCCACAATCCGAAGGTCTCCAATAATTCTCTGGCGCGCGTCTCCCGATCGCCGTGGGGTACGCGGTAAAGCTTGGCGGTGAACATCAAATTGCCCCAGGCGGTGAGTTCAGTGTAAACGTGGGATTCCTCCGGTACCAATCCCATTTGCTTTTTAATCGGTGTGGGGTCGTGAGCCAGGTCGTGGCCCTGGATCCGGATCCGGCCTTCCGTGGGCTCCAGAAGGGTGGTCAGCATCCGTTGTGTGGTGGTCTTGCCCGCTCCGTTGGGGCCCAGAAATCCAAAAACCTCTCCCTGTTTAACCTGGAAGTTGATATGGTCCACGGCCAACAAATCCCCGTAGTATTTGGTTAAATCCTCTATCTGGATGGCATATTCCATGGTTGATATCCTTTGTCTCTTACTTTTTGTAAGACATCAGCCCTCTTTTGCCTGGTGATCGGCGCATTGGAAAGTTGTCGAAACGATCACGTCGATGGAAAGAACCTGAGGAGCTGGTAGGTGGGATCATTCTAACAGATCCGGGGTCTTGCTTTGTTACAATCCGGAGATATTTACATGGCGCGGGAAGAGATTGAGAGGATAGCCGATCTGAAGTACCAGCGCACGACCCGAACATGTCCGGCCTTGTCTATTTTGAAACGGAGATATCTTTTAGATAAGGTGGGGGTGAGAGGGCTGCCCTTACGATCAAAACCATACCGCACAACCCTAATCCAATTCCAATACCCATCAGGCTGGTTTGGAAAGCATTTGCATAATTGGTACCCTGGATGGTGTGGGAGGGGGTCATCCAATACTGGATGCTGAGGATGAACCCGCTGACGACGAACGCCGATATTCCCCCTGCCATGTCAGAATGTTTCTGGTTGTTGTCTTCCAGATTGACCCGGTTGCGAATTTTTGGTATGCGGAGAAACAGGAAAACGATCAGCGTGATCAGTGTTGTGTAAACGACCGCATCCACGGGCATCGAGGACCCCCTCAGTCGTCGGGATGCGATGATGTGCGCTCCTCCTACGAGGATGCCTAAAATCAAAGCCAACAAGCTGGAGCGGTAGGCAGACGGACGACCTTTGATGAGCATGATGGAGGAGCGGACGCCCAGGATGCCGACGACCAGGGTGAGGAGGACGAAGATCATGTACAGCCATTTATAGGGGGCAAGCACGCTCATGGATCCAAATTTCTCTGCCGCCAGTGCTACACATGTCGTGCCCACCCCGCTCAGCAAGGTGAAGGCTGCCGTCAGGCTCATTAACCCAATAGTGATATAACGCAAGATAGAAGAGGGGACTTTCGATTTTTTGTCACCCATTTTCCCTCCATGTACGAATGATTGGCAAACACCAGATAAGGCTATCCTTTTTGTAGATCCTTTAAAAAGCCCCAGGTTTGGGCCAAAGTCATCAGCAGCAGCAAAGGGGCGAGGATGGTCATCACGAACTGTTGGCTGAAGAAAAGCAGCTGAT
>JAWLER010000018.1:34166-41586 GCA_041686005.1 Anaerolineales bacterium | reverse complement strand
AGCGTATCCTGAGCGCTGACAGGGTCAAGGCTGGCCAAGGGTTCGTCTAGTAACAAAATACTTGGTTCCATGGCCAACACACCTGCCAACGCTATTTTCTGCTTTTCTCCCCCTGAGAGGTTGAACGTCTCCCGATCCCGGAGATGGAAAATACCCAACTGCTCCAAAGCTCGATCCACACGGGTATAAATTTCCTCCCGTGGCAAGCCCAAATTTTCCAGGCCGAAAGCCACTTCATTGAGGACTTTCGTCCCTAAAATTTGCCGTTCTGGATCCTGGAGGACGGTGGCGACGCGTTGAGAAATTTTAGAAAGCGGCCAGTCTTGGGGGTTTTCGCCATATAGGAGGATTTCCCCGGACAACTCCCCCTTATAACTCCTCGGTATCAAGCCATTGATAGCCCGGATCAGCGTGGTTTTCCCACAACCGCTCGCCCCTGCGATGAGAAAGATCTCACCTTCCTCCACAGAAAATGAGATCTGGCGGATCGCTTCTTCCTCTCTATCCCGATAGCGAAATGCTACCTCTCTTACTTCAACTGGATCTTCAGTAACCATAGGGCTCGCAGGGCATATCAGGCTTCACGAATGTGGAGATCCATCATCATAGAGTCTGAGATTCAACGCGGGTTTGAATCATAATGTATCCGCAACCCTATTGTACAATAACTTTTTTATTATGTACCAGGTCAAATCCATGATCCCCACCCCCTATTCCTGGGTCCCCTTCTCTTTACGGCTCCATAACAGGAGAGCACCATACAGAAAACAAGCCAAGACAAGGGCAGCGAGCAGGATGATGATGATCATCAGCGGGAACGTCCCGGCTACAAACCTGCTCATAAACCACGGGGTGAACATGGCCCCTAACCCAGCGCTGACAAACAACCAGCTGGTCTCCTTCCCTTTGAGATGAAGATGTCGGTTGGCAAAAGTAAGCATGGTGGGAAAGACGGAGGCGATGGCGAATCCCAATCCAACAGCCCCTGCCCACAAGGCGAATTTCGAAGATGGCCAGAGCAAGATCAGAGACAAACTGACCAGGGCTCCCATTAAATCCAGCCCAAGAACAGATTTCGGTTTAAGTCTCGCAGCCAGGGGGATGCTGAATAAACGTGAGAGGGTGAAAGCGCCCCAAAAGATCGATGTCAACAACGCCGCGGTGGTTTCCGTAGCTAGGTTGGTTTGTAAAGCATACGTGTATATCCAACCCCCAAACCCAACTTCCACACCCACGTACAGAAAATAAAAGATAGCGATTAATAACAAAGGATATTTAAAGTCCGCTTGGAAGACGGACGCCTTATTTAGGCCCTCCCCGGCACCAGCAGGGGGATGTGGGCTGGGCAAAGGCAGCATCACCAAAAATACGGGTAGGGTCAGCGCACCATAAAACCAATACCCGAGCTGGATCCCTCCCCGGAATTGAAGAGCAGCTGCCAGGATAAGAGGAGAGAGAAAAGATCCCAGACCATAAAAGAAATGGAGGGCATTCATGGCGGATTGGGGATGGTCGGACATGGCCCATAATAAGAGTGTGTTCCCACCCACATCTAACGCCCCAATCCCCAAGCCCATGATGATCAAGACGATCACCAATCCGACGAGACGCGTCATCAGGGGCACGAAAAATAACGCAACTCCCATCAATAACAAACTCACCTTTAACACCAAATTTCCCGGGAAACGGTCGTACAGGTGACCGACAATCCAGGAACCAAGCAAATAAGCCCCTGCCCGGAAGGGGAAGATATTGCCGATCTCGGTCAGGGTGCTATCCGTGCCTCCCGCTAAAGACGGTAAGGAAGGTCCCAGAGCAGCCCCAGCCAGACCCAGGAGCATGAAAATGGCATAATAAGACCACTGGGTGCGCTTTTGATATCGTTTCTCCATGCTGTAGTCCATCCCTTTTTTCAAAAGGCGCGGATTACCATCACCCCTTAACCCAATCGATTCATCCCTCGGCTTAGTTACCATAAGGAATCATCCAGGGGCGAATGTACATTAACTATTGAAAGATCACCTCAGGGAAACCCAAATCCCGGAAAAGGCGGTCCAAGAAGCTCTCCGCGTTTTGCGCGGCCAGCTCCAAAATGCCATCCTCTATCGCCCCCTCTCTAATTTCGCGTTCCGCCGCCCGACGGGCTTCCGTTTCCAGATTCACCTCTCCCTTTGTGAAAAGACCGGTATCCCGGTCATAGACATAGGACTTTTCATTATCAATGGCAGTCGTGAATATTTCCGAATCTGGGAGGGTGACATACAGAACCCCATTTTCCACCTTCAAATCATCCCCGGTTAATTTATTTAAATCCACCCCGGCGATCACCTCACCATGGGCGACGAAAATCAGTTTATCCCCCAGTAACCACTCAAAGGCTCCCTGCCTGGTTTCAGCTGTGATGATTTTTTCCATACTGTATTTCATGGTTTCCAAGCGGGCTAAAGAACGCACCTCATGGATCACGGTCACTGGATCCGGGAGGATCGTGGGCGTGGGATGAAGGACAACAGCAATTTGTGTGGACAGTTTATTCTGAGCGTTACGCACCGTGTCCAGTTGCGCGTCGAGGGTGTTTCGAACGGTATCAACCAGCAACACGCCTAAAACCACCAGAACCAATATAACCGCAACTCGCCAAATCCATTGAATCGTTTTCATGGTCACATCTCCCATTGGTAAAAAACACTGATACGGATTGGTTCAGGTACATATTTAATCGTTAATGATCTCATATGATTCCCCGAAGCACCCATAACGGGACGGGGTATATTCCCGTCACAACCTTGGCTGTAAGAAAATGTTCATCACAACTTAAGCACAAATTCCTGAAAAGCCAATAAGGCGGCAAAGGCTACCGTGACAGCAATGCCCACGGCTGCCCCGGAAACGTCTTCCAGCGCATCAGGAAGCAACTCTGCAAAAACCATCCAGATCATCGCCCCCGCCGCCAATCCCAACCCGACAGGCAGGAACGGTTCAAAGACAAGCACAAATAAAAATGCCGGGATGGCCATCAAAGGTTGGGGCAAACTCGTGAAGATGCTCCAACCCGAGGCTTTCCAGACAGGCGTGCCTCGGGGGATGAGCACCAAACTGATGGCCAATCCTTCCGGGATGTTGTGAACAGCGATCGCTGCGGTGACGAAAATGCCTAATTTATCGCTGTCGCCATAAGAAACACCCACCCCGATCCCTTCTGCAAAGGAATGAGCAGTCATCACGCCCAGTATGAGCAGCGCCTTCCGGGCATCTGCCCCAGCCAGATCCGCGACGTCCACATCCCCTTGCCGGTTGATGAGATGATTCGCCAAGACGATCAAACCCAAGCCTAAGAAAATACCGATAAATGTCCGCCCCGGCTCAATCCTCGTCCCCTCCTGGATCAGGCTGTGACTGGCTCCCAACATCAGCCCCCCTGCAGCTGCGTTAAAAACACTCAACCACTTCCGACTGATGCGTTTGATGAAAAAGAAAGGAACAGCACCCAACCCAGTCGCTACAGCTGTCAACCCTGCTGCTAGAAATATGGTCCAAAGACTGATCTCTGTCATAAGACAACCTTTAATAAATTTTTACGTATGAATCCACAAAAGTCCCGTTCATGTACCATGAATAAATTATACTGGGTTATCAGCCAATCCACCCTCTGATCAAACAACACACAATACATCCTTTCTCCCTCTATGAAAAAAGGTCTCATGGAAAAGATCGCCCGACGCGAGATCAGGCAGCAGGGGCGCACGTCACCCAAATCACTTAAACACGGCTGCCATCTTTTTAAACATTCTCATGCGCTTTGAACGCCCGGACTGGAGAATCGGAATACAATCCAGGTGTATCCATCCCGGGTGATTTTCCACTTTTGGTACTCTCCCCCGGTGTATTCCCTTATAGTCTTTTTCCAGAATTCCACAGCGTGCTGGTTGACCAGCATGACTCGGACGACCCATCTCCCGGGAAAGCGATCCCATATCCTATGGGCGCTCCGCGCGCCCACCCTCTGCCGGCGGTAGCCTCGGAGCACAAAAAATTCGGCGACATCGTAACTCTCCCGATCTTCATCCAGTCCCGTCCCCTTTTTAATCAACACAAAACCAGCCCGTTTTCCCTCCACCTCGATAAAGTAAGGAAACCGATCGGGTTCCTGCCAATACACGTCGAGGGAGGGATACTCAAAACAGCCTTGCTGGTCGATTTCGAGATCCACAAATTGACTGAAATCATACAGGTAAAATTGAAAAAGGCGCTCCATGACCTTCATTTCCGACCGCGCTGCGGGGACAAGTTTTATGTCAGGGAACCGATCCGGATCAGGCATGATCTTCTGTGCCCCCTTCCTGCGGTTTGCGCGGCGGATGAGCCAAAGGGAGATGGAACTTCACTTCCCCTTGCCTCCACCGCACCCAAAGTATAACGAGCAGCACCCCCCATACCATCACACCTAAGCCCAGCAGCCCTCCTTCCGGACCGAAAGCCCCTCCTGTCCACAACGCCGGCCCTTGTTGCTGGATAGCGATGAATGTCGCCGAGCGGAAATTCGCCCCGCTGACAGGGAAACCAAACACGTTCCCCTGGAAGAAGTTCCAGGTGATGTGTATGCCCATAGGGATGGCTAATTCTCCGGTACAAACATAACCCGCTGCCAGCATGAAACCCGCCACACATATATTCAGGGTGCTGAAAAGCGTGGCATTCGGATTGGTGGCGTGCAGCACACCGAAAATTAAGGAAGATAGCGTGGTGGCGAGGAGGATCGCTCCCCGGGGTCCAATCCACCGATGGTTAAGCCCTTCAGCCAGGTTTGTCAAATGATATCCGCGGCTGAATAATTCCTCGTAGAAACCGACCAATACAAAGGCCAGCAAAGGGATGAGTAAAGCCGGCCCAAATCCAAGATTTGGATATTGAGTCACAAATGTCCCCGTCACAGTGACCCAACCCGCCGCCCATTCCACCAAGAAAGTTACCGCCATCAAGAAGCCGCCCAAAAAAAGCCCAAACCCAAAATCCACCCCCCAATCTTTATTGAAACGGAACCCGAAGTCAGCAAAAGGTCTGCGGTCGAGCATACGACCCGCCAGCCAGACACTGATCGCCACGGAGGGGGCCAGCCCCAAATAGGTGAGGATGAGCATAATCGGATCATTCATGAGATAAGCCTGAACCGAGGAAGGGTCGGACATCTCCGCCGGCGTGATGCCTCCTTGCGTGGCCAGAAACCCAAAAGCGCATATGCCAAAAGCGATTTCAAAGCATATCAGAACGGGAATGAGGATCAGAAGCTGCCCCACCAGCCGCCAAAAGGTTCGGGGGCGCCCTTGTTCTTTATGCCAGAATATGTTTCTGATCCATGCCATGTCTCATTTCCTTTATCGATAAAACGATTCCAGAGATTTATAAACAGTAGTATATATCTTTAATGGGATGTCTGTCCTCAATTGCATATCACCAAGGTTTGCCCATCCAAGCTGCTCTCAGCAGGCACCCCTCACCGCACCTTATATCTCCGGATCTCCATTTCACGAATATCGATCACAGGCACAATCATATCCCCTTCTTGATTCCTTTCTACTGTCGAGCCCCCATTGTAGATCAGATCGATCCCCAATTGGGATTCTTTGTCCTCCGGTGGCCTGTTAAAACGCAGTTCAACATGCTTGTGTCCGAACAGCAAACAATCCACACGAGATGTCCCTTTACCATCCCCGCTGATGACTTCCAGAAACGCATCTGCATCTCTCAGCTGACTGGAAAACTCGGTTTGAAAAGGATGGTGATGGAGAGCGAGGATGATATTTTCCACCCCCGGGTCATCTTCCACGTTTTTTAATGTCTGATCCAAGCGAGCAAGCTGATCCTCCCCCAACTCGCCTTGTGCACCCCAGAATTCAATATCCTCCATTTCCTGCTCCATGGAATCCAGAAGGATGAACGCCTGGCCTGAAATGACCTCCAAATGGGGGTACACAACATCCCCTGACAGATATTCTCTGAAATAGCGTACACTTCTCCGACTTTCTGTGATCCCAAAAGGGCCGTAATCGTGATTGCCAGGGACACATAAAACGCAGAACCCCGCCTCCCGCAGTCGCTCCACATATCCTTTGGCGATTTCATACTGCCACAACAACCCATCATCCACCACATCTCCTGTGATGAGGATGACATCTTGGTTGGAGATGGATGGATGGTCAACCAGCCAGGTTGTGATCTGATCTACTTTTTGCTCGTTATCCGATTTGCCGATGTGGAGATCAGATAGGTGAACTATATGCATGCAGAGGTCCCTCCTAAAATGCCTAGAAAAGCAACCTCGCCCCTCCTGGCAGGCGTTGCAACCAGAAGAAAGCAGCCATAGTCCCTAATATACACCAAACCTCCCTTCTTCCCTATTTACCGAACAACCGATCGAAGCTTTCCGACATGACCGCCAGGGGAAATGTTCAGTCGAAGTTAAATGGAGCGTGCTTTTCACATCCTGACATAGGTGTCAACCCCCCTGAAACCTTTTCACATCTCTGCTGGATAGAGTCCAGAAAAAATTAATTGATATCCTGACAATCTACCGACCCTACGGCGTCGGAAGACAACCTATAACCCATCACTCAATCATCAAAAGAATCAAAGACGACCAATTCCTCCAGATCTTTCTTTTGAGGGGAAACTGGCCACGTTTCTGGGATGCCAAGGGGTGTGAAACATACCAATTGATATTGGTGCGGGATATTGAAAAAATCCTTGATCTTCTCTTCCGGAAAGTAGGTCGTATAAAACCCCGTCCCGTAACCTAAACTTCTAGCGGCGATCATCAGATACCCCGCAGCCAATGTCCCATCGTAGAGAACATACTCAGGATGTTTTTCTTTCGAATCAACCAAAACAGCCACATACAAGGGAGCAGAGAAGATGTCCGAGAACACCTGCTCCATCCGGTCCCGGAAAGCATGAAGCTCATCATGATCGGGGTCCCGGTTCTCACGATAAGAATCCACAACCCACGCCAGGGTTTTTTCTTGTAAGAGATGGATTTTCTCTCTGTCCTGGATGACGAGAAATGTCCAGGGCTGCTGATTTCCAGCGGTGGGTGCCCTGCGGGCCGCATCGAGGATCTTCCACAGGTGGTCGCGAGGTATAGGCGATGCCTCGAACTTCCGGACGGTCCTCCTGCTCTCGAACAGATCAAACAGATATGTTTGCTGGGGGGTATATTTCACATCCTGGTCAGCAGAAGTGCTGTGGTGGCTTATGGGTGTACACACATCCGCAATCACCTTCCAATCCCCATCTTCCCTTTCGAAGAAAAGCGTGAAATAAGAATCCAGGATATCCCAGCCTCCTCCTTCCCTTTTACTGCGGTAATGGAAGACAGCGATCGTGTATCCAAACCCCTCCCCTTCATAAACCCGCAACAGCTCTA
>JAWLER010000018.1:19896-34066 GCA_041686005.1 Anaerolineales bacterium | reverse complement strand
CGCTGGTGGGATGATGAAGAAGCTTTGGGGATGGTGATCACACTCTCCTGCTGGATCAGCCAGCGCAGCGTTACCTGAGCCGGGCTTTTACCATACCGCTCCCCGATGTTTCGCAGGGTGCGGTCCCGCATCACCCGTCCCCGATCCAAAGGGCTGTAAGCTGTGAGCGCCAGCCCGTGTGTCTGGCAATATGCCAGCAGCTCGCTCTGATCATAAAAGGGATGGTATTCCACCTGATTCGTGAAGACGGGATCCGAAGCGATCGACCTGGCCTGATCCAACCGGGATACAGAGAAATTACTCACCCCCATAGCCCGGATTTTCCCAGACTCGATCAGCGCCTCCAACCCGGCGATGGTTTCCTCCAAGGGCACGGAATCGTTCGGCCGATGGACCAAGTAGAGGTCGATGTACTCCACACCCAGTCGCCGGAGGCTGTCTTCACAAGCGATCTGGATGGCCTCCTTTCTAAGATGGTTACTCCACGCCTTTGTGGTCAAAAAAATGTCCTCCCGGTCCACGCCCGATTCCACAATCGCCCGCCCGACCTCCTCTTCATTGTTATAAAACTCCGCGGTGTCAATATGCCTGTAGCCCATATCAAGGGCACTGAGCACACTCCGCTGGCAGCGAGAACCGCGCATTTGCCAGGTCCCCAGACCGATTTTGGGGACTCGCTCCCCGAACACTTCTACATACTCCATCATGATCACAAAAACCCTCCAGCTCAACAAATATTATATTTTTTGATGATCCATTCATCATCCTCTTTTGGGAAAAGGGTTGGCATGTCATCCCGAATATTGGGTTTGAAAGTGCCACTCCCACGAGTGCCTACCATTGTAGCATCTTCTCTTCAAAGGACCTTCGCTGCCCGAAACAAAAACTTAACCAGAACAGGAAGACCTCCCAACCTGATGGTTGGTCAGGCCCTAGAAACTTAGATACCAATTTAGGCACTTTCCCATAAACGGGACGAATCTGAAGGTGATAAATGCGGTCTATCCATCACTCTATCAGCTTCTCAAAAAAAGTTTTGGAAATGCACCCCGTGTACCCCCCGTCTGTAGTAGTATTGATTATGTATGTCATATCTTTAAATGACCCGTGTGCGGGGCAGGTCAACCTGATTTGGCACGGACAGGGACCCCAACTATAGAGTACTGCGGGCACCTGATTGGGCTGAGTTCAATTGACAGGGAGGGAGGTGTAAGAGCGATGGAAACCATCGGGAAAGATACAAAGGTGGGATTGGCATTAGGGGGCGGAGGTGTGTTGGGGGCTGCCCACATCGGTGTCCTGAAAGCGGTTGAAGAACTAGATATCCCCATTCATTACATCGCAGGGACAAGCATTGGCGCACTCATTTCAGCTTTATATGCCTTTGGATATAACTGGCAAGCTATCGAAACGATCACCGAGGATCTAAACTGGCTCAACGCCTCAGAGCTGTCATTATCCCAATTTGGCATTCTCTCCAATGACAAAATAGGCGAATTGATTACCAAGAACATCGGAGAGGCAACCTTTGTTCAGGCTGATATCCCCCTCGCCATGATCGCCACAGATATTTATAACGGGGAGAAAGTAATCCTGCAGGAAGGCAGTGTATCCAGAGCCGTCATGGCCAGCACTTGTGTCCCTGGTTTGTTCAACCCCATCGAAGTCAATAATAAAATCCTGGTCGATGGAGGGATCGTCGAAAACGTCCCCATTTCCCCTTTACAAGAGATGGGGGCTGAATATCTCATCGGCGTTGCGCTGGGCACAGGATCTGCTCGCGAGAAACCCGAAAACATCATCGATGTCCTTTTGCGGTCCTTTTATTTCTCCATTGAAGCAGCCACAAAATTACACACAAAAAAAGCCCATCTACTCATTCAACCCGACCTGGCATCCTTTAACCTCATCAGCACCCAACAAACACCGGCGCTCATTAATGTAGGATACAAGGAAGCTAAAAAAGAATTTCAGAAAAGGTTGGCGAATTAAAAGGATCCCTCCGCATAAAACCCGCTATCCTCTTCAGAGAAGTCTTGCTATCCCAGAGATCACCAACAGATCCAGATCGCGCGACTCACCCACCATCCATGCTGAGATAGAAAATCGCCCCGCAGTCTTTCTGGGACTGCAGGGCGATTAGATTCTAAGTTAAATCGACCTTTACGTCTCGCCGCAGCGCTCCAAGAGTTCCTCCCAGCGGCGGTCGACTTCTGCTTGCAACTCATCGATCATGTGCCGGTTCTCATCCTTAAAGAGGTGGCTGAACCGGCCCTGGCGCTCGAGCCATTTCTCCACGGGGACCTTCTTGCGCGGTTTATAGGTCAGGTTCCACTCCCCGTTTTCCACTTCATAAAGCGGCCAGTAACAGGAATCCACCGCCAATTGGGTGACCTCGATGGTCTCGTCCGTTTCGTGCCGCCAACCTCGGTTGCAGGAGGAGAGCACGTTCATGAACGCAGGCCCTCCGCAGTGGACCGCTTTGCGCGTCTTCTGCATCAGGTCGCGCCATTTGCTGGGAGCGGCCTGGGCTACATAAGGGATGTCATGGGCTGCCATGATCTTGGTCAGGTCCTTGCGGAACTGCTTTTTTCCAGGGATGACCTTTCCCGCGGGGGATGTGGTCGTATGCGCGCCAAAGGGCGTGGCGCTGGAGCGCTGGATCCCGGTGTTCATATAAGCGCCGTTGTCGTAGCAAACGTAGAGGAATTGGTGCCCGCGCTCCACCGCGCCCGAGAGGGCCTGGATGCCGATGTCATAGGTCCCCCCATCCCCGCCGTAGGCGATGAATTTGACATCCTGATCCTCGATTTTTCCTTGCCGGACCAGGCTGCGGTAAGCCGCTTCCACCCCGCTGATCGTCGAGGCCGCGTTCTCGAAGGCATTATGGATCCAGGGCACACGCCACGAGGAATATGGATAAATGGTGGTCGCCACCTCCAAACAACCTGTGGCGTTGGCAAGCACGACCGGTTCGTCAATGGCCGCCAGCATCTGGCGGACGATGATCGCCGCGCCGCATCCCGCGCACAACCGGTGCCCGGGGGCGAGGCGTTCTTCTTTCTTCGCTAGCTCTTTGGGTGCTAATTTCGTTACCATAATTTACTCCTTACTCTCGCACGCCCAGGAACTGGACCCTGAGCTTCACTTCGCCGCTTTCCGCTATATCGAACAATTCACGGTAGACACTCTCGATCTCATCAGGGCGAATATCCCGACCTCCCAGACCATAAACATAGTCGGCGACAGGCACATGCACATCATTCAGCACCAGCGCCGAGACCACCTCTGAGAAAAGGGGCCCAGCGTTGTCCATCGCGCCAAAGGAAATGGCTCGATCCATGACAGCAACTGCATTTACATCGCGCAAGGCCGCAGCCAGCTCCTGCCCCGGGAAGGGACGGAAAACCCGCAGTTTGATCAAGCCAGCTTTCAGGCCTTCATCTCGCAGGTTATCGACCGCGGTCTTCGCTGTCCCCGCTGTGGAATTGGCAGCGATCACCGCCACTTCCGCATCCTCCAGCCGGTATCCTTCAAACAAACCATAGTTTCGGCCAAACCGCTCGTTGAATTCCTGCGTGACCTCCCGGATCACGCCTTGAGCGTTCTCCATGGCTTCCACTTGCTGGCGTTTGTGTTCGTAATAATAGTCGTAAAAATCCAGCGGGCCGAATGTCTTGGGATCATCGACATCAAGCAGCGGCCACTCGGATTCGCGGGTGCCGATGAAGTCCTGCACCTCTTGATCATCAAAAAGCTCCACCCGCTCCAGGGAATGGCTGGTGATGAAACCATCCTGGCAAACGGCCACCGGCAGCAGCACATCGGGATGCTCGCCAATCCGGATGGCCTGGATGATGTTATCGTAGGCTTCCTGCCCGTTCTCGGACATCAAGATGATCCAGCCGCTGTCCCGGATGCCCATCACATCGGAGTGATCGCAGTGGATGTTGATGGGCGCCGAGAGTGCGCGGTTGACCAGGCTCATCACGATCGGGCAGCGGTTGGAGGCCGCGATATACACGATCTCCCACATCAACGCCAAACCATTGGCAGAGGTCGCGGTCATCACCCGGGCCCCGGCGGAGGAGGCGCCCACACAGGCGCTCATCGCGCTGTGTTCGCTTTCCACCGTCACAAACTCCGTATCCACCAAGCCATCAGCGACGAACTCCGAGAAGGTCTGCACCGTATCTGTCTGAGGCGTGATCGGGTAAGCAGCGACCACGTCAGGGTTGATCTGCCGCATCGCATTTGAAACAGCCGCGTTTCCAGTCAGCGCTTCAAATTTACTCATCTCCCACCTCCTGGAATTTCCCTTCTTCCACCATGCGAATGCACAGGCGAGGATCGTCCTTCGCCACTTCCCCATCTGCCCTCCGGATCACCCCGGCATTGACCGGGCAAACCGCAGCGCAGATGCCGCACCCTTTGCAATGTTTGAGGTCGAACCCGATCATCTCCTCATTCTCGGCATCCACCAAAATGCTGGAATCGGGGCAGTTCAGCCAGCACAACATGCAATTCGTGCAATCAGCTTCACCAAAGACCGGTCGAAATGCCCGCCAGTCACCTGTGTTATATTCTTCGGAGTTTCCCGCTTCTAAGATCATCCCCCCAATGGGAATCTCTTTCCATCCTTTCATTTGTGTCATGGAACACTTACTCCTTGTCGTTTGAACCCTGCATCAGATATACGTTTAACATTGTCTTCTTTTCAAAAACCACTCTTTCAGTAATACGTGATACTCACCCTTCCACTACTTCCTCAGCTGACCGTTTCATAGCCCTGATATTGGCTTCTATCGCTTTCTCAGAGATCTTCTTTTCGAACCAGGCCTGGAGCTCTTCTATCAAGGCATCCAGGCTTATTAAGCCTGTGGCCTTGACCAGCGCCCCCAACATCGGGGTGTTGGTGATCTCACGGCCCATCTCCTCGATGGCGATGTGGCTGGCATCCACTGTAAAAACTTTCCCCGTCTTAAATCCGGTAGCTTCCCGGACTTCTTCCGGGCTTAAAGCTGTGTTGACCACTAAAACACCGTCCTCCACCAGACCTTCCGCTACCGGTACGCTGCTCAGTAATGTGGGATCGAGCACCAGCACCACATCAGGGGTTTCCACTTGAGAGTGAATGGTGATGGGTTGATCGCTGAGACGTGTGAAGGCACGGATGGGAGCGCCCATGCGCTCCGGGCCGTAATCCGGGAAAGCCTGGAAATATTGTTCTGTGCCTAAAGCAGCTTCAGCCAAAAGCTTCCCGGCGGTGACCACCCCCTGTCCACCGCGCCCGTGCCAGCGAATCTCCGTCAATTGTCCCATAGCATCTTCTCCTTTGATTTCTTACTGTCAAGCCGTTAAACTTCATTTCGGTCTTGTAAACAATTGCAATCCCATGATCCTGATCATACCGATGATATCCTGCCATATTTCTTCCCCTTCCACCAGTGCAGAATGCGTGGTGTTTGGTGTGATGTTCATCATCAGAGAACCATTGTAGCATCCGAACCTTCTGAGGAACACCTCTGGCGCATAAACCAACCCCTTCAAGGATGTCACTCAAAGGGGGTTACAAATAACGGATGATATCACGAATCACTATTGGCAGGTCATCCATTTGTTCCACCGCCTTTGCAAACCACCATCCTAAGGGTTTAGCATAGGCAGCGGACGGATATTCTATTTAGGGGATGGATGTTTGGTCAGAGTGTATGTGCTCCAAGATGAAAAGTGATCTGGATAGATCCAGGCTTAGGGGCAGTCCTCATATCTGGTCACTGGCACTTCAAGTGGGTAGGGGCCCCAAGCGATGGCAAAGGGGATGGTGATGGGATCTGAATCTGGACACACCGCTGTGAGCGATCCCGCACCCTTGCTCCCCATGACGATTTGCGCTGTGCTGCCATCCGGGCTGAAGGTTATTTCGTAGCTCAATGGATCCGTCACATCCGTGATCACACATGACTCCCCGCCTGTCCCTGATCCCTTGAAGGGCGCCTTCCCCTCCGCGGAAAGGTTTTCATCCAATGTAAAAGTAAAGGTCCCCATACCAGCGATGTTGATGTCACCATAGTTGAGCTCCACATCAAACGTCCCATTCCAGGGACCACGAATCCCAGAACAAGTGCTGGCGTAGGCATGCAAACTCGCTAAACCACTGGAGACGTCATTTGTAAACTCAAATGCAAATCCCTCTCCCTCAGGGAGAGCTGTGGCTGGACTGTCTCCCCCCGCGATAACCGTGGGCGTCGGTGTGGGTGTTTTTGTCGGTGTCGGTGTCGGGGTCTCCGTAGGTGGTATGGGTGTCTCCGTATCCTGACTGGGCTTCTGAGGTCCACAGGCGGTGGAGAAGAGCATTAAAAAGATGATCAGAAAGTAAAATAATCCTAGCCGCAATCCTCGTTTCATGGAATCCTCCTCTGGAATATGTTTGATCTCCCAAGCCCTGCTTAACAAAACCATTATCCAATCTGATACATAAAATGACCTTTTCTATTATGCCCCATGCTAAGGATTATTGCAAAGGAAATACTTCCTGAAAAGAAAATTTCAAAGCGGTTTCTGAGGGGATTCACCCCTCTTTATAGCGCTTTATATCCGATCCTCACAGCGCCAGGTTCAAACGATAGCGTATCTCGTTCATAACTGTCCCGTCCCTCCGTGTTTCCACCTTCTCGGCTCCATCGGACTCGAATCCCAGCGCTTCATAAAACCCCCGTCCTCGCTTGTTTTCTTTCAAGACCCAAAGAGTGACCTCCGAAAACCCTTTCTTACGCAAGGCTTCCAGCACCGCCGCGGTTAAAGTGGACCCAATTCCTTTTCGCCATTCACCAGGATCCAGATACAGCTGGTATATCTCCCCCACCAGCGATGGGTCCTCATCTTCATCCCGACTGGCGCCGAAGGATGTAAATCCGAGGATACGTCCCTCCCTGTCATAGACCAGGACATGATCGCCCCCCTCATGCAACCTTTTCTTCCAGGCTTCTTCAACCCGGTCAGCAGAGAGGGTATCTAACGTGTTATCCGGAAGAATGCCCCGGTACGCCGCCTGCCAGCAGGCGACGTGGATCCCGGCGATTCCCCACGCATCAGATGGATCAGCTTTTCGGACAGCCATATGATTTTTCCCTCTTTTTCTGAACCCCCCTTTTCTCGCCGGGTTTCATAATAATGGGATGGAAGGGCTTCTGAAATCAACCATTCATTCCAGGACATACCAGGGTCCCCCCTCCAAATCACTGAAAAACAAGGACTGGTCTTCATGATCCCCAATCTCTTCCCCGGCCTGCTGTGCCCTCTCTTTAAATTCTTCAGCTTCTTCCTTGCTGCCTGATAGGGCAAGTGCCCGTGCCATCCCTTCATAGGCATAAGCGAGGTCAAAATCCTCCATTATCTCTTCATGCGTCTCTGTGAGATCTAAGCATCGTTTTGCATGGCGGAGGGCAGCATCTTTATAACCCAATACCGTGTAGACTCTGGATATCAACCATTCTCCGCGCTGGTGATGAACAGGGGTTCCCACATGCAACCAATGAGAAAGGGAAGCATGTGCGGCATGGACCATTTCCAGGTCTTCCGCTTCGCTGCGCGGTGATGCACCAAGCAGCTCCCAAACCCTGCCGTTCATCTGCTTGGCAAAGGCAAGATGGGCTTCTTCAAGGGTATATTTCTTTTCTTCGCTCACAATCACTCCTGGCATGAACCTGAACATCCAGCCCGCCATTCTTTCACAGCGGTTCTCCCCTCATATTAATTTGAGTATAGATACCTTCGCCGGGAATGTCAAATGCAACCCCACTAGCTCCACGGAAATATGAAGAATGAATGGAACAGCAAAGGGATTATGAAAAAGGATGTCAGATTTCTGCGACAGGTTCAGGCTCCGAGCGGTGAGGTTGGACACGCAGCAGCCGAAACCCAAGCTGCACCGACGGTCCGACCAACAAGGCAAATACCAGGGTTCCCACCCCGACCGGACCATCCAACAGCCAGCCGATGGACAGAATGACCAACTCAATCGACACTCGTGACAGGCGCACGCTCCAGCCACATATGCGGCTCACGCCCAGCATGAGACTGTCGCGGGGCCCGGCTCCGGCGTTCACCCCAATATAAATCGGGCTGGCTAGACCAATGATGGCAATGGAGCCCAATAACATTGCCACTTGGAGGGGCAGGTTGTCTTCCACAACGGGGATGAAGAGCAAGAAAAAATCCAACCAAGGACCGATAAAAAGCATATTGGCCACCGTACCCCAACCAGCTTCCTCCCCCAGCAGGAGGGCAACCCCCAGGGCAACGACCCCCGTGAGGATGACCATCATCCCCGGGGACGATCCCAAGCATTCTGCCAAAGCGACGACGAGGACCCCCCACGCTCCTGTCCCCAGACTGGCTTTGATGATGAGGGCAATGGCCAATCCAAATAGGATAAACCCCACCTGGGCGACCAAAAAATCCCGTGGGAATGTCTTCCATCGAATTTCTTTGAACATAATGCGTATCATAACACACCTGGCTTAGGCAGCTATCCACATCAAAAATCCCGCCAACTGGCGGGAAAAGGAAAGGTGCCCCGGGCGGGATTCGAACCCACAACCTAGGCTTTAGGAGAGCCTTGCTCTATCCACTTGAGCCACCGGGGCATGTTCGCGGTCCACTCAAAATTATAGCACCCTCCAAAAAGGGGGACAAGGAGACCCGGGAAACCAAGCCAAGGGTGCAACTTTTTCACCCTTTTCCCTGTAATACAATACAGACATGGCTGAATCGTCCGATCGCGATCTCGTCGTCCAAACCTTGCAGGGTGATCCGGAAGCCTACGGCGCGTTGGTGCGAGCCTACCAAACCTCGGTCTTCAACGTTTGCTACCGCATCCTGGGAAACCGTCGCGACGCAGAAGACCTCACCCAGGACGCCTTCCTCCGGGGTTACCATCACCTGGAACGCTTCGACACGGATCGCCCCTTCGGCCCCTGGATACGCACGTTGGCAGCCAACCTGTGTTACAACCACCTTAACCAGGCCTCGCCACCCAGCATGCCGCTCTTTGATGAACACGATCAGCCGCAAAAAAGGGCCCTTGAGACGCCTGAAGAAAAGATGATCAAGACGGAGAAACGAGAAAGCATTCTGGATGCACTTTGGCAACTTCCGCCCCACCACCGGATCGCCATCGAACTGCGCCATTTTCAGGACCTATCCTACAGGGAAATGGCGGACGAGCTCGATCTCCCCATCAATACCGTGCGCAGCCATCTCTACCGGGCCAGGAATAAATTAGCTGAATTATTGACAGCCTATGAACCATAAACAACCTCCCACCCCATCTTCAGAAAAAGACCACCTCAGCGAGACGGAGCTGCACGCTTACCTTGACAACGAGCTCTCCCTTGCCGCACGAGAACGGGCAGGGCGCCATCTGGCAGCGTGCAGCCAATGTCGAGAAGCGCTGGACAAACTCGAGGGTTTGTTCCACCGTCTTGAGGAGATCCCTGAGCTTCCTTTACGGGAAGACCTATCCAACCGGATCCTGGACCAGATTAAGTCAGAGCGAGACAGCGCACCGGCTTTACCTTGGATCGCAGCCCTGCAAGCCGCTCTGGCGGCAGCCCTGCTGCCTTTGACGATCCCCACGCTGCTCAAATCCCCCTTTACCAAGACTCTCGTGGCAGCTTGGAGTCGAGGGATCCTTTTCACGCAGGGGTTCGTGCTGGAGGAGGTGGGAGCATGGTATACCTCCCTCCAGGCTTTGAGGGATCAAATCGCAACTACCATCCGTTCAGGGATCCATCTCCCCTCCCCCTTCCTCCATTTCGCCCCCCTGTGGTCCCTTTTCCTATTCGCTGCCTTGGTAGGTATCTTGGGAAATGCCCTCCTTCTCAGATCCAAAAACCAGGTTCCCAATGGAAATCACACCTAGGAGAACTATCATGGAATCTTTTGGACTTTTCACCCTCATTATCCTCACCACAGGTACCTTCATCGCCCTTTTTTTGATCCTGAAGCTGCTCTTTCCGAAACGTCTGAACTCCATCCTTGAAAAAGCGGAGGGGCGATCCAAAAGGGCTTTTTGGCTGGGCGCGGTCAATACCTTGTTTTTCGCCGCCCTTTCCCTCGGCCTCTTTGCACTCGGCGATCAGGTCAAGGTCGTGTCCCTCCTCGCATTTGCGGTGATCGGCGTCTACACTCTGGGGTTTTTCATGGGATTAGCCGGGATGTCCCAGCTCGTCGGTCTGCGTTTTCTCCCGGAGAAAAACCTTCATGTACAGTGGATCTGGGGATCATTGATCCTCCTCCTGGCCTGCCTTTCCCCCTTTGTAGGCTGGTTTTTGATCCTGCCCTACCTCGCTTTCCGGGGATTTGGCGCAGTGGTGATCTCCTATTTCCAGAATAGACAGCTCTCCCAGTCCGAGCCAGTATCTGAGGCGTGATCTCTCTCCGTGACTGCTCTCCCCGCTAAAGCAGGGAGCTTCTCAGGCTACGCTTGCGGCATCCCGCTACGTTATCGCCTGACCGCCGCGTCCCGGCGGAGAAGTTGGTTTAGCTGTCAGCATGACCTGTTTTGTCACCGGGCCTTTATGTCCTCGTGTGACCAGCCAGCACTTCATTACTCGCGAGGTTTTACGTCGCACGAGTTTCGGTGCGACAACCTCATACCTATTCGACTGGAAAAGTGCAAAAAAATTATACTACGACTCGAGTGGAATGCACAGCAGGAGAAGCGGCTTCGCCGCCCCACATTCCCCTCCCCCTTAAAAGGGGGAGTCCCCTGCGGGAGATTTTATGGATTTGCAGCAGCATCCTGTATGCAGCCTTAACCCTCAAACTCCGGTTTAGGGAGGGGTTTGTTCAGAACCGATCCCAAAAACGTTTAGACTATACGAAAGAATGGGCCGCGGCGAAGACCAGAAGCTACCACCGGACACCCGGCCCTCCCCCCAAAAACATGAACTCTGGATCTGCTATCCCCCTCAAAAAGAAAGCCCTCTTCTGGACTATCCTGGCGGCGCTGTCCACTTTTTTCGCGGAGGTGTGGTCGGGGTCAGAGATGTTCCCCTTTTTCAAGCCCTGGGGAATGCTGGTGGTCGTCCCCCTGTATGGTCTGCATCTCCTTTTCCTGGCCTGGATCGTGGTCCGAATAACGAAGCCCAGCTTCCCCGCCCTGCTCTATGCAGGGATGATCTTCGGGCTCTACGAAGCCTACCTGACCAAAGTCCTCTGGGATCCACCGTGGGGCGAGGCGTGGATCGCCGCCGGGGTAGCGCCTATAGAGACCCTGGTGCTCGTCTTCTGGTGGCACGCTTGGTTTTCCTTCATCCTCCCCTTGCTGGCCGGAGAGCAGATTTTGACCGGATCCACCTCCCTTCTCTCATGTTTCCCTCCCACGCTGGCCCGGTTCTTCAGCGACTGGAAAGGATTTACCCTTCTAGCCCTTTTCGGCGGCACCTTCCAGAGTGTGAACTCCCCTTCTCCGGGCCATTCCCTCCTCTCCGGTCTCTCCACGACCGGGGTCCTGATCGCGCTCATCCTCCTCTGGCGAAAGACCACCCAAGGAGATGTTTTCACCTTTGAAGCGCTTCTTCCCAATCAAAAAGAGATCAAATGGCTGGCCGCACCGCTGGGTTTGATGTATCTCGGCCTGGGCCTCGTCCTCCGCCCGGAGTCATTCCCTGATCTAACAGGGCACCTGGTCATCTGGGTTAGCTATGCGCTGCTTGCTGCCCTGCTTTACCTTACCTACACCCGAACTCCGGTATTATCACCCCCTTACAACTCCCACACCATAGAACCCCTCTCCCCTAAAACATGGCTCAGGTTAAGCCCGGTCTTTCCCATCGCGGCGACGACGGCGGAAATCCTCCTCCCACCCCTCGGACAGGCCATCGCCCTGATCAGTTGGGCGGCTGGCATCCTCTTCGGCATCATCATGTTCATCATCGCTGTCAAAGAGATCTTCACCAGTAAGGGATCCCCCCATCATGAACAATCATAAACACCTGGTTTTTCCACTCATCCTTTGCGTCTTGGCCGCCCTCGCCTGCGAGGAAAGCGGGAAAATTACATCCACTCCTTCAACAGGGCTCAAAACCTCACCATCCCCCTCCCAAAACGCCAAGCCCAAAGGGGATCGAACCCTGGAAATTCATATCAACGAAGCGGAGAACGGGGATTACGACCAGGCTGTGGAGAAATCCAAAGCTGCCGGAGCCGAATCCGTGAGCTTATCCGTCTTCTGGGATGAGATCGAAACCACGCCGGGCGTATATCAACCGGATCCCAACTACCTGGAGATCGCCAACCTGTATTACCCTCCACAACAGCTGGCGGTCTCTTTGGTGATCAGCGTTCTGGACACCACGCAAACCCGTTTACCCCCGGATTTAGAAGGTAAGCCCCTGGACGACCCGAAGGTGATTTCCCGCTTCAAGGGCCTGCTGGAGTACACCGCGACCCAGATCCCCGATCTGCAGTTGACATCCCTGGCCATCGGCAACGAAATCGACGGCGTGCTGGGAGAAGATCAAGAAGCCTGGCAGGCATACAGGACCTTCTTCAGGGAAACATCCCAATACGCCCGCAGGCTGTGGCCTGAGGTCCCCGTAGGCACCAAAATCACGTTCGGTGGGCTCGCCGGGCCCATGCGGGAGACCGCCCGGATCCTCAACCAAGAATGCGATGTGGTCATGGTCACCTATTACCCTTTGGCGGGGGATTTCACAGTCCACGATCCAGAGGTGGTCCATGAGGACCTGAACCAATTGGTCCGGACCTACCCTCAGAAGAAAATCTACATCACAGAGATCGGTTACCCGACTGGCGCTGCCAACGACAGCAGCCCAGAAAAACAAGCGGCGTTCATCCGGGAAACCTTCGCCGCCTGGGACCAGCACGCCGACCACATTCCCGTCCTATCCTACTCCTGGCTGACTGATTTGCCCCCAAGTGCTGTCTCCAATTTGGAAAGATACTACGGGGTTTCCACCCCAGCTTTCGGGGAGTTTTTGCGCACCCTCGGCCTGCGGACATACCCGGATGGGGGAAAAGACAAACCGGGCTACCGTGCGCTGAAAGCGGAAGCGAAAGCCCGCGGTTGGTGAAAGACAAGTGTATCAAATGAACAGACTCAACTCTCTGATCTGCCTTTTGGCTGCTGGTTATGTGCTCATGTTTTATTCGGAATTCGTTTTTTACGGCCAATGTTCTGAGCCCGGGCAACCGGCACCAAATCTCCCAGACATTTTACTGATGTACCTTATATATACCCTGATGGCATATCTTATCTTGAGCGTTCTTCACTATTTCCAGGTGCGCTCTTTCCCTTCCCTTTTCATCACCGGGGCTGTTTACGGATGGCTCTTAGAGGGGGCTGTGGTTTCCACGGTGTACGAAAACCTGCCCTTCTCCATAAGCTTCACCGGATTGGCCTGGCACGCGCCTATTGACATTCTCCTCGGCTGGTATCTGGTACGGAAAAGCCTTATAAAATTCACGCCCTGGAGAGCAGCTTCCCTGTTCGGTCTGATGGGCCTGGTATGGGGCACATGGGTCCTATGGCCCTGGTATGAAATGGGAGACCCGATCCCCCTCGAGGGCTTTGTCCTCTTCAGTTTGGGGACGGTCTTTTTGCTGATGGTAGCCTACTGGCTGCTTGGCAAGCGACCCATAGAGAATTTCAAACCTTCCCCTTTCGGTGTGACCACCATAGCACTATTGCTTCTGATAAGTTACCTGTTAAATGTATTGCCCAATTACCTATTGACCGGACTTCTCCTCCTCCCTTTGCTGGGGATCTGCTGGTGGGCTTTGGGGAGGGAAGCAGTCCAAAGGCCGAAGAAAAGCGCCCTTATCCCCCCTGCCGGAGAAGCCCGATGGATGAATCTGATCCTCCTTCTCATTTTCCCCTTTTCCGCTTCTCTGACCTATGCTTTTTTTCTAGCTGCCAACCTCAAACTCCCATCCAATATTTTCCTTGGTCTTCCCGCCAGCCTCCTGGGTGCGATTCTCTTTCTTCTCAGCCTTTGGAGGATTTATAATAGGACCACCCACCTCCCCTCCCAGGAACCATCCTCCCCTTAGCAGGTTCTTTTATCGTTCTCCGCACCAATCTGGATACCCTCTTTACAGTCAACCCTCTCCGTGCTACAATCCCTCCAGTTATGAGTAC
>JAWLER010000018.1:0-19796 GCA_041686005.1 Anaerolineales bacterium | reverse complement strand
CCTCCCCTTAGCAGGTTCTTTTATCGTTCTCCGCACCAATCTGGATACCCTCTTTACAGTCAACCCTCTCCGTGCTACAATCCCTCCAGTTATGAGTACCTATCGCACGTCCATCCACCACCATCATCATGGAACACAACCGGCAGCTCCGACCGGTCAGGACGTGCTTAAGTAACCGTATCACCGCAAAACCAAGCAATCCCAAGCGTCCTCCGCGAGGAGGGCGCTTTTTTTGTTAACCGAGACATGATCTAAGGAGGAACGATGACTGAACGCAGCGACATTCGCCTGGCTTTGCCCAGCAAAGGCCGTTTGGCTGATGACACGTTGGAACTGCTGGCCAAAGCCGGTCTGCGGGTCTACAAACCCAACCCCCGCCAATTCCAAGCCTCCATCCCCAGCCTGCCTGGGGTGACCGTGCTTTTTCAACGGGCCGGGGACATCGCGGTCAGCGTCCACGACGGTACCGTTGATTTCGGAATTACCGGGTGGGATATGATCTCCGAGCAAGGGGGCCTGGAAGGCCGCGTCCTACCCCTCCTCCGGGAACTGGGCTACGGCCATTGCGTGTTGCAGGTGATCGTTCCCGAAAAATGGGAGGATATCAACCAAATGGCGGATTTGGCCTCCCTTCAAGATGAAGAAAAATCACCGCTGCGGGTGGCCACAAAATTTCCCCGCCTGACACGCGCTTTTTTCAAAAAACACGGACTGGCAGAAGTGGACTTGATTTCTGCGGAGGGCACTCTGGAGATCGCACCCATGATCGGTCATACCGACCTCATCGTGGATCTGGTCTCCACCGGCACCACCTTGCGGGCTAACCACCTCAAACCACTCCAGGATGGGGACATCCTCTCTTCTCAGGCATGTTTGGTGGCCCACCGCCCAGCGCTGGATATCAGACCAGATACCTTAGATGTCGCCCGCCACCTTTTGGAATTTATCGTTGCCCACCTGCGAGCTAAGAACAATGTCGCCGTGTTCGCCAACATGCGGGGGAAAACGCCCCAAGCTATCGCCGAGAAAATGCGCACCCAGGAGGTGATCAGCGGGTTGCAGGGTCCGACGATCTCGCCTGTGATGACGGAAAAAGACGGGGATTGGTATGCGGTCCATATCGTAGTCCGCAAAGATCGTCTGGCAAAAGCTATCACTGAACTGCGCGCGATCGGGGGCAGCGGGGTGGTGGTGACCTCGGTGAAATATATTTTCGAAGAGGAGCCCGACGCTTACAAAGCCATGCTCCGGGCGCTTGAACAACCCGTCCGCTCTTGAATTCAAGAAGGAGATTTGTATGTTCAAAATATATGACGTTGAGACAGCCCAAAAAACCATCCTCCGGCGCGAACCGCTTCAAACTCAGCCTGTACCGGCACGAATCAAACGCGGTGTGGAGGAGGTGTTCGGGAAAGGTGTCACCCCCTTTGATGCTGTGACAGAAATCATGACCTCAGTTCGGGAAGAGGGTGACGCCGCCCTCCGGAAATGGTCCCGGATGTTGGACAACGTCGATCTTCAAACCTTCCTCGCACCAATCGAAGACCTGGAGAGGGCATATCGCTCCCTTGCCCCGGACATCCAGGAAGCCCTGGGAACAGCAGCTGAACGCATCCGGGACTTCCACCGCCGTCAGCCGCTCCCCAATTGGACGACAGATGCTTTGGGCGGCACCATGGGGCAGCGTGTGACCCCCGTAGAGCGGGCTGGTGTATACGTGCCGGGCGGGACGGCTCCCCTGCCCTCCTCCTTACTGATGTCCGTCATCCCGGCTCAAGTAGCCGGCGTGGAGCGGATCATCGTCACCACACCTCCGGTCGCTGATGCCACCATCCTGGCATCAGCGTACCTGTGCGAGATCGAGGAAGTGTACCAGATCGGCGGTGCCCAGGCCATCGCTGCCATGACCTTTGGCACCGAAAGCGTGCCCTGGGTCGACACCATCGTGGGCGCCGGGAACCTCTTTGTGACCCTCGCCAAACAGCAGGTGTACGGGATCGTGGGCCTGGATGGATTGGCCGGTCCCACCGAGACCATGGTCATCGCGGATGAAAGCGCCAACCCCGTTTGGGTAGCCAGCGACCTGCTGGCGCAAGCTGAACATGATGTCCTGGCCAGTGCCATCTTGCTCACGCCCTCCCGGGAGCTGGCCCATGCCGTGCAGCGGGAAATGGCCCAGCAGGTGGAAATCCTGTCCCGGGCGGAGATCATCCTCCAATCTTTAGAAGACAAAGGCGGGGCAGTGATCACCCCCGACCTGGAAACCGCCGCACAACTGGCTGACGCATATGCCGCTGAACACCTCTGCCTGGCAGTCGAAGACCCCGCCGGATTGGCGGAGAAGATCCACAACGCCGGCGGTTTTTTCCTGGGAGACCATTCTTTCGAGGTTTTGGGCGACTACGTCGCGGGCCCCAGCCACATCATGCCCACCGGCGGTACAGCCCGCTTTGCTTCCCCACTCAATGTGATGGATTTCGTCAAAATCAGCAGCATGGTCGCCCTCGATCCTGAAACAGGAGCCACATTAAGCCCTCTGGCCGCCAAGATCGCCCGCCTGGAAACCCTCACTGCCCACGCTGCCAGCGCAGACTTCAGGAGCAAGCCATGAACCCATTTCAACCCCAAGATCTTCTGCGGGATCATATCCGAGATATGCCCCCCTACCAGCCCATCCACCCCTTCGACGTGCTTTCCGAAAGGCTGGGATTTCCGGAAGATGCATTGATTAAGCTGGATGCCAATGAGAACCCTTATGGACCGCTGCCCCAAGTGCAGGAGACATTGCGGGATCTTCCATATATCCATATCTACCCTGATCCGGAATCCCGCTATCTTCGGCAGGACCTGTCCCAGTTCCATGGCATCCCCCTTGAACGTATCCTGGCCGGGGCTGGAGCGGATGAACTGATCGACCTCATCCTGCGCGCCATCCTGGACCCGGGAGATCTGATCCTTGATTGCCCCCCTACTTTCAGCATGTACGCCTTCGATGCGGATGTCAACGCGGCCCGGACCTTGAACGTGCCTCGGAAAGATGACTTTTCTCTCGACCTCCCGGGTGTAAAAGAAGCGGTCCACGCCTACCGACCCAAAGCCCTCTTTCTAGCTTCCCCCAATAACCCGGATGGAGGGCTCCTCTCCCCAAAAGCATTGGAAACCCTGCTGGATCTCCCTCTGTTGATCGTAGTCGATGAAGCTTATATCCATTTCGCCCCCCCAGGATCGAGCGTCATTGATTTAACCCCTCAGCACGAAAACCTGATCGTCCTGCGTACATTCAGCAAATGGGGGGGATTAGCCGGCCTGCGTGTGGGCTACGGGATTTTCCCAGACTGGATCACACCCGCAATCTGGAAGATCAAACAACCCTACAACATCAACGCTGCCGCTTCCGCTGCGGCCCGGACCACACTGCAATTCCATGATCAACTTTCACAACAGTCTCAAGCCATTATCCGGGAACGTGACAGGCTATTCGAGGCACTCCAAGGGCTTCCCTGGCTATCCCCTTACCCTTCCCAGGCCAACTTCATCCTCTGCCGCGTGAAGGGGCGGGATGCGCTGGAAATCAAAGAAAGTCTGGCACAGGAAGGGATCCTGATCCGTTATTTCAACAAACCCCGATTGGACGACCACATCCGGATCAGCGTCGGAAAACCGGAACACACTGCAGCCCTGATGCAAACTTTGCGCCGAATGTAATCAGACCCCTTAGAAAAAAGCGAGGTACCCATGCGAAACGCGACCATTCACCGCGCCACCAAGGAAACGGAGATAAAAGTCAGCTTATCCCTGGAGGGAAAAGGCACAGCGGAGATTGACACCGGCCTGGGATTTCTGGACCATATGCTCTCCCACCTGGCTGTGCATGGTTGTTTTGACCTTCAACTCAGCGCCCAGGGCGACTTGGAGGTGGACGAACACCACACCGTGGAGGACTGCGCCCTGGCTCTCGGCCAGGCCTTCGACCAAGCTCTGGGCGATCGTAAAAACATCACCCGGGTGGGATGGGCATACGTGCCCATGGATGAGACGCTGGCGAGGGTGACCATAGACCTCTCCGGACGCCCTTACAGCGTGATCCAGGCCCAATGGGCAACGCCCCGGGTGGGCGGGATCACGACCACCCTCTTCCCCCACTTCCTATCGTCTTTTGCGGTTGCCGCGCGCTGCAACCTGCACGCCTGTGTCCTGTACGGGGAAGACGACCATCACAAAGCGGAAGCCCTCTTCAAGGCCCTGGGCCGAGCGCTGGATCAGGCCTGCCGCCTGGAAGACCGGCGCGGGGGACAGGTCCCCAGCACCAAAGGCACCCTGTAGGAGATGAAAATGAAAATCGCCCTCATCGATCATGGGGTCGGCAACCTGCGTTCCGTGGAAAAAGCTTTAATAGCGGTGGGGGCGGATGTCGACCTCACCGAGGATCTCGAGCGGATCCGGATGGCTGACAAGCTGGTCCTGCCCGGGGTAGGTGCGTTCGCCGATGCCATGAGGGGCCTGCAAAAGCGCGACCTTGTAGAACCCCTTGTGGATGCGGTCAGGGAAGATAAACCCTTGTTAGGGATCTGCGTGGGGATGCAAATGCTCTTTGAGTTCAGCGAAGAACACGGAGAACACCCCGGGTTGGGAATATTACCTGGCCAAGTGATCCGCTTTCCAAGCCGGGACTTGACCATCCCCCACACAGGATGGAATCAAATCCTAACGCAGCGGCAAAGTGAACTTCTGACGGGTATCCCGGACGGCAGCTATGCCTATTTCAACCATGCCTACTACTGTGTCCCGGAAAAGGAAGAGGACATCCTGGGCATCACGGAGTATGGGGCCCCTTACGCCTCGGTCGTGCAGCGGGGGACCCTGTATGGGGTCCAGTTTCACCCCGAAAAAAGCCAAAAAATCGGCTTGACATTATTGCGTAATTTCGTCCACCGCTGTTGAAAAACCATGACATAGAGAGAAGGATATGAATGAATTTAACGTTATCCCGGCCATCGATTTGCGTGACGGTCAGGTGGTGCGTCTAAAACAGGGAGATCCCGACCGTCAGACAACCTATGACCACAGCCCCGGCGCTGTCGCCCGGCGCTGGCTGAACGCCGGTGCACGCTGGCTGCATGTGGTCAACCTGGACGGGGCGTTCCAAGAGGACGATGCCCCGAACCTGCAAGGCCTACGCCACATCTTGGAGGAGGTTCGTAAGGCGGGAGGGGAGGTTCAATTCGGGGGCGGCATCCGGACCATGGAGGATGTGGATGTCCTGCTCTCCCTGGGAGTGACGAGGGTTATCCTGGGTACTGCCGCAGCCCAAAATCCAGATCTGGTCCAGGAGTTGGTGGACAGGGTTGGGACCCAGGAAGTGGCGGTAGGCGTGGACGTTAGGGATGGGGTCGTCCAGGTTCAAGGCTGGACCAGGGGGACTCTTTTGGACCCCATCACCTACGGTACATTATTGAGAGATAAAGGGTTGAAATGGGCCATATACACCGACGTGCAGCGCGACGGGGTGGGCAGGGGGTTAAATGTGATAGAGACCCACCACTTTCAAAAGGAGACCGGTCTGGAGGTGATCGCAGCGGGAGGTGTGTCTTCTTTGGACGACGTCCGGAGGGCACGGCGAACCGGGTTGCGGGGCGTGATCATCGGACGGGCCCTTTACGAGAGGGACGTGGACCTGAGAGAGGTTTTGCATATCACGGAAGGAGAAAGCTAGATGTTAGCCAAACGGATCATTCCCTGCTTGGATGTGGACCAGGGCCGCGTGGTTAAGGGGGTCCATTTCGTGAACATCCGGGATGCCGGTGACCCGGTGGAACAAGCCTTGGCTTACGACCGGATGGGGGCCGATGAACTGGTTTTTCTGGACATCACCGCCACCCATGAGAAGCGTGACATTGTGGCCGGGATGGTAAGGGAAGTAGCTGACCGCGTTTTCCTTCCCCTCACGGTGGGGGGCGGCATCCGGACCGTGGAGGACATGGGAGCCATTTTACGGGCTGGCGCGGACAAGATCAGCATCAACTCCGCTGCGGTCAAAGACCCGGATGTACTCAGCGAAGGTGCCCGACGTTTTGGGAGCCAGTGCATTGTCCTGGCCATCGACGCTAAACGACAGGAGAGGGGAGGGTGGGAAGTGTACGTGCATGGGGGGCGGCGGGCCACCGGCCTTGAGGCGGTGGCCTGGGCCCGGCGCGGGGTCGAACGCGGCGCCGGGGAAATCCTGCTCACCAGCATGGACCGCGACGGGACGATGGATGGGTATGATCTCGAACTGACCCGCGCCGTGGCCGCGGCCGTGGATGTCCCCGTCATCGCCAGCGGTGGGGCAGGCGATGTGGAGCACTTTGCGCAAGCGCTCACCATAGGGCAGGCCAACGCCGCCCTGGCAGCCTCCCTATTCCACGATAATATGCTGACCATCGGCGAGGTCAAACGCCATTTGATTTCCAGGGGCATCCCCATCCGTCCCGTGGGTATAGACATTGAACGCAATCAGCTAGAGGAGTAAAGCACCATGAAATCAGCGCTTTTATCTGTATGGGACAAACGAGGTCTGGTATCCTTGGCCCGGCGTCTGACGGAAAACAACTGGCGCCTGATCGCCAGCGGGGGTACCGCCCGGAAACTCGAGCAAGCCGGCCTTGAGGCGACCCCTGTCCAAGAGGTAACCGGGCAACCAGAACTGTTCGGCGGTCGGGTGAAAACCCTCCACCCTGCCATCCACGCCGGCATCTTAGCCCCGGAGTCCGAAGAAGCCCAGGAGAAACTCAAGGCAGAGGGGTGGCCGCGGATCGACCTGGTGGTGGTCAACCTGTATCCGTTTCAGGACGTGGTCAATCAGCCAGACTGTACACACGCCCAAGCCATCGAACACATCGATATCGGCGGTGTGGCATTACTGCGAGCTGCCGCGAAAAACCACCAATGGGTCACCGCCCTTTGCGATCCGGACGACTACCCCCAAGACTTATCCATCCTGGAGAACGAACATTACCGGAGGGATATGGCCCATAAAGCCTTTGCTACCACCGCTGCTTATGACACCGCCATCGCCCGCTATTTTGAAGCGCATAGGGAGGGACCTAGAATAAAAACCCACAAGCTCCACCCTGCCCAACGGCTGCGATACGGGGAAAATCCCCACCAAGAGGCCGCTTTTTACGCCCGACAGCCTGGCGGGACCCCCTTTCATGGCCAATTGCTGCAGGGAAGACCCCTTTCCTACAATAACCTCTTGGATTTAGAGGGGGCCTGGCGATGTGTCCACCGTTTCCAGCGCCCGGCAGTTGCGGTCGTCAAGCACACCAGCCCCTGCGGCGTGGCGGAGGCCCATAAACCCGAAGAAGCCCTCCCTCTAGCCATAGCGTCCGACCCGGTTTCCGCCTTTGGCAGCGTGATCGCCGTCAACAGAACCATCAACGCCCGTTTCGTGGAAGCACTGGGGGATTTGTTCTTCGAGTGCCTGATCGCGCCCGATTTTACACCAGAAGCCCAGCGAAAGCTTGCCGACAACGAAAACCTGCGCCTGATCCAGGCCCCATTGGAAATACCTCTTCCGGACAAAGAAATCCGCTCCATTCCCGGCGGAACCCTGGAACAGGATTCCGACAAGGGGGACCCAGAGGATGGTTCCGGCTGGCAGGTGATGACCGAACGGGAGCCCTCCCCTCATGAGTTGGCATGTCTTCGCTTTGCCTGGCAGGCAGTGATGTACGTCAAATCCAACGCTGTGCTTTTGGCTAGAATAGAAGGCAGCAAACGCTTCACAGTGGGGATCGGAGGAGGACAACCCAACCGCGTGGACTGCGTCCGCATGGCGGGCCTCCGGGCTGGAGAGAAATCCCAGGGATCCGTGTTGGCCAGTGACGCTTTTTTTCCCTTCCCCGACGGGGTCCGTCTTGCAGCTGAATTGGGCGTAACTGCCGTAATCCAACCGGGTGGATCCATTCGTGATCCCGACGTGATCGCGGAAGCGGATGAGCAGGAGCTGGCCATGCTCTTCACAGGCACGCGCCACTTCCGGCATTAAACATCAGGGAGGAGAATCATGTCAGAAATACCTTTAAAGTTCGACCAGAGAGGCTTAATTCCCACCGTCTTGCAGGACATCGACACGAAACAGGTCCTGATGGTAGCCTGGATGAACCCGGAAGCCTTACGACGCACCCAAGAAACTGGCCAGGCTCACTTTTGGAGCCGGAGCCGGGGCGAACTGTGGCATAAAGGGGCTACCTCCGGCAACACGATGCATGTCAAAGAAATCAAAGTGGATTGCGATGCGGATACCCTCCTCCTCCTGGTAGAACCGCGGGGTCCTGCCTGTCATACAGGTGCGACCTCGTGTTTTTACCGCGATCTGGAGGATTTAGAACCCAGAAAAAACA
The DNA here is from genome assembly GCA_041686005.1 of Anaerolineales bacterium. Classification (GTDB taxonomy): domain Bacteria; phylum Chloroflexota; class Anaerolineae; order Anaerolineales; family UBA11858; genus B10-G9. The sequence continues at coordinate 11,412 of JAWLER010000018.1, read as the reverse complement.
CCAAGGAGAGATGATCATGCTCCAGGAATTATTTCTCATCATCCAAGACCGTAAACAACGCCGGCCGAGTGGTTCCTACACCTGGGAATTGATGGAGGCAGGTGAGGACAGCATGCTCCAGAAGATAGGAGAGGAAGCGGTGGAGGTCATTTTAGCCGGGAAAGGGCAAGGAAAGGCACGCTTGGTGGAGGAAATCGCAGATCTCTTCTACCATACCCTGGTTCTTATTTCTGCAAGCGATCTCACCCTCGAAGATGTCGAAGAAGAGCTCCGGCGGCGGCACCTCCAAAAATCATCATGATAGATACCATTTTGCTCTTTGATATGGATGGGGTCCTTCTCCAACCTCGAGGTTACCATAAAGCCTTGCAGGAGACGGTCCGGCTGGCCGGACAAGCCTTGGGATTCGAAGATCCCCGCCTCACTCAAAAAGACATCTACACTTTCGAAGCGGCCGGGATCACCAGCGAGTGGGATTCATCCGCCCTCTGTTTGGCCTGGATGTTGAAGGAAGCCTGGCAGCATGACCCCACTATCATTCCCCCCAAGGACATATCCTCACCCGTTACAACCCATCCGGCGATCCCAGCCCTGGATTGGGAACCATTGCTTGAAACGTTATCACACATCTCCTCTGAAAACGAGACAGTGCTCCAGGGAGTTTCCACCCTTTTACAAAAAGATCTCCCCCTCCCCAAACAGGACCAAATCGCGAGGATCATCCACCAGGCTCACAACGTACAGGCTTCACTGACCCACCGTACATTCCAGGAGCTTGTTCTGGGAAGCCGCATCTTTGAATCCCGCTATCCCTTCTCTGCCCAGCTGGACTGCCCGGGAACGCTGCAGCGCTACGACCAATCCAATCTATCTCCCCAGCATGTTGATCGGATTAAGGAGTGGTTAGGAACCAAAAACAAGGCTGCCATTTTCACCAATCGCCCTTCCCAACCCCCAGGAGAGCTATTTAGCACCCCGGAGGCTGAGCTCGGCGCCGAGAAGGTAGGACTGACCGAACTCCCTATCGTAGGCTACGGCGAGATGATCTGGCTGGCTGAGAAATGGAACCGACCTGTCGATGATTTTCGAAAACCAAGTCCCGTGCACACGCTGGCAGCCCTCCTGGAAGCAGCCGGGGTCCCGAAACGGACTGCGTTACAGGAGAGTGCAAATTTGGTTTTAAAACAAAGTGTGCCCACCTCTTGGCAGAACTTATCCGGGGTGAATGTCTTTGTGTTCGAAGACACAACGGCGGGATTGCAAAGCGCTTTATCCGCAAAGGCTGTCCTGGATGCATCGGGTATCGATCTGAAAATGGTAGGGATCGGCATCACCGACGATGGAGGAAAGCGGGCTGCGCTGGAGGAATACGGGGCGCGAGTCTACCCTGATTTAGCCCAGGGATTGCGAGATCAATTTACTTGGTTTTAGATGCTCCCTTTGCATCTATGAACCACCAGGAAACCATTATGGATAAACAAAACGCCTTTCATCGCGTATACTATATAAAACATCTTTAACTACGGGAGCAACCCATGAACTTTCTTGGCAATCTCATCTGGTTTATCTTCGGTGGTTTTCTGGCTGGGATCGGGTATTTTTTGGGGGGCGCTATCCTGTGCCTGACCATCGTCGGCATCCCCTTTGGCGTACAGGCGTTTAAAATTGGCATCGCCACCATGACTCCCTTTGGGGAAGAAATCAATCTTAACCCCCGCGCCCACAGCCCGATGAACACGATCTTCAACTTAATCTGGCTGGTGTTCTTCGGCTGGGAAATCGCCATTGCCCACCTGGTCAACGGGATTATCCTCACCATCACCATCATCGGGATCCCTTTCGGCAAACAACATTTTCGACTCATCCCCCTGGCCCTTTTCCCATTCGGGCGAGAATTCACCAAGCGATACCACTGACCACCCGCCCGTTAGGCACTTGGCAGGGACCGATCAGCCTTCACCCCGGCTCTCCATAACCCGCTTAACACTAAAGACCTCCGAGGTTTCGAAGACCTCGGAGGCATAGTTACGCAGGGTTAAAAATGACCAGCACTGCAAGTGCGCTTTTTATTCCACTTTGCCTGTGGCGATGGCTTTTTTAACCTCTCCGATCGCCTGGGTGACTTCGATGTCCCGGGGACAGGCATCCGTGCAGTTAAAGATAGTGTGGCAGCGGTAGACCCCGAACTGGTCGTTGAGGATCTTCAGCCGCTCTTCCGCAGCCTGGTCGCGGCTGTCGAAAATGAAGCGGTGGGCGTTGACAATAGCTGCCGGGCCGACATACTCACCGTTGACCCAGAAGGAAGGACAGGAGGTGGTGCAGGCTGCACATAAAATGCACTTAGTGGTGTCATCAAAACGTTCACGATCTTCAGGGCTTTGCAAGCGTTCTTTGGTTGGTGGGGGATCATCATTGACGAAATAGGGCATCACGCTGCGATAGTGGTCAAAGAAAGGCTCCATGTCCACGATCAAATCCTTTTCAATGGGCAGCCCAAGGATGGGTTCAATGGTGACTTTTTTCTTTTTGAGATCCTGAACCAGCACTTTACACGCCAATCGATTGACGCCGTTAATGCGGATCGCATCTGAACCGCAAATACCGTGAGCACAGGAACGCCGAAACGCCAATGTCCCATCCATCGTACCCTTAATCCTCTCTAGCAAATCCAGGACGCGGTCAGTACCTTCAGCTTCCAGCGTGAATTCATCATAATGTTCTTTTTCGTCGTCATCAGGATTGTATCGAAAGATCCTCAGCGTGATTTCCATGCTATTCTCCTAGTACTCCCGCTTTTTGGGCTGATACTTGGTGATGTTGACCGGCTTATAACCCAACCTGACCCCCCCATCTTCCAGCCAGGCCAAAGTATGTTTGAGCCAATTCTCGTCATCCCGCTCGGTGTAATCATCCCGGGAATGAGCGCCGCGGCTCTCTTTGCGTTCCAGGGCGGAGACCGCTGTGACTTCAGCCACATCCAACAAATTGGACAACTCCCATGTCTCAAGCAGGTTCATGTTAAACGTGTCGCTCTTGTCATCGATCTGGATATGCTTAAAACGTTCTTTGAGTTCTCCGATTTTATCCACCGCTTCCTGCATCCCATCTTCGACCCGGAAGACACCGACATGATCGAACATGACCTCCTTCATTTCCCGGGCGATGTCAAAAGCGTTTTCCGAACCGTCACTGCCTTTGATATCGTTAAGCTGCTGCAAGGTGTATTCCGCAGGGTTGGGGGGGAGGGATTCAAAACCAACCTGATTCGCGTATTCCGCAGCTTTAATGCCCGAATACTTCCCAAAGACGATGAGATCAAGCAAAGCATTCGTTCCCAGCCGGTTGGCGCCGTGCGCTGAAACGCAAGCCACCTCTCCCGCTGCGTATAAACCAGGCATGACGGTGTTGTCCTCATCAATGACCACTTCACCGAATTTATTGGTGGGGATCCCGCCCATGGCGTAATGCGCGGTGGGTTGGACGGGCATGGGATCCGTGACCGGGTTGACACCGATATACGTCTCGCAAAAGTCGATGATATCGGGCAACTTGGCCAGGATGTCTTCCCCGGTGACCCGATAGGGTTTGCCTTCCTGGTCCTTACGGCCATCGATCTCAGCATATTTATTGACAATATCTGGCGTGACATCAAGGTGCAAATACCGTTTGCCGTTGATGCCCCTGCCTTCTTTCATCTCAATATACATAGCCCGGCTGACCACATCCCGGGAAGCCAGATCTTTCACCGTGGGGGCATACTCTTCCATGAAGCGCTCCCCTTTGTCATTCAACAAGACGCCGCCTTCCCCACGCACTCCCTCCGTGATCAGGATGCCCATGCGGTAGATGCCGGTGGGGTGAAATTGGAAGAATTCCATGTCTTCCGCCGGGATCCCGCATCGCAAAGTAATGGCAATCCCATCTCCTGTGTAACAATAGGCATTGGACGTGATCTCCCATACCCGACCGTGACCTCCGGTGGCAAAGATCACAGCTTTGGCATGAAAGATGTGGATCTCACCGGTGGCCAGTTCAATGGTGACCACGCCGACCGCCTTCCCATCCTTGATGATCACATCAATAACGTAAAATTCATCAAAAAACTTGACATTGTTCTTAATGCTTTGCTGATAAAGCGTTTGCAGGATCATGTGCCCTGTGCGGTCTGCAGCGTAGCAAGCACGGCGCACCGGCTGCCCCGTCTCATTATTCGTATGTCCCCCGAAGCGCCGCTGGGCAATGGTGCCATCTTTGTTACGGCTGAAAGGCAGCCCCATGTGTTCCAGGTCATATACCGCCTGCACAGCTTCCGCAGCCATGAACTCAATAGCCTCTTGATCCCCCAGATAATCACTGCCTTTGACGGTATCAAAGGCATGCCATTCAGGGCGGTCTTCTTCCGTGTTTCCCAAAGCTGCCCCTACGCCACCCTGGGCTGTCCCTGTGTGGGAGCGAGTGGGATATAACTTGCTGATCACCGCCGTGTTGGCAGATTTCGAGGCGTACATCGCCGCCATCAAACCGGCCCCTCCAGCGCCCACTACAACGACTTCGTATTGATGATTTTGCATGAAATCACTCCTCTCGATTGCCCTAGTAGGTGAAGACGACATACACTGCAACCAAGGTCATGAACATCCACAGTAAAAAGACCACAGCTCGCCAAAAAAGCTGCCACAAGCCAGGTTTGGTGTAGTCCTCAATAACCACCCGCAACCCGTTGAAACCGTGGGTGACCCCAAAAAAGATCACCAGGACCTGCATGATCTGCCAAAACCCATTCGCCCAATTCACGGTCACATCCGGGACTTCGCTGTCCAGAACATGGTTCGAATTGGGGAAAAAGGTCCAGCGCATGAGGGTGCCCATATCCATCTGTGTCCGCGCGCCCATCATGAAAGCCGCGGCAACGGAAATCACAGCCAGCAAAGTGATCGCCAACCCAGAAAGTCGGGTGAACATCCACATCACATATTCCAGATTCCATCCCGGTTTTACGACTTTTCTCATTTGCATACGCTTCTCCTATACCCCTCTACCCGATGAGGGAGCGGCGGATCATAATAAAAACAGTCAACCCATAGATGGGTATGATGATGAACCACTCCAGCCAGGTCGATTCCCGCTGATAGCGGAGGAACTTGGGCCAGATGTCAAGGGCGATGATCCGCAGCCCATTTACGGCATGGAATATGACACAGAAATAAATAAACAGTTGAAAATACAGGGATTCGTAAATGATGTTCATCGTGATCGCCAGATCGCTCCCCCATTGCTGGGTCAAGAAAGATGACAGAACATGGAGAGAGACAAAAACGATCATCCCCAGCCCGGAAAGGCGGTGGAGGATCCATGCCAGCATGGGGCCCGCCCCCTTATATCTCAGCCCTTCGATCAAGCCTACTTTCTTTTTAAGCGCCATGAACGCCTCCTCCTTGAAGGTATGACACGAGCATCCAACGATCGATCCAAAGGCCACGAGTAATCATCTTGCATCCCCCGTCCTCCCATTATGTCATTATTAAATTGACTAAGGAAAGTGACAAACTTCACAGATTGTTAGTTCTTGAAATCATCACCAATCCTGAACCTTCTCGTCTATAATATAGTCCAATATTATAATACCTGAGAATAGAGGATACCCATAATTAAAACATCGTCACACAGGAGAGGAACATGAGCGCTGATTCCAGTCCTTCAAAATTGGATCGCCGCGGATTTGTAAAAGCTGTTTTGACTTTTCTGGGCACCATCATGGGCGCGGTGCTTGGGCTGCCCTTTATCAACTATTTTATTACACCGGCCATAAAAAAGTCGACAACGGAAGACTGGATTTCCGTGGGCATCCTGGAAGACTACCCCATAGGTGAGCCCACCCCCTTCTCTTTCGTGCGGACACAGACGTACGGCTGGGAACGAACCAGCCAGAGTTACGGTGTGTACGTGTTAAGGGAATCCAACGAGGAAGTCAAGGTTTTCTCCAATATTTGCACCCACCTCAGCTGCCGGGTGACATGGAAGGAAGAGGAAGAAGCCTATGTCTGTCCCTGTCACGATGCCTATTTCGACATGGAGGGCCAGGTGATCAAAGGCCCTCCCCCCCGTCCTCTGGATGAATTTGAAACGAAAATCGAAGAGGGCACACTCTATATTCATCTTATGGGAGTGTAATCATGAACCAATCCCTCATCTCCTGGCTGGACGAACGTTTAGGAATCACAGAGATTTATGAAACCGTATTGGACCGCAAAGTCCCCAAAGTCAACTGGTGGTATACGCTGGGAAGCGCCAGTTTATTTTTGGCTGCGGTGCAGGGGATTACGGGGATCATGCTCACCGTGTATTATGTCCCTTCCCCAGAGCAAGCCTATGACAGCGTGCAATACATCACCAACCAGGTCCAATTTGGGTGGTTGATCCGCGGGATCCATCACTGGGGCGCCAGCCTGCTGGTGTTGGTGGTTTTCCTGCATATGCTGCGCGTCTTCTTCTACGGCGCATATAAATACCCCCGCGAATTCACCTGGATCACCGGCGCTATCCTGCTTATCGCCACCCTGGGAATGGGTTTCACAGGGTATCTCCTGCCCTGGAACCAACGGGCCTATTGGGCCACCACGGTGGGCACAGAAATCGCTGGCACGGTGCCCTTTATCGGGGATTTCATCATGCGCGTTTTGCGAGGGGGGTCAGAACTCAGCGGGGTCACTCTGGCCCGGTTCTTCTCCCTTCATATCTGGTTTATCCCTGCCATCGCCGTCCTCACCCTAGGAACCCATCTCTACCTGATCATCAGACTGGGCATTTCCAACATCCCGAAAGAGGGCGAGTAATCCCCCCTTTCCAACCTCCACCGATCATTGGACTTGAGGAGATCGACGTGAAAGCAGAAGAGAAAAAGAAAATTCAACGAAAATACGAAGAAGCCAAACAAAAGGGCGTCAAGTTTTGGCCGACGATCATCTATAAAGACCTCCTAATGGCTTTCGGTATTTTCCTGTTGCTCATCGGGTTAGCTACCTTTGTGGGCATTGCCCCAGAACCCAAAGCGGATCCCAGCGATACATCCTACATCCCCCGCCCGGAATGGTATTTTCTCTTTCTATTTGAATTTTTGAAATTCATCCCCGGGGAGATCGAATGGATCGGGACCGCGGTGATCCCCCTCCTGGCGATCATCATCCTCTTTGCTGTCCCCTTTCTGGACCGGGACCGATTCCGGCATTGGAAAAACCGCAAATTGGGCGTCTCCATCATGGGCGTGGTCGTCATCGCCATGGTCGGCCTCACAGTACGAGCAGTGATCACCAAACCGGAAGAAGAGGAAACGACAGTGGCCACCACGGTGCAGGAGAAAATCATCCTCGGCCAGGAACATTACTCTATCCAATGTGTGGAATGCCATGGCCCGGAGGGAGATGGGGGAGAAATCCAGGGCGTGGAGGGGCTGGACGGCACTGTTGTGAAAGCCATCAACAGCCAGGACGAGATGTACACGCGGACCGACGAGACCTTGGCCAACATCATTAACTACGGTCAGCAGGATCTGGGTATGCCTCCCTTTGGCGTCGCCTATGGCGGTCCTTTGAAGGCAGCGGAGATCGATGCCATTGTGACATTTATGCGCTACACCTGGGATGATCGGGTGGAAGTCCCCAAAGAAGCTGCAGCTGCAGGGGCTATTCCCTCATTGAAACCGGGCGAGGCCCCCTCCTACGAAGAGCATGTCTCCAAAATCACCAAACGGTACTGCGTCTCCTGCCACCGCGAGGGAAAGGAGAATAATAACTACCTGATGACCTCTTACGAAGAGATGCTGCAGTCGGGCGATCATGCGGATAAGAACCTTATCGCCGGCGATCTGAACTCCTATTTAATTCTAACGATCAACGGCAACGCGGTGTACGATCCAGACACGGGGGAGGAGATTTCGAGCCAGATGCCACCCACAAAACTGATGAAAGAAGAATATATCAAGATCCTGGAGCAATGGGTCCTGTTTGGCATGCCTGAGACAACAGAAGACGCGCAAACGCTCTCCTCCACCCCTACTCCTATGGTCACCCCAGACAATCAATAAGCTAAGGGCAGATGCAAGATGACAAAAAGCCTCCCGCTGGGGAGGCTTTTTTTCTGCGCTTGAATCTCATCCCCTTACGGGCTGGCAAAGAGCGTGTTCTCCAACGCACCCAGTTTGGAAGAGAGCACTTCTAAATCTGAACGGGCGGAAAAACGATCCGCTTCCAACTCTTCCATGATCAGTTCATGCCGCTGCTGCATATTGATGACCACCTCAACTTGGTCCTCATTGAGCATGGATTCTAATTTTTCAAATGTCCTTCCAACCTTATCCAACTCCAGCTTCGCTTCTGCAAGGTTATCCTCAGAGAGCGCCAGAAGGGCATTCGAGACGGACGAACGAGCACTGAGAATGGTGATGTGGAGCTGGGTTTGTTCAATTTCGATGACCAATTCCTGATTCCGCTCCTCCAAAGCGGACAAGCGCTCAACTTCACTTTCCAGATCGGCGACCTCGTCTTCTGCTTCACTCAAAGCCTGGGTTCGTTGACCGAGTTTATCCTGTAAAGGTTGGAAACGGAGATAATAAAAGGTAGCAATCCCAGCACCGAAGGCGATGGCGATGACCACCAGCCAGATCAGGACTTTCCGGAAGAAACGGCCGATTCTACTGACCTCCTTTTCACCCTCCTCCGGCTCACTGACCGGTTCTTCTACCTCCGCCCCCTCTACCTCAGCAATACCCTCTTGTTCTTCTTCCACCACGCTTTCCGGAGTCTCCATCTCCTCTTCAGGGAGGTTTTCCGCTTCGAGGTCTTGCTCTTCAGGGGATTCCCCTGTCGTGTTATCCAAATTCATACCCACTCTCCTTATCGACCATGGTTATTCATGCAGTTGTATTATACACGAAAGAGGCGGGTATAAAAGTCTGATTCGGGGACTCGAACGGTCCTCGATCCTGATTCAGCCCCACTTCCCTATAGGATGGGACCAGACGCAGATATGAGGGTCTTCTCTGAACAAGAAATGAAAAAGCCGGGCCTTCACCCAGCTTTTTCCACTTACAAAAATTGTCCGGATCTTAGTTCGTCTTAACTTTAATCGTGCGCGGAAGCGCTTCCTCAGCCACCGGCACGCGAAGGGATAAAACACCCTGCTCGAGACTGGCTTCGGATCCCTCTACATCCAGCACCTTGGGGAGCTTGATCACACGCCGGAATTTCCCGGCAGGGATTTCCTGGCGCAGATACGTCACATCCTCTTCAGGTTTCGTGAATTCACCTTGAATCTCGATCTTGTTCTTGATGATCTCAATATCCAAATCCTCCGGTGTCAAACCTGGGACGATCATCTCTACGACATATTCATCATCTTTGGCTTTGACATTTAGGGGAACATGCACTTCACGCGTGATAGGTTCCTGAGCCTTCTGGATCTGGTATTGGCGACCACGATACGGTCTGATATACATAGCCATTTTTTTCTCCTGTGTGAAACAAAAAGCGTAACCTCACTACTAATCTACACTCCATGATAGACAAGGAGTGTAAGAAGAATCAAAACGCTTTATAAGACTTGCGCAAATAAGATATTTGCGGAATATTAACGATCACGCCTTTAAGGCTTCTTAATATTGAAGATCGACGAAAAGAAAAACCAGACGCTGGATCACATTTCCCCCACGATGATCAAATAGGGGCTTTCTTCGCTAAATGGGGTCTTTAGAAAATCACCGTAAATCAGGGTCGAAAAGCCCCATGTTTCTAACTCAGCGCGATATTGATCAACCGGGGTGTAGAGATGATGTCTGCTGACCTCCTCTCTCTCAATCCCTCCATCCGGGTGGAGATGATCATAATACCAGATCCACCTCACCCCCTCAGCAGTCGGCTCAACCCGGCTGCTGACCTGAACGGGATCCCCCGTGAGCGGATGTGTGAATATCTCCTCCACCACGGCATCCTCTCCCTCTTCCTCATCTTCCCCGGAAGCGATGAGCTCCGCCAGTCGATGCGGGTTGGGTACGCTGGCGGAAAATGCGCCATCTTCCTGGATGTGATCGACAACCCTTTGCAGGATCGCCATCCGCTTCTCTTTGTCAAAGAGACTGTATGTGTTGCAGGGAGAAAGCACGATTTCGAAGACGTGGTCCAGCTGGAAAGACGTCATATCCATGTCGATGAATCGGACCCGATCCTGAACTGTCTGCGCTCGTTTCTTTAGTTCCTGACGGGCGATATCCAACATCTCCGGGTCAAGGTCCAGCCCCCACACTTTACGACCTGCCTCCCCTAATGGGATCGCCACTCGACCCGTCCCACAACCCAGTTCCAGTACAGGGCCACAACCTTCTGTGAGGTCCAACCAAAAAGGGAGATCCTTTTGATAGGATTGATGGTGGATATGGTAGTAGATATGCTTCATAATAGGAGCAATCCAACTCCAAAACACGAAAAAACCGCCATCCTTGACGCTAACTGGCATTAAGATTATACTGCTTGGAGCGAAGGAGGACACCGGGGTGTAGCGCAGAGGGCAGCGCGCCGCGTTTGGGACGCGGAGGTCGACGGTTCAAGTCCGTCCACCCCGACTGCAAGCCACGCACCGCATCTCTGTTCAAAAAGGATCGCTTGAAAATGTTCAGACGGAAAATCGATGGCGTCATTGAGGCGGTAAGATACACACCAGAGGGACCCATTGAATGGGTCCGCATGTACGAACGCCGGGATATGGCTTATTCGGATGTCCTCATCCTCAAGCGGGACGAGCTCATTGAACGTCTGGATGCCGGGCAATTGTTCTATACGGGCAAACGAAAAAAGTACCAAGGAAATGCCTTCGAGACAGATAGGAAGGTGATCACAAAGGAAAAAAACGGGGGCAAGATCGTCCTCACCGAAGGATCGGACGAAGATCATGATCTCCTAGAGGATATCCCTCTGGTCTGATCACCCATCTTAAAATCGACCTATCAAACCAGGCTAAGAGCCCAGTCTGGTTTTGGATTTTAACAGGATTGACTGGTATAATCCACATAAATACATTATTCACCCTTTAAACTCCTATGAAAACGATTGATCTCACCCCCTATCAAGCTGATTCCCCCATCACTTCCACGCTGAAAATGATTCAGGGCATCATCGTACAGGGTTTTTCGTGGTATCAAACCCGGAAAAGCCAGGAAAAATTGATTTCTGTCCTGGAAAATGTGCTCAGTGACGAGTGCGTTTTACTCAGAAATGTCAATCTGCCGAAGGCGGGAAAGCCAATCCCTCTCGTTTTGGTCGCCCCTTCGGGCACCACCGTCATCAACCCAAAAAATAAAAAGGGCTTTTTTCGGGCAGAAGGAAAGAAATGGGAGGTGATGGGTCAGGGGGAAGAGTACAAACCCGC
>JAWLER010000057.1:0-10659 GCA_041686005.1 Anaerolineales bacterium | reverse complement strand
GAGGCACCAACCAGGGTCCGAGCACAGAGACAAAGTCCTCAACGATCACGATGAGGATGCAAAGGAAACATCTATTGCTAGTGGTGGTTAATTGTCAACGCTCCTTTGCTTCCGAAAACTGTGCTCCGATCAAGGAAGACAAAAGAGACTTACAGGTAGTTGGGGGTTTCCTCGCTTCTATCCGCGCTGGGTAAACTCGGGATACTTTTTTTCCATCTACGCCCCCCCAGAATCAACATGCACTGATCGGCACAGCAAAGCGCTGTACACACCGTCGTCCCGACCTGCGCCGCACCTACGCGGCGCTGAGTCGGCGGGCGCGCCCATCGAGCAGAGCCGCAGGCATGCGGCGCATCAGCGTCCTGCTTGGTCATGCAAACGTCACTTGCCACGGGTTGCTCATTGTAACGTCGAGTGCGTCAGTCTATTCCCCTGCTCTAATTTGCATGCGTCATTTCATGATGCTGTGGTTCTAATTTTATACAGCCTTGGGACAAAATAGCGGTCAGCAAAGAACAGGTAACTTTTTTGGGCGTTGGTCTCCTTTCCTGCTCCCATCAATGAAATTGATGGGAAAAGAGCTGGGAACCGATGTTCGTGTTTTTCGTTTCCCTCGTGATACATTGGTTCCACAGGATCCCTATGCTGACCAAAATCCTAGAGACACTAAAGGAGAGAGGAAGGCCGTCTTTCCGCATGCGCCTGCACGATAATTACCCCTGCTATCATGATCAACATCCCCACTATCTGTCGCAAAGTTAGCTTTTCTCCCAACAACCACCACGCTAGCAGGGCCGTTCCCAGCGGGGTAAGCTTGAGCATCATATTCATTTCAAGAGCTGTCAGTGCACGTAAGGCATGATTGTAGAGCAGGTATCCAAGGGCCGTGTTTACCACAGCTAACCAGAGCACAATCCCCATGGGCTTGAGAGATAACGAAGGTATTCCTTCAAAAGGGATAGCAACCAAAAGAAGAACACCTCCCCCGAAAGCGAGGGGAATGGTTGTCAATGTAAGCGTATCAAGCTGATCCTGCCCGGCAATCTCCCGCCCTAAAAGGCTAAACGCCATAAAGCCAAGCAAACCGATCAGGACAATAACGATACCCATGATTTGACCCGACGCCAAACCAGCGGAAAAAAAGAGCCCACTTCCCAATAAGGAAACGACCACACCCAGCACCTGCCGCCAAGCTGGTATCTCTTTGAGCCATAAAACACCACCGATCAAAACCAGTAAAGGTGATAAACTCATCAGAAAAGAAACAGTAGTTGCTGGTAAATACTTCAATCCCCAGAAGAGGGCACCATTCCCAATCCCGTAAGCACTGATACCAATAGCAAATAGGAGCAACCAGGGTTTTTTTGATCGGGGTTGTTCGCCTCTCCGTATAAGAAAGGGGAGCAGGATCAAAAACCCAAGGAAGTAGCGGAGCCCCGCAATCGAGAGAGGACCCAGGTCCTCTAATGCAACCTTTACAAATATGAAGGAGGAGGCCCATATCAACGACACACATAAGCTCTCCCCGATGGCAATCGCTCGTCTTTTTTCATCTGACATCGCTGCTTTTTCTCCTCTTTCAATATCAGTAGGATAACACAACGAACCGCGGTACAGGGGAGAGGCTTGGGAGTAACAAGCAATGGCCAAGATACTGGAAAAAATAAGAAAATGTAGGCGATGTGTTGCCGCTGGCCGACGACGCAGTCCGGCCCCCTCCGGTCATCAGCAGTGACCTGGACGCTTCAATCCTCATCGTTGCAGCTGGAGCTTTGCTCCCCTCCACCTATCCAGTGTGCTCTCCCTGATGGTTGGTTTGAACCTGAAACTAATCGTTCCTGTTGGAAAGCTGGGCATCGATGTTTTCTATACCCCCTCAAAACGTTAGAAGAAATTATCGGTACCAGAAGATGGGCGTCAGCGCAGGTTATCCCTCTGCCCCACCCCAGCGGGATCTCTCGCTGCCAACCACATTACAACCCCTCCGTAGCGCCTCAACAATCGTGGTTCCACCGCCAAAAAAGGATCCAATACTGCCTTGCCGCTAAAATCAACATCCTCAAGATAAAAATCCCACAGCGATTTCGGATCCCCCTCCCGCACCCTCCCTGAAAACAACTCATCACCGTTTTCGACCACTTTCATGTTCTCATCTGCAAGGGAATAAAGAAGTATAGGGCGGAGAACGGAACCGAGACGGCGTGCCCACCATTTGTGCATGGTTTAATAGTATCGTTTTGCCTTGCTTTCCTTATCCGCGAACTTCTTGCCTTCTGTGCAATTACACTCCGAAGTTTGCCGGGTGATAATGACGGGGTGAAGCTCTTTCAACTCTATCTTTCCAAAGCTATCTCCCTCATGATCAACTTGACCTCACCCTGGGGAAGAATCTTAACTTATGCTAGACTAACGATACAGAAATATTTCTACACAACAATTTCAAGCCTATGCACACATTACCTCTCGGCAAACTTCCCCTTGAGTTGTTAACAAAATTACTAAGCCAAGCTCCAACCAATGACCCGCGTGTACTCGTTGGTCCTGGCATTGGATTAGACTGCGCAGTGATCGAGTTAGAGGATACTTGTCTCGTCTTCAAGACCGACCCCATCACCTTTGCAACCGATGAGATTGGCTGGTACGTTGTGCAAATCAACGCCAACGATATCGCCACCACAGGGGCTGTACCCCGTTGGTTCCTGGTGACTGTCCTGCTTCCAGAGAGGAACACCACCCCGGAAACCGTCGAAAAAATCAGTAAACAAATTTTTGAAGCCAGCCTTGCTTTGGGAATCAGCGTGATTGGTGGCCATACCGAGATCACCCAGGGGCTTGACCGACCTATTATAGTTGGGACGATGATTGGCGAAGTCCCCCTAGAGCAACTGGTCACACCCAGGGGAGCTTCTCCCGGTGAACGAATCCTGCTCTCTAAGGGGATCCCGATCGAAGGGACTGCTATTCTGGCCCGAGAATTTCATGAGAAACTTAAAAAAATGCTCACTCCTGACGAAATCAAGGCAGCTAGTGACTATCTTTACACCCCAGGTATCAGTGTAGTACGGGAGGCTCAACTTGCTACCCAAACGGGGAAAATCACTGCCATGCACGATCCCACCGAAGGCGGCTTGGCGGGTGCGTTGTGGGAATTGGCCGAAGCCTGTGACCATACCATAAGGATCGATCCCCAAGCGATAACCATCTCGCCGCTTTCGGAAAAAATATGTGATACTTTTGGGCTTAATCCCCTGGCAACAATCGCTTCAGGCGCTTTGTTAATGACGGTACCCGCAGATGAGGTTAGTAAGATTTGTCGAGCCCTAGCAAACGAGGGAATCCTTTGCTCAGAGATTGGATCTGTGGAGGAAGGACCCGTTCAGGTGCAACAATCCACTCCAGAAGGAGACAGGTTGCTCCCCCGCCCGGAGCGTGATGAAATCGCTCGTGTTTTTGATGATTTAGATTGGCGAAACGAGGAGGGTTCAAATTCGCAGCAAGACTAACAGGCACTGATGTGAAGCGAACCCTACCTGTCCAGCGTGCTCTCCCTGATGGCTGGGTTGAACCTGAAGCTGATCACCCCGGTCGGAAGTCTGGCCATCGACACCTTATACGCCCCCTCAGAAACGTTAGAGAGGAAATTATTGAAACTGAGATATAGGGCACCAAAGCGCATGTTGTCCCCTACCCACCCCAGCAGGATTTCTCACTGGCACAAGAAACAGGAACACAGGGGCATTGATCTACAAAGCCCTGGAACTTATCAGCTCATTTTGTCTAACTTGAGGCATATGCGTGAGCATTCTATTCCCATGTTCTAAAAAAGTTTTTAAACACGTCATAGTTGCGATGTTTTTTCTATTTGGATATAGAGTAGAAAAGCATTGCATTTGGTGAGTGGTAATGACTATACGAAACCCTGTATCGGCAACACAGCCCCCCGTTTTCCGATAAAAATTAGCCTTCCGCCAGCACTGCCCACCGCTTTATATCGAAATTCTGTTCCAGCTAAGCCAAGTCCACGGGCATTTCTAGTTTTGGTTGAGCAAACCTGGGCAAATGGCAAGTTCGGACTCCTCTGGTTCCCGATAATCAAAATACGGCTCGCCACGCAACCCGCATACCAACACACCGAGAAATCCAAATTATAATATGGCATGTCTTCTCCAGAGAACAATCTGACGGACGCAGCACAAAAAAGTGGCCTGATCGTAGACGGATCTACAGAAAAGGCAGCGTTCTTTATTGGCAGGGGGGAACGGTACAAAGCATCTTTGTGATTGAGCAGGGGGCGGTAGAAATCTCCTCCCTCTTCCCTGAAGGCAAAATCTACATACACGACATCTTAGGTGCAGGTCACCTACTGGGTTTAGATGATTTTTTTTGATGGTATTTACAGCACCACCGCTGAGTCAATGAATGAAACTTCACTCATCGACATCACCCATGAGGACCTCTAATCACCTCATAACATTTCGCCCAGGGTGAAGAACACAATGTGCCGGAAGATTTAACAGTGTTCTCATTCCCGGCCAAACACAAAGGGCGAATTGGGACTACAAACATGTTGTGGAGACCGAGTTGGGAGATAAACGGAGGTCCGGTTTCGTTACCATATTTCCCAACGAGGCTTTTGACCCGAGATTGGTCTCAGCATTCCTTATGTAGAAAAGCGAGGATTGGCAAACCGGAACAATATGCATGGTTTTTGAAGGTTTAGATTAATTTGACTAATGGATACATTGGGCTGTTGTTATCCCCTTTACACAATCTCCTTATAATCGGGGAAAGCGGCGCAGGATAGTAGCGGTGTCAGGCAGAGCGACCCTTTCGCCAAAACTCAGTTTTGAGAGGTCCTTTACCTTCCTTCTCGACACATCCTGGTAAATATACACCAGATTGCCCCTCCCTGCATGGCGCTTATCTACATACGCTTGTCCCAAGAAATAACCCTCTGTATCCATTGTACAGCTGGTCACCTTGCCAATCACCCGCCCTACTTCATCCATCACCGGATCCCCGTAATGGGCTCTGCGGACGCGCCTTTCACTGAACCGGAAGCGGACCACCTCGCTCTCCCGTTCTTCTTCCTGCTCGATAAAAGCCTTCCTGCCGATGAACCATGGCTTGTTGGTCTTCACATAGGATGCAAACCCCGCATCCCCCACCCCCAGATTCATGGATCCATCAAACTCGTGCCCGTAGAGGGGCAAACCCGCTTCTGTACGCAAGGAATCCCGGGCCCCAAGCCCACAGGGCTTGATGCCATACTTCTCGCCTGCCTCCAGCAAGGCTTTGAAAAAATCAGGAGCCTTTTCAGGATGGACATATATCTCAAAGGCAACTCTTTCCCCTGTATACCCGGAACGGGCAACCACCACATCCAGGCCGTTGATATTCGCCTTACAAACTTCTGCCCAGCGCAGGTGGTTGATCTTCCTTTTGTCATCGTCATTGATCTCCAGCGAGAGGAGGATCTTCCGGGATTGGGGGCCCTGCAAAGCGATGTCCACCCGCTGGTCTTCCCCTTCTTTGGGGTCCCGTAAATTTCGCAAAATGACCCCTCGTCCAAAGGCGCGGGTCCAGGGACGTTGATTACCCACTTTGACCTTTCCCTCTCGGACGGCATTAAGCCAGGCCCAATCCTTGTCATCATTGGACGAGTTGACCACAGTCATATATTCTTGCAAACCAATTCGATACACAAGGAGGTCATCGATCACCTCTGCATTCAGGCTCAAGAGGTGCGCATACAGGGACTCCCCCACCTTCAAAGAGGAGACATCATTCCCGCACACGCTGTCCAAAAACGGCATGGCATCCGGACCCTCAGCTTGGTAGACACCCATGTGGGTGACATCGAAAAGCCCCGCCGTCTCTCGTACGGCACGGTGCTCTTCCAACACCGACTCATACCGCACCGGCATCTCCCATCCCGCAAAGGGGACCATCCTGGCCCCCAACTCGACATGGATATCATACAGCGTGGTCCTGCGCAGGGAGGGGTCATCCTTCTCTTTCCAGGTGAACTCGGGCAGCGCTTTCCCTTCTCCCTCCGGTATGCCGAGGTAGAAAGGTTTATATGTCCCATGCGCCTCGCCCTGTTCGATTTCGTCAAAGCGGATCTCGGTCTCTCGCACGATCACCGGACCCGGAATCTTCCGGCGCACATCCTCATCCACCCGGACATATCCGTCGGACAGCGCCCGCAGCCAGGCCAGGACCAGACCTGCGTCCTCGGAGGGGACCGTAAGCTGGAAGCATTCCAGGTTTGTACAGGTGATCATCCCCTCCACTTCCCCGCCGGGTGTGTGGATCTCCGTGGGCTGCTTGTCCCCCATCTGTAAGGACTCCACATCGCTTGAGACCACGAAATTCATGAACTCCCGCACCTTCTCGCCGCAGACGATGTAGGTCGCGTTGGGCTGGTCATCATCTGGTTCATCATCGATATAGTAAAAATGGGGATATCCGTGTTTCGTGGGCTGGAAATCTATCCCAGCGCTTTGTGCCAAATCACGGACCTCCATTTTCGCGTTCTCCAAGACCTTAAAATCAACCTTGGCACCCAGGCTTTTCCCTCGATAATAGGGCTCGCATGCCAGCAAGACATCCGCTATGATGTCCGCCAGCTCTCGGGTTTCTTCTTCCTTGAATCCACGCTGCGTGATCCATGGTGTCCCCATCCGCACCCCAGAAGGATTTCTGTCGGACCTGTCGCCAGGGATGGTGTTGCGGTTGGTGACAACCCCAGCTACATCCAAAATCCTGGCTGCTAAATCCCCACTCAACCAGGCATTATCCTCTCCACGGACAGATTTGGCATCAAGGTTCATCAAGTGCGTATCGGTCCCCCCAAAGGGGATCCTGAGCCCACGCCTCTCCAATTGTTCCGCTAGGACCACACAATTTTTTATAATCTGCCCCTGCAGTTCCTTAAATCGGTCGGTTTGCGCCAGCTTGAAAGCCAAAGCCATGGCCCCAAATACGTTGACGTGGGGACCCCCTTGCTCACCAGGGTACACAGCCCGATCCACCTTTTGAATGATACCCCGATCTGTACCCATCAGGATCGCCCCCCTGGGCCCACATATCGTTTTATGGGTGGTGGTGGAGATGACGTCCGCGTACCCAATCGGAGAGGGATAATGACCCGCAATGATCAAACCTGCCACATGTGAAATGTCAGCCAGCAAATAAGCGTCCACCACATGCGCGATTTCACTGAACCGTTTCCAGTCCAGCTGCCAGGGGTATGAAGAGACCCCGGCTATGATCATGCGCGGTTTATGTTCCTTCGCCAACCGTTCCACCTCGTCGTAATCTATGCGCTCCGTTTCCGGATCCACCGAATAGGGGACAATGTCGTAATATTCACCGGATCGATGGACACGAGAACCATGAGAGAGGTGTCCCCCGTGAAGGAGGTTCATCCCCATCACCGTGTCCCCAAGATCCAGCAAACCGTGAAATACGGCGTTGTTGGCCGGGTTTCCAGAGAGCGGTTGTACGTTTACGTAGATGTCGATGGGCGTCTTGCCGTTGGCCGCAAAGGCCTCGGCCGCGCGCTGACAGGCCAGGGCTTCCAGGATGTCCGCATATTCCACCCCCTTATAATACCGATCATCAGAGAAACGGCGGTATTCAGCAAGCAACTTTTCAAAGTCGAAAAGCTCTTCTTCAGTTAATCCACCTGTCAAATCAAACGCATATCCTTCCGCATATATATTATGGAAAGCAGAACCCAGGGCGTCGCGCACCGCTTGAGGTGCTGTGCTTTCGCTTGGAATCAAGATCAGCTTACGATACTGCCGCTCTGCTTCGATATTCAATAATTCATGAAGATTTGGATCAAGTTCAGGAATTTCTCCAGAAAAAAGGTAGTCTTCCATATAGCTCTCCAGACGCAACCCAAATTAGAAGTATTTCTCGCCCCCCCCACAAACACATACCCCGCCTCTTTCACCGTTTTCAATCCACTCTTCTCTCCTTGGCAGATCTAACAGATCGTCTCTAGGCCTGTGGGTGATCGTTTTACACATTATAGACGGCTTGCCTACCACCTCTTTCCTTGGATACACCCTGTCAACGATCTCCTGATATGTAACGCTTATTCCAGGTTTACTCACAAAGAAAGACATCAAGATGGCGCTGTTCGGGCTCAAATCCACTTTGCGTGATTTATATTTAGCCACCCACCTAAAGCCATCAAATTGTAAATCATCCAATCTCGTGATATACCTGTTTCTTACCAAGCCAGATATGTCTTCAGCCATCAAAGTGATCTCCTCGGATTGAAACATTTCCTTAATGACGCCATTGATCTTCTCCACAATGTCTTCCAAAGGTAAACCAAACCTCATTTTAATAAGGCGTATATCCCAATCTTGATGGATGACAGGCTGTCTTCAATACTGACTACTTGTTTTTTCCTATTCATCATATCCTCTTTGATAGACCAGGGTTGCTTTCCTTCGCCTTTATAACACATCATACCCCAACCATGACCACGGTATAAGAAATCTTTCCAGGATAAATAAATGGTAGCACCGCACCCGCCACGTGGAACTCCCCCGCAATCGTTGCTCCAGTCACAAGCACCCGCTCCACCCCATCAGGGCTTCTCCCTGACATAAGAAACAGGAACACAGAGCCTTGATCTACCAATCCTTGGATCCTTGGAGCTTATTCGCTCAGCCCTCCATAATTTAAACAAGGATAACATTCAGGCCAAGACGAACGCCCCCTTTTCCAATGCGGCTGGATGGCCGCCCTTCAACTTCCTCCAGATTTCGAATCTTGTGATTGTTCTCATGGTCGATTACTACTCCCCCTAACAACCCCTCCCTCTGCAGAGACCATACCGGCCAACCCCGGGCGCTTCCCCGGATTTTTTCCTGCTGCTCTTTCTGTAAAACGATACTTTTTCGAGACCCTGTTAATGGCAAACTCATCCCGATGCCAAAGGATCAAGGTACATCGGAACAGCACCCCTGATATGAAATCTCCCCCAGATAACTTTCACTTTCTTCACCCGTAAGACCCCGATTGGCGATCCGGCAGGCGTGCTCCTGCCATGCAGAAAGATCGGTTTCCCAATAGGAAATCTGCCGCTCCCCGACGGTTATTAAACCCTTCCCCGGTACGGTGTCCAGGCTGCGCAGGGTGTTCGCATCCGCCTGGATGGGAACACCGATCATTTTACGGCTTTCCAAATCCCAAAAGATCAAACGCCCATCCGTACCGGAGGACACGAACATCTCCTCCTCCGGCAAAAATCTCACCCCGGATACGGGCGCTTTCTGCCCGCCCAGGGGTTGGCCCAAGAGCTCCCCCGTCTCTATATCCAGGAACAGCAGGGTCCCTTCCCCGGTGCCGGCAAGCATCACGCTTCCATCAGCGCTGATGTCTATGGCTTTAATCACCCTGCCGCTCAATAAGTGATCCATCTGCTCCCCCGTGGAGGCGTCCAGGAGGAGGACCCCTTCCGAGCCGGCCACAGCCAGGGCAGAGCCATCTTTAGTGAAAACAAGGTCATGCGCATCATCAATCGCGGTCAGCTCTCTGGGGGATGCACTGCCAGCAGCCATGTCGTCCATGAAAACGATCTCTCCGTTTGCAAGCGCCGCGACCAGGGACCCATCCGGGTGGTACGCCAGGCTTTTTACATGACCGTTCAGGATCACATGGTCGGTCTTCAGGACTTCTCTCTCTTTGAGATCATAGGTCCGGATCTCACTCCGTTCACAGTGCTGATCCCCTTCGCGGTCAGAGACGCAAAACGAGGCCGACAAGGCTTCCCCATCGGGGTGCACCGCCACAGCAAACCCCCTCCCAGAACCGGGGATGGGGTGCTCAATATTGGAGGAGCGGTCCATGAGGTCCCAGAGGAGCACCGTTCCGTCCGCGCGGACAGAAGCTAAAAATTCCCCGCTGGGGCTCATCTCCAAGCCATCAGAGGGTTCATAAACAAAAGGCCTCCCGGTCAGGGACCCGTCTTCCGCGTCCCAGATCATAATCCTCTCCCCCACATCTCCGATCAACCGGTTCCCATCCGCTGAAAAAAAGACATCATAGGTCCGTTCCTGGAGTTTGTTCACCGGATGGGGAATGGGTGCTCCGCTGGCCACGTCCCACAAGAGGATCTCCCCCTGGTGATCCGATTCGTAGTCATGTCGGTACACGTTCGTCGCCACAGCAATGGTTCGGCCATTGGGGCTGAAGGCTATGCGATTGACCCCGCCAAGGTCTGCCTCCAGAGGGTCGCCAACCCAGTCACCCCTCTCCATATCCCAGAGGTAGACCTCCCCCGGGTCGTTATAGGGATGGGTATCGTCGTCGTCCCCCACTGCCAGGATCGTCCCCTGAGGGTTGAAGGCCAGGTCATAAATCCGCCCATAAGGGTAATATATCCTTTCAAAAACCTGATCCTTGGAGATATCGTACATCAGGACGGTGTCATACGCCACCGCCACCGCCACGAGGTCGCCCCCGGGGTGGAAATCAATATCTTCAATGTACCCAAAATCCGAACTGCTTACAGGGATTGTTTGTAATAAAGATTGAGTTTCTACATCCCACAGCCTGAGGACATTGCCAAAGTCACCGGAGGCGAGAAGGGTGCCATCCGGGCTGAATTCCAGGTCGGAGGTGGAATCC
>JAWLER010000056.1:0-10688 GCA_041686005.1 Anaerolineales bacterium | reverse complement strand
GGCATCTTCTTGAATTAAATCAGAGATGTTTCTAGTTACCGCTCGAGGCGATATCGAAATAGCCAACAGAGAGGCATAGGGAGCAATCACCAGATCTTCGCCCAGACCGTGCTTGCGACCCAGCTTTGGCAGCCCAAAACCTCTATACTGGTAGTTCATTTGCGTGTCGAAGCGATAATAACCAGATTCCGAGACACCCCACGGGACATCGTGCTGCCGTGCGTATTCTATTTGGTGTTCCACGACGACCTGGTCGGTTTGGTCAAGCAGCATGCCTTCGTAATTACGCATCAGAAGATCAGGCATCAGGTACTCAAACATCGAACCGTTCCAAGAAAGCAGCACACTTCTCCCGTCGATGCGGGAAAACGGTCGATCCAGATGGACCCAGTGTTTCTGAGGTACGTCCCCTTTGGCAATGGCTACGAAACTGGCAATACGGGCTTCAGAAGCCAAAAGGTCATAATGGTTATTGTCCCATTCCTCTGCATCTACCCGGTAACCCAAGCGGAAGACCTCACGCTGATGATCAAACAAGTAACTGAAATCCATGGCTTGGAAGATCTCCCCAGCTTGGTTGATCAGGTCTTGGAGGCCAATCCTCACGCTCCGCCAGTGTAGCTGGGTGGATTCCAGTTTCTCGTCCAGGCGCTCGCACCAATCGTGCGCTTCCTTAATCTGCTCCCGCAACCCCACCTGGCTCTCTCCCCTCTTCTTCTCCAATTCCTCGCCTAATTGCCTTCTTAAGTGTTGGGCTTTCGTTCTCCCCTCTTGATAAATCTCAAACATGTTCTCGAAGGTGAAGTCGAGGGGTAAGGCATCTTGAAGTGCATCCCAGGATTCAAGGACGGTCGAACCCACCGCCCCTGATTCACGAAATAGTTTCGGCGGATTCTGCACTAAAGGCAGCCATGGGCAGAGCGTCTCCAGCTCGGTTTTCAAGTTTTGTAGGTGAAACCGGACACGTTCTGTCCACAGACGAAGACCGTGCAGGGTTGCAGTCTCTAACCTGTCCGATCCGGATTCGGTGAGTGACTTTAAAAGCTGATTCAACCTCTCTGCACTCCCCTTATCGAGTTCAATCAAGAAAGGCAGCCATTGAGAGGGATGTTCCCGTTGAGCCTTTACTTTTCTTTCCATCTCGGCCAAATGATCCTGCAGCAGGGTTACCGTCTGGTGGAGTGCTTCATCTTCCACATAATGTACAATTTCCGACAGCACGCCCAACGTGTCACAGAAACCTTCCCAACGCTGCCAGCGCAGGATAGGTTGGTGTTGCACTTCTCGTAATCCTTGCCGGAGCGCCAACAGGCACCCCGCCAGGTTACCGCTGTCCACGGTGGAAACATAGCGGGGAGAAAGAGGGCTCAAATGATATGTATCGTACCAGTTCAGAAAGTGTCCCCGAAACCGCTCCAGTTTACTCAAACTCTCGAAAGCGTCCAAGATGCGCAAGGTGAGGTCCATCAAACTGATGTAGCCCAGATCATAAGCTGCTAGAGTCGATATGAGCATAAGGCCGATATTCGTTGGTGAGGTGCGATGGGCTACAACCCCTCGCGGTTCTTCTTGAAAGTGGTCCGGTGGTAACCAGTGATCTTCTGGTCCGACGTAGCGTTCGAAAAAGAGCCACGTACGGCGGGCCAAAAGCCGCAACTGTTGGCGCTGCTCATCGGAAAGGGTTTCTCTCTCCTGCTCCAAGGGCTCGCTGATCCAACCCGCTATTCTCGGAGAGAGCAACCAGGCCAGCAGCAATGGTGAGACGATCAATAAGACGAACGGCCGGAAGACAGACAGTAATATCCCTAGGATGAGGGACAAGACCGAAGCGCTTCCCATCCTCCACCAGAGCAGAGCGAGTTTGGATTTGCGGCCGAACAAGAGGATGGTATGGGCAGAAGTTGTCCACTCCAACAACCGTTTGCGGGTGATGGTCATGCGCACCAATGTGGTCCCGATAGCATCGACCATCAAGAGGGCCTCATAAGGCAAGAAAACGATGTTTACCAGCCAACGCACCATGCCCACTTTGAGGGAAGGCAATCCCCCGCTGACTAAATCATCACGCAGCCACCTGGTGAACTCGATCATGGCGCCGGTGACAAGAGGCAAGGCTGAGATCAACAAGGTGATCAACGTCCAGATCAAGGTGGAGCCAGGGAGCCAGAGCCATCCCGCTACCAAGAGAATCAGGAGGACCGGAGAGCGCAGGCTGCGGCGCAGGTTGTCGAAAATTTTCCAACGGTCGAGTATAGAGAGTTTGTTCGGTATCTTCCCCTCCCCAGCATGGGGCACTTTTGGGAAGAGCCAGGGGAGGAGCTGCCAGTCACCCCGCACCCAGCGGTGTTTCCGATAGGCATAGCTGAGGTACCCTGGGGGGTAGTCCTCCAGGAGCACCACATCGCTCACCAACGCCGCTCTCCCATGGACCCCCTCAAATAGATCGTGGCTGAGCAGGGCGTTCTCCGGCACGCGTCCCTCCAGGCTGCGCTGGAAAGCGTCAACATCGTAAATCCCTTTACCCACATAATCTCCCTCCCCGAGGAAGTCCTGGTAGACGTCGGAAACCGCTCTCGTGTAAAGGTCCAAGCCAGCGTCACCAGCGTAAATCCGTGTAAACAAAGTTTGGTTAACAGCGGTCGGCTTGACCTCCGTCCTGGGTTGGAGGACAGTGTACCCCGTGACGACCCGCTTGCCTGAGGGATCAAATGCAGCGCGGTTCAAGGGATGGGCTAAGGTGCCCACGAGCTGGGAGGCCGTACCTTTGGGGAGCACGGTATCCGCGTCCAAGGTGATGACGAATTCCACCCGGGAAAGGAAATCCAGATCACCCTCTTGGACGACATAGGAGGTGTCCCCCCCTGCCCTCAACAGGATGTTAAATTCAACAAGTTTGCCCCGCTTGCGTTCCCAACCCATCCAGCACTCTTCGCTTGGATTCCATACCCGCTGGCGGTGGAAGAAATAAAAAGGGCTGCTATTCGCGCCTCGGTCGTATTTCCGGTTAAGGTTGGCGATACCCTCCCGGGCCTGATTCACCAACGTGTCATCCTGCGGCATGTGCTTCTCAGGCGCGTCAGAGAAATCGGTCAGGATCGCAAAGCCAAGGTTGGGATCTCGATTGCGCAGGTAGTGGAGTTCCAGCTGGTTCAATAAGAAATCGATCCCTTCAAGATCGCTGAGCAAGGAAGGGATGACCACCATTGTGGAATATTTACCTGGAATCCCTTCGCTGAAATCCATCTTTGGCAAGATGCGCGGCGGCACGGTGTGGGTGATCAGCGTATGGGCCAAGCTTACGGACACCATTGAGGCGGGCACCAACCCCAGCAGGCCCACAGCGATCAACTGCAGCCATGTCCCGTTGCTGGCAAAGGTGTAACCCAGTAAAGCAGCCAGGAAGATCAGGGTTAGCAGTGATACGCCACCCAGGTAGATCAAAGAGGCATGAGCGAAAACCCAGCGCCGCAATCGTTCACCCCACCCAGGTTGATAATCTACCGTTTCCTCAAGCAAACCCCGACCGCGTTCCACCAGGTAGAAACCTACATGACCGGCTTGCGGCGAGTCCTGTTGGTGCTCTTTTGCCAAACGGATCGCCTCTTGGGCGATTTCCTCCTCCATGTGATCGACAGCCCTGGAGACCTTCTCAATCACATCCCGGTAGCGATCGCGCGTGTCGAAGTCCATACGGGGATAGATACCCGAGGGGTCCGAACTCAGGATCTCATTCACCAGGCTGACGTCTTCGAAAAACGCACTCCAATCTTGCGTGTCCAGGAAGAGCAGGTTGTGGATACAACCGGCGACGATCTCTTTATAAGCCTTCTCAGCGGGTAGCGGTGGACCCGGTAAAACCTTCTCGCCCCGGGACCGATCCGTGCCGGAGTTCTGAGTGATGGCTTTCACCAGCTGTTCGAGCGTGCACAAACGCAGCATGGTGGGGAGGGCCCAAATCTCGCCCATCGTCAAAGGGCTGATCTCTTGGTAGGCCCGTACAAAATGACTCAAGTGTTCGACATCAAGGTTCTCAGGGGCAATCGTGAGCATCTCTTGGGCCATGGCATAAATGCGAGGAAAACCTGAGAGATGCGAAGTTTTGAGTTTGGGGAGCTCCTGATAATATCCTGCAGGTAGATTTTTTCGAACTTGATGGATGGACTGATTCACAGTGTAGAAATTATCTAACAGCCATTCTGCCGCACCGGACACAATTTTCTGTCCTTCCGCTTTCTGCAGAAACCGGTCGTAGACATTTTGAAGGATCACCTCAAGTTGATCCACACGACCTAGTAAATAGGGCTTGGCACTCGAACGGTATGAGATATCATGATCCTCTGCCAACCGGCGGGCACTTCCTACAATATGATCCACAAATTTCGGCTTTCTGGCCGTGATCGTATCACTGTGCTCCATCATTAAACCTGTTTCCCTTGCCCTGTGAATAATCTATCTAACAGAACTCATCCTTGAACAGTTCAAGGATGAGTTCTTCGCTATACTTGTCTTTATTGACAAGCCCTGTTTGTTTCCCTGATCAAAATCAAATTTTAACCCTAATGACCTTTTTGTTCTCTGGCTACCTTTTCGGTCATGGTCATGCTGGCGTCTTCGGGGGGCACATCCTGGAATATAAGTAGCGGGGTGGTACCGTAGGCGATGAAATTTAGCACAACACCCCCATAGGGCCATTTGACTTCACCAGAATAGCCGTGCGCTGTCAATAAAACCAGGTCCACATCTTCTTCCGCGACAATCTCGTGTAAGGCTGCCGCGGTATTATGATTGACCCTGATGAATGTTTCCACCTCTGACGAAAACCGGGTTTTCACGTTTTTGAGGTATTGCTCTCCGTGCATTTTATTGAGTTCTGTGAGCCGATTCACCAATGTTGATTCCTCTTCCGTTAAAGGAACGCGTCGGGGAACCTCTGGTTTACTCACCACGTGCGTCAAGAGCAGCTTGCTTTCATGGAAATCAGCCATCTGTCTTGCCCAGGGCAAGACGCTTTCAGCTCGCTGTGAACCGTCCAGAGGGACCAACAGCCGGTCGTAACTTAAGCCGGCCAGGCCCTCAACCACAGGTTGAAAGGCCCTGACGATCAGAGTCGGTGTATAAGCCCCCAGCAGGACCTTCTGAACCACATTACTGATGTTCCATTTACTGAGGCCGCTTTTGCCGTGGCTGCTGAGGATGAGCAAATCAACATTTGCTTGATGTGCGTAATCAATAATCCGTTCCGCAGCTTTGCCTTCCACGATGACCTGATCCGTCTGTAGATCGATCTCTTCCAATCGTGACCTTACTTCGTTTAAGTAGGATACAGCCTCTGATTTAAGCATGTGCCAGTTTAACGGATCAACCGCTCGAGTCTCGATTGGATCTCCGCTATGTTCCAATGCCTGCAACAATGTCACTTTTGCCCCTGTGGTTTGAGCCATGGCAACAGTGTGCGGTAAGACGCATTCAGCTAAGGGAGATCCATCCAGAGGGACGAGTATATGGTTAACCATTGTTCTATTCCTTTCGTCCAGTATAGGGGTAAGGCTCTGATAGGATGACGATGAGACGGGGCGTGGACTTGGCAGACACCGTAGATCGCTTATAACGTTCATTGTACCCTATACCTTCCAACGTGCATCTCTGGTTGCGGCGAGACAAGGGATGATATCATGAGGAAAAGGGTTTCACTTCCATTAGACAAAACCCGAGAAGAGAGCCAAATGCAACGGTGTGTGAGGTGGAGGGATGAATAGGGAACGATTTACAGACGCTGTGCGATTTCATAAGAAAGTTCGCGATCACCTTGCCCAGCATGAAGCGGAAAATAACCTGATCTTGGGGGTGCTCGCCAACGTCCTCGCCGGCGAATACCAGGACACCGATCCCTATATGGCCGCGATCGAGGAGGGAAGGGAGATCCACCAAGTCTTCCTGCGCACGTCGCCGTTCCCTGTCCTCATCTCTTATCGCGAGAGTGCCCCCTCACCCGAAGTTGTCAAGTTGGGGATCCAGGGATTACAGGCAGCGTACGGGGACGAGATCGAGGGCATGACGGGGGACAAGCAGATCGTCTCCCATTACGTGAAAGCCTGGTCCCAGATCACGGGAAGAGAACCCGCGCTCGGCACCGCGATGCGCATTTATAAATTGGAGAAAGTCAACCCGGTGGGAGGTGTACTGGGGGAGATGCGTCCGGCGCGGTGGGAGGAGCGCGGTCTGTTGCTCTCCTGGTTCAGATCTTTCCATCGGGAGGCGTTGGGGGAGGAGATGGAGTTGGAGCGGGGGGAAAAGGGGATGGAACATTACCTCAGTGGGGACCCTCGTGATCGCGGTTTGATGGTCTGGGAAGTGGCTGGCAAACCGGTCTCCATGGCGGGGTATTCGGGCCCTACGCCCCACGGCATCCGAGTTAACGCGGTATACACACCCTCTGAACTGCGCCGCAATGGCTATGCCAGCGCCTGTGTCGCCAATTTGAGCCAACATTTGCTTGACCTGGGGAACCGGTTTTGTTTCCTGTTCACCGATCTGAAAAACCCCACGTCCAATCACATCTACCAGGAGATCGGCTACCGGGCGGTCAGCGATGTGGACAAATATCTCTTTTCACCACCAGGGTGATGGGATACGGGTTTGCCTTTGACCTGACCCCCTCAGAAGTCATTAACTTCGATCCAGTTGGCGGAGTTCCTCAAAAAGCTCTTTCTCTTTTGGGGAGAGGTTTTCGGGGATTTTGGCTTCCACTTTCACGTATAAGTCACCCCGCCGGTCGGGGTTGTTTAAACTGGGCATCCCCAACCCGCCCAACCGGAATGTGGTGTTGTTTTTTGTGCCCGGAGGGATGTCCAGCTTGACCGTTTTATCGATGCTGGAGACTTTTGTCTCCCCCCCTAAGACCAGGGTATAGAGGTCCACGGACTTTGTGGTCTTCAGGTCATTCCCTTTGCGTTCAAATTTCGGATGGTCCCTGATCTTGATTTTTAAGTACAGATCTCCCTTTTTCCCGCCCATCATCCCAGCCTGGCCCTGCCCCCTGAGGCGCACCCGGGATCCGGTGCGCACACCCCGGGGGATTTTGGCTTCGATCTTGCTCCCATCACTTTTCTGGATGATTCGGCTGGTGCCATGAAAGGCTTCACGTAAGCTGATCTCCACCGTGTGTTCCAGGTCGCGGCCCGGTTGGGGACGTGTTCTACGCTGGCGCGTCTGGCGGTTGGCGCCGCTGGGTTGAAAGTCACCGAAGCCAAAACCGCCCCCGCTGGCTGCCCCGCCAAAAAGGGTTTCGAAGAAATCCGAGAAACCGCCTAAACCCCCACCGCCGAACATCTGCTCAAATTCTTCCGGGCTGACCCGCCGGGTGGTGTATCCCCTTCGGCCTCCACCGGGCGCTCCCGCAGCCCAACGGCTCCAATCGAAATCCTCTGCCTGACCGCCGGTTTGCTGATACTGCTTCCAATCTTGGCCAAAGCGGTCGTACTTCTCCCTTTTCTCGGGATCTGAGAGGACCTGGTAAGCCTCATTGATTTCTTTAAACTTTTCCTCAGCATTGGGATCATTGGGATTAACATCCGGATGGTGCTCCCGGGCTTTCTTCCGGAACGCTTTTTGAATTTTTTCCCGTGATGCGTCTTTGTCGACGCCGAGAATTTTGTAATAATCTTTGTATTCCATACCTTAATTTGTTTGCCCAAGCACGCACATCGGGCGCTCTCTCTTTGCTCTGAGTGGGGGGTTGATGAGTTCAAACGATCTATCAAGGTGAACTCGCCGCTCGATCCGGGGACCAAAGACATCTACATCTGGTCATGCTTAAGGATGTGGTCCCCTCTTTTTCCCCGCGCAAATTATATCATGGGAAGGGTGTTCGGAGAGGACCGGGCCGCTTCCTGGGACCGAACCTTAACGAAATTCTGATATTTGACCAGTAGAGCTATGGAATTTCTGGAGAAAGGGTCCGCAGACCTCCCTATGTTAAAATCTTATACTTAGAGGCTGATACCTGCCTTCCCACATTTCCGACATGAGGCATTGGTCAAGGTTGTATATTGTTTAAGATAACAGACGGATTTCACCTGTAGGTTATCTGGCTTGGGTTTTCCTTCCCCGGGGCCTCCTCTTTCTGGATGCAGGAACACAACGGCCCGAACTGATTGGCAGTCACGATGACGCCGTTGCGGCTGAGTGTGCCCAGGTAAGGTTCATCTCCCGCGGAAGCCCTCCACCCCCCCAGCACAAAGGGAATTTCACCGTCAGCGGCTAACCACACCCCGTTGTATTTTCTCGCTATATGGAGGTGCGTTCCAGTAGCTCGTCCCCCTTTGCAGGAGGGATGGCCCACGCGCTCTCCAACGTGCAGAAAGGTGCCCTTAGGGGCGCGTCCATCGTCGTCTATGTGTAAATAGAGGATGGCCCAGCCGGTTTGCTCAAAGCCGTCCCCATCCAAATCCTGGATCACGACCCCCAGCTCGGAGCGCACAACGAGCCCATCAGCTACCGCGGTGACCCATGCGGGCGAAGGCTGACATCCGCATTCTTTCATGGGCGGCGCAAAGTCCAGGGCAGCCAAGGGGCCATTCCCTTCAAAGGCTGCATGGGGGCCGCCAGTAAAGGTCCAGGTCACACCCGGTTCGAAGGGCAGCGGCAGCTCGGGTTGGACCAGGTCTTCCGGAAGGAGCGGGTTGACGGCAGCAACACGAGCCCAGGGATCACCGAACATTCGGCTGTAAAGGGCGGGAAAGCCGGTTTCCGGGTCAAGGTCTTTTTCCCAGGCTTCCCCGGCATGAAACTGGGCGAAGAAGTGATGAAGGGCGAAGGTCCCAGCGTTGATTTCTGGTGTTGGATTGCGGGCTGAGCCGTCGGGAAAGGTAAGCTCAGTGAGGGTTTCCGTTTGCCAGCCGTAGAAACCTTCGGATAGGGTGTGTACGGTCCAGATCAACTGCCCATAGAGGTCTTTCCGGTAGTAGTTGCTGGCTCCCATGAAGGTATGGACTGCATCCGCATCTTCCGGTTGTCCGAAGACCCAGCCGCTCTGGTATTCCAATAGTGCCAGCAGCAGCCTGGGGTTGATGGAGTTTTCGATCGCTACGCGCTGGATGACATCTGCCGCTTTGGTCCAGCCGGTGATCATCAGGTATTGTTCGTGGGCTGCCAGATACCCTGCGGCGCAATTCAGGTAGCTGTTGGTGTTAAAACCTAGGGCCGCGGGAGAATAGACTACCTCTGCGTCGGGAAAGATCCATGCCGACGGTCGCACTGTCGGGGTGGGGGATGCGGTCTTGGCAGGCGCTGTCTGTGGGGTGGGGTGTACTGAATCCTTGATAGGTGGGGGAGTATTGGTGGAGAGCGGTGCAGGGGAGGGGGAAGGGGCCGCAGGTGAATTTTCGCACGGTGCTTCTGAGATCCCTGGCGCACAGCCGGAAAGGGAGAAGTTAAGGAAAATAATACACAGGAAGAGACCAAAGGAAAGACGAAAATGCATAATACTATTCTAAACGAATCGGGGATTCTGTGCATGCCGTTCCTTTTTTATCTTTCCTGGTTCCTGTAACCCTCCGCGCTGGTATGGGCTAAATCCTACGTCCATAGGCCTGAGGGTGCGAAATTTCCTTTCTGTGCGACAGCGGGTTGCCAACGAGAGACCGTTTCAGCAACCGCCCGCCGTTCCGGGTTGGGGCAGGGTGAGAAGGGCGCCGGGTTGCCCGATTCCCAATTGTGGATTAGGCGAAGGCGGGTATGTGGGGATTATAGAAAGCCCTGCTCGAATAAGGTCTGCATGCCATCCCAGAACAGCTTCCCGCTGTAGAAGACCAAGAACCCCCCGCTGATCCCGAAGACGATCTGTTGGAACCTGCGCCCGAAGACCTGTCCCCCTTGGAAAGACACAGCGGAAAGAAAGGTATCCCAGGTGAGATCGCACAGCCAGTGGGCCACGGCGAAAGCCGCGAAGCCCAGCACCCCGAATGCCACGGAACGCAGGATCAGGCTGGCCCCCACCGTGGCCCACCAGATCAAAAAGTAGGGGTTGCCGGCGCTTAACAATGCCCCAGCCAGGACCGGGGACCGCTTGCTGCCCATGGGGGTAATTTCCTCCTCTTGGATCCCCCGCAGCATGCCGATCCCCAAATAAAACAGGAACGCTGCCCCTACCAGGGCGATGGCCGCCTTCACTGCCGGCAGGTCTATCAGGTATCCGGCTCCGAAGAAGATCCCGACCATGAGAGGAAATTCGACTATACCGTGTCCCACCGCTACCCAGGCGCCAGCCCGGGGGTCCTCGTTCCCAAAGCCCACGGTCACGGAGGTGATAGGTCCAGGCGCCATCACGCCAGACAGGGACACCAGCACAGCTTCCAGCAAAAAAGATGCCAAGGCCATGAATTCATTCCTCAGGATTTTAACGAGTTGTAGAAGACAGCCGCCCTTTTCGCTTTGCGGGGGCGGACAACCCCATTCTACCAACCCCTCTCCCTGTTGTCATCTATGACAAAAGTTGGTGAGTTAGAACGTTCTAACGTTTAAACCTCATAGTTTTCAAACGTTAAAACATTGCAACACTCTTGAAAGGGTCTTGACAAGGGGGAGGGGGTTTTGTAAACTGAAGTTAATCCCCGAGCAAGGTGGAAGGGGCTGTAAAAGTGGGGGACAAAGGACAACGAAGGACGACCCGGAACCCGGTCCTCATCAAG
>JAWLER010000055.1:0-10759 GCA_041686005.1 Anaerolineales bacterium | reverse complement strand
TCCAGATCCGGGTCGTCGGCCTGACGGGCAGCGTTGATATACCCCAGCATGTCCTCGTACACGGGGACGATGGTAAAGGATTGCTCATCCGGTGTCGGCCTGGGCATGTTGCAGGATGTGATCACCAACAGGATGAGAATGAGGATAGGGATGTGTTTCCGGCCTGTCATAAGCCTGTGTGTTTCCTTACCGATGAGATACGATCCGATGTATAAAATTAGATCTCTGATTCTCCCTGGTCATCAAATCCAGGGGCTGAGTGGTGCAGGGTTCGTCCGTCATTTCCAAAATACATTCTACTACCAATGTACCACGACTTGGGATTACATCATACTGCATTTCCACTTCGGCATCCGCTGTGCTGATCTGAAAAACGGCCCATTAACTGCTGGTCCAAACAGCTGCTCAAACACAGAGGAGCCTTTTGGGTGAACGCTTTGCTCAACATCTATCCATTAAATATAATACAAAAGTGAGGGTTCATTTCAACCTCCCCAGGTAGTTGCTGGTAGAATATCCTGTAGGTCATTTCCATCCCATGCTGGTTAGCTCAGACGAAGGGTAGTGTGTTATGGCTGGCTCAGTAGAGAGAAAGCATCCCGAGGAGCGGAGATTGATCTCCGTGTTGTTTGCCGATGTGTTGGGTTTTACCAACCTGGCTGACCGGTTGGATTTTGAGGTCGTGGGTGATTTGATCCGCGGCGTGTGGCTGAAGCTGGACCAGGTGATAGAAAAATATGGGGGATATATCGACAAACATATGGGGGACGCCTTTATGGTGGTCTGGGGTGCACCCCGGACCCAAGAGGATGATGCTGAGCGAGCTGTTTCGGCGGGTTTAGAGATCCTGTCAGCATTGGATGAATATAAATACGAAGCCGGTCATCCAGCTGCCAAACAGCTCCGCCTCCGGGTGGGCATTCATTCCGGCTTGGCTTTGGCGGGGTATGTTGGGTTGGGGGGAGAATACACGGTGATGGGGAACACCGTCAATATCGCCAAACGGATCGAGGAGCAGGCAGAACCCGGTACGCTGTATATCAGCGAGTCGACCTATCATTTCGTCCGCGGGGGATACCGGATCCGGCGCTTGAAGCCCATGCAGTTGAAAGGGATCGAAGAATTGGTCCAGGTGTATGAGGTCGTGGAGCCGCTGAAACAACCCAGCAAACTCCGCTATCGCAGCGTGGGTGGTTTGGAGACCAATATGGTGGGGCGGGAAAAGGAGTTAATCCACCTGGGCCGCCTGAACAAAAAATCTCAAGATCAAAAGGGGCCCATCATGGCTTTGATCACGGGGGAGGCTGGCATTGGAAAATCCAGGCTGCTGATGGAGTTCGTCAGTCAAACAGAGGTCCAAAATCCATCCTTGACAGTGATGTCCAGCCGGGCCTTGCAGCAAACAAAACAGGTCTCTTTCTTCTTGTGGAAGGAATTATGGTCTAACCGGTTTGATCTCAATGATGATGAGGAGGAGGAGGTTGCCCGGGAAAAGATCATCCAGGGGATCCGTACGCTGTGGGGCAAACAGCTGGGAAAGATCTCGGCGCTTGAAGCCGCCCATTTCATTGGCGACCAAATCGGTATCCAATGGCCTGACAGCCAATACTTGAAGCCCTATGAAGGCAAAGCCGAAAAACGCAAGCAGCGGACCTATGAGCTCTACGGGGAACTTTTATCCCGGTCGTTAAAACAGGGCCCTTTGATACTTGTGCTTGATGATCTTCAGGCGGTGGATCGCGCCAGCTTGGCATTGATAAAATACCTGCTGCGAGAATCAACGAAAGAACTACCCATGTTAATACTGGGAGGATGTCGCCCGGTATTTTTCGAAGAACATCCGGATTTGAAGGAAGAGGTTGAGGTCATTGAATTGGGCCCTCTCCCTGTGTCCAGCGAAATTGTCAGAAGGGCTTACCCGGTGTTGAAATCAGCCCCTGAGTCCGTCTTGATGGATTTGGCACAGCGAGCGGAGGGGAATCCGTATTATTTAGAAGAATTGGTGAAGCGGTTGATCCAAACCGGGTATGACGGCGTCTCTGAGGCTGAGATTTCCAAAGCAATGCCCTATTCCTTGCAGATGTTGCTGCAGGCTCGATTGGACGCCCTTTCGACCCAGGCAAGAGCCACGGCGTTATTTGCAGCTGTCGTCGGCCGCGTCTTCTGGAAAGGGGCGGTGATGGCTTTGATCCAAGACATTTCCGGGGTGACGAAAGTCTTTAACGTCAGCAGCAGAGATTTGGAATCAAATGTGGAGAGCTCCCTGGACGAATTGATGCAAGCTGAGTTGGCATTTCCCCGAGTCGGGAGCGCGTTTTCTGGGGAAAGGGAATATATTTTCAAGCATTCCATGCTCAGGGATGTCGCCTATTATCTGATCCCTAAGAAATATCGCGCCCAGTGCCACCAAGTGGTCGCGGATTGGTTGGCGGGTAGAGCAGGTTTGGAACGGAGTGTGAGCATTGCCAATCATTATGAATTGGCGGGGATAAATGACCAAGCGCAGATATATTATCAAGAGGCAGCCCGATACGCACGTTCTCAAGGCAATCTTCAAGAGGCGCTGGAGTTTGCAGAAAACGCAGATAGGCTGGCTTTCTGATGGTTTTTAAATAAGAGACCGAGAGGGGATTTATGAGTATATACTTACATGACATACCGCTGCAAAAAGCTAAAGAGCGATTTGCTGAAGCGCTTCAAAAAGCGGGCTTGGATGGGGTATTGGGGGTTGAAAGGCTGCCGTTGAATGAGGACGCTGTGGGTCGGGTGCTGGCTGAACCGGTGTGGGCGAGAATTTCCTCGCCCCATTATCACGCTTCCGCGATGGATGGGTTTGCCGTCCGCTCCCGGGATACGGATGGAGCGTCGCAGACAGACCCCCGGACCCTCCGGTATGGACCTCAGGCGGAATACGTCGACACAGGGGACCCGATCCCGGCCTGGGCCAATACGGTGATCCCCATTGAGAAGGTGGAACCCCTGGATGAAGAGGGGCATCCCGCGGAGGATGTGCGGAGGCCGGCAGCGATCAGGGTGCGCAGCGCAGCCCCTCCTTGGTCGAATGTGCGTCCCATGGGGGAGGATATGGTCGCCACCCAGCTAGTCATCCCTACGGGACAGGTTTTGAGGCCGGTGGATTTGGGGGCGATCGCCGGATGCGGGCATGATCATGTGGTCGTATCCCGTAAACCGAGGGTGGCGATTCTGCCTACGGGGACAGAACTCGTCCCGGTGGGTGAACCTGTTGGAGAGGGAGAGATCATAGAATACAACTCCGTCGTTCTGGCAGCTCAAATTCGTGAGTGGGGGGGAGAGGCTTCCCGCTATTCGATCACCCCGGATCAGTATCAAACCCTCAAAGAAAGGGTTTTGGAAGCGGCTCAAGGTCATGATTTGATATTGATCAACGCAGGGTCCTCAGCGGGGTCTGAGGATTACACCGCGCAGGTGGTGGAAGAGGTGGGGGAGCTGCTCGTCCACGGTGTGGCTGTGAGGCCCGGCCATCCCGTGGTCATGGGATTCGTTCACCGCGGGGAGCGGAGGGTGCCCATCATCGGCGTACCCGGGTACCCTGTTTCGACAGCCCTGACCGGTGAAATATTTGTTGAACCTTTGCTGTCAAGATGGATGGGGCGGTCTCCCCGGGAACCCATGGAGATCGAAGCCACCCTGACCAGGAAGATGACCTCTCCTGCGGGTGATGATGATTATGTGCGGGTCGCGGTAGGCAAGGTGGGAGAGCGTACACTGGCTGCTCCCTTATCCAGGGGCTCGGGCGTGATCACCTCCCTGGTCCGCGCGGATGGGATCGTGATCGTTCCCAGCGGCTCTCAGGGGTATCCGGCGGGCGAGCAGGTCAAGGTTCGATTGTATCGATCGCTGAAGGAAATCGAAAAGACGATTTTCGCCGTCGGTTCCCACGATATCACTTTGGATATCTTAGCCCAATTCGTGACCCAACACGACCGCCGCTTGGCCTCCGCCAATGTGGGCAGTTTAGGGGGGCTGATGGCCCTCAAACGAGGGGAAGCGCACGTGGCGGGATCCCATCTATTGGACCCCGAAAGCGGGGAGTACAACCTTCCTTATCTCAAAGAATATTTACCTGACCTGCCGGTCCGGGTGATCACCCTGGTCGGCCGGACCCAGGGCCTTTTCGTCGTCCGGGGCAATCCCAAAGATATCTCGGGCATCCAGGATTTGGGGCGGGAGGAAGTCACCTTCATCAACCGCCAACGAGGCGCAGGAACTCGCCTGCTGCTGGATTACCGGCTTAAGCAGTTGGGTATGGATCCTCAAGATGTCCAGGGCTACGACCAGGAAGAGTACACCCACCTGACTGCTGCAGCTGCAGTGGCGTCGGGGAGGGCGGACTGCGCTTTGGGAATTGAAGCGGCAGCGGAAGCGCTTGATCTGGATTTTCTCCCCATAGATCATGAACGCTATGATCTGATCATTCCGCTGGAATTTGCAGAGAGCGATTTGCTGCGGCCGCTCATTCGCTTGTTGGATGATCCCGGGTTTCGAGAAACCGTCGGTGCGCGTCCCGGGTATGATATCTCAGCCATGGGGGAAGTGGTAGCTGAGATGGGCTGAGGTTATATCTCTCCTGGATGGTTTGTTTGCCCCCGGCATCCCCTGTGGATGATAAGAATTTTTTTGAGATGGTTTGTCCGTCCTGATCCTTCTCCGTCGAGTGGTATAATTTAATAAGCGATAGTTATTAAATTTTTTAATGGGGAGGGGATCCTGAGATGACTGGAAACGCCGCTGAAAAAAAGGGCTTTTTCTCCGGTTTGTTGTGGATTGTTTTGCTCACCGTACCGCTGTATTTCCTTTTACGCTGGTTTATTAAATGGATGTTGCTTCCGAGCTATAAACGCATATCCTCCGTGGAGATAGAGACGCCGAGGAGTATGATCGATTACAAGGCGTTGCAGGAAGATGACCTGACGAAAATCAAAGGTGTTGGCGCCAAGATGAATCAAGCGCTCCGCGCTGCTGGGATTCGAACCTATCGTCGACTGGCTGTGGCGGAGGACAGCGAATTAAAGCGCATTCTGAAGGCTGCGAACGCCACCATCGTTGACCCAAGTACATGGCAAGAACAGGCCCGCCTGGCAGCTCAGGGGGCCTGGGAGGAGCTGGAAGCCTTCCAACGTGAAATATAATAGACGCTGGTAAAAAAGAAACCCTGCCAGTCTATCATCTGGCAGGGTTTTTTGTATCAGAGAAAGGCCCGGTTTTTATCGAGAGACAGCTAATTTCACCATCTCCCCTTTTTCGTTAAATGTGACCCGCGCGTAATGGCGGTGGGTTAAAACCCCATCCTTATGGGGGCAATCAAAGCTCTTGCTGAGCGTGACCACCTGCCGTTTGGCGTGTGGTTCCGGCTGGACCCCTTTCCCCAGGTTGGAGGTGGGACAGCGGTGACCTTTGCCTTCGCAGTGGTTTTCCTCCATGCTGAGCACCATCTGGGCATCTTCCATGCCGGGTAGGTAATGTTTCACGACTTTTTTCACATGCCTCAATGTCTCCGCGGGGATGTCCGTGGTGATCGAAGACCGGTCGCAGACCGTCTTGACGATGGTGGATGTTCGTTTTGGCCGCAAGGCCATTTTCGCCTGTTTCCGTTTTGCGTCCTGGGGGCTGGCCAGCGGATCCCCGAAGAGATTGAAGGATATGAGGGTTTTCTGATCTTCGCCGTCCAGGTACCCCTGTCGATTGTGCATGATTTTTGCCATGCGGATTTTCGATTTTTGAAGTGCCTCGCCGCTTGTACATCCCTCCTTGATGTATTTCCAATAGCTCTCCGCCAGCAAATCAGCCGCGATGAGGGGAGCGCCGATGGAACCATAGGAGGTCACCGTAGAGCCCACCACCGTATAGCTGCCTTTGGACAAATACGAGAGGGCGATGGATTCGTCCACGGTTCGCCCATTGAGATGGATGCCGTAACACGCCTCGGTAAACACGAACAAAGGCGCATCCTCATAGACGCTGATGTCTTCGGGGTGGAGAGCGACAGGGTAGTCCGGCCCCCCGGATCCGTTCGTGAGGTCCTTTTGGCCATACCAGGAAGCGTCGTTTTCGACACCATGCAGGTTGAAGTAACCCAATTGTGTCACAGGAACGGGGATCTCAGTATGCTTTCCAAAGGGTGGGGAGGTGACGACGTCAACCTTTTCATGAATGGGCTGAAAGACGATATCGGAAGCTTTCTTCCAAGCCTCTGCCGCATAGCCAAAACTGGGGTTCGTTTTCTTGGAAATGGAGAGATATTCCAGAATCTTCTGCCAGATGGATTGCCACCATGTCTGTTCCGGTTTCCCTTTGCCCATGTGATGATCTGCGATTTGCCGCAGCGTATCCAGGAGGACACCGGGGTCATTACCCTTGCCTCCCGGAACGCGGCCCACGGGCCATTCGGGGATGAAGTAATTCTCATCTTGAGTGGCGTACGGATTGTCCGAAGGGACGTCTTTGTCCACGTCTTCTACCGGGTTGGGCAAATGATGATAAGGGATGACATCGGGACCGCCTACAATCAGCAGAGCTCCGATCATGAGACCTTTTTTACCCAGCGCGCGGTCCAGGTCGGCCAGGGCCAGTTTTAGCGCCCAGGCGTCATCTGCCCGGGTGGGTTTCAAATCGAAATTCGCCATGCTGTTGGGATCGTCAGCAAAGAGGGTGATCGACCCCCATCCGGGTTTAAGGCGCACAGCCCGGGAAACTTTCTTCATTTCTTCTTTGATGATCCCGGCGGTTTTTGGCCCGTATGTATCCACCAGACCTTTCTGGGTGGAGAAGACGATGTACATTGGGAAACGGCCGTCGGAACGAATCACGGTTTGTTTCCCCAGCTTCCGGGCCACTTTTTCTAGTTCTTCCTGGATGGATTTCAGCGTTTCGGGAGGCATCCCCTCATCAGCGACCCCCCGGTCAGCCTTCTCGGCATTTTCTCGCAGATGGGATTCTCTTTCCTTTTCCTCTCCCGACGATTTTTGATATCTCCTATCCCCTTCAGGCAACTGATTCCAACCCAGAGAGGCAGCCACCTTGGCAGGCACGGGCAGACCGAGGTGGGCTGACATATGCTCAGGCCACAGATCGCGATAGGCGTGGTCTTTGCCCCACAACCGCTGCGCGACCTGACCGGATATATCCTGGGAAGCCGCTTTGTGCAGCATCCCCACCCCTTTCTCCGATTGACCGGCTTTAATCAACGTCTCTCCCAAGACCAGGGTACACAGCAAACAATTGGGGTATTTCGATAAATAGTGTTCTGCCAAGTCACGGATGGCATTGTCCGGCGTCTCAGGGTCTGCGGTCATGGTGTTCAGGTGGGTGACCGCCGCCAGGGGGGAAGGGGGATCCGACCCCAGGATATCCTGGAGTCCATGATTGGCGGATTCGATATCCTCGTCTTTGAGATGGCTGCGGACCAGGGTGATATCCTGGCTCCAATCCGGAACGATCTCCTCCACCGTTGTGGTTTGAAAAAGGCTGGCATCAGGTTTGATCGCATACAGCTCACCCCAAAAACGTTTCTGATCCGGGTGATCCAAGTGATCAGCCAAGAGGACCCGTAACTCTTGGGCCTCGGCGTACTCGGGATCGAAATGGCAGAGATCGTCTGCGATGTTGAAGGCTTGCTCGAAGCGTTCTTCTTCCCACAACGCCTGGGCGTGCAAAAGCTGGACGGTGAGGTCTCCGGGGTAGACAGCCAACCATGATAAAGCCGCTTTGCGGACGAAGGATGGTTCCTCCACAGCAAGGGCAATCCGCGCCAGGTGGATCAAGTAATCACGGGGCCAGGGTTTTTCTGGTGCTAAGGGGGATAAGGATTTCGTATTCATAGTTTTTTGGAGGTGGCTAGCCAATGTTTCTGGGATGAGAGCCAGGGTTCTAGGTTAAGATTTCTTCTGTATTGCGGTTTCCGTGGACCAAATTCAGGGTGACCAAGACACCTAATTGGCGGTGGATGCGGAGGTTATTGGGGGCTAACTTGGAAGCCTGGCGTAACATGCGCTCCGCCCGTTCGTAGTGTTTGAGTTCTTTCAAAACTTTCCCGGCGTAGAAATACGCCATGGCTTCGTGTGGCGCAAGCTCGATGCTTTTATTCAACCGCTCCAGGGCACGGTCATATTCCCGGCGGTCCAAATGGGTCCGGCCGAGTTCGAGGTAGGATTCGTGGCCCTGAGGGTCCAATTTCTTGGCTTCATTGAAGTGGTGAACAGCCTGGTCGAGTTGACCTTCCTTTCGCAATAAACGACCGGCGAGAAGATGGAGCTGCGATTTTTGTGAGGGGGTGTGTCCGACATCGTCTTTGGAAAGGATGGTTTTCGCTGTGCTGATGGCTTGATCCGTTTCCCCGCCTTCCGCTAAAGCCTTCACCAGGGCGGTGACCACCCGGTACTCATCCGGGTAGTGGCTGCCGATCACGCGCAAGGCGTCAATGCCTGCGGAGATACCGTCGAC
This sequence comes from Anaerolineales bacterium, assembly GCA_041686005.1. Taxonomy (GTDB): domain Bacteria; phylum Chloroflexota; class Anaerolineae; order Anaerolineales; family UBA11858; genus B10-G9. The sequence continues at coordinate 2,278 of JAWLER010000055.1, read as the reverse complement.
TTCCTTGATGAGGTCCGCATGCTGTAATTTGAGATCCAGGCATTCTCCATTGAGGGGGATGGCTTTTTCGATGATCTCCAAGGCTTGCTGGGGTCGTTGTTGAGCCGCCAGTGTTTGCGAAAGAAGCGCCAGGGCCTGGGGGTCTTCTGGATCTTGTTTCACGAGGAGGCGGAGATGGGATTCCGCGCTTTGATAGTCTTCCGCTTCGAAGGCGAGTTCAGCCAACAACATCCGAGCTTCTCTGTGATCGGGCGCATACTCCACAGCTTGTTGAGCGCAGGTCAGGGATTGCTCGAGATCGCCTAATTGGTGGTGAGATCGCGAAAGGGTGATCCAGCCTTCCACCTGTTCTGGTATTAAAGCGATGGTTTCTTTCAGGGATTCGACCGCGCTTTCCGGTTGATTGTTTGCGAGGAGACGTTTCCCCAATGCCAGATGATGTCCTGCGTAGGTGGGCTCGAGTTCAATTGCCCGCTCAAGATGCTGGACAGCCTGCTGGGGATCCTGGCTGTACTCTGCAGCCAGGGCATGCCAGCGAGGTTCGTCGTTCCAGATCTGGAGTGCGTCGGTCACCGACTGGTAGGCGCCTTCCATGTCCCGGTTTTTTTCCGCTGCCATCGCTTTCAGGACGGTGTACATCGGAGTCTGGAGGTCAAAAGTTGTTTGGTTGACCTCTAAAGCGGAACCGGCTGCTTCCAGCGCTTTCTCGGGGTTGATATTGAGTATGGATAAGGCGACCTGGGCGTCAAAGTCTTGATCCACCCCGATCTTTTCAAAGTTTCCGATGGCCCTTTTTGCCGCTTGATCCATGTGGCGTTGGGCCCGTAAGGCGGCCAGCAAAGTAGCTAAATCCTCGGGATCCTCTGCGTACCCCTCAAGAGCTTGCGTGGTTTGGGGTGTGGGATGGAATACTGCCTGTCCTCTTATAGCCCATTTCTGGGCCAATGAAGGTTCTTCAGAAGCTGCTTTGAGACCGGTCAGCCCCTTCTGGAAGGATGCCTTGGCATCCTCCCCAAAGGCAGCTTGGCCGGGTGCGTGGTGGATGACCTTTAAGGATCCTGCGAAGCGTTGGATTTCAGCCCTGCGTACCAGTGCCTTTGTCCATTCATACTGCGATCGAACTTCTTGCGGTGATTCTTGGGCAGCTTCCCGGTAAAAAGCCAGGGCTTGATCCCAATTATGCAGCTCCCAAGAAGCTTGGGCAAGGGCGAGGATCAGCGATGTCTTGAATAGACCGGATTCCGAATGCCTTTCTTCAAAAGCTGCAACAGCGTCCTCAAGCAGGGATCGAGCTTGGTCGTACTTGCCCTGGCGGGCGATCAGCCGGGCTTGCAGGGCCAGCACGCGGGACTCTTCGGCATGCTCTTTGAGCAGCCCGTTTATCCATTGAGCCGCCTGGACCTCTTCGCCGTGGTTCAACGCCAGCTCCCCAAGGGTACAAACGGCGTCTACAAGCCCCTCTCCCTCCGTAGAAAGCTGGGTTAGCAGCTCTTTTTGGGGAGTGTCCAGGATCTCTACAGCCAGCTCCGGCTGCAGGGTGGCGGATGCGATATCCGCTGCCAGCGTCCGGGCCATGATCAAATCAGCCTGGGATGCTCCTTCCTGTAATTCATGGAGTTCAACCGCTTGGGTGGCATGCTTGAGGGCGAGTGTGTAATTTCCAATCTGCCGGTAGACCAGGGCAGTTTTGTAGTGCAGGATGGGGTTTTGAGGGCTGAGGTCAAGTGCGTTTTTCAAACTGGCCAATGCAGCCTGATAGCGCTCTTCTCCGACCAGGAAATCGGCTTTCTTGATCCGCCAAGTCGGTTGGTCGAGATCCGCCTCGATGGCCTGGTCCAGAAGATCGAGGGCTTTTTTCGAATCCCCGTTCATGGCATACCCGTCGGCAAGTCGGGCCCAGATTTTGGGCAGCAGATCTTGGACGGCAGCGTTCGCCTGGCTGACATGGGCCGCTTTCTCCAAGCAGCTCATCCCCTCTTCGATATCTCCCAGATTGAGGAGTTCGTCACCTGCCTGGAACAACCCTTCCGCTGAAGCTTGATCCAGCGTGCTGATCCGGGAGAAAACTTCCTTGGCTTTAGCCTGATCCTTGTTCAACCGGTGGGCTTTCCCCAGCTTGATATAGGTCTGGGTCCGTTCCGGTTCTAAATTAATGATTTCTTCCAGAGCGGGGATGGCATGTCGGGGGGATTTCAGATCGAGCGCGAAATCCGCCACCCAATCCAGGTTTTTGAGATCGTCTGGTGCGATATCCAGCGCCTTCTGTATGGTTTCCAGC
>JAWLER010000054.1:0-11020 GCA_041686005.1 Anaerolineales bacterium | reverse complement strand
AGCTTTCCGTATCCGCATTTTTGCGGAAAGAGGGTTTGAAGGATATCGAATCCCTGAGCCGGGAAGACCGGATCAAGCTCGTTCAATTTGTCGAAGAGCGTGGCTTATTCAAGCTGCGCAGGTTCCCCTCTCGCCTGGCGGAACTATTGGACGTTTCCAGGGCCAGCATCTACAATTACAGGGAGGAGATCAAAGGACCCTGATGGATGCCATCCCGCCGGCACACGTTTATGATTGAGGAACATCGCTCATCGTTGGGTCACCAGTCTTCCATGGCCACATGCCCAGAAATGCACCACCTTCAATTTAAAATCACCCCTAGGGGCCCAATGTATTGAACCAAAGGAGATGCCCCACTCATGAAGAAAGGTATTCTGGTATGTCAGGAAAGTGAGATCCGGTCCTGTGTCGCGTTAGATGAAACGGCGGTGGAGGCCGTTTCCCAGGGCTTCGTCTATTTAGCGCAGAACAAGGTCACCCTCCCCCCTATTTTGCGAATCGATGTCGAAGAGCACAACGGGGAAGTAGATGTGAAAACAGCTTACGTGCATGGATTGGACAGCTTCGCCATCAAAATCGCAGCAGGTTTCTTTGACAACCGCAAACTGGGACTGCCAACAGGGAGCGGGATGATGGTGTTGGTCTCCGCAGTGACTGGAAGGCCGATGGGCATCATGCTGGACAACGGCTATCTGACAGATGTCCGGACCGGCTGCGCTGGGGCGATCGCGGCAAAACACCTCGCACCTAAAGACGTGGATGTAGCAGGGGTGATTGGCTCCGGGACCCAAGCCCGGTATCAGGTGAGAGGGTTGAAATTAGTGCGCGACTTTTCGACCGTGATGGTCTACGGGATCATCCCGGAGGAAGTGGAAGACTATGCGCAGGAGATGTCCCAAGAGCTGAATGTGGAGGTCATCCAGGCGGAGAGCGCCGAATCGGTCCTGCGCCAGAGTGACGTCGTCGTCACCACCACACCCTCCAAAGAACCCTACCTGCGCTCCGAATGGCTCCACCCCGGTTTGCACATCACCTGCATGGGCTCAGATTCCGAGGACAAACAAGAGGTGCACGAGGACGTCTTTGGTCATGTGGATCGAATTGTGTGCGATCGAAAAACCCAGGTGTTCCGATTGGGGGAACTGCACCATGCCTTGGAAGCGGGGGTCATTTCAGAAGACGATGAGATCTATGAAATAGGGGAAGTGATTGAAGACGAAAACCTGGGCCGGCAGTCGAAAGATGAAATCACCATCTGCGATCTGACAGGTGTGGGCGTCCAGGACACGCAGATCGCCCGCTTAGCCTATAGAAAAGCCGTCGACCAGGGAAAAGGTATGTATGTTGATTAGGATCACTGCGATGAGGAGAAAATGATGAAGAAAAACTTTCAAGTCTTTGAGCTCGAGCGGTTCATGGGAAAATGGGAACATGAGGTGAAATACAACCTGTCGGAGAGCGGTGTTCACCCGATGACCACAAAAGAGCTGCTAAACGACAACCCCAGGCTGATCGAAGAGCTGTTGACAACTGAATTGAACTACCCCCACACCAATGGATTACCCGAGCTGCGGGAACGTATCGCCGCTTTATATCCAGGCGCTTCTCCAGATGAGGTGCTGGTCACCACAGGCGCAGCGCAAGCCAACTTCACAACCATCCTCTCCACATTGGATCGCGGGGAAGAAATCCTCGTCATGCTGCCCAACTACATGCAAATTTGGGGGTTGGCCAAAAATCTCGGCCTGCATGTGAAAACCTTTTCCCTGGAAGAAGGGCTTGATTGGGGTTTCGACATCGACAAATTCCATCAAGCGGTAACGGAAAAAACAAAACTGATCGCCGTCTGCAATCCGAATAACCCCACCGGTTATATCATGTCCGCGGAGGAAAGGCAGGCGGTCGTCAACGCCGCCTCCCGGGTGGGGGCTTGGATCCTCTCCGATGAAGTCTACGCAGGGGCAGAACACAACACAGATGAGGTAACGCCCTCCATGTGGGGCGAATACGAAAAGGTGTTCGCCATCGGAAGCATGTCCAAAGCCTATGCCCTGCCCGGATTGAGGATTGGATGGGTGGTATCCAATGCAAAGATGGCGGAGGAAATCTGGGCCCGGCAGGATTACGTCTCCATCTGCCCTTCCATGCTGGGAAATAAGCTGGCTGCTTACGCCCTATCGGAACCCGTGCGGCGGCGGCTCTTAGACCGCACTCGCGAGTATGTTCGAAACGGGTACAGGATCGTGGACCAATGGGTGAAGGAACACGACGAGATCCTCAGCGTCGTCCCACCCCAGGCCGCAGCGATAACCTTCGTCCACTATAAAAAGGACATCAACTCGAGCCAATTTGTGGAGAGGTTAATTCACGAACAGGATACCTATGTCGTCCCTGGCGATCATTTTGGGATGGACTACCACTTACGGATCAGCTACGGACTGGCGGATGAGTATGTAAAGGAGGGGCTCAGGCGGGTATTTACGACCCTCACTTCATAAATTTCCCACCCGGTATATCAAGTGATGTTTCATGAAATCTTCACTGGTCTTCCTGGACAACGATGAAGTGGTGGGCTATCAGTGCAAATATGCTCAATCCCCCGACAACAAACGAGCTCACAACGAACCCCCTACCATAAAGAGAGGCGGTAAACAAACCAGAAAAAACCCGGCCGAGGGACGCGCTGGCAACAAACATGGCCATCACGGTTGTTCGCGATGCAGGCAGGATCCCGCTCATAAGTGGAATCATGCAAACAATGGTAAATTCGAAGGTTAAGTAATACAGAAAAAGACCGGCCAGAGCGCCAAATTGCATCCGCCCAAGAAAAGGTAAAAACACAGCTACCACCCCGTTTGTCACCAGCCCCCAAAAGACGGACCTCTTTTTCGTTAATATATCAGCAATCAGGCTCACCCCACCTTCCCCCACCAGTTCAGAAATACCGATCAACGCGGATGCCCCACCCAAAGCAGCCGCCTGAAATGCGAAAGTTTCTTCCAGCCAAACACCAAAAGTCAAATTAATGATCTGATTCCCCATGCAGATAAAGAATGTCACACCGAAAGCCGCCAGCGCAGCAGGGGTTAATATCACATTCCGGATATTCTGGAACAGGGCAGGACCGCTCCCAGATGAGGTCCCCTCTCCAGGGATGATGATAAAGATCGATAAAAGAGAAATGCCCCCTAAAAAAGCAAGCAGATTAAACGGCGAAGACCATCCTGACCGGCTGATTAACACCCCCATAATTGGAACACCCAGGAAAAATGCTGCGGACCAGCTCATTTCAGTCAGTCCAAAAAGAAGTCCCCGGTTTCTATAGGGGACACGATCCGAAAAGTAGGCTTGCGCAGAGGGGTCAAAGACGAACTTCCCTAACGAAGAAAAAAGCAAGAAAAAGGTAAAACCGATCACGGTCGGATAAAACACGACGATCAATAATCCCAGGCTAAAGAACAAAAGCCCTGCCAGCATGCCTGCTTTTCTTCCCCGCCTATCAGCCACGGTGGCAATAAAGGGGCTTATTATACCAATGGCAGATTGCCCAGAAGCCAGACGCGCTATATGTTTAAGTTCAATCCCTAACCCCTCCATAATGTACGGTTGGAAAGGAAATACCATCCTGAACCCCGTACTCATGATCACCCGAATCACCGTGATCAATGAAATCTGCCAAATCGTTCGTCGTTTCAGTTGCAAACCTCACATCCTTACATCTGCGAATATTGTGTTATTAAATCCAATCTACTGATTATCCCCAACAGCTTGCCCTGTCCTTGCCAACTTTGGTTGGTCATCCACTTCATCATCCCTCTTTGAAGAGGATGACATTTCTTCTTTGCTCGAAGGGTAATGACATGAAGGAGGTCAAACGTTGGAAGGTTGAAGATTTACACATACTGATGAGTATAGTGCGATTGAGGTGTTCAGGCAATGATACTAGTCTGATGAGGGCAGCAAGGATCCCTTGATTCCCTCGGGATGACATATAACATGGAAGCCGCTTGGTTTCCCTTCGATATGCTGTCACTTCGTTCCAGCTACTCAGGACATGCGAACCATTTTCTCACTATGTTCGAAAACACTCAACCTGCGCTTTTTCTCCTAACAACAATTAACACAAATGATAAGCCCCCACCCCTTGACAGGCCGCCCAGGGGATGTTACAGTTATGGCCTATTATATGCCATAATGCAAGCGAGGTGTCAAAACTATGGCCGAGGACCGACGTATCCGCAGGACGCAAAAACTGCTCGGTGAGGCTTTGATCGAATTGGTCCTGGAGAAGGGCTACAAGAATACCACCATCCAGGATGTCACCGATCGGGCTGACATCGGTTACCGGACCTATTTCCGGCATTTCAACGGCCTGGATGAACTGTTGGTCAAAGTCGCCCAGGACCGGCTGGACGAGTTCTATGAGATCCTCGACCTGCCCCTGCCCGGCGAACTCATCGAAAACCCGGTGGACTTTTTTCACAGGATCGGTGGGACCCTCTTCCGGCAGATTCAAGACAACGAGGAGACGTTCCGCTTTTTGCTTCTGGATGATAACTCGCGCTTCGTGCTCGAACCGGTGATGACCCGGGCCCGGGAGAAAGCGGAGACCCTGCTGCGCGAGCTGCCGCAGGAGAACATCCCAGCTAGCGTGGCCGCCAACCATATCATCACCTCGGCCTTCTCGCTTATGCGCTGGTGGCTGGAAAACGACATGCGCCGGTCCCCCGAAAAAATGGGCCAGATCTTCACCGACTTAATCGTCAAACCCACCTGGCTGGTGATGACCCAGGAAGAATAAGCAAAAGATGACCGGAACCGAACCAGATGCTGAACCGCATTTTATCTGTTGAGAAAACGAATGCCCATGGCTGACTCCCCCTCCCCTCTGATTGAACTCCACGGTGTGGTCAAACATTACCACACTGAAGCCGGCGCCTTCCCGGCCCTGAAAGGCATTGACCTGGACGTCTATCCCGGCGAATTCCTGGGGATTATCGGCAAGTCGGGCGCCGGCAAATCCACCCTGCTGAATATGATCACCGGGGTCGACCAGCTGACAACGGGGGAGGTCATCGTCTATGCCAACGGGGACACCATCAACCTCGACGATCTGACCGAGAACGAACTCGCGCTGTGGCGGGGGCGGACGATGGGCGTAGTCTACCAATCCTTCCAACTCCTGCCCATGCTCAGCCTGGTCCAGAACGTGATGATGGCCATGGATATGAGCGGCTTGTACCACCCCCGCAAAAGCCAGGAACGGGCCTTGGAATTGCTGGATATGGTGGAAATCGTCGACCACGCTTATAAACTACCGGCCCAGATTTCTGGCGGCCAGCAGCAGCGGGTGGCCATCGCCCGGGCCCTGGCCAACGATCCCCCCTTGATCGTGGCGGACGAACCCACCGGCAGCCTGGATTCGGTGACTGCGGATAACATTTTTAAGATCTTTAAACAGCTTGTCGAAGCAGGCCATACGATCGTCATGGTCACCCATGACAAAGGCTTGATGCCCCGCTTCTCCCGCCATGTCAAGATCGCGGATGGGATACTGGTGGACAAGGAGGATGAGATATGACGCATCCGACCACCACCCACCCATCCCCCGATAACGGAAAGGCGATCATCCAAATGCAGGGGGTGGTGAAAACCTTCGTGAACACGGCCGGGGAATTCACCGCCCTGCGGGGGATCGACCTCCGCCTGGAGGAGGGTGAATTTATCACCGTGATCGGCAAATCCGGGAGCGGAAAATCGACTTTGCTGAACATGCTCACCGGCATCGACCATCCTACCAGCGGCACGGTCCTGGTGGACGGGGTGGATGTGCACGCCATGAGCGAAAGCAAACGCTCCCTGTGGCGGGGGCGAAATTTGGGCATCGTCTTTCAATTCTTCCAGCTCCTTCCTATGCTCAACCTGCTCGAAAACGTCATGCTCCCCATGGATTATGTGGGTATGTATGACATCGAGGACCGGCCCAAAAAAGCCATGGAATTATTAGCTCTGGTCGGCCTGGAAGATGAGGCCCAAAAACTCCCCCGGGCTGTGTCGCGCGGGCAGCAGCAAAGCGCGGCTGTGGCCCGGGCTCTGGCCACGGACGCCCCTATCCTGGTCGCGGATGAACCGACGGGCAACCTGGACTCCCGCTCCGCGGAGATCATCATCGACCTTTTCGATGACCTCTCCAAGCAGGGGAAGACGATCGTCATCGTCACCCACGATCCGTCCATGACCGAACGGGCCTCCCGGACGGTCTTCATCTCGGATGGTGAATTGGTCAACGAGACCATCGCCCAGGCGCTGCCCTTACTGACCCATCCTTTGATGAAGGAGCTGGGGCGGCGGGTAAAGCCAGTCCAGTTTTACCCCGGAGCAACGATCCTGGAGCGCAAAAAACCGGTGAAGCATTTTTACATGATCCAGAAAGGGAAAGTGGACATCGTCCTGCGGGAGCGGCGCAGGGACGATGTGGTCATCTCCACCCTGGAGCGGAACGATTTCTTCGGTGAGATCGAACTCCTGCAAGGCGGCAAATCGATCGCCAGCGTGCGGGCCTCGGAGGAGGGACCCGTGGAGCTGCTGGCGCTCCCTCGGGAGGATTTTCAGTGGCTGATGGATGAATCCCCCCTCACGGAAAAGGCGATAGGGAAGATCGTCCAGAAACGGCTGGAAGAAGGCAAACAAGCCGACCGGAGGAAGAAGGGAAGATGGTTTGGGTAAACGGTGGCACGTTGAAGGTTGGAAGGTTTTAAGATCGTGATTATGAGATGTAGGCGTTGGTTTTGGTCTGATGGCGGCAGCAAGGATCCCTCACTTAAGCATCCTGCGGATGCCATTCGGGATGACACTGGGAGTGAATGAGATGGCAAGGCTTATACATAGTCATTCTGACACCGAAGGTGGAATAATCCTTGAAAAGATACTCTGCACGCGATCATGGCCTAAGGACTAATGCGTTGGAAGATTTGAACGAATTTCTTGGTGCAGTTTCAATAGGCTCCTATGGAGCACTCCACCTACACTGGGCCAGAAACCCGGGTTCGCTGGGCAGCCAGTGGTTTTGAAAAAATCGCCGCGCCCCACAAGCAGGGGCTCGCGATGACAGTGATAGGGGACGTTTAATAAATATAGACAGGAGTGAAGCATGCGCCCACGGTGGCGAAAAGTACTTTCCGATCTGATCGATCATAAAGCCCGCACGATCCTGGTGGTGTTGTCCATCGCCGTGGGCGTGTTCGCGATCGGCGTGATCGCCGGGGCTTACAAGATCATCTCGGATGATATGGGCGCCAGCTACGCGGCCAACAACCCTTCCAATATTGAAATCCGCTTGGAGGATTTCGATCAGGAACTGCTGCACACCATCCGCAACTTTGAAGGGATCGATAAAGCTGAAGCGCGGCGCGTGTTCAGCGTCCGCATCCGACCCCTGGGAGAGACAAAATGGACCTCCTTGGATGTGGTGGCCTTTGAAGATTTCGAAGAGAACGAGATCAATTTGCTCCAGCCCCACGAAGGCGCCACCATCCCGGGAGAGAACGAACTCCTTTTAGAACGTGATGTGCTGGATGAAATCAAAGTCTCACCCGGCGAGACGGTCCAAATCCAACTCCGCGACGAAACGATCAAAGAGATCAAGGTGGTAGGGATCGTGCTGGACTCCTCCACAGGGGCGATCGATTTCCTGTCCCCACCCCTGGCCTACACGTCCATGGACAGCCTGTCCTTCTTCGACGAACCGGACCATTTCAACCGCGTTTTTGCGACGGTGGAAAAAGGCCAGGACGACGACGAACACATTCGCGCAATGCTGGCGGATCTGAAAGAGAAGATCGAGAGAAACGGTTACACCGTCATGCGCACCTTCCGCTCCAAAACCCACCAACATCCTTTGGAACCGACCCTCAACGCGGTCCTGGGCATCCTCATGGCCCTGGGCGTCTTGATCGTCTTCCTGGCCAGCTCGCTGATCGCCAACACCCTCAGCGCGCTGCTCAACCAGCACACCCGCCACATTGGGGTCATGAAACTGATCGGGGGGCGGGATCGAGTCATTTTCAGGATGTACCTGGTGCTGCTTTTGGTTTTTGGGCTGCTGGCGCTGCTGCTCGCTGTCCCGGCTGGGGGGCAGGGGGCTTACGCGCTGGCGCAATTCATCGCTGACAAGTTGGGCTTTTCACTGCTGGGCTACCGCATTGTCCCCCTCGCCTTCGTGCTCCAGATCGCAGTGGGGATCCTAGTGCCGCTGGTGGCGGGATTCGTGCCCGTGATCAATGGCTCGCGCGTCACGGTTCAAAAAGCGCTCAGCGGGGACCGCACGCGGGGGTCCTCCGATGAAGATGAGAAGGGGGAAGACGGAGGAGGACTTAGCTTTGAACAGCTTCAGGTCAGAGCAGCCCGGTTCCTGGCCGACCATGGCATCCGCATCCCCCGCCAAACCCTGATCTCCCTGCGCAACACCTTCCGGCAGCGGGGCCGGCTGCTGCTGACCCTTTTCACCCTGACCATGGGTGGGGCGATTTTCATCTCGGTCTTCAATGTCCGGGTCACCCTGCATGATTACGTGGAGGACATCGGGGAGTATTTCCTGGCGGACGTCACCATCGATTTTGAGAGGCCGTATCGGCTGAAGGAAATCGAGCAGTACGCCCTCCAGGATCCGCGGGTGACCCATGTGGAAGGCTGGGCGTATGCCACCGCGGAAATTCTATACCCGGATGGATCCACCGCGGACAATTTGAACATCCTGGCCCCACCCGCGGAAAGCGGCCTGGTGAATCCCTTGATGGTCAAAGGCCGCTGGATTCAACCGGGAGATGAGAAAAAGCTGGACATCAGCGAGGGCATTTACGACTTTTATCCCGACCTGGAGATCGGCGACTCCATCCTCCTGAAGATCAACGGCAGCGAAGAGCCCTGGGAAGTGGTAGGGATATTTAAATTCGTCGGTCTGGAAGGGATGCTGGGGTACGCGCCGTATGAATACATTTCGCGCGAACAGAACCTGGCCAACCGCTCTTTCTCCTACCGGATCGTCACCGAGGAGCACACGCGAAGCGCTCAGAAAGAGATGGCCAAATACCTGGACGTTTATTTCAGGGAATCGGGGTTCCACGTCCAGGACGCCACGCCGGGGCTGTCCTCCCTGGACAAAGCCGCAGAAAGCCTGGACATTTTGATCACCTTCCTGCTGATCATGGCCCTGCTGACCGCTACGGTGGGCTCCATGGGGCTGGCAGGGACGATGAGCATGAACGTCATGGAACGGACCCGGGAGATCGGCATCATGCGCGCCATCGGGGCTACCAACCTGGAGATCATCCGTATGGTGATCGTGGAGGGCACGCTGATCGGGCTGCTCTCTTTCGCACTGGCCCTGATCCTGGCCGTCCCCTTCACCTATTTACTGACCGCGATCGTCAGCAACGCCATCTTCGCCACGCCCATCACGTCGGTTTTCACCCCTACGGGCTACTTTATCTGGCTGGGATTGGTGCTCCTGCTTTCCTCCCTGGCCAGTGTGCTTCCGGCGCGGAACGCGGCACGGCTGACCATTCGCGAGGTCCTAGCGTATGAATGAGTTTGAAAGCCGCCACATTTAGGCTGCTTTCAAATTAGAAAAAAGGAATGAAACATGAACACAAAACGATTTAGATATCTTTTGATACTCAGCCTGGCCCTGTTCATCCCCTTGAGCGCTTGCGGGGGGGAGGAAACCCCCACCCCAATGCCGGAGGAGAGCATCAGCCTGGACCAGGTTATCGCCGAAGGGCACATCCTGCCCGTCCGGGATGTCCGGCTGAATTTCGCAGCCCAGGGCACGGTGGAAGAGATCCTGGTCGAGGAGGGGGAAAGGGTTCAGGCCGACCAGGTTCTAATCCGTTTAGGGGACCGCGAGAGCGCGGAGGCTTCCCTGGAAGCAGCGGAGCTTGAACTCACCCGCGCCCAACAGGACTACGACGATCTCCTGCGCACAGGGGAACTGGCGACCGCGCAGGCCTGGCAGGCGTACCTGAAGGCTCAAATCCGCCGGGCGGAGGCGGAACGCGTTTGGGAGGACCTGGACCTGGAAGAGCTGGAGGATGAGATCGACGAGGCCAGGGGCGAGGTCATCGAGCGCGAGCAGGACCTGGAGGACGCCCAGGAGGAATTCGATCAATACAAAGACCTGGAGGAGGAGAACAGCCAGAGACAGACCGCTGAGGACGACCTGGAAGAAGCTCAGGAAGACTACAATGAAGCCCAGCGCGATCTGGAGGAGGCCATCCGGGCCATCGAGGACGTCCGGGCGGAGCTGGATGCCGCGCTGGCTGCTGAAGATGAGGCGTTGCGGGATTATGAGCTTCTCCAGGAAAACGGCGTTGACCCCGACCAGGAACGGATGCTGCAATCCCGGATTTCGGCCGCGGAAGCCCGGGTGACCGCTGCGGAGCAGGCGCTTGAGAAGTACAACTTGAAAGCCCCCTTCGCGGGGACGGTGACGGACATCTACCTGGAGGTGGGCCAATTTGTGGGCCCCGAAACCCCCGCTGTGCAGTTGGCGGATTTGGGCGAGTTCGTGATCGAGACCAGCGATCTGACCGAGCTGGAAGTGGTCAAGATCCACGTAGGGCAGGCGGTGGAAATCGTCCCTGATGCCCTGGATGAGAGGGTTTTGATGGGCAAGGTGGAACGGATCGGGCAGTCCTTCAAGACGCAAGCCGGCGACATCATGTACACCGTGACCATCCACCTCGATGAGAGCGACCCCGACCTGCGGTGGGGGATGACGCTGGAGCTGACGTTTTTTACGGAATAGGTTGGTACGTTAGAAGGTTTAAAGGTTGCAAGGTTAGCTCTACTGAAAAAAGGGGTCAAGAAGTAGCATTCCTTAAAGAATTAACGTATACTACCTGTGTTGAATCGAAGATCCCTGATACTTCCGTGGAGCATCCATGTTTCAAGAGAATAATGACCATAAACAAGAAAGCTTTTTCAGCGTGAAAAACTTGCTTCCGAAAAAGCTGTGGGATGA
>JAWLER010000117.1:0-2568 GCA_041686005.1 Anaerolineales bacterium | reverse complement strand
GACGAACGTGTACCGACATGACTACGAATCGGATCACCAGGGGGAGATCCTCTTGTGGGACGTGGCCAGCGGAGCACCCATTCCCCATCCGGTGAACGAACTCCAGGAACGGACTTATGATGTCTTTTTTTCAGCGGATGGAAATCGATTGATCGGAGATGTGGGGGAGAGGATTATGATCTGGGACGCGGAAAGCGGGTCCCTGACCGGGAGGCCTTTTGTTTATGAACCCTCTGATGGCTTGGAGATGAGCCCCAGCGGAGATTACTTGGCCTCTGTCCGTGCGGACGGAACGGTGCTCCTCTGGGATTTTATGGACCGCTCCTCCAATATTGAGCACCCAATCCCCGGTTCTGGGAGGGGGTTTGCTGTGGCGGTGCGCCCCGATGGGGAAGCCTTTTCGGCGTCATTCTGTGTCTCGGATCTTGAAAAGGACCAGCACTGTGAACGGAGCGAGATCCGAACCTATGATCTCAAAGAGAGAGAAGCCCTGAAGGCCGACCCCGTGATACTGAACGGTCATGTAAAAAGCCTGGCGTACCACCCGGATGGGTCCCTGGCCGCGGCGCTTGCAAGCGGAGAGATCGTTTTCATGGACGACATGGACGCTGGCGGAGCGTCCCCCAAGGAGCTGACCGCGATTGGCGATGCGCATGACCTTGTTTTCACTCGAGATGGCGCTGCCTTGGCTGTGGCCAGTTCAGAAGGGGTTTTCCTCCTGGATACCTCCACGGGGGAGCAGACGGATCACTTATTGAGCGGCAGGGTGATTAAAGCCATAGACATCAGCGCGGATGGAAGCGTGATGGTCGCCGGTACCGAGGAAGGGACCCTGCTGTTTTTGGATATGGAGACAGGGAACCTCTTGGGCCAGCCCCTGGGCGGGCAGAAAGCGCCCGTATCCGGGGTGGGATTTTTGCCGGAGGAGGGGATGTTTGTGTCCTCCGGTGCGGATGGGCGTTTGATTTTTTGGGATTTGGAAAGCCGTAAAATGATCGGGGTTCCCATCCAGGCGGATGCGAACACCCTGCGCAGCCTGGACACCGCGCCGGGGAAGGGTTTAATAACCGTCGGGGAGCGGCAGATTTCCTATTGGGAAACCGATCTTTCTGCATGGCAGGAGCACGCCTGCCGGGTCGCTAATCGGGGTCTTACAGGTGAAGAAAGGGAAAGTTATCTGGGGGAGATCCAGTTTCAGGCGATTTGTTCTGATGTACCATAGGTCTTGAGCATCAATAAAAAGTGAGAATGATTGAGATGGCTTTGGGGTATGAAATCAAGCGTTGTTTTTAAACGTCTATGATCCGCCATTTCTTGGCTTCAGCGGTCTCCCGGAGTTTCCGATTTGGGCATACTGCGGTAGGGTTTTCGCTGAGTTCCATCATAGGGATATCGGAATCCGTATCGCCATACGCAGCGACAATGTTGTATCCTTTATAACGGGTCTGGATATGCAAAACTTTTTGCTGGTATGCATTGACCGGAGTGCTCAGGCCGAGCAATGTGTCTTTCTGAAAGGTGAGTGGGGTTCCAACGGCTTCTGCGCACAGGTGTTTGGCGAACGCTTTCGCGAATGGTTGGTAGGCGCTGGAAACAAGAATAATTTTCGTGCCCAATGATTGGTATCGTAACAATTCCTGGATGATTCCGGGCCTTCTTTTAGGCCACATCTCTTTATTAACAATCCAATCAGCAATTTTCTGGATCTCTCCCCTGGTCTTCCCTTGAAGGAGGCTGATTTCATCCCTCATCCACATGGTCATTCCCTTTCGTTGGTTTATCACACCCATTTTTACAAAGGGGAACCGGGGGAGCCAGCGGAGGATAAAAAGATAGTACGCCCACCGGTGGTCATGCTTCGTGAGATACTTTCCAAGGGCACGCCAGCTTGAGCCTGTCGTCAATGTTCCTTCAATATCTGAGAGGATGATGTCCATAAAATCTCCCGCAGGGGACTCCTCGCTTCAGCGGGGAGGGGAATGCGTGCCGGCCGATAGCCCGGTTCCCCTGTTATTGAAAACTCGAACAAATGTGCTATATTTAGTGTATGGAAAGCAAACGTACGCGACATGCAACCTACAACATTAATTACCACTACGTTTGGTGTCCGAAGTACCGGCGGACTGTTCTTGGAAAGGATGCTGCCAGACGACTTGAAGAGTTGGTTCCCGGAAAGACGGAGGAGATTAAGGGCGAAGTACTTGGTCTGATAATACAGTCCGATCACGTTCACTTTTTCTGCAGCTTTCCGCCAACGACTGCGCCCTACCAGATTATATACTGAATTAAAGGTTACTCCGCGCATGTTTTGCGAGAGGAATTCCCTTGGATTAGAAGCCGGTTGCCGAGTATGTGGACGCGCAGTTACTACGTCGGTACAGCCGGTCACGTTTCTGCTGAAACAATCAAGCAATACATTCAGGCCCAAAAGGGGCTCTGAATATTGGTGCCAGCGTGCTGACAGGGAGCTGTTTGAGTTACTCTTTTTATTGTCAGTGAACCTGATATTATTACCTTAATGGACCAACAACCATATATTCTCCCAGGAGAGAAAGATGAGCAAAACAT
>JAWLER010000017.1:0-44693 GCA_041686005.1 Anaerolineales bacterium | reverse complement strand
ATCAGTGTCGAAACCGATGGGCATGTCAAAGCTCCTTTGGAAGGGTCCTAAAAAATCTGCCCCTATCCAATCGGATTTGGATGTGGAAGTGATATGTCCCTAGGTGGGTGATTTGGGATCAAGGTCGAGGGGTCCGAAGGAGCCGATACCAAGGGCGGCCAACCGGGGTGCATAGGGTTTGAAAAAGCTGATCAATTTCGGGATGGTTTCCTCGGGCACGGTGGTGGCGAAGCGTGATTCAGCCAAGACATCATCAGGACCTGTCCCCACTGCACAAATGGTTTTCGTCCCTCCTGCTTCAATTCCGCCGTAAAGTTGCATAGGTTTATTCTCCTCAAATTACTCGTATTCGATGACCTTGGGAAGGTCCTTTGCCAGGGCCACATACTGCACATCGTCTTTCAAGGGAGGGACGGTTTTTGTGATCCTCCTTCTGGATCTGGCGTGCTGGCATAACTTCCTCTTTTTCCAGTGTTCGCTTAAACTTCTCCAATGAGAACGCTTCAAGATCCAAGTAATATTGACTGGCCATTCTTACCCTCTCATCGATTTATTCATTCAGGGGTTGGAGATCTTGACGATTATTTTCCGCCCCCACAATTCTCTCCGCTCTTTCCGCCATCGTCTTCCGCAGTTTTTTAATATCCTGAGGGACGAACAAAGCGATCAGGGTCACCAGACAGGTGCCCAGGATCCAGGCGGTGATGCTGATGCTCAAGATCGCGGTATGAAGCGAGGTGTGGACGGCGATCAAGCCGGCCAGGAAAGGGGCGGCTGCTGCGCCGCTGTCCATGAACAGCTGGCGAAGCGCCTGGGCTGAGCTGCGGACCTCCGGCAGGGTGATGTCGTGCACGGTGGCCATCAGGTTGGGCGACACGAAGGCTAAAAAAAAGCCGGTCAGGGTGAGTAAGGTCAGGAACAAGAGGGGATCCGCAAAGGGGAGTAAAAAAGAGATCACCAGAGTCATCCCGCCCAGAAAGGTGCCCAGACCTGCCAGGATCATCCGTCCTCGGGGGTTGATCAGGAAAAGCTTGTCCCCCAGATTTCCCCCGATGAGATACCCCAAGACCAGGGCTGCATTCGCCAGCAGCATGGTCCCCATCGCGCCCAATGCGGAAAACCCCCGTTCCACTTCCAGGTAATGAAACAGCCAGAACGTCAACACATTCCAGGTGAAAACCCCCACGAAACCGTGCCCTACCAAATAAAGCAGGCTCCTGTTGTTTCGTAGCTCTTTGATCTCCCGCCAGGTGATGCGGTATTCCTGGATGTCATCGAGGGGGATCATCTCCGGCTCCGAGACGCCGCGGGAACGTTCCCTGACCCCAAAAAAGATCACGAAAGCCATGATGATCCCGATGACGCCAGTGAGGATGAAAATGTTTCGCCACCCAATGACCATCCCCAATGTGGAGGCCAAGATGATCCCTGTCATATATCCAAAAGGTCCGGATACCTGCATCAGGCCGTAGATTTTGCCGCGCAGGCTGGGCCGGAAGTAATCAGAAAGCAGGCTGTAGAGACCGGGGTAACTGGAATCGTCGATGCCCGTACTGGCCCTGGTGATCATGAAAATCCGGAAGTTAGGTGCGATGGCGCTGAGGGCGGTGGTGGACCCCCAAATCAAGGAGGCCAGGGAGAGCAGCTTGGGCCGGGAGAACCTGTCGTAAAGATATCCCCAGGCCGGATAGAGCAGGGAGGAGACGATGATCCCCAGGCTGGAAACAGCGCCCATTTGAGCCTTATTGATGTCGAATTCAGCCATAATGGGCGTTAATAAAGGCGAGATGATCGTTTTGTCCGCCTGGTGAAAGAGCAAAAAAGCGAACAGGATGATGACCACCAGCCAGCGTTTGGGTGATTTGGCCATACTCACTACTTCTCTCTTATTCCAATCCCCTCTGATTTGATACTTGATCTATCAGGGTGGTCCGATGGGAATGTAGATATCCACCTCGGCGTTTTCTCCTCCGACGGTGCTGCGTTTATCGTAAAGTTCGAAATCGGGGGTTCCCGCATGCTGGTATTTGGAGTCCGGCAGCCAATCCTGGTAGATATATTTGGTGGTCTCCTGGATGGCGTCCGGCATCTTGCCATGAGCGGTGAAGACAGCGTATGTGGCGGGGGGAATTTCTCTGCAGATCATGCCTTCCGGGATATCCTCGGTGTGTGTGACCTCGGAGGCGATGAGGTAGGTGAAGCCCCCATTGGGTTCAAAATCCATGCAGATCCCCATATAGGATCTGGGGTGTTTTTTATGGGGGATCCGCTCGATCAGGTTTTCCTCGGTCGCTTTCTGCCAAAACAGGGGGATGTCTTGAAAGTTTTTTCCACCCTCGGAGGTCGTTTGGATTCCCATGCCGATCACGGGAAATGCCTTTTTGTTGATGATCTTGGGTCTCATCCCTCTTATCCTCCTTTTTTTCCGAAGGATCGATCGAAGAAGTTCAGGAGTTCTTTATAGAGCACCTTCTGGTTTTTGGGCCTGGAGATACCGTGCCCTTCGTCTGCAAAGCGCAGGTTCTCATAAGGAACGCCCGCTTCGTCCAATGCGTCCCGGACGACATTCACGTTTTCGGGGGTGACATTGGGGTCTCGATCCCCTTGCACGATGAGCAGGTCCCCTTGGATGTCACCGACAAAGTTGATCGGGGAGCGGTCATAATATTTTTCAGGGACTTCCTCAGGACTTCCGCCCATCATTTCTTCGCTGTAGGGGCGGAGGTCAGGGCGGGTGCTCTCATAATCCACCACCAGGTCGGTCATCCCGCAGATGGGCGCTGCCGCGGCGAGGACTTCGGGTGGGAAGCGGGTGATCGCGTACCAGGAGGAGTACCCCCCGTAGGACGTGCCGGTGATCCCCACTTTCCCTTCTTCTGCGATCCCTTCCTCTAACAAAGCTTCAATACCCCGCTGGATATCCTCCTGTTCCAACCCTCCCCAGCCGTCCTTCTTGATTTCCTCCATGAACGCTATCCCAAAGCCGGTGCTACCCCGGTAATTAGGGTCGAGGACGACATAGCCGTTATGGGCGAAAAGCTGAATTTGATTGTTGATCGCGTCCTGGCTGTGAGCGGTGGGCCCGCCGTGGACATAGACGATCGTCCCTTTGGGTTGGGATTCCGGGCGGTACAGCCATCCTTGGATGGGCAGCCCATCCGAGCCTTTCCAGCGGAAATCCTCCGCCTGGGTGAAGTCCTCCTCGGTGAGGGTCGTCTGCTCCCAGACCAGGGAGATGCTGGCATCCCGATCATAGCCTGGTTCATGGATGGAGAAGCGGCAGATATCGCTGGGCTGGCTGGAGCTGTAGAATTGCCCCACCCAGGTATCACCAGCATAAGGCGCAAGGGGGATGAGGTTGCCCTCCTCCACTGCCACTTCTTCTTCCCCGCCGGTGGCGGGATCTAAGAGGCTGGCGTGCGTGCGCGCATCGCGGACCTCGAGCACCACGATCTGGTCGCTGCCGTAGGGGGCGAAAGCTTCCTCGATGTTGCGCTCCGGGTCATCCACCAGCCACTCCACCTGATCCTCTTGGAGATGGAATATCCCCAGTTTACGATGGGTGGGGGTTTCAACCAGGAAGAGGACCTGGGTCTTGTTTGGAATCCAGGTTGCAAAAACCTTGACATCCTTCCCGAAATTTAAGATTTCACGATCACCTCCCCCTTCGATGTCCACGACCCAGACCTGCCGTCCTGCCGGGTGGAGGTCTTTACGGTTGTAAAGAACCCAATCCCCATCTGAGTTCAGCTGGGGCACGATATACCCGCCTTTTTGGGGCTGGGCCAGGATTTTGCGTTCCCCTGTATTGAGGTCGTGGCGGTAGATCCAGGTGGGTTCGATTTCCTCTCCGGAGTCAAAGTTATAATTTGCCCCGTACACCAGCCAGCGCCCGTTGGGGTGCAGGTCCCCTCCGCGGAGGAAGAAATCGGGATCTGGCTCCGTCAGCGGATGCATGATCAGGGGGTCTTCGAGGAGGATCTGGAAGAGCTGGTAGCGCTCGTTCCCTCCCTCGTCCTGGGCGACGATCACGCCGGTGTTGTCCGGACGCCAGCTGACCAGGAAGGTGTTTTCAGACGTTTCGGAAAGGCGGAAAGGGCCTTGTGAACCGTCCGTAGGAGCCGCGAAGACATCGTAAGCCGGACCCATACGAGCCCACAACCAGGAAACCCACTTCCCATCCCGCGAAACTTGGGGGCGACCCATGCCGGGTAAAGAGAGCAGGGCATCCAGATATTCATCCGCTGTCAAACGAGGTTTTTTATTCTCATCCATGGCGCATTTCCTCTCTTAGAGTTTCATGATTACACTGTGTAATGGGATGTCAAAAGCGAGGGATCAACACTGGGGTATTTTCTTTATAATCCTCGTAATCCTCCTGACCGCCCCATTTCTCATCGGCCCGTTTCTCCAACATGGGGACGCCGCTGACCTGGGTCAGGAGCAGGGTGACGAAAATCGGGGAGATCATGGTCACCCACTGCCATCCCCGTAATACGGGAGCCGCGATGATCGCTACCCCGATCCAGAGTACGATCTCGCCGAAGTAGTTGGGGTGGCGGGATTTGGCCCACAGGCCGCTCCGGATGAACTTGCCCTTGTTGGCTGGATCAGCCTTGAAGCTGTTCTTCTGAGCGTCCGCCAGGACCTCGATGGCGAACCCGAAAGCCCAGATTAAGAATCCGACCAGGGCAAACCATCCCAGTTCCTTTCGCGTGGTTGTGGTGATGGCGGCCAAGGCGGCGGCGATGGTGAAGGTGACCCACAATCCCTGCAGGGTCCAGGTGTTGAGGAAGCGGGGAAAGGAGGGGATGAGCTCGTCGAAGCGCTCGTCTTTGCCCGTTTTGAGGATGCGCAGAAAGAGGTAGGTGCCCAGGCGTGTGGCCCAGATCAGGACCATGGCCAGCAGCAGGACCGAGCGGTCGTCCACCACGGGGGCGAGCAGGACGGAAATCAGGGCCACGGAGATGTAGGTGAGACTCCCGGTGAGGTCGAAGAAGATCTCCGTCTTCAGCAGGTAGGCCGGGATGAAGACCAGCCACTGGATCAGGTACGCCAAACCGACCCCAAAAGCGAAGAGCGGGATCCCGAATACTTCCGCTCCTCCCTGTCCACCGGCGAGTGCGACCCCCAGGCCGATGAGGATGACAAGGGGGATGGCGATGAGCGCGTTCCGATCAGAAGTTTTCATGGGATTTTATCCTTTCTCCCCCTGAATGGGTGGGGAGGTGTGTAAAGGCATGCTATGATGGTTTATCGTTTTTATGCATCCTGACGATTTAGGCGGCGGTGATCCTTAACAAGTAAATGGTGTTTTTCTGACCTCATTGTAATCGAAAAAATACCCTATGCCATATACGGCGCCGGGAGTTTCTGTGTGTATAGGAGGTTCCTGGCTTACGCACACCCCGTTTCTTTTCCATATCTGCGGTGGTCATATATGGCTTCCGTCGGCTCTCATCTACCGCTTTATCGTCATGAAATGTGGTCATCTTCCCCGGTTTAGGTTAAAATACGGACCAACGGCAGGTCTTCCCGTCCTACATAAGATCGAAAATCCCTTTTATCCGTATTCATTTCCATATATCGGTGCGGTTGTCAGGCAATCAGCGATATCAGCGCTGACATATCCACTGGATCAGGGGAGGGTTTGATATGAAAGGTCCCTTTGAGTTCGTTTTCGGGTTTGTGCAAAATTTGCCTCCTGTCTCCTTGATTCTGGGCTCCATTGGCCTGCTTGGCTTACTTATTTTCCTCATTTTGCTGATCAGAAAGGCCGTAGGTACGCCCTCTCCCGGTCCAGGAGGGATGGGGATGGGGTTGGGAGGGAATTGGCTCCTTGCTATAGGTATGGCGTCGATAGCAGTTGCTATCGCCATACCCATAGCTTTCGAAGATGACGACGCTGAATATTGGCCTTGTCTTTCTCGAGTTCACAGGGTATCCCCCGTCGAGAATGTCATTCCCGTGGAGGAGGAGATCATCCTTTCCTGGGATTTCAACCCGGATTGGAGCGGACCTTCGGATTTGGTGTGGACGGTCCATCTCCATCCCCCGGTCGGACCCACCCAATCCCTGGAGCTGCCGCAGGCCAATCAAATGAGTGTGTCCCTTTCTGAATTTTCCGTGGATGATTGGCTGGGCACATATGCCTGGCAGCTGGAGGGTAATATCTCTTCCGGGAATTGGTGTCCCGCGGATTGGCAGCTTGTGTTTGAGCGGGTGGGTGGGACGCCCACCTCAACAGGGACTGTCCCGCCAACAGAGACCAGCACCATAACCCCTACCCAGCCCCCGGCGACCCCTACGGAAACCCCCACGATCACACCCACCCCGACCGATGTCTGCGATGTGGAGGTCATGGTCCATGCTCTCTCTGATTTCAACTGCCGGACGGGACCGAGCACGGACTTTCCGGTGGTCGGCTATCTGATGGATGGGGAGAGCGCGGTGGTCCATGCTCGAAGTGCCTCCGGTTTTCCCTGGTATGTGATTGAAAACCCGGATGCTCCGCCTGCGTATTGCTATGTGTGTGTGTTTTATGGGACGATATATATAGAATCTGGGGATGTAGATTGCCTGCCGATCCAGCAGGATCCCGTCCTTCCTGTTGAGATCACCCCCATCAATACGCCTCTCGTTTGTAAATCAACGCTGGATAAAGACGACTGCGAGAGAGCCGACGGGACATGGGTGGAACCTCTTGGGGCTAAACCCTACTGCGATTGCGATTGAACAGTGCGCTGTTGGAAAGAAACGCTCTTTGCCGTCCCCAATCATAAGCCATCACAGCATTTGTCCGCAAGCTGACTGTAGTCCTTATCGAAATTTTTGAATTTGGGCTTATTGCGGATTTTCTACCCTCCGGATGCCGTATTTCCAATAGGGAATGCCATAACGGTTGATTTCAGCTTCCAACTCCATCCCTATTTTTTCAGCTATCCGCCTGGAGGCTTCGTTTCCCACCCGGATGAGGCTGATCAAATGGGGGATCTCCAATTCGTGAAAAGCGAAATCGCGGACCGCCGCAGCGGCCTCGGTTGCATAGCCCCGGTTCCAATAATCACTTCGAAAATCATATCCCAATTCGGTGATCTGCTCCCCATCCACCTCCATGTGTTCCAGCCCGCAATCCCCGATCAAAACCCCTTCTGATTTTAGGATCACGGAGAACAACCCGTACCCGTATTCCTTTTGATGCTGCAGGTTTCGATCCAGCCAGCGTTTCATTTGCTCCGGAGTGAAGGGTTCCTCGTCGAAGGCTTTCATCACTTTTGGGTCCCCGAAGATTTTTAACAGGGGATCCACATCCGCCGGTTCCATTAAACGCAGGGTAAGCCTCGCTGTCTCTATCCTCGGGTCACGCATTGGCACTGGGCACACTCCTTGTGGGTTTGGTTACCTGTGAATTAACTTCGATGTTTCCTCTCGGTGTCATGATTGTCAGATATCATACCATGCCCTGGTTCTCATGCTCACCGCCTGCCAGATCGAAAAGACGCCTACCAAAATCAGCCAGGGAGCAGATGAATACGGGCAAACCAGCGCTGGACATCAAGACGCCGGGGGGCGCAAATACACCATCCATTTGGGCGCACAAACCCTCGCGGATGCCGGCCTCCCCGATGATGAACTCCAGCCGGGGTAAAAAGTCAGGGGACAGAGCGGTTTCCAGGTCCCGGAAACCGCCCAGGGGTTAACGTTTGTCTTTTATGCCGAGGTGATTGGATTTGGCAAGGCGTTCATCGCTTTGCCGTAGCTTTTACGGAGAGGAATTTACCCTCATGGGAATTTTTTCAGCGCTCCCCACGGTGTCACATATGTACCTTTAACCCCGCTTTTCCCTCTCCCTCGTTTCCTGGACCTCCTTCCAAAACGGCTTGTCAAGGAAACTCTCTTCGTCCAGAGCGGACAATTGTTCATACATGGGTTTGGTGACCGTAAAGGCCAGGATGTCCGGTGGGAGGTATTTCCGCATGGCGATGTCCGTGGAGCCGATGATGGCTTCCGGTTGGTCCAGGTTTCGGAACAGGGGGGCGATCAGCCCGCACCCGGAGGCGAAAGGCGCCGTCACCATGGGTGGGTAGGGTGATCCTTGAAAGTAGTAGGCCCCCGTGACGAACAAACTGAGCTGGTCAGGGTTGACGAAAAAGGTGACCGTCTTGAGCTGGTCATAGGCGTTGTCATTGAGTGGACCGATGATGATGTGATCGTTCTCGGGTTGGTACGGGGTGGTGTGGTCAATCCATTCTCCCATCAACTCCTCGGAGGCTTTTAAACCTTCTTCACCGTATAGAAAATCGATATACTCCCTCCGGTTCCGCGTTCTTTCACCGAAAATATAGGTCCCCAACCCCCCGCAGCCGTAGTTGTCGGAGGTCAGATGGAGGCTGTCTCCCTCTTTCCAACTGTTGAAGAACATGTACAGGCAGGTCCATTTGCCTTCCGCCGGTTTGACCAAGGGCTCGAAAGCGGTTGGGTCCGGCGTATCGTAGAACCCAATGACCGGGAATTCTACGCCAGCTTTCCTCAGTAAATAATCACAATTCGGGTTCAAGGTTTGCTCCTCAAGATGTCAATGGGATGGAGGTTGATCCATGTTTCGTTTTTACGCCTGTCTGATGGGATCCATATCCGGGCCAGTCTTATTGTAATCGGAGACAGGCCTTTGCATTGAATTATTAGGTAAATCGCGATGGTTATTCTCAGGGTTTCATGAAGGATTCGCTTTTTATCATGATGTGTTGGACGAATTTGAGGATTTTCTTAAATGCCTGGGGATCGGGGGGCTGCTGCACTTGTTTTGCTGGATCAGGTCGGCACGTCCAGGCGGCCTCAATAAGGGGGGACCAGGCGGGATCAAGATTCTGCTTTGCCCACGCTGCACCATCCTGTTTAGATCCGGGAACGCCTTGGTGGAGATCGTGCAGCATGCGGCAGTAATTGAGGACGATAAAACCTTGATAGAAGCGGTTCTCATAGGGGCTGGGATCGTCCAGGATTTGCTGGCCCCATTCCATCAGCGTCTGATAGATATCCTCCCGCAGGCGTTCCGTGGGGATGGGGTCCACCAGTTCTTTTGGTGCTGGACCGGCTAATGGGACGCCCATGTCACGCACGACCCAGCGGACGAGAATGGTATTGCAGTGGTCAGATCGGATGAGAGATCGTGCACCGTGGTCCAGATACCAGAGATCCATCCCTTCCTTTGTGTAATCTCGCAAGATCTCTTTTGGGAAATAAGATCCTTCCAGGTGCTTCGCCCATTCAGAATCCAGGTGATAGATCCGGTCATGCAAAACCTGTAAGGCATCTACCTCATGCGAGCTGAGTCTCTCATCAGTGGCAACGATGAAGTCGACATCGCTGTGTTGGTCAAAACCACCCACTGCAAATGATCCCTGCAAGTAAGCGCCAATGAAGTTGCTTTGAAGGATGTTTTGAATCCTCAAAGTAAATTCCCTGAGCACACCATTGAGTTCTGGATAAGGGGTGGGGTTTTTCATACGTTCTGGGTGGTGTGACTGTATCCGAAGAGCCATGCTCCATATCTTAATAGGATCAGGTTCTGTTCCCGTCTTATCTAACGGTTCGGGATATTCTATTATACTGGTCTGCGTTTTGAAAAGCGGATGTTCTGAGGTGAAAACAGAAACTTTTTTCCACAGAAACCATGAAAGCATATCCCGTGGAAAATGGTTTCCGGTGCCATGGTCGGTTTCAGGGGGAGATCCCGGTGCTGCATTTGAAGAGGTCAAATGCTTGTCTACCCAGGACATCGGGTTGGATCACGTTGTAATAGATAAACACTTCACCCTCCCCCAGGTAACTTTCGGGATCGGAGCGGATCACCTCTCCCTGTCCGTCCTCACACCGCAGCTGGAATCGCCCTTGATCCTCCGCTATCCCCCATACCCAGACTTCCCCCTCCGCATACACCGGCGACGCTTTTGCCACCAGACTGATGTAAGATGTTCCCCCGGCTACAAAAGGCTCTGGCGAACCGATGACAGAGTAAGGGGATTCTGGGGGGATCTCAAGGGTGATGATCCGCTCCCAGTACGCCCCGCCTGTGTCCCGGTAGATTTCGATCCGGGAGTCCTCGACGACCACCAAGACCAGGATGTCTTGGTATTCGGGAGCGAACCAACCGTAAGGATTGCGCTTCTTCCCCTCTGTGTCCGTGATCGTCTTCGTACGCCCTGTTTCCGTATCATGGAGGGCTACCTGACCTGCGTCCGGTCCGCTTCTTTCCACGAAAACGAAGGAGGGTGTGCCGTCGATCCAGCGTGCGCCGCGGTCGATGGGGGCCACAGTGGTTTCCGTCTCCCGGGGATCAGCCTCATCCAGCCAGGCGATCTTCCCGACTTCCGGCGAGAACCCACCCTGCGCGTACAGCAAATGGGTGGTCTCCAGGGTCGGATCTTTGCTGGCCAGGGCGCTCAGGCGGGTGGTCTCGTCCCTGGTCAGGACCTCGGTCTCCAGGCCGCCTTCAGTGAGGGTCCCCCGCCAGATTTGGGGCACGCCGTAATAATCTTTCGTATAGTAAAGTGCCCAACCATCCCTGTCTATCCCGAATTCGGGGGCGTTGAAGGAGAGGCTCAATTGGGTCAGGTTGTTATCAATCAGGATATCTTTTCCATCCGCTGAAAGGAAATACCCGTCTTCAGGGTTGAGGGATCCCAGCCAGGCCCGTTTCTGACCGTCTACAAAGGTGATCAGGTTTTCATCGGAGTAGAACTCGGGGTCAATGTAGCTTTGTGATGGCGCGCCTATTGGGACGGCGTTGCCCGTCTGGATTTCATTTTGCGGAAAATCGACAGAGGGCTCATCCTGGATTTCTAGCGTTAAGAGATACTGCCAGACGCCTTCATAGATCGGCTCTCCCTCTGCGTTGAAGATCAGGGCTTTATCCGCTACATGGGTGTTATGGGCCCGTTCCCCAGCCGGCGGTGGGATGGTGGCGATCAGGGCGTGACTGCCCTGGTAGGGTGGTTCGCTTGTATCCACCATGACTGGCTCGCCGAAGGTGTCAATCCCTAGGACCCGCATCAATTCTCCTTGAAAGCGGGCTACTCCCTCGTCGCCCTCATGCCAGAAAAGGTAATAGTCCTCTGGAGGCGTTTGGGAAGGGTTTTCTACCAACCAGGGCGCGAGGTCGCCTCTTCGCACATCTGCCCATGAAAAAAGAACGGCGTGATCCACATGGTGAAGGTAGGCGAGATATGTGGCGTGACCGCCTCCCTGAGAGTGTCCGGAGACCACCACGGAGGACCAGACGACTTCGTCTTTGCCGTTCAAAAACTGCTCCCAGCCCTCACCAGGGAATGCCTCCCTGAGGTGCAACAGCGCGCTGCGCAGCCGGCCTTCGATAGAATTGGCTGGATCTACCGTGACACGGGGCGAAAGGGCATCCCCTTCCACGATCTCCGCCCTGATCTTCTCGTGACAGTTTGGGTCTGGATCGCGGGGGCAGAGTTGGAGATTGACGCTTTTGTCGTTGGGATAGCGCAGGTCGATGACATACAGTCCTGCTTCCGCTGACGCTTCCATGAGATGGGTGTAGTAATCAGGGGTGGCGCCTGTCCCCGGCAGGAAGACGAAAAGACGGGCGCTTTCTGGATTTGGTGTCCCCGGGTGGCAGACGTAGTGGGGTTCGTTCCATCCCATGATGGCGGGGTCCGTATCGCTGGGCAGGATCTCCCTGCATGCGATGTGGGTTGTGGAATGGAGGGATGGTGATGAATCTGTTGGTGGGGTTACCGCGAGGGAGGTCCTCATGCCGCACCCGGAGAGTAAAAGGAGGAGGAAAAGTACAATCAGGAGTTTGTGTTTCATGGGTTCTCCATGGCTAAAGGACATTACAAATTGTCTTTGAGCCGGATGATAGGCTCCAACCGGTTCAGTTCTGATTGTCCTCAGTGTACCCTGTGGTTGTAAACAGCCTGTAAAAGGCGTGTAAGAGGATGTATTTTTTTGTTACTTTAGGGATTGACCTCTGAAGGGGAGGGGCGGAAACTGGTGTTCCAAAGCCTTTGGGCAGGGGCATTAAAGGCAGCTTTTCACCTCATAAGGTGTGTGCTGAACCAACTGCAAGCTTCCTGGAGGATGGATGAGGTCAGCTGATGGCCTGCCTCATCATGGATGCTCAACCGTAATCGCTCGGGATGATCCGAATAGACTGGTTTGAGGGTTCGGTATAGATCTACCGAATATATTTTCGGGGAGTCCAGGTCTTTATCTCCGCAGATCATCAGGAGGGGCTTTGGATGAAAGGAGGTCATTTTCGAAAAGGGATCGATCCGGTCAATGAAGTCCGTGCGCTTCTTGGTTTCTGCCTCCACAGCTTTCATGGCCTCTGCCCATTTCTGGTAAGAGGAAGTTTCCAATACCACGTCACGCCAGCGGGTTGCAAATGCAGGTATACCGGCGATGGAAACGGCTGCTTGAATTCCGGGGTTGTTGGCTGCGATGTAGTGAGTCGCAAATCCGCCCATGGAGAAGCCGGTCACGCCCACCCTGCTGGCATCCACCTTTCCGGTCTCAGCAAAGTGCGCCGTTAAGACTTCAAGGTCCCGCGCAGCCTGGATGATAACCTCATGCATCAAGAAAAAATTGTCCAGACCGGTTTCAAAGGGATAGACATATGTCCCTTTTCCGTTCCACATATCCTCCAATTCCTGTTCGAATCGATCCCCATGCATGACGGCGTCGAAGCTTATAAAGTGGAACCCCAACCGGGCCAGTTCATAGCCGTAAACCAGCCCTTGTTCCTTGTTCGCCATGTAGCCGTGTATATAGACGACCAGTGGGTGTGGCTCCGTGGTCTCTTCTGTTATGGATAACACGGGTATGCTGTCGACATGGAAGGTTTCAAGGATGATCTTGGTCATATGTTTTCTCCATTTGTGCCACAGGGAGATGATTTCTTGGTTTGAAGGCTTGATACGGAGGGTAAAGGTCCTTATCTTTTAACGGAAATTCCCCTCACATCGTGGTGTGCGTTTCTAAGTGGGATGTGTCCATTGTATCAAGAATCGTGCTACACTGAGGAGGAGTTTGGGTATAGAAAACAGTGGGTCGGTGTAGCCCAGGAGGTGATCCTCGATGTGGTACATGAAAGTCCTCCATACGAATTTGGTGCCTGATTTTTTACTCCGATTCGTACTCCGCCTGGTGACCCTGCGGAAGGTCAAAACGCTGGACACGCTGTCTTTTTCGGATCTTGAAGAGCAGCGGCGGCAGTTAATGGGGAAATTCGACCGCAGTCCCATCGCCATTCATACGACCTTACCCAACGTCCAGCATTACGAAGTCCCCCCCGCCTTCTTCAAATTGGTGCTGGGGAAATGGCTGAAATACAGCTGCTGCTACTGGCCTGAGGGGGTGACCACCCTGGATGAGGCGGAAGAAGCCATGCTGGATCTCACCTGCCGGAGGGCGGAATTGGAGAACGGCATGACGATCCTGGATCTTGGCTGCGGCTGGGGATCGTTAACGTTGTGGATCGCAAAGCATTATCCCAACTGCCGGATCCTGGCGGTGTCCAATTCAAGAGACCAGATCGAGTTCATTCAATCCCGAGCCCGTGAAGAGGGGTTTGAGCATGTGGAGGGCTTGGTGGCGGATGTCAATGAGTTAGGTCTGGAACAGCGATTCGATCGCGTACTTTCCATTGAGATGTTCGAACATATGAAGAACTATCGGCGCTTGCTTAGAAAGATCAGCCAGATCTTGGTCCCGGGGGGAAAGCTCTTCGTGCACATCTTCAGCCACCGTTTATTCGCTTATGAGTATGCAGTGGAGGATACCTCCAACTGGATGGCGCAGACATTTTTCACCGGGGGGACGATGCCTTCCGATGACCTCCTGCTCCATTATCAGGAAGACCTATACCTGGTGGACCACTGGCGGCTGTCAGGGCGACATTATCAACAAACCCTCCGGGCCTGGCGGGAGAAGATGGACCGCCAGAAACCGGCAGTGGAAGAGGTCCTGGTGGATGCTTATGGACCTGATAAGGTCCGCCGCTGGTGGGTTAACTGGCGCTTGTTTTTCATGGCCTGCAAGGAAACTTGGGCCAGCCGTGGGGGGCGGGAGTACATCGTCTCCCATTACCTTTTTGAAAAACGCTGAAAGACATACAATAAGAAAAGGAAAGCAGGATGATTCCCGCTTTCCCTGTGAATGACCTACAAGCGATGAAAACCCTATTGGCGCGTTGCCCCGGGAAAACGCATATTCACAAAGTGGCCCTCGTTTAGTTTGGTGTCTCGATGGGTTGGGAGAGGGTGCGGATAGCACACTTAAGGTTCGGGATAAGCATTGGAACTCTACGGCGGTATGCTTTGTACTCCTCCCCAAACTTCTCCATTAACTCCTTTTCCTCTACCAAAAACAGAAAACCGAAGATCCAGGCCCATTGGCTGAGGGTGATGATCAGGAATGACCACGTATGTCCGATGAGCAAACCGAGAGAGGTCATAAAGAACCCGATTGCGACATGATGGGGGTGTCTTACGCATCGATAGATATCTGTGGTAACCAGCTTGGTTGTGCATCCCCATTCCTCTGTATCTCCCATGCGGCTTAACAACTTCCCCGTTCTTTTCAAAGGGAAATGAGTCAAAGCCATACCTAGGAGGCCGATGAGGCGCACCCACCATGGAAAAGCTTTGGTGCCCAAAGCGAAGTCAGTAAGGATTCCTCCTCCCACTGATGTAAAAGCTAGTAGAAGCCAAAGTATAAGACGTACGCGGCATACTGACACCACTTCCTCCTTTCTGAGATGACCAGCTCCATCCGATGATTGCTGCTTCTCATGATCCTTTTCATGTTCAGAATGATTAGTTTCTGACAACATTTCCTTTGTCAATGTCTTCATTCTTAAAACATGTATTGTGACACCCGCAGCCACGAGCAAAAGTAAGGCTTGGAGATACCAAGAGCTTAATACGCCGAACGCTGTATACCCGATCGTTCCCCACAGGAGAAGCAACGTTCCTATCTTTGTGCGCTTTGTGATGGCCTTATGCTCCCGATAGTTGCGGATATAAGGTCCAAACCATTTATGGTGGATCAACCACTCATACAATCGGTCCGAGCTGCGGACAAAGCAAGCAGCGGCCAATAATAATAAAGGTGTGGTGGGTAATACGGGAAGGAAAATGCCAAGCACACCAAGGCCAACCGATAAAATACCCGCAGCAACCAGTAGCCACTTTCGAATGGAGGATTTATTCATCGTTCATGCGCAGTTTCTTATCATGTTTTTTCGCATGTGGTCACTTAATTATACTAGGCGATTCTAGAAAGGGGCAGTGTATGCCTGAAGGTGCCGCCACCCTTTCTCAAATCCCGGGTGCGTTGATCCGATTCAGGCGGTGTCGCCCATTAAACCGGATTACAGATATCAAGTAACCTCATCAATAAAAGAGAGGATACTCATGTAGAATTTGACATCCATCGGAGGTCACAAGATAGATATCTTCAAACCGGACACCGCCAAAGCCGGGGATCGCCAGGACCGTATGGCCGATGGTCACGGTCATGTTTTCCTGATAGGCGACCTTTTTATGGGCGGGGATGATGGTGGAGGCTGGTGTTTCCTCAAACCTGAGTCCGATGCCGTGTGAGATACCGTTCAGGTGATAGTCTGCCATCCCGTGATCCGCACAGATTTCCTTACCGATTTGATCAATATCCGATACTTTCACTCCGGGTTTCAAAGCCTCTTTGGTGGCCTGAAGCATCTCTTTGTAAACGTCGATCAACTCCTGTTGTTTTTGACTCGGTTCACCGGCCACAAAGGTGCGAGCCAGATTCGCGCAATATCCATGATATTGGGGGGTGAGATCGATGACGACGAAATCTCCCTCCTTGATGGGCTCATCATCCACTTTCCCGTGAATCCAGCAGCTTCTGATCCCGGTGTTGATGTGCATGGGTGTGCTGGTACCTTCAGCCCCATTCTTCATCATCTCATATAAAACTTCCGTGGCGATGTCATGACCGGTGACGCCCGGTTCCACCATTTCACGGGCTTTGTCCATCCCGATGGAGGCGATTTTCTGCGCTTCCTTCATTAGCTCGATCTCTTCGGGGTCTTTGATCATGCGCAAGGGATCCATGACAGGGTCCGAGGGTACCAATTCGAGCTGTTGGTTGACGCTTCGAAAGAGGTCCACCAAAAAGGCAGGGGTGTCAAACCACATTTGCATACCAACCCGAGGTTGGTCTCCCTCAGGAAATTTCATGATCTGGGAGAAATCATCGAATAAGGAGGCGAACGTTTTTCGCACATCCGATATTTGTTCCCCGACATGGGTAAATACTTTGATGTCCTCCTCACCCAGGGCTTTTTTCAGTTCTGGTTCTTCGCCCTGGAAACAGATAAAGATCGGCGGGCCGGAGGTGGGGATGATGGCCCGGGGTTGGACGCGGACATCGCCGAAAAAATACCGGTAATCATCATGATTCATGATCATGATTCCGATCATGCCTTCCTCTTTCATTAATGCTTGGGCACGATGGATTCGATCGTATTGGATCTGCATAAGAAACTCTCCTTTTAATACATTACACCTATAAGAATGTTGAGGTACCGTTTTTATCATGGAACCATGGTAAAAACCAGATCGTTTTTCCCTTAACCATTATAACCAATGATCGGGTGTTTGGATGCTGGTAGATCCCTCGCCTCTCCATACTACGGCGTTCGACCTCCGAGAGGTATTCGGGAGTAGGGATATTAGATTTGGGTTGTTGTTTTTTCGTCAGGGATATGGTTTAAAGATGACGTTAAGGAAGTAATCTCGCTGGCCTGTAAATCCAGCATTCAGGATGGTTTGCCCGGGTTCGACGTTTCCAACATTGAAACCGAACTTGCCAACGCTCAATCCTTCATGGGAAGATCCATCCGGGTTGAAGGGAATGGGACCCGTGGGTTCACCCTCCGGCTGCCAATGGGCGAAAAGGTCCCCTTTCTCAACAGGTAAGGGAGGGTCCAATTCGAGGGTCACAAGTCCGCTTGTCGCTGGGGGAAGATCATCCTCCGGCAGGGAAACTTTATGCACAATTTGCCAACCCCCGCTGACAGGGTGTAAGAGCAGCAAGGTGATGGTCTCCGGAATCTCGTCTGTGTCGTTCAAGTACATCACCCCGCTGATCATGCCGTCGTTGGGCATGGGATAGTTGTGAATGAAGAGGTGTTTTGAAGCCTTTTCGTCCCCATCTGGAGACCCAGGATGTTGATACGTGAGATTGGTACCAACCAATGCTGTTTTATTGACCATGTCAGCGCGTACATTTTGGAGGAAGGATGCATTACAGGCAAGCGAAGATACCACAAGAATGGAGACAATCATCCAGATGGTTTCCTGATGCCTAATTTCGCCCTTCATGTCGTCCCTTCCTTTAGGGATCTTTCAAAACAAACCCACGCTGGGAAATGTCCCTACCGCTGCTGGTGGCGTTTGGTGAAGTCGATAAAGGAGTCGACGTAATTATCCAGGATGGATTGGAAATCCTTGTCCAGCAGGATTCCTGACTCGTCAAATTTTTTCTGCATTTCCCCCACCAGGAGCATCTCAGGTTGGGGGTAGGCAAACAGGGAGAGGATGATGCGCTGGACTTGGTACGCCGCCCGTATCCCGCCTCTGGACCCTGTTGAACCGGTGGCTACGCCGATGGGTTTACCTCTGAACCCATCTTTGGCAAAGACATCGATGAAGTTTTTCAAACCGGAGGAAATGCCCCCGTTGTATTCAGGCGTGAGAAAAATGATCCCATCCGATGTCTTGAGCATGTCCATGATGGTTGTCCAATGTTGGGGTCTGTCGGGGAGTCGAGTATACCGTTCTCGGAAGGGAGGCAAGTTCACCTCTGCCAGATCGATGATGTGCACATCGTGCCCTTTGATGGTGAAGGCCTTTTCCAGGGCGAGGGCGATTCGAGGGCTGATCCTGCCCATCCTCGTGCTGCTGGAAATGATGGTGATTTTCATGTCTAATCCCTTTTCTTTCAAAAGCGGGGTTCACTGTGGTATGCGAGATAGGAATGGCTGTGGAGCATCATTTTTACAGCGATTTTTGATTTTCGTTCGATATCTGTATATTTATTCAGGGCGGTATCATGGGGCATAATGATCAGTCAACAGGGGATTTTCTTTTTCTGGCTTGCGCCCAGCAGATCAGGAATAATATACCGGGGATGGCGACCATGAGGGATAAGCCGTAGGGAGCGATTAGGTAGCGGGCGAAGTCTTCACCGATCGGCCAGTGGATGAGAAGCACCGGCAGGTTCGCCAGCTGGAAAAGAACGGCGATCGCCCCTCCCCAGCCTTCCCAGCGCCAAGCAAGCCCTAAGCCGAGAGCGCTCAGGAAAATAAAGAGAGGGGGCAGGTTCTCAATAAGGGGATAATCCTCTTCCGCATACGGGTCCGCGGTACCACTTTGAAAGAAACTGGAGGCATAGCCGATGAATATAAAGAGGGCGATGAGGAGGACCAAAGTGCCCCAGATCCTGGCAGTCCAGCGGATCCATGGGGAAGGTTTGTGATCTGTGTGGTTGGGTTTTGTCATTGTCTTTTCTCCTTTTCCCATATCATACCCCAGGGAGGGTAAGCCATCCATCACTTCTTGGCAACGGTTTGCGCATAGCCATCTATTCGCCTTGGAACAGCGCCTGTGAAATGGCTGTTTGGAGGATAGCAGCGCTCGGGAACCTATGCTGGGTGTGTTTGTATGAAGGAAAAAATATCCATCTGAATGGAATGGATAGATCTAGAATGGATTTAAGAGGAGAGTCAGGGT
The DNA here is from genome assembly GCA_041686005.1 of Anaerolineales bacterium. Lineage (GTDB taxonomy): Bacteria > Chloroflexota > Anaerolineae > Anaerolineales > UBA11858 > B10-G9. The sequence goes on along the minus strand of JAWLER010000017.1, from coordinate 25,881 downwards.
TCTTTGACGCAGCGGTAGCTGTGGCGGGGGTTGCCGCCCGTTTTAACCGTGGCGTTGACTGTGCCGTTGTAGGCCACAAAATAACCCTGACTATCGCTGTAAACATCCGCGGTCCAGTAATAGACAACAGGGTGATCGGTGGCCCACAGGGGGGACTCCTTTTTGGGTGTACGATCGCATCCCACGCGCTCTCGGCGTTCGCCCTGCCATGTGCAGCCGACGTTTTCACCGTGACGGGTCAGGGAACGGACGACCTCATCTGTGGTGGGCATGCGCCAGATTCCCTGCGGTTCGTCCATGAGTTCTGTGCCCTCTTCGTTCAAATACAGGCACAGGTTGGTTTCAGCCATATCCTCTTCGGTGGCATAGAGGACCGCCTCATCCCCTGTATCCTGTCGTCCGTATCCGGGTTTATCCTCCAAGCCGACAGGCGGGACGCCGTAGATGGCGATCTTTTGCCAGGAAGGGTAACCGCCCCAGGGCTGCTTCCAATTCCATCCTGGTCCCTCCGGGGCCCATATCAACTCGATGTCCTTTCCTTCGATCAAACGGGCGCCCCGGTACCCATCATCGACCCGGGTCAAGACGATAGGCAGCATATATACGGAGACGCTTAGGATGATGAGAATGGGGAGTCCCACAGCCAGCACATATCGCCAATGGCGGCGCCACCAAGAGGCATGCGTTTGTGTTTCTTCTGAAAGCTTTCTCCGTTTGAGAAGCCCGTCCACCACAAAAGCAGCCCCAACCAAAGCGATGGCAAGACCGATGAGCGCCACGGTTTTTCCGAAAAAGACGGCCACAAAGGTGCCGAGGAGGATGATCAGCCCACCGCCCACCATGGGCCATCGAAAGACCACCAGGGTGGGCAGCAGGGTGGCGAAGATGGGCACCAGGTAGGGCAGACGGTTGTACCAGGCGCCCCACCACCCCTCATGGTACATCTCCGCGATGCCCCAAAAGGTCCACATCGCTGTGAAGAAGATCATCAGCAGGGAGGCGATCCATCCCGGCAATCTGGATAGGTTATTGTAAATGGATTTCATCATCAGCTCCAGCGCCCCCCGTTTTCCCCTCGGACTTTGCGGATTGAGCTGGGAGTACGAAAACGGAAAAAAGTATAAATCCGACGGATGCGAACAAAGCCACCCAGCCTTCTGAAGATTCACACAACCAGTTTGGAAGACGTTTTGTCATGGCCAACTCCAGGAAACATTTCGTTTTTGCGATGATCCCATCGATCGGGTAGGGGAGGTCGCTCTTATTGAAAGACGGTGTTTCCCTTGATCAACCCCTTTCGAGTGACAGCTTTCTGGATAAAAACATATCGCATACGGCTTGGAAGGAATCCCGGTCGGCCCACATGAGAGGATGTTCTTCCCCGTAGGGGTGATCCGCTGTGCTGGTCAGATAGAGACTGCAGTCGGGGATGATGTTTGAGAGGCGGGCGAAATCCTGGGCGATGCCCGGTGTGAGGACGTCCTGCATACTTCCGGTCAGAAGAACGGGACAAGGTATAGAGTTGAGCACGAAATCAGGGATTTGATACCCGCCCCGCGCCGCAAGCTGCCGTAAGAACTGGGTGTCAGCGTCTACCACGTCCCGCCAGTCGTCCCCATGCTGCTGCTCTAGCGATGTTGCGTTACGAACGTAGAAATGTTCCCGGACGTCAAGAGCGCGGTGAAGTGTTCGGGGTTTCAGGTCGCTCAGGAAGCTGTCCGCGATCACGCAGGTGGGTGTTAAACGGTGCAACCCCGCCTGTTTGCCAGCGAAGTGGAGGGCAACCAAAGCCCCCAGTCCGGATCCCATTACACAACATTCTTCTAGGTCCAGTTCCAGAAGCAGGTGGGAGGCGAAATCAGCCCAATAATTCCATAGATCATACTCTTGTTCGTCCAGATATTTAACATCTCGGGTCGATTTTCCCTTTCCGGGATAATCAAATGAGAGCACCTGGAATCGATCACTGAAGTGGTCCATTTCTTGCGTGTAGGCATCAGAGGAGTGCAGGTTGTCGGGGAAGATCAGCATCGCGGGACCTGATCCTTTTTCTAAGTAGTGGATTTCCTGCTCAGCGATGACAATTTTAGGCATTATGTAACTCCTATTGACAGATGATATTTTGATTTCAGCACTTATTTTTCGGACGAGGTAAGAATGCTACCCCATAATCCCATTGATTCGAATATGAATGAGAGCATGACTTGTCTCACATTGCTCAAAGGGAGGGCTGTTTACATTCCCTTTATAACAGTTTCTTCGCTCCCCTGTAGACTTCCTCCACTTTCAGGGCTGCTGCGCCATGCCCGGGCCGCTTTTCCGGGTTCCACCTTTTCATATCCTCATAAATCGGCCCTTCGGTGTGGTATTCGATGGCCCCTTTGATCTGATAGGATGTCCATCCGTCGGTGATAAAGAGGATGGATCCCTTGCTTCCTGAACGGATATTTTCCAGCGTTTTGTGGAAGTAATTATTGGCGATCACGATTATGTCTTCGCTGTATTTTGAGACGCAGCTTGCGTAAATCGCGTTAGGGATCCCCTCTTCGTTGACGGTTGAAAAAACGATGGGTCCTGAGCGATGCTCCCATGCCTGGCTCACTTTTTCGGGTAATGCTGGCATAACGATGCTCTCCTCCTGCAGTGTGGTGGGGGTGGATATTGTCTAATGTCTTCTGTTACTCCGGATTGTATGAAGCAGCCTGTTGTGTATGTCCTATTTCAAACCCGTAAGCTATATGTTTTCCCATTTCCTCTTCTCTATTTTAGCTGGAAAATCCACTTTTTTCAGCTCTTATCTTTGCGGTTTGTTTCCGTCCTTTTTACGGTGGATGGCAGCGTGGGTTGTGATCTATTTTTCTATGATCTTCCTCCCTTTTCTTACAAGAAGATTGATGTACAATAGGGCGAGTTCATCACGCGCATCGAAGGGCACATATGAAGCGTTCGCTCCTGCTGATTCTTACTTTTGTTTTCATTGATGTCTTAGGGTTCAGCCTCATCCTGCCCCTATTACCGTACTATGCTGCAGATTTTGAGGCTTCCTCGTTGGTCGTCGGCTTGCTTCTGGCTTCTAACGCGCTGACCCAGATGATCGGTTCCCCCATTTTAGGACGATTATCGGATCGCTATGGGCGCAAGCCGCTGCTGATCACCAGCATCGCGGGCACCGCAATCAGTTTTTTGATCCTGGGTTGGGCAAATTCATTATGGGTGCTGTTTGCCAGCCGGGTTCTGGACGGCTTTTTAGGCGGCAACGTCTCTCTGGCTCAGGCCTATATCACGGATACCACCGGCACAGAAGATCGTGCGAAAGGTCTGGGATTGATCGGGGCAGCTTTTGGTTTGGGGTTCATCTTCGGACCCGCGTTGGGGGGCATATTAAGTGCCGGTGGGCATTATGCCCGACCGGCTTTTGCAGCTGCTGGCTTGTCTGCCTTAAATCTGCTGGGTGTCCTGCTCTGGCTGCCCGAATCTCTCCCTCCCCAAGATCGTGTTCCCAGAGAAGAACTGCCCGACCCCGAGTTTACCTTCCAGGCCCTCCTCAAAGCCTTGAAACGACCGTGCGTTGGCCCGCTCTTGAATGTCGTCCTCATCTATGGATTGGCTTTTACCATTTTTCAAACCATGTTTTCCCTCTTCACCCAGAAGAAATTGGGCATGACTGCGCAGACCACAAGTTATGTCTTCACTTACGTGGGAGTGCTTATCGTCCTTGTTCAGGGAGGGGGCATACGCTGGCTCAGCGATCGTTTGAGTGATAAACAATTGATCTTTGGGGGAGCTGCTTTGCTCTCGATTGGGTTGTTAGCTTGGGCCTTGACACCTTCCCTGGGGATTTTGCTGACAGCCATGGTGCCCGTGGCGCTGGCTTCAGGGATGCTGCGCGTTTCTGTCAACAGCGCACTGACCAAAAGCGTCTACCCATCTGAGGTCGGAGGCATCCTGGGTCTGTCGGCTTCGATGAACAGCTTTACCCGGGTCGTATCCCCCCTTATCGGCTCTTTCTTGCTGGCTGAGATCAGTCCAGCAGCTCCCGGGATCGTCGGTTCCCTGTTGATGGTCGGGGTCGCTGTCTACACCTGGCAGCGGATCCTCTATGTGCCAGATTTGGAGTGTGCCCAAGAGGCGTAAACCGGTATTTTTCCGATGGGGCCAGTTCCAGCAGAATGGACCTCACCGTGGATCAATTCACTTGATAATCCTATCACTGTAGCGGATGCCTGGGCGATTTCTGTTCCCTTGGTGTACTTGATCTGCACTATAATTTCACACGAACAATTCACCTTCGAATATGGTGACCGCGTGGCCGCCCAGATACACGCGCTCCTCACCGACCAGGACGTGGATCACGCCCCCTCGTGCCGATGCTTGGTAAGCCACCAGCTCACGTTTCCCCAGTTCATCACCCCAGTATGGGCCCAATGTGCAGTGCGCCGATCCGGTGACCGGGTCCTCGTCGATCCCCGCGAAACGGGTGCTCCGTAAATGCGTCGACCTGATAAATCTTGATGCCCATTCTCACTCCTTAGGCAGAGGTGGTTCTACGCGTAGCAATCTTCTGTCTTATAACAATCGAAAGGTATCTACCAGGGATCACCCCTCCGGGATGGGCACAACGCCCACGATGCCTTGATCAGATCCGCGCAGGATGAAACAAATGCTTTGAACGTTGTCATCACCGGCTTGTTGATTGTTGTAATCGCTGATGCACTTTGGATTGGCGATTGGGTTGATTTGCAGATAAGAATTCACCTCACGCAGTGAGATTAAAGAGCAGGTGTCATACGATTTCTTAAGAGAAGTGAGGCAGGCTCACTTCGATCTGTTGGTGGCCCATGTCCAAACTGCGCCTAAAAGGTCGAGGGTTCCGAAAATGAGTATCGTCGCTGGCGCCCAATTCAAGAGGTAGAAGAGGATGAAGATCAGGAAGACGGCGATGCGGGCTTGGACGGACCAGGTAAAGAAGAGGCGGATGTCTTTTCGGCCGGTTTGGATGTAATAGTATCCAATCGCCACCATCAAAACCCCCATGATCCTTATCCAGGGTTCCTGGGTGGCTGGCAGTCCAAATAAACCGAGAGGTGTATTGGGCATGACTGTAAATCCCAATCCCGCAAAAACCATGTAGATTCCAAAAACAAAGAGACTGATTCCTGCGCTGCTCATGTTTTCCTCCTTTGGAAGAACTCCAAATGATCTATCGTATGACACCTGCCAAACTGGCAATCCGGGTTGTGGTGATGACTATCAAATCATCCCTTTTCTTTTCCATGGAGTATGCTTTGAGGAGGTACGAGTTGGGATGGAAAGGTTTCCTCAACGGGCGGCTGTCGGGGATGTGGGCCTGCATCCCAATCCATATCGTTGTCCTTCGATCATGATCAGATGTGGATCATAAATTCGCAGCTGTTGGCGCAAGTGATCAAAGACTGGATGATTTGGACATCGACCGGTCTGTCAAGCCCTGTTTCGAACAACTGCTTGTACCAACCGACCGAACATTGGCAGTAGGTCTTGGTTGGGAAAGGTTCTGTGGTATGCTTTACCAATCCACAGTAGCAGTGGTCATATCCCCCGGTGATATCTCCTTTCTGTGTGATGCGCAGCCTCCCGCCTCCAATCCCATGTTCATTTAATGTGGCGACGAATTGTTCCAGGGAATCCGACTCACGCATGAACTTCTCAGCGTTTTTTCTTGTCGTCAGACCGCAGCACTTGCGCCCGCAAGCCTCCATGATTTTAAGACTTGTCTTTTCGCCGACCATTTTTTCCAACCGGGCGATCATATGTCGAACCCAATCGGCTTTCTTGGCCTGGCTGGAGGTGGATTCATATTTCTTGTAATCAGCCATCACCGCCATGAGGATATCTCGCCCGGATTCCTCCTCGATGAATTTCGCGATTCTGCCAAGCCTTCCCGAGATAGGGATTTTAGGTTCCTGGTTTTGGCTCGAGGGATTTGTACTCATTGTCGATACACTCCTTTTTGGAGACCATCCCTGCGGTCTTTAAAACCGAAATCTGGGATCTTCCTTCGGGCTTTTCATCCCCTTGGCTTTGATGGCTATTTCCTCTATCACCGGCTTGTGGCAAAACCCACACATTCCCGGCCGAGAAAGATGACTGTGCTACATGGCATGATGACCGCAACCATCCTTAATACGACATGCTTTTTATGTTATTTTGAGGCAAGGATGACCTGGGTTGCTTTGATGAGGGCGGTCGTTTCCACCCCTTCTGCCAATGCCAAGCGCTCTGCTGATTGGGTTGTCACAGTGGCGACGATTTCCATCCCTCCAGGCAATTCTACTGTCACTTCTGTGTTGACAGGGCCTTTCTTGAGGGATTTGACCTTCCCTGAAAAAACATTTCTCGCGCTGTATTCCATGACTTCCTCCTTTTATGTGGGATGTGTTTTCCATCTAATACCGTATCTGCATAAAGGGTAACCAGACCCTTATCTTGTCTGATTTAACTATACCACTTGCTTGGATAGATGAGGATTTAATGAAGGTATTGATGAAGTCTGAACAACGATGAGGGGGGCTAAATGACTTTGTGATTAGATCACTATGTGTCCGCATAGCCGCCAATCTTTTTAATATATTCCTGAAGTTCTTCCATAAACCAATCATTCAGAGAGGGAAGGTGCCGCAACTTCCAGTTCAAGACCAGATCAAAAAACTGAGAGCGAGAACATCGCATTGGTGTGCATATTCAGCGAGTTCTGGTAGCTAAGGATGCTCTTGATCAATCAAGTCCCCCATCGATGATGAGGGCTGTTTCTCCTTTCCGGAACGTTTTATTGGCGAAGACACCAAGGCCGTGAATATTTGACTCAACACCCTTTGGTTGGTTCATATTTTTGAAACCGGGCATCCAAAGTTTGTTGCTCACATGATTTCTTCCAGCGAGATCCCCCGTTTTTTTGCCCGGCGCAGGCCCCACTCTTCAATATTGTCAGGGGGTGGCTCCACTTGATCGTCGGGGCGGCGGATTAAACGCAATGCTTCTGTCGGACATACCGTGGCGCATATACCGCAGCCCACGCACTTAACGTCGTCAATCATGCACACATCCTCGACGAAGGAGAGAGCGCCAAATTGGCAAACAGGGAGGCAGTCCTCACAACCCAAACACTCCTCCTGGTCCACTACAGCCAGGAAATCCGACTTGGCAACCGCTGCAGGCATGCCAAATTCAGCCACGCTGCGCAGGATCCCGCAGCTGCAGGTGCAGCAGTTGCATATGTAATAGTGGGGGCCTATATAATTACCTGTGGTGTGGACCAATCCCGCCTGCTCCGCTTCGTGGAGGATCTGTAAAGCCTCCTCTTTGTTGATGGCGCGGTCGATATCGCTGTGGTCGAAAGCCCCTTCTACAGGGGCGAAGACCAGGCAGTTTTCAACCGGATGGTCGCACCCTTTTCCGATCAATCTTTGTTGGACCCGGCAGATGCAATCGCGTACCCCCCATGATTTGGCGTTCTCGATCAGTTCTGAGGCCCGTTCATAGGGAAAGATCTCCAGTTCAAAATCAATGGATTCTTCCACAGGGATCACCCGGTGGACGGAGAGCGGCTCCTGGTTTAAACCTTTTGTCTCTTGAAAGTATTGCTCAAATAAAGAAGCCATTTCTTCATCCATCCGTGGAAGCTGTTCCTCGTAGAACCCGACTACAAAAGGCATCAATCCAAAGAGGAGTTCCCCTTCCTCCCGCTTAAAACGGATCAATCCTTTGCGGACCATGTTTTTAAGGATTGTGTAGGTTTGTTTGGGATTCAGATCCGCCCTGGCAGCGATGGCCTCAGCGCGTTCACGCTGCAGGCGCATCTCCGCAGCCAGGGCAGCTTCTTGAGGATCAAATATTTTCTCCAACAATCTCAACTCCACCCCACTTTCCGTTTCGGGGAAACCGTTGGGGAGCATATCCAATCTTCGGGCTAATCTTTTATATATGGATTTATCCATGCCCAGCCTCCTTTGATGAAAGGTCAGCATCCAGCGTGGGCGATGATCATCACCTATCCCGGATCACATGTTGTGACCGCCGCCGACATATAACCTCTGTCCCGTAATCCAGGATGCCTGGTTCGAAGCAAAGAATAGAATGGCATGGGCGATGTCCTCCGGTCTGCCGATGCGTTGGAGAGGGATTCTGCGTTCTTCCGATCTTACTGTGTCCGCATCGTAATATCCCGTCTGGACGGGACCGGGTGAGACGATGTTCACTGTGACCCCATAGGGGCCCAGTTCGTGAGCTGCAGCTCGTGTATAGCTTTCCATGGCGTGCTTGCTCGCCCCGTAGGCTGTATTCCCCAGATGGATGTAGGAATCGGTGCTGATGTTGACAATCCGCCCCCAGCGTCGCTTCGCTTGGATGTGCCGCTTGCCAAATTCCTGCATCATGAGCACGGTCGCTCGTGTGTTAATGGCGAAGTGCCGGTCGATCCGCTCTGCGGTAGTGTCCAGTATATTGTCTGGATACATACAGTGAGCGGCGTTGTTGATGAGCATATCGACCTGGCCAAAGGCTTCTTCAGCAGCGTCAAAAAGCTTTGGGATTAAATCGGTCTGAGCTAAGTCCAGTTCCATGGCCGCGACCTTTCCTCCACTCTCACGGATCTCCTGTAGGATCTGGTCAGCGTTTTGGGATGTTTGATGCCTGCCGAACGCCTCCGATGGGGTGGTCGCTTCCTTTGCTGCCTCTTCACTCACTCCATAAATCTCTGGCCGTTCGCGCAGGTAGCTCAAAAACACGCTGGACCCCTGGGCAGTGAAAGCCCGGGCTGTCTCTGCGCCGATGCCGAACGGGTTGTTTGCGCCGGTAATCAGAATGGTTTTACCTTCAAGCCCTGGATCGATCATCAGGTTTTCCCTTCCGGTCTCAGGCGGTTTTGAGTATCGTGGGGCCCCAGAAATTCAACCGCTGCAAGTTTGGCTTTTATTATTCTATTGTATCCAATTATTTCAACGAATTCACCTATAAATTCATCAAAAACAGCACTGCTGGCTTAGATATAAAACCCTGCCCACCTTGAACCCGAAGTATCTTTCTCATCACGGAGCGTTCTCGAAGAGGAGGGAAGTGATCAAGATGAAATTGAATTGGGTAGGGGGACCATATCGTCCGATGATCCTCGAGTTTAGATAACAATCAAAGAATGGCAGGAAAAACTCCGGTGGATGCAACTACTGATTCAAAAAACCCCCATTGTTCATCTGCGCTTTGTTGTTCTTTCCCTTTTTGTCGTTCCTTGCCTGTTTTATGAAAGAAATGAAAGGTGGGGGATGTCGCCGCCAGAAGGTAGGACTGTGGAGGATCCATATACTCTTAGGAGGAGCAAAACTGGGGCGACATCCCTGGGAGGGGTGATTCCTCGTTATCGGTTAACACTGCTTTTTAGGTAGCGGATTAGTTAATGGTCGACAAAATTGCAAAACGGTGTCTCATTTTTAGATGGGTCTCACATACCTCTCAATCTGGGATTGAAAATACGGTCCAGCGCGAAGCCGAACAGGGAAAAAGCCAGCCCGGTGATCATCAGCAGGATGGATGGCTCAACGATCCAATAATACTGGCCGTTGTGCAGTGCGCCATTGGTATAGGCATCATTGATCACCTTGCCCCAGGTGGGCAGGGTGGGATCGCCCAACCCCAGCACATTAAGGGCCGCCTCGGTAAATACGAAGGAAGGAATCAAGGTCACCAAACTGGGGATCAGGGTGGGGATGATGCGAGGGATCAGGTAGCGGAAGATAACGCGGGTATCATTCGCCCCGTATGCTTTCGCAGCCTCGATATACCCGGACTGCTTGACCTGCAAGAAGATGGCCCGGTAACTTTTAATACCGGTTCCAAAAATATTAAGCAGAATCAGCACGCTTAACATAATCCAGATGCTCCGGGAGTAAAACGTGCCGACCATGATCAGAATGGGAACCATAGGGAGGATCATATTGATCTCGGTTATGCGCTGGATGACCCCGTCCACCCAACCCCCGTACCAGGTCCCGACAGCTGCGATGACCATGGTCGTGATGCTTGTCGCCACGGCGGCCACAAGCCCGAACATGATAGCCACGGGCGTGCCCCACAACAGGGCCACGGTCAGGTCACGGCGTCTGTGATCAGTCCCCGCGATGCCGTAGACATCTCCATAGACCACAAGCTCCGCATCCAACCCCGCCTCCGGCTCAAAAATGTATCCATCCACCTCAAGGGTGTAGGTGCCTTTATGAACTGCCGGGTCCTCTGTTTCGGGATCCACAGCGAACAAAGCCTTGTGGGGGCGGAGGTTCCTTCCCAGCCGACGGAAGAGGACTTCATCCTGGGAAAAGATGTGAGAGGATCCATCTTTTGCGGACATGCTCCCCACCTGGATTTCCTTCCCCTCCGGCGTGATCCAGGTCAGGTTCACATAAGGAATTTTCTCGGCATACTGGGTATGGAAGAAGAGGACCACCTCATCCGGAAACCCATCATAGGTGTAGTCGAAGGTCAATGAGAAATCCACCTCCGTCTGGCTCTCCGAGACCTCCTCCACCGTCTTCTCCAGGCCCTCATCCTGGCTGTTGATGATAATCGTTTTGGGGAGCTTTTTGTCCCGGAAGAGGTTCGACCAGGCTGGGGCTGCTGTCCTGGGCAAGTCGTACCAGATATCCTCACCGCCCCGCCACAGGCGGACGGCTTCGCTGTAGGGGATGCTGATCAGCGCATAGATAGAAACAGCCATGAGGAAGACGACCAATATCGCGCCAATAAGGGCAGAGGGATAACGGGCAATTTCCCGGAGTGTTTTCATACTTTCCTTCCTTGTTCCCCGATGCGGACCCGGGGGTCAACCAACGCGTAAATGAAATCCAGGAAGAAGACGGTCGCCGCCAGCAGATAGGCATAGATGACGTTGGAGCCGACGATCACCGGCGTGTCTTTTAACCCGATCGCTTGAAAGATGGCCTTTCCCAATCCCGGCCAGTTGAAGACGGTTTCTAAAATCGTCGCCCCCATCCAGATCCGGATCACTGTCAGGAGGAAGGAGGTAATGATGGGCGGCAGGGTCGGCCGCAGAATATACCGCCGTTCGATCGTCCTCTCCGGCACGCCTTTGGCCTTGGCCATCTCCACATAATCCTCCTGGGAATAGATCAGGAAGAACACCCGCCGGTTGAAAGTACCCAATGCGACATAACTGATGAAGATCGCGGACACGGGCAGGGCCAGGTGTTCCAGGACGCTGAGCCCGTAAAGCAGCTTATTGGAGGGCGGCGGGGCATCCACCAATCCCCCGAAAGGTAAGACTTGTAACATCCCAGCAAAAATCACGATCAGAAAGAGGCCGTAGAACCAGGCCGGCGCCGAGGAGGTCGGGGCCAGGGAGACCACTAACTTATCCCAAAATCCGCCGTAATTCCTGGAAAGGTACAACCCCGCAAAAAGATTAAAGAAAAAAAGCAGGATGTTCCCCGCACCCCACAGGACCAGTGTGGGGGGCAGCCGCTCCAGAAGGATCAGCCGCACCTGCTTTGATCCGCTGTCGCTGACCATATCCTCCGCAAACCCCAGGTTGAGGGTCAGGGCGTTCTTCAGGAAGGCGAAGCTGCGGAGGATGAAGGGTTGGTCCAGCCCCCGCCGTTTCTCTTCGAGAGCCACCTGTCTGTCGACCAGTTCCTTCTTTTCATGCGCGCTTAATTTCTTCAGCTCCGGGTCCTCGCTCATATAAATCTGTAATGATATCTGGTTGCGGATTTCCCCCCTCCGGATCTCATCCACATATCCACCCATGTTGGCGACCAGCACCGTTAAATAAATGGCGACGACCACCGCGAAAAGCAATACTATCAGCCGGAAGGCTGCGTATTTGGCCACCCGGGCCACCGTGCTGGTACCCGTACCCCTGTCTTCTTCCAGGGTGGTGTCTTCATCTACAGTAATCGTCACGTCAGACATGATGGCCCTTTATTAAAACTTCGGTAAGGATATCCCGGAGAGATGACGCGCACCTCCCCGGGATGAGATCGTACACGACACAACTGCGGTTACTCTACGATCAGGAATTCAAATACCTCTTTGACGGGTATCAAAGCCTTTTTGGATACCGTGATCACCGCAAGCTTGCTGGAACCAGCGGGCAGATCGGACGTGTCCAGTGTGACCTGGAACTGTCCATCCTCAACAGGTTCAGCGTCGCCTTTCATGGCCAGCGCGCCGGTGGCGTCGAAGACCAGATAGGTGACCATGTCGATGTCCTCATTGGCGTAAGGTTCACCCTTAAAGTCAATGAAGACATCGAAGACAGCCTCATCACCAGCGTCGACCTCTCCCGGTCCATCCAGCAGGACTTCAGGGATCGGCGCTTCTGCAAAGCGGCTGTACCGGTCCGCCATGTCGGGGTAGTCAGGATAGCGCTGCAAGATGATCGTGCCTTCGATAGGGAAAGCCTTCTGGATGTAGAAAGCCCCTGTCCCCAGGTAGATATGATCCGCGCGTTCAACAAAAGCCTGGAGGTTTTCGTAGCGCGCCACAGCTTCCTCTTCCGTGATGTACTCACCCAAGGTGGGTTCGTAAGGGATCACGGCGTCGGCCAGCGCTGTCTCCAGGTACCCTTTCATGATCTCCAAAGTCGGTCCGGCCAAGAAGTTCGTTTGGTCCACTTCTAGGGCGACGGCCTTGTTGTCTGAGAAGGCGGTTTCGCCGTTGGCCTCGGCAAGCCATGCTAGGGTCATGTTGTGCCAGGCACCGCCTCCGCGAGGATAAAGACCGCTGTTTTGTTCAGGCCATGCAGCCCGGAAGTTGGTCACATTGTTCTCCGCATCCAGCTGGAAGGCGTCGGTGTAGTATTCAACGGTGACCGGGTCCGTGGAGGTGATCCTCCAACCTTTGAAAGCTGACATGAAGGAATCAAACGCAGGGACTTCCGCTTCATCATAGATGGGGCTGCCTTCTTTGGCAATGTCGAAGTTGTTCATGATCATACCGAAGATCATATCCTCCACGCCAAAGGGGCTCCCGTCGTGCCAGGTCGTGTTCTCGGGGAAATCTTCTTCGTAGACCATGACCACTTTTGTTTTGGCGGTGGGGGACTCTTCAAACCGCTCCGCAGCGGTGATCCAAACCTGATTTTCCGCATCCCAATCCGCCCAGGCGTCGTCCGGAACGGTGATCTCATCGACGAATTCCAGCTCCACCCAATCCATAGTCTTGCCGATGGGCAGTCCTTTCTTGGCGTATACTGTGGCAGACTCGAGACGAACAGGGACATTCAAACCGGTGAAGGGATCGGGAAGGACAGCCGCCCCCGCGACGCCATCCTGAGGCATATGGTCGTAGACCCAATTCGACCCGTTGACAGGGTTCCAGGCCTGCGTCATCATGCTGGGCATGGCGATGGTCGCCTCGCCACCCACGCGATCCTCATAACGTAGCGTATGGGGCCAAAAAGCGGCACCATAGGTGGAGCCGGACAGGTCAGCCGCCACAGAAAGTTCCTTCCTAATCGGGGAGATACCGATCGAATCAGACAGCCAGACGCGCGCCGAATCTTCCAGCGCCAGCCTGGTCGCCTCAGCCATCTTCTCACGACGTTCTGCCATATCATCAAAGATATTGTTGTTCAGGTCTTCACAGAGTTGGTAGAAATCAGGATCCGTCTCGTACGCCTGCCAGAGGGGGACACCATAGCCCATGTCGGTGTAGAAGAACGGGTAGTTAGTGGCTTCGTCTCGGCTGATCGCGGTGGTGACCCATCCGCCGGTGTAGTAGCTGAAGCATCCGGTGGCGGGGTCTGAACTGATCCAGCAGGTAGACGCTTCGGCTGAAGTCTTGTAGTCCCGGATGACGGTGAAGCCCAGGTCCTCGAGTTGGTTGGCGAAGTAATCGCCGATTTCTTTGCGTTCATCCTCAACGCGGATGAGTCCGGTGAGTTCGACCGGTCCCCCTTCATATTGCCACAAGCCGTCCACCCATTCGGCGCCAAGTTCTTCCATGCGTGCTGTGACCACTTCCTTCGCTTTCTCTTTGTCGTACGCGTACTTCAACTCGATCTCCGCGATGACGTCCGCCAGGCGAGCGGTGTCTGCAGAGGCGAAGTTGATAGGAACGTAGCGGGGACGTGCCATACCACCCTGGATCTCCTGGGTGATATAGTCGCGATCGATCAGCCAGTTCATGGCTTCGCGGATCTGTGGGTCGCCGAAGGGGTTGAACGTCCCATCTTCAAACTCCATCACGGGGTTGAAGGTCAATTCGTTGTAGCTCCCGTATGATGTGTAGTGGTCTATCTCTTTGGACTCGTAGATGCGCTCCGCGAGCGGCGCCTCCGCGATGGCGAAGGCATAGAGGTCAATGTCGCCTGTCTCCAGGCGGGTGATCGCGGTGTCTGAGGAAGGTTCCTCAACGAAGACCACCGTGTCCACCCAGGCGCCCTGGCGGGTCACCGGCTCAGGGGTCGGCTCCACGACCACCTCTTTTTCGACCTCGACAGTCTCGACGATCGTTTCCCCCTCTTTCTCGACGATGACAGTCTTCACCACCGTTTCAGGGGTAGCCGCTTCAGGTTGGCAAGCGGACAACACCAGCGCCAACATCAATATGCCAGCGAGTGCTGACCAATGTTTTCTTTTCATCTTCTTCTCCTCATTCTGATACATGGTTTTGGTTCATTCATTAAGATACGAAGGATAATTGCCGATGGTCACCTCCTTTGCTTTGAAGAACCACTTACAAGCGTTTCCCGTTAAAGCGAGCTCCAGATTTTCACTGCGCCCAATGCCCGGGGAAGCTATTGGGCGCAGTGTGCGGTCATTGTAGCAATGGGTATTTTTTCACACATCGGTTGAATCCCTACATTTAGGGTAGGGAAATCCTTGACTGAAGATGGGTCTCATTAAGGGATTTCCCCAATCTAGAAATACAAAATGTACCGACATCGGCGGTGTGTTGCTTTTGATACAATCAAATCAAAAGAGGATGGTTCTCTGATGAACGCCATGACAGTGAATGAAGATCAAGAAAAGAACCAGGGCGAAAGAGGGGAGACATTTCGTGGAGAGGTCGATGAATTAGCCCTTATTAATGAGATCAGTCAAAGGATCAGCGCCAGCCTTGATTTGGAGAACACCTTGCATGCCATCGTCAAAGCTTCTGCTGAGTTGATCCCCTGTGCGTTGGCTGAAGTCAGTCTTTGGGAGGAACAAACAAATCTCTTGACCACCCAGGCCATTCAATGTGAACCTGACCGCAGCTACCCCATTGGTCAAACCTATCCTCCCGGAAAGGGATATACGGGATGGGTGGTGAAGCACCGTAAGCCGCTGTTCATTCCTGATGTAGAAGCCCGGAAAGATATCCGCCCTCACATTCTTCCCGGTGAAAAACCTTTTAAAGCATATGCGGGCTTGCCTTTACTGGCAGGGGATACATTCC
Source organism: Anaerolineales bacterium (assembly GCA_041686005.1). Lineage (GTDB taxonomy): Bacteria > Chloroflexota > Anaerolineae > Anaerolineales > UBA11858 > B10-G9. Next base: position 10,455 of record JAWLER010000017.1, on the reverse strand, counting down.
TGGGCGTGTTGGTCCTGGTCGCTGATCAGGTCGGAGCGTTTGATGACAGGGATTTGCGATTGTTAAACACATTGGCGGACCAGGCTGCGATCGCCATCCAGAACGCCCGTGTCTATGAGGAGCTTTCTCGTAGAAATAGAGAATTATCGGCCTTATTTCAGGTTGCAGAATCAGCTCAGCGAGCGAATCAATTGGAAATGCTGCTGCAGGATGTGCTTGAAAATGTCGTCGAGGTGACCAATGCAGATGGGGGTGGTATCCGGATCTATGACCCCAGCAGGGAGGAGGTGGTCCTTATCGCCCATCATGGGCTTTCCGAAGCCTATATTCAGGAAGCTAGGGTTTTCCCCCTTACAGAGGAGATCGTGGGTTGGGTTGCCCGTTCTGGGAGGCCTTCCCTCTCAGATGATATGTGGACGGATGAACGCGTGAGCCCGCAGGTACGGGAACTGCTGAAGGAGGTCGGTCATCGATCGTTGGCTCAAGTCCCGCTTCGAGCGCAAAGTGAAATTCTGGGGACATTGGGCGTGACAGCGGAAACCTCCGGGTACTTCTCTGAAGAAGATCTCAGGCTCCTGACCGCTGTCGGTCAACAGATAGGGGTCGCCATTGCCAATTTCCGCCTTCGCCAGGAGAGGCTGACGAAGGAACGCCAGGCGGCTGTGGGACGGGTTGCTGCCAGTGTGGCCCATGATCTCCGCAGCCCTTTAGGGGGCATTCTGCGCAGCGCTGAATTCCTGGCCCGGCCTGAGTTAAAACCAGAAACGCGTCAGAAGTTAAGTCAGGCGATTATCTCCCTGGTCAAACGGCTATCGAACAGCACCCAGGAGATATTGGACTACATCCGGGGAAGTAAACTCGCTGTGGCGTACGAGCAGGTTTCCCTTTCTGACTATTTAGATGAAACTTTGACGCTGATGGAGGTCGATTTCAGCGATCGGGGTATCGAAGTCATGAAGAATTATCAATACCAGGGACCTGCTCTTCTCGATCCTGAGCGAATGGCCCAGGTGATCGTCAATATCGCGACCAATGCCCGGGATGCCATGCCCGGCGGGGGTCGCTTTATCGTCTCAACAAAGAAAAAAAACCATCACCTCGAAATCCGCTTTTCAGACACCGGGCCTGGTGTCTCTGAAGAGATCCGGGAACGTATTTTCGAACCGTTTTTTTCACAGGGGAAACGAGAAGGGGCAGGGTTGGGCCTGGCGATCGCTCACCGCATCGTAGAAGAACATGAGGGGGAACTGAGTCTGGAATGCGGGGAAAGTCAAGGAGCGACCTTTCTTGTCACGTTGCCTTTGCCCGAGGGATTTTAGTCGAGCGAGATCCACCCTTTCTTTTGTGCCAACATCGCCGCCTCGGTGCGGGATCCCACTTCCAGTTTCTTGTATATATGAGTCAGATGGGCTTCAATCGTCCGCGGGCTGAGATGAAGCTTTTGGGCGATGTCCTTGTTTGTCAACCCCTTTGCAGCCAGTGTTAAAACATCGATCTCTCTGTCGGTTAATGGTTCCTCTTTTCTGTCCAATTGACCGGAGAGATGCCTGACCACGATGGATGCCACAGAGGGGGGTAAGACGGACTCACCGCGGTTTGTTTTCCGGAGCGCTTCTAAGAGCTCATTCAAACCCACCGTTTTCGGCAGATAACTGGTCGCCCCTTCCTCCAACAAGGTCAGGACGTGATCCACATCCTGGTGGGCGGATAATACCACCACTTTGATATCCGGGCACTCAGCGATGATTTTCCGGGTGGCTTCGACCCCATCTATCCTGGGCATGGCGATGTCCATAACGACCACGTCAGGATGATGCTCTTTGGCTAACGCAATCGTCTCCTCCCCCGTTCCTGCTTGGGCGACAACGACCATATCTGGTTGGTTGTCGATCAGCTCCGCGGTCGCTTCCCGCAGAACCGTATGATCATCTGCTAAAAGGATCCTTATCGTCATTGATCCCTCTCACCTGTGGTCTGCCCCTAAGACTTCACACTATGTATTCTACATTATTCCTGGAGGATGACGGGCTTTCGCCAAGGCCGATTCTATGAGTGTGTGGAGCAATTTGACCCTTTCGCTCTTTGGGGAGGGGCTTTTTGCGGATCGGATGGTCAGCCCAATCACCAACAGAAACATGACGGGTTGATGTTCAGGCTGAGGAGTTATCCTTTTTCAACCCGGGGTTTGCCGGGGTCGTCACGGATCGCCCTCAGCGCTTGTTGGGCGGTCTCCTCTCCTGACCAGATCTCTTTGAAGGCTTTTTTGATCCGGGCCAAGGTATGCATCCATCCCGGGACTTGGGGGTCATGGAAGAGTTCAGCCTGCATCAAGATGTCGCGGAAGGCAGATATGTTTGGGTTTGGATGCTTTGCCATAAAACGCTGCGGCCAATGCTGCAAGGGGAGAATTTTCTGATGACCAAGAGCGATTTCCATGATCGATGCCGGCCGTGTTGCATAGCCGATAAACCACTTTGCCCCCTCCACTTGGTCCGCGCCAGCGGGGATGCTCAGCAGGTCTGCTTCAATCAGGGCAGCAGGTCTGCCATCCATGGTGGGAAAGGGCTGGGGGAGCCAGTTTAATGTTGGCCTTTGCATTAACCTGCGCACGATCCAATCTCCCTCAAACACCATCGCAACCTCACCCGACAGGAATGGATCGGGGTCGCGGCTCCCAATGGGATTGATGGGTTCTTGGAAATCTTTCAAGTTCCACAATTGTTTTAACGAAGCAACCCAGGCATATGCGCGGACATTGGCTGGGTGGTCCGGTATGAAATGCCCCTGTTTGTCAAACCAGGTGCCGTTGAAAAACCAAACCCACGCGTGGGGCCACCAACCCGGATAGGTGGGAATCAAGCCCGTTTTCCCGGCGGATTGAAGCTCGCGGAGCCCTCTATCAAACTCCTCCAGGTTACCGGGGACCGTTCCCCCATGGAATCTTGTACCCCGTGTGCTGGAAAGGTTGATATACAAAGTCACCACATCCGCTGAGATGGGGAGGCCGTAGCGTTGGCCGCGGTAGACACCCAGTTGGGAGAAGGGTGGCAGATAGTCTGTTTGCGCATAGCCAATATCGGGTTCATCCTCGTCCAGCGGGGTTAATGCTTTTGCAGCGGCCAGGTCCGCGATGTGGCGGCCCTCCAAGCCTATGATATCAGGCGGATTTCCCGCTTCAAGCGCGTTGAGAAAGATCGGCAGGTCCGGACTTGATGATGGATCGCCTGCCGGGCGCATGACCACTTCGTAGCTGGTCTGGGATTCATTGAAGGAGCGGACGAGAGCGGCCATCGTTTCCCATTCCTGTCCGCCCCATTTTTCCCAGTAATGGACCCTCTTCCTGGTCACGGGCTGTTCCCTTGGGCTGGATGCGGTTCCTTGATGATCCCGGCAGGGGTGGATAACTGGCCCATTGTCTCTAAGAAAAGGCGCTCATAGGTATCGTCAATCAGCGCGCCTGCCAGGACACCTGCAAGGAACGCGAAAAACCAGCGAGGTTTGCCGATCCCTGCTCCTATGGCTGCGGGGTAGAATTTCGTCGCCACCGGGATGTTGCTGACATTCTTTCCCTCTTGGTTGGTGTAGTGAAAACGGATGGATTGCACTTCCTGGCCTGTCCAGAGGGTACGTATTTGACCGCCCAGCCAGTTTCCCGCCAGAGCAGCGGTGATCACAGAGCAAATCTTGATGAGTAGGCGTAGCATATGTACTTCCTCTTGATCAAATATTGATTATTAAGGTATCTCATGTCGGACTCTGGCGACCTTAAGTCAGCGACGGATCTGTTTTTCTCTTTCTGAGACAAAGCCAAAATCCTACCGCGTACACAGCCAAAGTGAGGCCAAAATATGCGTGAATCGCGATCGGGTTAAGGGCTTGAAGCAAAAACCCGATGTCATTTCCATTTCTGATACCCCCAAAATAATTGTAAGCGCTGTTGATGAGCGGGGAGAGCACAGTGAGGATGAGGATGTTGATCCAGATCCATCTCCGGCGAATTTTCGCATAGGCACAAAGAGCGAATCCAACTGCGAAGGTGAGTAGATCGCCTGCATAGGGCGCTGCTATGGTCATCCATGAAGCGGTGCCCGCCCAGGAAACATATCCAAAGTAAAAATTTCCCCCGGGGCCGATGCTGGGCCAAAAAACGAATTTGTGGACTTCTAAGCTTTCCACCATTGCTGCCAGGGCATGGCAACCCTCATGGCGGATTATCCCGATGATCAGATAAGCGGGGGAGAGAAGCAACCAAAACAAGTCCTTTTTCTTCATCTCCTCCCATCCCATGAATGCGCTTGAATATGTATTTGAACCCTGGCTTGCATTCTTTATTATCTATTCTCTACTATACCCTAAATGGGAGCTAACTTTCATCGAAATGGATGTTTATTCAAAAGGCGTCACAGTCGGACATACAACGTTCCGATCCCTATGACATACAACCATCACCCTGCTTTAAGAGCGATCGTTTCCCCAGAAAGAGGATCGCCGGTTCGGGTATCCAGATCCGTCTCTCTCCTCTTCAACAATGGTACTCATCCGTCATGTTTCAGTGGCGGGGAATGAACGTGTCCCTTGACAGCTCGGAGGCACAAAAATCCCGGTCGTCTGGTCAATTCTTCATACTCCTCAGGCAGTTGCTCTTTAAACGCTTCTGTTGGCTTCGGCTCCAGGATCTTATCCACGTTGAATCCCGCTTCCAGCAGAGGATTGATGACTTCACTCATAGGTCGTCGATAGGAGGGTACCTTGACCGCTTTTCCAAATCCCTTCCATTTGTATTCCACCAGCTCCACATCAAAATAATGACTTGTCTCTTTATGGATGGCGTATTTCATATACGGATGTTCTATGGAAAACACCAGAACCCCGCCTGTTTTCAAAACGCGATGGAATTCCTGGAATAAGCGGTGCCAATCCCTGATATAGTCCATCACCAACGGGCTGACCGCCACATCAAACCATCCGTCCCGTAAAAAATCCAGGGGTTGTTCAAGATTTGCTTGCATGACCGGGCATCTATCCCCTAATCTGGCTTTTGCCAACCTGGCCATTTTCTGATTTGCATCTACTGCCACGACATCTGCCCCTTTCTTTAACAACCATGCAGCGTAGACGCCCGGACCACACCCGGCGTCTAGAACACGAAGCCCTTTTACATCCGGCAGCAAGGACAGTGTGGCGGGACGATCGTAGTATGCATAGGCTATTCTTTATGCTGGTATTCCGATAGTTCCTTTGTAGCTGCGTCGCGATCGAGGTCGGCCTCCTTACCCCGGACCTGGGCCAAGGACTGGCGGAATCCAGCGATCAGCCTGATCAGTTCTTTCTTGTCCCCTGAATGGGCGATACGAATGTTCAGCATGAGCTCCTTTTCATTATCCTCGCCTAGCGGATAAATCCACCGCCATCCGGATTGGCATTTGGTGCTGATAGAATTTTAAGGGGTAGTTCACGAAAAATCTGCTCAGGTTCCTGTTTCGGAGCTGTTTATGGGTTATATGAGATCGGGTCTTTCTGTTTGCATTCGATTGTGATGCTGCCCCTGCCGGGGACGGTCTTATTTATTTCATATGTTCCTATCATCTATTCTTTATGGTTATCGTGTATAAATCAAATAAGAGAATAAGACTGTAGACTTAATACATTTGAGTGAGTTGATCGATGAACGGAGTATTCATCCCAGTCACTGAAAACAATTGGAGGGCGAGATGGGAAATAACATATCTATTGGAAAGTTATTTGGTATCAACATAAAACTAAATTGGAGCTGGTTTTTCATTCTTGTTTTGCTGACATGGAACCTGTTCAACGCATTTGGGGCAATGCATCCGGATTGGGGACAGACATCGAGATTGGTCATCTCACTCTTGGCTGCGCTGTTGTTCTTTTTGTCTGTTCTGGTGCATGAGTTAGCCCACTCCTTGATGGCCAGAGCGAGAGGTATATCGGTTCAAGGCATCACCCTCTTCCTGTTTGGAGGTGTTTCAAATATCCAGCGTCAACCGGATACACCTTTGTCAGAATTTTTGATTACCATCGTGGGGCCCATCTCCAGTTTGATTTTGGGTTTCCTTTTCTTAGGTCTATCTGGCGTGAACATCCTCAGAGAAGGCATACAGATGTCAAATGCCGATGAGATCATGTCCAGCATGACGCCCTTCACCACCGTGCTTATGTGGCTGGGTTCAACGAACATCATCCTGGGTGTATTCAATATGATCCCCGGGTTTCCGCTGGATGGAGGGAGGGTTCTCCGGTCTTTATTGTGGGTGATCACGGATAATCTAAAGAAGGCAACCCGCTGGTCCTCATGGGTAGGACAAGGCATCGGATGGGTCATGATGATCAGCGGCATTTCAGCCGTTTTTGGAGGGCAAATACCGTTCTTTGGTAGTGGGGCTGTTAATGGATTGTGGTTGGCCTTTATCGGCTGGTTTTTAAACAGCGCGGCAGTTCAGAGTTACCGTGAAGTCGTCGTCCAGGATGTGTTGGAAGGGGTGACGGTTGGAGACATCATGCGGGTTTCGCCGCCCACTGTGAGTGGAGATTTGCTTGTGTCTGATCTGGTCCATCAGCATATCATGCAGAAAGACGATCATGCCTTTCCCGTAATGGAAGGGGAGGCGTTGGTTGGTCTGGTGACGTTGACAGATGTCAGGGGTGTTTCGCGCTCTGACTGGGAACGCACGACTGTGAAAGAGATCATGATCCCCCAATCAGAACTCGTCACGGTGGGAGTCAAAGACGAAGCAGCGGAAGCCTTTTCGAAGATCAGCCAATTGGGAGTCCGTCAGCTCCCGGTGGTAGAAAAGGGATCTTTAAAGGGCGTGCTTCGCCGGTCGGAGTTGATGAAGTGGTTGCAGCTGCATTCGGACGCAGGCCCCCGTTTGATGATCGGGCCTTCGATATCGCGAAAAAAGTGATCTGCCCTCAGCCAGGGTTAAAATGGCGGTCTAAATATGTTTCCGATCTATGTCCTGTTTCCACCACCCCGAGGGACAACGCCGGGCGGGTCCAGCGTAAATGTAATAAGTCAATACTCTGCGTGCATGCCGGGCACATGTCTGCTTAGGTGCTGAATCGCTGCAGGAGGGCATAGATTGCCTTTGTGCCCAACTCAACCGCATCGAACGGGACCGATCGTTGTCTATGCCCAATTGTTGGGCGGTGGTTGGGAGCTTCCCTTTCAGTTCACTCACCGGCTAAAACGCTGCCACTCGCTCTTTTACCTTGTAAATTGTGGAATGGCTTCAACACTTCTCCGCTGAGGTCCGAATAGATGAACACGGATATGGCATCAGGGTTGGCATATTTGGCGGCATTATTTGGGTCAGTTTCCCTTTCAGAAGCGGAATTTTGTGCAGATCTTTCAACTCATCAAGAGCGTCCAGTTAATTCTCTCCTGTGTCAAGGATAGGGATTTTCGGAGGTTACTCCATACTTGGGGTTCTTGAATCAATCTTTGTCTGTGAAAGGGAAAAGCCCCTCCTATTTCTCTGAGGAAACGCGCTTTATTCCCACTTTAAGTTCATGAAATGCGGAATCCACACCCTCCTTCAATTCACGCCAAGCCGTTTCCCCAGCCCGTTCCAATTCTTCCAATCTGCGTTCAACCTCATCTCGCTGCTCTTCCAATTCCTCCACTTTTTTGAGGATTTCGGATTTGGTCTCCGCTTCTGCTTTCTTGGCTTTAGCCTTAAGAATCTCAATTTCCGCGTTCCATTTTTCTATTTCCGCCTTAATGCGTTCTCGATACGCTTCTTTGGTATCCATATTTTCTCCTTTCTTCCTTTGAAATAAATCCTTTATAAACCTTTGGGTGCGGGTTTCAAAGCGCCCGGGAATCGTCTCTTTCGGTCATTTGTTCCGATTCCCGGGATCAAGAAAGTACATGAGGTTGAATACGATCTTGCAGCGTTTCCATCCCTATGTTCTCAGCACACCTGGCATTGCAATAGATCGCGCATTCCGCTTCCCCCCCCCCATGCGAGTTCACCGTGGTTTCGCAGGCTCTGCATTGGGTGTACGAGCGTGGACAGCACGTTCAAAGCTGTCAAACACGTGGGAGATGCCGCCTCTGATGACATCGAATGTCTTGTCGCATTCATTGCCCCATTCTTCGCACCTAGGGTTCGTTACCGCTCCTCGACGATGAAGGTCACCTTGGCATTGACCCGGTAACGGGAGATGCGGTTTCCCTCAACGAGCGCCTGCTGTTCTTTGATGTACACGGATTTGATGTTATCGACGGTTTTGGAAGCTTCATTCAACGCTTCCTGTGCGGCATCCTCCCAACTCTCGTCGGATTCCGCCAAGATCTCAATTACTTTTGCTACTGCCATCGTAATCCTCCTTTGGGAGTGTTTCCCAATTACAAGTGAAAAAACGTACCCGATTCTCAGTCTCTATCGTCCCTTGACTCACACTTCTTCGAAAAATGCGACACATCATTCATGCTTCCTTCGTGTCCAACCATTTGTGGTCCATGATGTGTTCATGCCGATCACCCATCGCGAACCTGGATCTTTGTTAAGACACCCCAATCAATCCTTCTCTTGGCTAAGACGATTCTCCATCTCATCAAGTCGAGACTGCGGCTTGCTCAGAGAGCGGGCATGGCGCATCATACCTTTCCAGGGATTCTCTATGTGTCCCAGCCGGCGAAAGATATTTTCCACGGTATACTTTTGGGAGTGAAGTTCGGGATCGGAAATCTCATCCCACTTCAGGGGAGTCGCCACAGGAGCTCCCGATATGGGCCGCACGGAATAAGGCGCCACGGAGTTCTGCCCATAAGAGTTCCTTAGATAATCCAGAAAAAGCCGGTTCCCTCGCTCCTTCTTTCGCATTTCTGTGGTCAACCGATCGGGTTCCCTCTGAGCCAATAGCTTCGATAAACTTTTTGCGAATGAGCGGACAGCGTCAAAATCCGAGCTGCGGTCCAGGGGAACCACGATATGAAGGCCTCTCGACCCCGTGGTCATCACGAAAGGCACCAACCCAATCTCCTCCAGGGCGTCATGTAAAGATTGAGCGGCAAAGCGCACAGGTTCAAACTGGTCATCTGGTGGATCCAGGTCGAAGATCAGCTTGTCGGGATGATGCAGTTTATCTGCCCGGCTCAGCCAGGGATGGAACGTGACGCACCCCTGATCTACGAGATAAACCAGGGTTGCCGCGTCGTCACAGATCACCTGCGGCTGTTTTTTGTCCTCTTCTTCCACATGAATGGAAATCCGCCGGATCCAGTCCGGGAAGTAATCCGGGGTTTCTCTCTGGTAGAACCCTCCCTCGTCAATACCGTCGGGGAAACGCTGCATGGTCAGCGCCCGATCTTCCAGAAAAGGAAGCATTGTGTCGGCAATCCGGCGGTAATATTCCACGAGGTCTCCTTGGGTGAGACCCACTTCGGGAAAGATCACTTTTTCGAGGTTGGAGACTTCGATCACCCTGGATCCGACTTTGATCTTCTCTTCACTCATGATGGGGGCTCCTCTCTCACCACGTCCTCTGGGGCTTTATCCTGACGCAGCCCCTGGAAACGGGGCTGACGAAGCTTGTCGTAGTCCGTCCATTCTTCAAACTCAATCTGGGCCACAAGTTGAGGTTCAACCCAGTGGACCTCATCTGAAGATATATCGCCATCGGCAAAAGGTTTATTTTCTCGTTCCAGGGAGGAAAGCCGATCGCCCAAATGTTGTAATGTGTCCTCATCAAACCCTGTCCCCACCTTGCCCGCATACATCAAATCATCTCCGTCGTAATATCCCAACAGGAGGGCGCCAAACCCAACCCGCTCGCCATCCAATTTTCGTTCAAAGATCCAACCCGGGTCGGAGAAATAGTCTTTGGTCAATTGGGCACGCATAGGGTCCATCCACTCCGGCATGGGGGTTTCCTGAACGTGTTCCCGTTCTTCTTTTGAAAGCAGCTCGAGCAGTTCATCCATTATTTTCTCACCGCCCTTCACGGACTTCATCCAGCGTACGACCCGTTATCACGGAGTCTGGCTCGGTGGATGTAGGATTCCGCCGGGCGTCCGCTTTCTCATCTTCCATCTTAATCATCAGCCATCGGGCATCATCGTCGCTTCCGGTCCGAATGAGGGCATACCCTCCGGATAGTTTTTGCCCTTGCAGCCACAGGGTTACGTGTCCTTCTTTGATCTGCTGGGAAATAGAGGGAGGATCATCTTCCTCCTCTTCTTTCAAGTTTCGGTAGCTGCCCCGATCCCAAACCAGGACTGTGCCACCCCCGTATTCATCCTCAGGGATGACGCCCTCAAAATTAGCATAAGCTAACGGGTGGTCTTCCGTGGGCAGCGCCAGTCGTTTTTCGCTGGGATCAGTTGAAGGGCCTTTGGGAACGGCCCACGACTTTAGTACTCCTTCCACCTCAATGCGGAAATCGTAGTGCAGGTTAGAAGCGTCATGTTTTTGGATGACAAAGATG
>JAWLER010000053.1:0-11680 GCA_041686005.1 Anaerolineales bacterium | reverse complement strand
AAAGATGCTCTACGACAACGCCCTTCTGGCCAAAGCCTACCTGCACGGCTACCTGGTGACAGGCAACGAAGACTACCGTGATGTTTGCCAAAAAACCCTCGATTTCGTCATCCGCGAGATGACAGGTCCCCGGGGCGGGTTTTACGCCAGCCTGGACGCGGACTCCGAAGGGGAAGAGGGTAAATACTATGTCTGGACCAAAGATGACATCCAGGGTGCCCTCCCCGACCCTGAAGACAGCCGATTCATCGTCGCAGCCTACGGGGTGAGTGAGGAAGGGAATTTCGAGGGAAAAAACATCCTGCAGCGAAATCTCAGCGACCGGGCGCTGGCTGAGGCGTTCGACCTCAGTCCAGCCCAGGCCCGCCACAAACTGGAGGAACTCAACCAGAAACTGCTCCAAGCCAGGGAGAAGAGAACCCGTCCAGGCACGGATGACAAAGTCCTCTGCGCCTGGAATGGTTGGATGCTGACCGCTTTCGCCGAAGCCGGGCGATATCTCCAGCAACCCGCCTACACAGAGGTGGCAATCCGCAACGCGGACTTCCTGCTGGAGGAACTCCGCGATGAAAACGGCCGGCTGGTCCGCTCCTGGCGCCAAGGCGAACGGGGCAGGAAAGGCTACCTGGAAGATTACGGGGGGCTGATTCTGGGCCTGCTCTCCCTGTATCAAACGGATCCCCAAACGAAATGGTTCCGGAGCGCCTGGGCGCTGACCGGAGATATGCTGGATCTGTTTTACGATGCCGAGGAGGGTTTCTTCGACACCGGAGTGGACGATGAAGACCTCCTCTACCGGCCCCGGGACCTCCAGGACAACGCCACCCCCTCGGGGAGCTCCTTAGCGGTGACAGCCCTCCTGCTCATGTCGGGGTATGAATTCAACCTGGACTGGTATGATATGGCTCAGGAGATGTTGACGTCTCAAGCTGAGCTCATCCTCCGCCAACCGCTTTTCTTCGGGCAGTGGTTGGCCGCCGCCGACCTCGCCGTAGGCCCTCTGCGGGAGGTGGCCATTCTGGGCCCAGATCATGATCCTGGACGGCAGGCGCTGGTTGACGAATTGTGGAAGACGTTCCGCCCTCGCACGCTGGGCGCTGTATCTGAACTCCCCCTGCCTGGCGGCGCACCCACGCTGCTTGAGGGCCGAACTTTGCTAAATGAACAAGCCACCGCTTATGTGTGTCGGAGGTTTAACTGCAGGAGACCACTCAACGACCCCCGGGAATTGAGGAAGGAACTGAACGCGCCATGAAACGATCCCCTCAAAGGCAGGCCATTCACCAAGCGCAGGAGATACTCAAAGAAAGACCGGTTTACCTGGATACGGAAACGACCGGGATGGGGAAAAACGACACCGTGATCGAAATCGCGGTCCTGGATGCTGACGGCAGAGTGTTGGTGAACACCCTGGTGCAGCCCCGGGGTTCCATCCCCGCGTCATCGGCCCGAATCCACGGCATCACAGATGAGATGGCAAACGATGCTCCTCCTTGGCCGGAGGTCTGGGTGGCTGTCGAACGCTCTCTCGCCGGGAGGACGGTCGCGATATACAACGTGGAGTTCGATCTGCGGGTGATGAAACAAACCCACACCCAACACTGGATGAAGTGGAAACTCCCCTCCGGCGCGAGGTTTGTGGATGTCATGGAACTCTACGCCCAATATCACGGGCAATGGGACCCCATCCGGAAACGATTCCGGTACCTCTCGCTGGCCCAAGCGGGCAGACGATCCGGCATCCCCCTCCCCAACACGCACCGCGCCAAAGACGACTGCCTGCTGACCCGGGCTTTGCTGCAATATCTTGCTGATCAAAGGTAATGGATCGATCCCCCTCAGCCCCGCTTTCACAGCGCGTCTGACATCCAGACCATCAAAGAAGACAGGTCAACCTGGAAGAGGATGAAGATGGACAAGACATCGAGGAAGAGAGGTTTTAAAAAACGGGTTTACGGCTGGTTGTGGCTGGTCGCCTTCTTGCCACGTTTTGCCCTGGCCCTCGTCTTCTTCGACCATTCGATCGCCCTGGATGATCTGTATCAGTACGACATGCTGGCTCGCTCCCTTTTGCAGGGGAATGGCTACCGGTGGTACGGCGAAGCGGATTTCGAGAAATTACGACCATATTACGAACGGTTTTTAGATGTGGAGGACATTCAATTCCCGGAAGAGGGCTTGAGGACCGCCCACCGCGCGCCGGGGTACCCGCTCTTTCTGAGCGGCGTGTATGCTGTCGTCCCGGCGTCCAATCGCTTCGGATGGACGCGCCTCATCCAGGCGGCCCTCACAGCCGGATTGGCTCCGCTTTGCGCCCTGATCGCCATCCACAGCGGTCTGGGGAAGAAGACCGCCCTGATCAGCGGAATCAGCATGGCGCTCTATCCCATCCTGCTCTTCTACCCCCTCGCCCTGGCTTCCGAAAACCTCTTCCTGCCCACGTTAACCGCGGGATTTCTCTTCTTACTCCTCATCCCCACCCATGCCGCCCTCAAGTACCCCTTGCTCAGCGGTTTATTCCTGACCTGGAGCACGCTGACCCGCTCCGTAGTCGCCCTGTTTCACCTCGTCAGCGCTGCCTGGATGCGTATCTTTCACAGAACGAAAATCAAACACATCGCCCTCTTTCTGGCCCTCGCCCTTCTCTTCACCCTCCCCTGGGCTGTCCGCAACAGCCGCCTGATGGGCAAACCGACGTTTCTGGAAACCAGCCTGGGGTACAACCTGTACATCAGCTACCACCCGGAGGGAAACGGGGGCTTCATCTCCCGTATCGCCATCGAACCCCTGGCATACGTCGAAGATCAGGCTCGGGACCAATTCGCCACCCAACAGGCCCTCCAATTTATCAAGGATGACCCTGGAGATGCCCTGCTGCGCGTGTTCAGAAAGATGGCCTTTTTCTTCGGCTTGGAAGACCGGGAGATGACCTACTTCTATGGAAACGGATTCTTGGGGGATATCCCCCAACCCTGGCGCTGGACGCTGTACATCCTCCTCATCCTCCCCTGGCTGGGGGTGGGATTCCTCACCCCCCTAGGCATGGTCCTCAGTGAAAACCGGCCTGCCGTATGGTTAACGCTCGGCCTGCTTTTCAGCTATGCAGTGCCCCACTTCTTGATCATCGCCGAACCCCGTTTTCACCTTGCACTCGTCCCCCTCCTCCTCCCCTACGCTGCCCATGCCTGGACCCAGCGCCGCAAGATCCACTCCCTCCTCTCACCCTCCAAATCGGGGAGATGGACCACGGTGCTGACGCTTGGATGGTGGATATTCTTTTCCTCCCTCATCATTTGGCATATCAGTTTACACCGGGACATCCTGCTCCGGGTTATGGGGCCGGAAGGTAACCAACTCCACATACCATACTGATGGACGGGCTCGAAAAGGGGACCAGGGCTGGTTAAATACAACTCCCCCTATGTCTCCCCCTCGCTTTTCTCCCTGGCCTCCTGGTAGGCTTTCAACGTCCTCTCCCTGGCCTGGCTGTGATCCACAAGGGGCTGAGGATAATCCTCACCGATGATGCATCCGCTCTCCCTTTGGACTTCAAGCGGCATCTTCCAGGGTTGGTGAATAAACGCACCCGGCACGCCCGCCAGTTCTGGCAGGTAACGGCGGATATATGCCCCCTCCGGGTCGTGCTTCTCTGATTGGGAAATCGGATTGAAAATCCTGAAATACGGGGAAGCGTCCGTGCCCGTCCCGGCAACCCACTGCCATCCCCCGTTGTTCGCCGCCAAATCCGTATCCACAAGCCGCTTCATAAACCAGGTCTCCCCCCACCGCCAGTCGATCAACAGGTCTTTGACCAGAAAAGAAGCAGCCACCATCCTGACCCTGTTGTGCATCCAGCCGGTATCCAACAATTGCCGCATGCCCGCATCCACCATGGGATACCCTGTTTTGCCTTCCTTCCAACGGGCAAAGGCGTCCTCATCTGACCTCCAGACCAGGGGATCGTATGCATCCCGGAAATTTCGCTCCAGGACAGAGGGAAAATGGTACAGGATCGCGATATAAAAATCCCGCCAGATGAGCTCCTCCAGCCAGGTCTCTGCGGATCGGGCGCTGTCCTTGTCGGGCGCTCGCTGGAGCGCTCTTTCAGCTGCTGAGACGACCTGGCGTGCGGAGATCATCCCCAGGTGAAGGTAGGGAGAGAGTTTGGATGTCCCGTCAAGATCCGGCCGGTCCCGCAAAGTATCGTAGTCATATACCGGCGGGTCTTCTCCAGCGGCAAAGCTTTTCAATCTCTTTTGTGCTTCGATTTCCCCCGCTGAGAAAGGTACCCTTTCAGGGAGGCGTGGATGTTCAGGGATGGACTCCCCGTTCAACGCCGCATGATACGGAATCCTTGCTGGCGCAGGGAGGGTGTTCCCCATCCCTCCGTCCAGAAATCTGTCCTTCCATTTCCGCATGTAATACGAATAGACCTGGTAGGGGCCGCCGTCATTGGTGCGGATGTCGTCCGGGTGGGCGATGGTTAAACCGGAGTTCAATACCAGGGGGACTTGCTCTTTCACTTTTCCATCCCGTCGTCTGGCGTAGGGTGTGTAATCCTTCTCCGCATGCACCCGGACCGCTCCGCTCTTTTTAACCACTGCAGGCAGGACTTGAAGCGGATCACCCCGTTTCACCACCAGGTCTGCCCCTCTCTCCCGCAATGCATCCTGCAGCTTGCGCAAACCATCCCATAAGAAACCCAACCGCTGATCTCCCATGCGGGCGCTGTTGACCAGTGTAGGGTCGATGACAAAGAGGGGGATGACCTCATCTCCCTCCTCGAGGGCGGCGTTGAGGGCCCGGTTATCCTCCAGCCTCAAATCCCGGCGGATCCACCAGATCGTCGTCTTTTTTCCACTTTTATTAGACACCATGGGCCCCCGCATCTCCGTTCTAATGTTGGCTATACGCAATAACTTCGGGGCTTCCAAGATCACGGCAGGTTCTCCACGAAACCCCGCACCGCTTCCAGAAACTCACCAGGACATTCCTCCTGGGGAAGGTGCCCGCAGTCCTCGATCACCACCAGATGGGCTCCCGGGATCTCCTCCGCCAAACGCAGGCTGTCCTCCGGGGGCACAATCCGGTCGTCATCGCCCGTGATCACCAGCGTGGGCACGGCGATGCGATCCACGTGCCGGTCAAGCTGCAAGGGCCGGCTGGCTTTGGTCAGTTCCCACAGCGCTCGATCCCAATCTTCGACTTGCAGTGGGCGTTTGTAACCGGCCATGACCTCTTCCGTCACCAATGAGGGGTCATGATAGGCGCTTTCCAAAAACGCCTCTCCCCGGGTGGCGATCGTGCGGGCCAACAGCGGGCCAAGATGATCCATTTGCGGTGTGTGCAGCAGGGGGCGAACCCATCCCGGGCTCCCCCCGCCGGCATAGATCGCGGCATCCACCAGAATCAAACCCGCCACGCGATCCGGGTGCTGCAGGGCAAAGGACATGGCCACGGTGCCCCCAGCTGAATTCCCGATTAAAATCGCCTTTTCCACCCCGAAGGCATCCATCAATTCCAGGATCATCTCCACCTGGCTCTCAGGGCTGTACGGGTTCTCCCCCTCCCAGGTCAGGACCCTTTCCGTCAGACCAAAAGCGGGCCTGTCATAGGCGATCACTTTCCCACCTTCTGCCAAGGGATCGATCACTTCCCGCCAACTGTACGTGCTGGCGCCAAAACCATGCAAAAGCAAGAAAACCGGCTCCCCCTCTCCCTCCTCAACAACATGGATATCCAACCCCCCCATCTCAATGAATTGACTCCGCGGACCTGCCAGATCCTGTGGAGGATGTGTGTTTTCCAAAGGGGGGATGGGCACCAAAAAAGGACCGACCAGAAGGAGAACGAGGAGGATGCTTCCGATCCAGAGCAGGGTTTTTTTCCATGTTTTCATATGCGTTCCTTACCGGGTGATAGACCGCTCAGACCAACTATTTTTCTCGCCTTGCCATACTGGAAAAGGGACGTCGTCTTCCGATACCCGCTGCTTACTTCGATCGACCACTTTCCTCCCGCAGCCAATCCGCAATAACACGGCCTGGTTCTCCCAACTCACCTTCGACACCTTCCGCGTATACTCGAAGGAACGTGGAGATGTCCGTTTCAGATATGTCGCGGTGCGAAAGATACCCCTTCACCCAGGTCCACTCGTGGGCCAAGAGATCGATCGCGCCCAAGGAGAGACTGGCCTGGATGCCTTCCGATACTCTCTCCACCGCGATCGCAAGGTGCTGGCTCGACAGCCCTTCCCGCACCCCCCACTCCTCCACCCGGCCTTCGATCTGGTTGAGATGATGGTTGAAGGCATCCAGGAGAGATGCATAGTGATCAGGAAGGGAAGGCTTCTTTTTTAAAGCCAGGGACGGGTTTGCTAAAACCGCTCCCACGCTGGATTCGATGTGAAATAAATCCTCACCAAGGAAGTATCCGGGCATCCTATCCTGTAAAGGGGGAAGTCGATTGTAGATCCGCCCCCCATAGCCGACGGGGACCCCCTTTTCTATCAATCGACCCGCAAAATCTACATTCTGGGCGGCGGTTGATAAGAGATGCGCTGAAAGTATGACCAGCTTTGCAGAGGTCATTTTCAGCAGTCCTTCCATATCCTGACAAGGGACCTCGGCGCCCAGGTAGATGACAGGGTACCCCTGGCGGCGTAAAAATAAAGTGGTCAGCAGAGAGGGAAAGGTATGGCGCTCCCCAGGGGAACAAGCCACCACGATATGTTCATCACGGAGAGGGGCAGGAAGGGCGACGATCAAAGCCTGGATCCGCCGGATGGCGAGAGAGGAGGCGAAGTGTTCCTGTTGCACGGATATCTCACCTCGATACCAGCCTTCCCCGATATCGTGAAGCGCTTTGAGAAGGATCTCATAACTGGCGACCTCTTCGGTGAAACGCGCCAGCGCATCCGAAAATATTTGATCCGCTTTCAAAGAATCGTAGGATAAGGCAGCCTCAAGCCAATCCTCCCTCAACTTCTTGATCATGACTCGATCACCCCCCTCACCCTCTTCCGCTTTCACAGGTCGAGGGGTTGGGGGGGCTTTAAAGCCCAGGCGTTTTTCTCTGAAAGGATCTCTCCCTGCCTCAATGATTTCCTGCCATAGCTTCACAGCCTGGCTGATCCTTAAACCCTCCTCCTGACGGGCCATGAGCCATTTCACCGTTTCGATATCCCGCCGGGAATAGAGGCGGTGCCCACCTTCCGTTCGTTCGGGCTCGGGCAATCCGTAGCGCCTTTCCCAGGCCCTCAGCGTATCGGGATTGATCCCTGTTTCCTGGACGACAACGCCCAAATTATAGGTTGGGGTCTGTTCCAATGTGTTCATACCTTTTCACCATGCCGCTTTTGATAATCTTCAGGGTGGATAGTCCCTGTTAAAACCGTCGCAAACCTACCTGCTCCCGTTGTTTTTTCCCATCTTCTTCTGCCTTACAGCTTGGGGAAATACCGCATTCTCCGGTTTTCATTCTACCCCTCCTCCCCCATATTGTCAAGATATTGTATAATATTTATCAAGGTTATTGACAAATAAGCTGAAACCATGTAAGATAAGGGAAAATATCAGCGTGATCTATGAAAAGGAACCATCCCATGAGCATAAAAATCGTCACGGACAGCACCTGCGATCTACCGGACGAGATCATCAAAGCCCTAGACATCACAGTCATCCCCCTATATATCCATTTCAATGATGACAGCTACTTGGACAAAGTGGACATCACCCGGGAGGAGTTTTATGAGGCTTTGGAAACGGCGGAAAAATGCCCTACCACGGCTGTACCTGGCATTGACACATTCAAGCGTACCTATCAGACGTTAGCGGATCAAGGCGCGAAGGAAATCCTCTCCATCCACATCTCGACGGCTCTCAGCGCCACTTTGAACGTGGCTCAAAAAGCAGCTGAAACCGCCCCCATCCCGGTGACGGTGATGGATTCCGGCCAGCTGAGTATGGGGGTCGGGCTCCTGGTTAAGAGAGCGGCGGAGATGGCTGAAGAGGGGGTAAGCATGTCCGAGATCCTGCGGACCCTGGAAGAAGATGGGAAGCGGACATATGTGTTTGCGGCTTTGGACACTTTAAAATACCTCCAAAAAAGCGGGCGCATGAACCCCTTCATCGCCGGGATCGGCAGCTTGCTCCATGTCAGGCCGGTCATGAAAATGAACCAAGGAAATCCATCCTCTGAATTAATCCGGACCCGCAAAAAAGCCTTGCAGCGCGTCCTGGATCATGTCAAAGAACTCGCCCCCATCCAGGAAATTGCTCTTGTCCACACCAATGCCCCCCAGGAAGCGGAAGCATTATGGGAGGACATCAAAACTTTTCTGTCCCAAAAGACACCCCCCTTCTCGGTCACCGTCACACCCGTGATCGGGACCCACATCGGGCCGGGCGCAGTGGGGTTCGCTTTTCGCAGCGAAGGCTAATCAATCTCTCAAGGAGGAATGTATGATAACACTCACCTACCTCACAGCAGGAGTGATCATCTGGCTGCTCATGACCCTTCTATGGCTCTGGAGTTTATATCTGAAGGACACCAGCATCGTGGACACCTTCTGGGGGTTTGGATTTGTGGTCACCGGCTGGGTCTATTTCGCCCTCAACCCGAGCATATTCGAAGGCAGGAAAATCCTCATCATGCTCCTGGTCTTCATCTGGGGCATGCGTTTGACCATCCATATTTACCTCCGCAACCGCGATAAAGGCGAGGATTACCGCTACCGGGCCTGGAGGGAGGAAGCGGGGGACTCCTGGTGGTGGAAATCTTATTTCAAAGTCTTCATGCTGCAGGGTTTGATTATGTGGATCGTCTCCCTACCCCTCTTTGCTGCCCAGACACGGGCTCAGCCAAGCCACTTCACGGTCCTGGATATCCTGGGCACAGCGGTCTGGGGGATCGGTTTCTACTTCGAAGCCATCGGGGACTACCAGCTGGCGGAGTTCAAATCCAAACCTGAAAACGAGGGCAAGCTATTCACCAGCGGGTTATGGCGTTACACCCGTCATCCCAACTACTTCGGGGATGCCGTCCAGTGGTGGGGATTTTATCTCATCGCAGCCAACACGTGGTTCGGGGCCGCCACCATTATCAGCCCCCTCCTGATGACCTATCTTCTCATCCGGGTATCCGGGGTGGCCCTGCTGGAAAAGGATCTCGCCAAAAACAAACCGGGGTATGAAGAATACATGGAAAAGACCAACGCCTTCTTCCCCTGGTTTCCAGAAGAAGCGGAAAAGGAGAATTAACTCATGACCCTGTTAGAGATCTTCCAACTCGTCGCCGTGATCGGCACCTTTGCCACAGGCCTCTTTTCCCTCTTTTGGCCTCAAAATGTGGAGGGGTTCACCGGTTTATCTCCCGTGGGAGGGCGGGGTATCACAGAAATCCGTTCCATCTTGGGAGGTGTCTTCATTGGCCTGGCCCTGGCTGCCTTCTTCCTGGACCATGACGTCACCTACCCCATGTTGGGCATCACCTATCTGGTGATCGCTTTGGTGCGGACGGTATCCATGTTCCTGGACGACTCCCTGGTGTCCTCGAATTACATCAGCATCGCCACGGAGGTCCTCTTTGGCGTGCTGCTCATCCTGTAGGAGGGCTATGTACTCATGAAGATCGCCAAAATCATCGCCGGTCTGGGCGTCGCCGCCATGACCATTGTATTACTGTATGGTTTCATCGTCGGCGACTTCGGAGCGGACGGACAGAAAATCCTCACCAATCCCTGGGGCATCGTCTCCCTGGTTGACCTGTATGTCGGATTTACCCTTTTTTCAGCCTGGATCGTGTACCGGGAGAGATCGTTTCTCCCCTCTTTGACCTGGGTGGTGTTGATGATGACGCTGGGGTTTTTCACCGGCGCCCTCTATACATTGGTCGCCCTCATCCAGAGTGGGGGCAGCTGGCAGCGTTTCTGGATGGGAAAAAACGATCCGGAATACGCAAACACTTAATTTATCACTTTATAATGGAGGTAACCATGTCTGAAGCAGAAAAATCGAACAAACTATCTTTCCCTAGATTGAGGCGGTTTAACGTCATAATGGGCGTCCTGCACCTCATCCAGGGCGTGCTGATGATCGTCCTCAGCAATGACACTACTTATCCGGTGTACTCTACATTCCTCACATTCAACATAGAAGAATTCGCCCTTGAACCCAAGCTCAATTTGATTTATGAGCTAAGGTTTGGCCCGGCGGTGGGCGCCTTCCTGCTCATCTCCGCGGTGGCCCACTTCTACCTCTCCACCATCGGTTACAACCGCTATGTAGAAAACCTCGAAAAGAAGATGAACCCGGTCCGCTTTTACGAGTATGCCTTCAGCTCTTCTTTGATGATCGTCCTCATCGCCATGCTGCTTGGGATCTGGGACCTGATCAGCCTGATCGGGCTCTTCGGCCTCAACGCCACGATGAATTTCTTCGGCATCATGATGGAGTATGACAACCAGGGCCGGGAAAAAATCCGCTGGCATGCTTTCATATACGGCTGCATCGCGGGGATCATCCCCTGGATCGCCATGGTGGTCAACCTGTACGGCAGCGCGGTGGTGAACGACGCTCAACCCCCTAATTTCGTCTACGCGATCATCGTCTCCCTCTTTTTGTTCTTTAACAGCTTCGCCGTGAACATGTACCTGCAGTACAAAAAGGTCGGACCCTGGAAAAACTACCTCTTCGGGGAGAGGGTGTATATCGTCCTCAGCCTGGTCGCCAAGACGGCCTTAGCCTGGCAGATTTTCGCCGGGACCTTGGCGCCTGTGTAGACTCCTGACGGATACATCATGCTCGTGTGAAGAGCAGGGTGGAATGCGATGTCAAAACTTAAAGAACTCAGAGATGAATTTCAATCGATCCTCAGCGGGAGAATCCCCATCCTGGATGTGGTTCTCCCGCCCCTGCTCTTCACCCTCTTGAATGGGCTGGTTTCCCTGACCGCGGCGCTGGCTGTGTCGCTGGTCGCCACCGGGATCTTGCTTGGCATCCGCGTCTGGAAAAAGCAGTCCTTCGGATACACCCTGGGAGGGGCGGGGATCACACTGGTCGCCGGGATTCTGGCTTATGTTTCCCAGTCCGCAAAGGGATTCTTTCTCCCCGGCGTGATCAGCAGCGGGATCACGTTCCTCGCCGCCCTGATCAGCCTGGTCAGCAAACGACCCCTGGCTGCCTGGAGCAGCCACCTCACCCGGGGGTGGCCCTTGCCGTGGTACTGGCATCCCCAAATTCGCCCGGCGTACAGCGAGGTCACCATCGGTTGGTCGCTCTTTTTCGGGCTGCAGTTCCTGATCCAGGTCTGGCTTTACCGGCGGGGATCCGCCCAATCATTGGGTGTGGCGCAGATTTTAACCGGTTGGCCAGCGCTGATCATCGTCCTCGCAGTCAGTTACCTTTACGGGTTGTGGCGTTTGAAACAACTCCACGGACCCAGTGTAGAGGAATTCCAAGAGGGGAAAGAGCCCCCCTGGGAAGGGCAGCAGCGCGGCTTTTAATGTATCCATAATCCTGACTTTTAAGATAAAATGAAAGTGCAGGGGAATCCACGATATGGGGATGTGCGAACCATCCCCCAGGCAGGCACTCCATGAAGTCAGTGACATTGAAGATCTGTCCCACCTATGAAGCGGAAAGGGATAAAAACATCCTCCAAGCCCACGACTTGAAAGCCG
>JAWLER010000116.1:0-2702 GCA_041686005.1 Anaerolineales bacterium | reverse complement strand
GAAAAAGGCGACACCGTAGCCGCCATGGCGAGAATCCCGGAATAAACGAATAAACAATTAAAAGAAAACTCCCCAGAGATGAGAATCAGGTCCTCGGGGAGTTATGTATTTAAAAAGGGGGTTTAGAAAAAGGTTAAGGGAATCCCCACGGTCAGAGCCAGAAAAAGCAGCACCAGGATCATCACAATCGCAAAGGCCACGATCAGCCAGCGCCTCTTTTTCCCAGCCGGGGAACTTTCTGTCTCAGTGACCATTTCTGGCAACTTCTCCTCCACGACCTCGGCATCACCTCGGCCATAATAGGCTTCCACTGCGTGGGCATCCTCGTAGATTCCACGGGGAAAATAAGGCGAATGAAGATCCCCTTCAGCCGATGTCATCTCACCCGCTGTCGGGCCCCTCTGTTCTGGCGTTTCCGGTTCTGGCTTCATTTGCTGGGTGGCTTCCAGGGATGGATGTTCGGGGGGCGGCGTCTTTTCGGGTTCTGGCTGGCGCGCTTCAACCTCCTCCTGCGGAACCTCCTGTTGTTCCTCCAGAGGCTCATCCAAAACCGGGCGTTTCGGGCGCATGTACTTCGGCACCTGAGGCTCCTGATCGTGCGAGTCTGAATTCTCAGTGTCTGAATTATCAGTGACTGAATTTTCAGTGTCTGAATTTCCCTGGTCTTTCATGTCTTGTGTCCTCATCCTCGATTAATTACAAGGCTTCCTTAATTATAGGCCATCAGGATCTCACCCGCCAACGCGGATTCGGTGTGACCTTCCTTGGTTTCATAGAGCAGCGCACCCTCAGAACCCACACGCAAAATCTTGACCCGCTGCGGTTCCCCGCCAGGTTGGCGGAAACGGACCCAATCTCCCCGAAAAGCCAGCGCGTTGTTCCAAGCCTCCAGAAAAGTCTCTTCGGGCAGGCTTCGGCGCAAAGCCATCATCTCCAGCAGGATGTCCCTCAGCAATTCCCAGCGGTCCACCGGTGCGCCATAAATATCCGACACCGATATGGCAGGATATCTGAGCTGATCCGGTTCAGGAACTGATTCCGGGGTCACATTCACACCCATCCCCACGACCAGAGCATCCAGCCGCTCACCCTGCCAGTCCGCTTCCACCAGCACACCGGCGGCCTTCTGCCCAGCCAGCAGGACATCATTAGGCCATTTCAGTTTTGCTCGCAGTCCGCGCTGTTCCAACGCGCGGACCAAGCCCAGGGCAGCCAGTGCTGTAAAGCGCGGGATGTGAACCTCCTCAGCCGGTGTGGGACGCAGAACCAGGCTGATCGCCAACGCCGATCCGGGTTGGGTCACCCATTGCCGTCCGGCACGCCCGCGACCCGTCGTCTGGGTGTCCGCCAGCACCAGCGACCAGTCGGGCGCGCCTTGTTTGGCCCACGCCAGAGCCAGGTCATTGGTCGACCCAACGCAGGGGTGATACTGCCAACCGCCCAGGTGGAGAGACTCAAGAATGTGCTTAATTACGGCTTCATCAACCATCATCAATCCGTTAATCAAAAGAAATATTCAAATCAGCCCTCTCAATGAGTATAATTATAAAACCCTAGAACAAATATTGGAGGAGTGCTGCATGCCTGATTTCCCTGGTAAAGGCAAAGTTGCCGTCTTGAAAACCAAACCCGACACCGTCCTGGACGATATCGAGCAATTGATGATACAGGCGGGGGTCGAAGAGGCCCTGCCAAAAGATTTCCGGACCGGGCTCAAGATCAATATCTCCTGGCAGACCTGGTACCCGGCCTGTTCCACCACACCCTGGCAGTTGGAAGGCGTGATCCGCGCCCTGCGGAACCTGGGTTATGAGGACCTGGTGGGCGTACACAATGACACCGTCGTGGTGGACACCAGCGATGGCGAAGTGAACAACAAGCACAAACAGGTCACCGACCTTTACAAAGTTCCCTGCTTATATCTATACGAAGATCTTTTTGAGTGGATCGAGTTTGTCCCTTCTAAACCGATGCTGGTACTCGATCAGGTTTACCCGGAGGGCATCTTCATCCCCAAAGCCCTGGTTGGTATGAACATCCTTCACCTACCCACCGTCAAGACCCACGTATTCACCACCATCACCGGGGCGATGAAGAACGCCTTTGGGGGCCTCCTGCACCGCCACCGCCACTGGACCCACAGCGTAATCCACGATACCCTGGTGGACCTGCTGACCATCCAACAGGAAATCCATCCCGGCATCTTCGCCGTCATGGATGGAACTTTCGCCGGTGACGGTCCCGGCCCGCGCGCCATGCGCTGGCATGAAAAAGACATCTTACTGGCTTCCGCCGACCAGGTGGCAATCGATGCCGTCTCTGCCCGGCTGCAGGGTTTTGACCCCCTCTCCCTGCGCTTCATCCGCCTGGCCCATGAAAAAGGCCTGGGGATCGGCGACCCTTCCCAAATCGAAATCGTGGGCTATGACATCGAAAGCGAGCCGCCCTGGAACTTCGTCCAGGAAGAAACCCTGGCTTCAAAAGGACAGAAGCTGATCTACCACGGCCCCCTTAAACCCTTCGAGAATTTCCTGCTGCGAAGTCCCATCGAACCGTGGAGCTACTTCGCCAGCAACTTCTACCACAACGTTTATTGGTATCCCTTTGTGGGACGAAAGCGTGCCAAAGAAGCCTTGAAAACAAAGTGGGGACAGCATTTCAAACAATATGGTGATGGGGAGGTTGTCCTGCCCGGCATGGAG
>JAWLER010000052.1:0-11719 GCA_041686005.1 Anaerolineales bacterium | reverse complement strand
GGGCTGCGGGGAGCCCGTGTGGCTGCCCATACTTTGGATCCGGATTGCAGCTTTGTTTTGGATGCCACACCTGCACGCGATTTCCCTGCCTGGGAAGAAGAGGATGAAAATACGACATACAACACGCGCTTGGGAGAGGGAGGGGCCATCTATACAGCCGATGCAGGGACCATCTCCGATCCCCGTTTGGTCCAGTATTTGATCCGGGTTGCGGAAGACGAGGGCCTCCCGTACCAGCTTCGCCAGCCGGGTGGGGGCGGGACGGATGCAGCTGCTATTCACAAGCAGCGCGCGGGCATTCCCAGCGTTTCCATCTCAGTGCCCACTCGCTATTTGCATTCCCCTGTTTCCCTGGTCAAGGTGGGAGATCTACAAGCGACATGGGCTTTATTGAAGGCCGCCCTTGACGGTTTCTCAGCGGATGTCCTGGACAGCCCCAGGGGTTAAGATGAAAGAATGGTCGAAAGGAGTCATGTGATGAAATCACTGTTAAAGAAATTGGTCGAGATCCCAGCCCCGCCTGGGCATGAAAAACAAATTCGAGAGTTTGTCCATCAGGAAATTGAGCCTTATGTGGATGAGATCAGGGTGGATTCCCTGGGAAATTTAATGGCCCGTAAAGGGGAGCTGCATAAAGGCGGCAAGCGGGTCATGGTCGCTTCTCACCTGGACGAAATTGGCCTCATCGCCACCCATGTCGATCAGAAGGGCTTTGTTCGATTTACGAATATGGGCGGCGTTATCTCCCGATATTTGCTGGGGGGGAGAGTGCGGTTTTTAAAGGGTACGAGGGGCGTGATCAGCGCGGAGGATACAGGGAAGCCCAAAAAGGTCCCGGAGATGTCCGAGATGTACATCGATGTGGGCGCGGAGGATGCGGATCAGTGCCCGATTAGGATCGGGGATGTAGCTGTTTTTGACCGGCCGTGGCTGGATTTGGGCAAACGCGTGGTTTCCAAAGCATTGGATGATCGGGCTGGCGTAGCTGTGATGATAGAGACTTTGCGCGAAATCCATATCTCCCAGACCCCGACCCCTCATGAATTATGGCTGGTGTTCAGCATGCAGGAGGAGGTGGGTTGCCGGGGAGCCGGACCTGCGGCTTTTCAAATCGAACCGGATGTGGGCCTGGCGGTTGATGTGACCCGGACGGGAGATACACCGAAAGGGACGAAAATGGAGGTTTCTTTGGGAAAAGGCCCGGCTGTTAAAATCAGGGATAAACGGATGATTTCTCATCCGGATGTGGTGGCGTGGATGATCAGCGCTGCGGAGGAAAACGGGTTCAGCTACCAAAGGGAAGTTTTGGAAAGGGGGACGACGGATGCGTCTTCCATACAAATCGCTCGGGGCGGCGTGCCTTCCGGCTGCCTGTCCATCCCCTGCCGCTATATCCACAGCCCTTCGGAGATGGTGGATATGGATGATCTCCAGAATGCAGTCCTATTGCTCAAAACCCTGCTTTCGGAGCCTGTTTAGCTTGTTTTCGGGGATGGGTCCTCTTTCCTGGTGGTAGATTTATGGTTTAATAGAGGTTCATCCTTTGAAAAGGGGGGTTGAACACCGGGTGGAGTATATGAAAAAAATTTCACTGGTTTTGATCTTGGGGATTTTCCTTGCCCTGTCTGCCTGCGCCCAGATACCCTTTCTGGACCGTTTTCAAGGCCAGGTGACGGAAACGGCCCCTACGGCGATAAAAACCAAGATCGCCCCGACACAGACGGCTACCCCGGGGTCACCTGAAAAAGAAAAGGCTTCTTTAACGATCTGGGTTCCCCCTCAGTTTGACCCCCAGGGCCCAACATCAAGCGGGGAACTTTTCCAAGCGCGAATGGATGAGTACCTCTCTGAGCATCCCTCGCTGACGATTGATGTCCGGGTTAAGGACCTCTCTGGTCCAGGGGGCATCCTGGACACTTTAAGGACCGCACGGGACGCTGCCCCTCTGGTCCTGCCGGATGTGATCGCTCTTCCCCGTTCTTTGATGGAGACTGCAGCAGGGGAGGACTTGATCGCCCCTTTTGGTGAGTATGCCGGTCAGTTTGAAGGGAAAGATTGGTATTCCTTTGCCGATCAACTTGCGAGGATCGATGAAGAAGTCTACGGGATCCCCTTCGCTGCGGATATTTTAATCTTTGCCTATAAAACGGACAGCCTGGAGAGTTCGCCCGGAAGTTGGGAGGAATTGCTTTCCAATCCGAAACCCATGGCCTTTCCCGCTTCTGATCCTCAAGCTTTCGTCACCTTTGCTTTTTATAAGAGTGCGGGAGGAAATATCGCCTCCCTGAACCAATCCTACGTGATTGATAGATCACCTATGATGGAGGTGCTTTCCTTTTATCAGGAAGCGCGCCAGGTTGAGGTCATGCCCTATTGGATTACGCAGTTCGAAACAGATGAACAAGCCTGGAATGCGTATACCGAGCGTCAGGCTACCCAGGTGGTCACCTGGATTTCAAATTACCTCCAAACAGAGCCTACCAACACCTCATTAGGAGCCCTGCCCACCTCAGAGGGAAGGGCCTTTTCCTATGCCACCGGTTGGGTCTGGTCGATCGTCAATAAAGGACCCGATCAACTTAATTTGAGCACGGAGTTTATCGATTACCTCACCGAAGACCGCTATCTCGCGGAATGGAATGCTGAAGCAGGCTTCGTCCCCCCTCTCTCCTCTTCGCTCGCTTTGTGGTTGACAGAGGATATGGAGCGCACTTTATTTGAGCGGATCCTTCCTGCCACGACCCTGATCCCCTCAGAGAAGATCCAGGAGCAAGTGGGTCCCATTTTGCAGGAGGCGGTTATTTTGGTCCTTAAAGGTCAGCTGGATCCCGAAGAAGCTGTATCTCAGATCCAGGAAGCGCTGCCAGATCGCTGAACGGTGGTTGCAGGGGTGCTGGCTATCCCCTCCATCTCAACCCCGCGATACAGCTCCAGTCATCCTCAAGTACTCATTCCTGTGTTTTATCGTTTCACTTCTCAAAATCGGTCACCCATGTTATAATGACCAGCCGTGTTATCAGCAGAAGTGTTTTTGCCATGATGGTTAAGTTATAGAAGGGTCCATTTCGATGAATGATTTATTAAAAGCGTTCGCAGCGGAAGACAATCTAAATATCCCTGACCTCCGGTCGGGGGATAATGTCAGTGTTTACGTGCGTATCAAAGAAGGGGATAATGTCCGGATCCAGGAGTTTAAGGGGACGGTCATCCGGGTCCGCGGCCAGGGAAACAGCAAGACATTTACCGTTCGCCGTATTGCAAGCAATGGAATCGGCGTGGAAAGGACATTTCCGTTTCGATCTCCTATCATCGATAAGGTAGATGTTCACCGCAGTTCCTTCTCTCGCCGGGCTCGTTTATATTATCTGCGGGAGCGAAGCGGCAAGAAAGCGCGCTTGAAGCAGAAATTCACCACGGAATAAAAAGGAAAATTATCCTTGACTGGTGCAGCGGGTCCCGCTGCACCTTTTTCATTTAAGGGTTTGGGTGTGTAACCGGGTCGTCTGCGCCGGACCTTTTCTGGAAGGCGGGGCTCAAGATGACTTTTGAACCTTCTTAGATCGGTCACCCTAAAGCGTCTTTTGGGAGTGAGGGTATAATACGCTCAGCGTCCTGAAAGGAGAAGAGGTAAACCCTCAATAAGAGGGATTTCCGGGCCGGTCTTTAGAGAGGAGCATGGCTTTCACTATGTCCTTTGATAGTCGTCCGATTGGGGTCTTTGATTCCGGTGTGGGCGGGTTATCCGTCTTGCGAGCCATCCGGGAACAGCACCCGGAGGAAGATCTGATCTACATTGCCGACCAGGCCCATGTACCCTATGGCCCCCGCCCCAAGGAAGAAGTGCGGGATTTTTCATTGGCTATTGTGCGCTTCCTTAGAAGGCGAGAGGCCAAATTGGTCGTCGTCGCCTGCAATACAGCATCCGCGGCAGCCTTGAAAGCCCTGCGCACATCCTATCCCGACCTGCCGTTTGTGGGCATGGAACCGGCGGTGAAACCAGCGGCTGAAGAAACCCACAGCGGGGTGGTGGGTGTCCTGGCCACCCCGGCGACTTTTCAGGGTGAACTGTACGAATCCACGGTGGAACGCTTTGCGCAGGGGGTCAGGATCCTGCAGGATACCTGTCCGGGATTGGTGAACCAGATCGAAAACGGTCATATCCAGGGCGAGGAGACCAGAGAAATCCTGGAGAGAGCGCTCAAACCCATGTTGGACCAGGGGGTGGATAAAGTGGTCATGGGATGTACTCATTATCCCTTCGTCATCCCGCTCATTGAAGAGATCCTGGGGCCGGAGGTGGAGGTCATTGATCCTGCGCCGGCGGTGGCGCGCCAGGTGGGGCGGTTGTTGGATCGCCATCGCCTGCGAACCAGGCCGGGTCATTCAGGAGGGGTCCAGTATATGACCTCCGGGGATCCGGGAGCCTTCGCCATGTCCCTCCGACATCTTCTCGGGTTGGAAGGCGATGTCAAGAAACTGGTGTGGGTGGAGAGTGACTTAAGGGAAGCCTAAAACGAGCTTGCGCAGGGAACGGAACGGGGGGATCATATTCCCCCTATTTGTTTCGCTCCAGCCAGTCCAGAAGGGTCTCAACAGGCCAGGCGTTGATCACGTTTTCCGCGCTCGCCCAACCGCGCCTCGCGGTGGCCACACCGAAAACAAGGTAATCCATTTCATCGGGGCTGTGGGCATCGGTGTTGATGCTGATGGGGATATCCAATTGGATCGCCCGCCGGACGTAAATATCAGAGAGGTCAAGGCGCATGGGGTTGGCGTTGATTTCCAGTGCGGTCCCTTGGGCTGCGGCAGCCTCTAGAACGGCGTCCATATCCACGTCAGCGGGATCCCGTCTTCCGATCAGGCGGTTGGTGGGATGGCCGATGATGTCGACGTAAGGGTTGTGAATGGCGTTCAGCAGGCGCGCGGTGGCTTTCTCCCGCGGCTGGCGCATGCTGGTGTGGAGCGAAGCGACGACGATGTCCAACTCAGCCAAGACCTGGTCGGGGAAATCCAACGCCCCGTCAGCCAATATTTCCATTTCAACGCCCTGAAGCAGGCTGATCTGATCGCCAAGCTCTTCCTGCACCTTGTGAATCTCATCGCGCTGTCGTTTTAACTCATCTGCTGATAACCCTCCAGCGATGCCCAGGCTTTGAGAGTGATCGGTGATGGCCAGGATCTGGTAGCCCCTTTGAATGGCTCCCAATGCCATCTCCTTGATGGAAAAACGCCCATCGCTCCATGTGGAGTGGCTGTGGAGCTCAGAGATGATATCTTCCTGTTTGATGAGCACGGGGAGCTTCCCTTCCTTTGCAGCCTGAATCTCCCCCCGGTCTTCACGAAGCTCGGGTGGGATCCAGGGTAACCCCAGCTTTTCGTAAAGATCTTTTTCATCGTCGAAGAGGAGTTCAGTGTCGTCCTCTACCCTGAGCAGGGCGTGTTCAGAGAGGGAATACCCCTGATCCAGGGCGAGTTCGCGCAAACGTACGTTGTGGTCGGCAGCTCCCGTGGCATATTGCAGGGCTGTGCCAAACCGAGCCGGGGGGTGGACCCACAATTGAGCGCGCAGTCCACCTTTATAAACCACACTGGATTTGACATCCCCCCGGCTGACGATCTCTACCACTTCAGGGTCATTCAGGAAGGTTTCCATGACAGATTTTGGATCTTCAGATGCTGCCAGGAGATCCAGATCCCCGACCGTTTCCCGCATCCGCCGCAGGCTTCCCCCAGCTTCTGCAGCTTCCACCTGGGGCAAGGCCCGCAATCTGTGGAGCACTTTTTCTGCAAACGGAAGCGCGTCGCCCAAACGGATCCGGCTGGTGCGCTTTTTCAAAGACGCCACCCCGGAGAGGATGTTTTCTTCCGTTTTGGGGCCGATGCCGTCCAAACCCCGCAGCTTTTGGGATTCAGCGGCTGACTGCAGCTCATCTAAGGTGGTGATATCTAATTCCCGCCAGAATTGGCCGACCCGTTTGGGACCCAGGCCGGGGACTTGCAGCAGTTCCACCAAGGAGGGAGGTACTTCCGCTTTGAGTTCCTCGAGAAAAGTGAGGGCGCCGGTTTCCAACAATTCTTGGATTTTGTCGCTGATCGCTTCCCCTACGCCGGGGATATCCTGGAGCTGCCCTTTTTCATGGATTTGTGAGACATCCTGACCCAGTTCGCGTAAGCTCTCGGCGGCCCTCCGGTAGGCGAGAATCTTGTATATCACATCTCCCCGGATCTCCAATAGATCAGCGATGAGGTCAAAATTGTCTGCAATTTGGCGGTTATCCATGATGTTTCACCCCTTGGTAAACATGATTTCTTAGCAGGAGTGTGTCAGCGTACAAAAAGGGTTATTCTTCAAGCACATCCCCTTGTGTGTGGCATTGTGATCCCTGCCGGGCTGCTGCGAAGACCATGGATGGAAAGGGGGTAAAGCTGTTTTGGTTTGTTCCGTTCTGTGTTTTATGTGCCAAATGATCCCGATTTCAATTCTTCTTTCAAATGTTCAATGGCTGCCACCGGTGTGGGGTCTTCTTCATACAACATGGCCAGATAATAAGCAACATAATCGCCGAGATGAAGGACTGTCCACTGCTGGGCTAGACGGGTTTTGCCAGAGGCATCAACGAAGTCCGTGTTGAGTCCTTCCAACATGAAGTACTTTTTCGTCAATTCCCCCCGAAGCTGGTTGCGGGCGTGAGCGGCATCACCGCGTAAAAACAGCGCTGCGGTTTTAAGGAGGAGATTTTCCGGATTGAATATGCTCGCCAGGGTGTTGTGGTCTGCTTCGGGGAGGGCTTCAAACTGAGCCCATGTTTTGGCGAGTTCATTCAATTGTCCCTTCCAGCGTCTCGCTACAGGTTCCATGAGCCCGGCGCCTAAAACACACACCCAGCGATCCACCAGCTGGCCCGCGAGACGCTTGGCCGGGTTCTTGGCAATGGGCACCTCGGAAAGTAACTCTTTTTGTTGTTCCCTGAGGGCAGCTGCAGCGTCCTCCACTTCGGGTGTGGGATCGGGGATTAAACCCAATCGGAAAAGGGCAGCCAGCAGCAGCGCGAATGAGTAGCCAACGGCAGCTCGAGGCTGGCCCGGATGATCAAATCGCCACAGGGTGACATCCTCCCCCCCCTCAACCGCTTTCTCAGCCAATCTGCCCCCGGTGGTGATCCCTATCATCCGGCAGCCGTTTCCCAGACCCGCTTCGAAGGCGGAAAGCGTCTCTTCTGTGTTCCCGGAGTGGGAGGAAACGATAAGCAGGGTTTCCTTCCCTTTTACCCAGGACGGGAGACCGTAATCCCGATGGACGGTGATGGGCACGTCTCCCAGAGGGGCGGCATAGGCTTTGATCAAGGACCCCCCGATGGCTGATCCGCCCATACCGGCGATCACCACCCGGGTGATGCCCTTCCAGGGAGGCAGGGGAAATTGTTGCCCCATCTCCCAGGCACTGACCAGCTGGTCGGGCAGACCATCGATCTCAGAGAGCATGTTTTGGGTATCGATGGATGGAAACGTTTCATGATCGTTGAGGTGCATTTGTTTCTCCTTAATCGAGATCCTTCAAAAGGTCATACACGGCTCGCCTCGGCCACCCGGAGCGTTCCGCGACGACTTTGGCGGTTTTCGAAGGTGTGAGTTGTCCTTCATCTTGCAATCTGCGCAATTCGTCCAGCACCCTTTCTTTGGTCCACTTTTGCTCTGCTGGGGTGATGCCCCCGATGACCAGCGTGAACTCTCCCCGCGGTTCGTGCTCGCAAAAATATGTCGCGGCTTCGTGGATGCTGCCGCGGAAAACCTCTTCGTGGATTTTGGTCAGCTCCCGGGCCACGGCGATGTCTCTTTCCCCGAATATCTTCTCCATCTCCTGGAGGGAATCTCGGACCCGGTGCGGGGTCTCTAGGAAGACCAAGGTATGGGGTTCGTCTCTGACCTCCTGGAAGCGCTTCTTCCGCTGGCTTGATTTGCGGGGGATATACCCCAGATAATGGAACGCATCTGTGGGGAGGCCCGAGATGGAGAGGGCGGCGATCAGGGCGCTGGGGCCGGGGATGGGAATCACAGAATGACCCGCTTCCAGGGCGGCTCGGATCAAATGGAACCCCGGGTCGTTGATCCCTGGGGTGCCAGCATCGGAGACCAGGGCCAGATCCCCCCCTTGCAAATGCTCGAGCAGGGAGGTGATTTTCTCCTCTTTGTTATGATCGTGATAGCTGGTGAGCAGAGTGGAGATCTGGTAATGATCGAGCAGGGTGGCTGTGGTCCGGGTGTCTTCAGCTGCGATCAGGGAGACTTCATCCAGGATGCGCACAGCGCGATAGGTGATATCCTCTAAGTTGCCGATCGGCGTGGCTACAACATATAAGGTGCCCATTTTATGCTTCTTCTTCGGAAAGGATTTCTTTGGTGCTGCGAGCCAATTTCCGTCGGGAGAGCATCACCCGGCGCCCGCATCCCAGGCATTCGATTTTGATGTCACCGCCCAGCCGGACCACTTTCCATTTGTCCTCACCACATGCGTGGGGTTTGCGTAATTTCACGATGTCATTGAGCTTGAGATCTGGTAGCATGCTGGCATTATATCATCCTTGGCTGAGGCCATTTCCTCTCTTCGGGGGCGGATAGGGCCTTTAAAAACGAGCCCGACCTGGGTGGTATAATGCTCCAACAGGAGAAAACCGATGTTAAATCTTGATCCAGCGACGCTTATCTCACGCATGATCATTTTGGTGATCGCTTTTTCGGTCCATGAGTTTGCCCATGCCTGGACAGCGGACCAATTTGGGGACCGCACGCCGCGCATGAACGGCAGGCTCACCCTCAACCCCATCGCTCATCTAGACCCCATGGGCTCGTTGATGTTGATCGTGGCTGGCTTCGGGTGGGCGAAACCCGTCCCCGTCAACACCTACGCCCTGAGGCGTTCCTCCCCGGCAGCCCCCATGTGGGTTTCCCTGGCAGGCCCCATGTCAAATTTCCTGATGGCTGTCATCGCTGCGCTGCCATTTCAGTTTGGATTGATATCCCCCTATGCCGCGTTCCAATCTGTCCAAGGCGGATCGCGGATCTTTCCCACCTTGGCTGGGTTTTTATGGGAGTTCATCACCATTAATTTGGTGCTCATGTTATTTAACTTGATTCCCCTGGCCCCTTTGGACGGGGAAAAGATCGCTATGTATTTTGCGCCTTCCTCATGGAAACGGACCCTGGAGGACATCCGTCCCTATGGCCCCACCATCTTGTTGATGCTTTTGTTCGTGGCGCCGTTGCTAGGGATTGATATTTTGGGTTGGATCATCTATCCTCCACTCCGGTTTTTACGGGGTTTTCTGCTTGGATGATGTTGAATAAAATCCTTTACCGGGCATGGCAGTTTTGGCAGACCGTTACCGGACGCCTATCCCCCCAAGATCGGCAAGAGGTGGCTTCGGTGTTGTCCCCCGACCAGTTGGCGTTGTTCAAAAAGATGCCTGAACCGGAACAAGCCCACGCCGTGCGGGTCTTGCGGGCTTTGAAAGGGGAAGGACATCAGGATCCGGATTTGCTCGCTGCTGGATTGCTTCATGATGTTGGGAAGTGCCGCTATCCTTTGCGGGTGTGGGACCGGGCCTGGATTGTGCTCGCGGGCGCTCTGCTGACCTCGAAATCAAACCCAAAAGGGGATCGTTTGGTGAGGGAGGATGGACATCCTTTGGTCATCGCTGAGCGGCACCCAACATGGGGAGCGGAGATGGCTCGCAGAAATGGCTCTTCTCCTCTCACCGTGTGGCTGATCCGCAACCACGAGAGGCGGGATGTGGAGAAGGCCGGGGATTCGCGGCGGGGACGGTTTTTAAATGCCCTGATCAGAGCGGACGACCGCAGTTGAAGGTAGGGGCAGGATTGGGAATGCTGACGTTTGGGACAGGTGGGGAATTGGCACATGCACCTAAGTCGGGACCGGTGTCTTCGATTACTCAGATGAGGGAAGCGAATCGTGGGTGGTGAAAACAACGTCCCCTGTTATTGTTATATTGTGGAATGTGCGGATGGGACATACTATACGGGTTGGACGACGGATGTGGAACGCAGAGTTGGGGAGCACAACGCGGGCCGGGGCGCATTTTACACGAAGTGGCGGCGGCCGGTGGAATTGATCTATGTCGAGGAACTATCGGATCGCTCCACAGCCATGCGCAGAGAATACGAAATTAAACAGCTGAGCCACGAGCAAAAAGAAACCCTATCAGAAGGTTATCAAAAGGGACAGGAATCTGAATAATGTCCCCTAGAGATGTGACCTTTTCCGCTTGTGTTAGGAAGGGAAGGGGCATACAATCACAGCACTGAGGTTGACCCTTAAAAACCCTGACCGGATGGTTATGGTGACGATGAAACGGATGAAACCCCCTGCAAGACTTTGATTAAGAAGGAGGATGTACTGATGAATGGTGAACGAGATCCTATTCGTTATTTGGGAGAGGAGTACCAGCGATTGGAGGAGGAGGGCTTAAATTGGGAACCCAGAGAGCTCCAGGGCGCGAGTAAGCCTATCTCTGAGGTCGATGGTCGGGAGGTCATTGTTTTGTGTTCGAACAATTATCTTAATTTGTCCACCCACCCCAAAGTCGTGAAAGCCATGGTGGAAGCCACGAAGGAGTATGGAGCTGGCGCGGGAAGCGACCGCTCCATCGCCGGGGACACCACCTTACATCGCAAACTGGATCAGCGCCTGGCCGCTTTCAAAGACGCTCCTTCCTCCCTCACTTTCCAGACCGGGTTCATGACCAACCAGGGCGTGATCGCCCAGCTGGCAGGAGAGGGCGATTTGTACGTCTCTGATGAACTGAACCATGGTTCCATCATCGACGGCATGCGCTTGACCAAAGCTGACAAAGCCATCTACAAACATAAAGATGTGGACGATTTAGCTCGGATCATGAAAGAAGCGGAGACCCACCAGCCCGCCTACAAGCACATCTGGATTGTCACCGATGGCGTATTTAGCATGGACGGCGATTTAGCGCCGCTCCCTGACATCGCGGAGATCGCTGCAGAACACGGTGCGGGCGTGTATGTGGATGATGCCCATGGGGAAGGGGTCCTGGGTGAGGGGGGGCGCGGGATCGTCAATCATTTCGGTTTGACCCGGGATCAGGTCCACGCGGAGATGGGGACGTTTTCCAAAGCCTTTGGCATTGTGGGTGGTCACCTCAGCGGCAGCGAGGAGTTGACCAAGTTCGCCATGAACAAAGCCCGGACCTGGTTGCTGAGCGGCGCCCTGCCGCCCGGTGTGGCGGCTGCCACTATCGCGGCCATCGACGTCATGGAAAAAGAGCCGGAACGCGTGGAGAGGGTGTGGGAGAATCGGGAATATTTCCTGGAGGAGATGAAAGCCCTGGGATTTGACACCGGGCACAGCGAAACCCCCATTGTCCCCATCATGTGCGGGGACAGCAAAACCGCGAAGAAATTGGCCGATTTTGTCTGGAAAGAGGGCGTGTATGTCCTGCCCATCGTATTCCCCATGGTCGCCCGGGGGATGGCCCGCATCAGAGTCCAGCTCTGTTCGGAACACACCCAGGCTCAACTCGATGAAGCCATCCAGGCTTTTAAAGAAGGTGGTAAACAAATCGGGCTGATTTAATATGGTGGTTTCAAACTTTTAGTGCAACAAGATTATTGATGACCTCATCCGGTTTCAAGTAATTAAGCACAGCTCTGGGGCGATCATTGAGCTCCCGCTGAA
>JAWLER010000016.1:0-45973 GCA_041686005.1 Anaerolineales bacterium | reverse complement strand
GGAAGATGAGCTCGACCGCTATAACAATCATCAAGTTCACTCCACAACCGGAGAAATCCCTCGCATTCGTTTTGAGAGGGCGCTCGCTGAGGGCAACAGCCTCCTCAAACCTTTCTCTCTTCCTGAACCCTATACCTCCCCTGATGATGTTTTTTGCTTGCGAGAACAGAGAAGGGTCAATTCCTACAGCCGCATTTCCCTTTTCGGACACGATATTCAAGTCCCTAATACGCCCCTGCATAAAATGGTCGATATCCACATGGTTCCAGATCAAGAAAAGAACACAATGGATATTCGCATTTGGTGGAATGGTGCCATGGTTCACTCACTCACCCTTCCACTGGAGGGCTTTCGAGTCCACTTTTGAAGCGAAAAGAGTCCAGTTTTCAGCTGCTCCTAACAGAGGTTGCATACGTCTTATGAGATTGTGGTCCCAGACACGACATCAAAAGGGTTGTTTAATAAACAGTATCCGAAATCTTCTAGTCCCTTTCCGGAGGAATCCAGGCGGATAGTCGCTCTCTCAAACGCTCTTCCATTTCGAGGATCATCTCAAGCGCCTTCGTTTCGCTGTTGGCTTTCGAAGTGATCCGGACTTCAACTGAACCTTTATGGGCTGCTAAGCCAACAGTAGGGTTTTCGGAATATTCATAATCCCCGATGAGATCATCCACTTTCGATTCCCCTATGCCCACTACTTTGATGCTTTTCGATAATATGATCTCCTCCAATGAAAACCGGGAACGAAGCCAGGGGATGACCTGCTTTTCTAATAACCATTCCATTTCAGGGGGAACGCCGGGTAAAGCGATCAGTAGCCTCCTTTCCTGCTCCACGATGAATGCTGGAGCCGTGCCCCGTTCATTTTCTAAAACCGTCGCTCCCCTGGGAACGAACGCCTGGCGCTTGTTATTCTCCGTCACCTCTCTTCCCAATTCACGCAATCGCTCCTGAATATGGGACCACAGATCCTCCCTCCATTGCATTTCAACCTCAAGAGCCGCAGCGACCGCTTCCCGCGTTGGGTCGTCTACCGTCGGACCCAACCCGCCGGTCGTGATCACCACATCCGCGCGAGAAAGGCTCTCCAGGATCACCCGGGAGATCCTGTTCGCATTATCTCCCACCGTTGTTGTGCGGTAGATATCAACGCCCACCCGGCGAAGAGCCCGGGCGACCACCTGTGTGTTTGTATCAACGACTTCCCCCAGCAGCAACTCCGTCCCAATGGTGATGATTTCAGCGGATGGCATCGTTAATCTCTTATCCTCCCGTTG
Source organism: Anaerolineales bacterium (assembly GCA_041686005.1). Lineage (GTDB taxonomy): Bacteria > Chloroflexota > Anaerolineae > Anaerolineales > UBA11858 > B10-G9. The sequence continues at coordinate 44,696 of JAWLER010000016.1, read as the reverse complement.
GCCACACAACCCCTTGCAGAGTCCCCCACATCAATGTGCTTTTGTGATGCAGTTCATGTGATGGTGGCGGTTGATACCAGCGATCTAATTTATTTTTCCTGATCAGTAAGTCAATACGACCTTCAACACACCAGGCTGTTTCGCTCTTTGAAAAGCGCGAAGCCCAGCCGATAAAGGCAGCTCTTCACTGATCAATATCGACGGATCGACCAGGTTTTTCTCAATCAACCGCAAGGCGGGTTCAAACGGACCGCATCGAGATCCAATCAACGATATCTCATCCACGACCAAAGCGGAGGCATCGAATGTTAAATTCTCAGCATAGGTACTTTTCAAAACGAATTTCCCCCGGGGGCGCACTGCCTGACGGGCCACCTTAAATCCTCCCGGCACACCCGTAGCATCCACGACCACATCCGCTGAGCCTGAGGGCACCTCTTCCTCAGAGATTGTACAAATGCCTCTCCCTTCCAGAAGATGGCGTTGATGATCATGTCTCACCACCACTTTCAAGTCGCATCCGGTCAGACACAGGACTTGTGAGATCAACTGCCCCAAACGGCCAGCTCCCACCACTAAAACGGAATCTGTGGGTTTGATGTGAGTCTGGTCGATGATCTCCACCGCAGCAGCCAACGGTTCAACAAAGACCGCTTTCCGATCTGGTATGGACTCCGGCACAATTAAAAGATTCTCGACGGGAAGGGTAAAAAACTCCCCAAACACGCCATCCCGTCCGCTGATCCCTAGGGTGGTGCGGTTCAAACAATGCCGGGGCCGACCTTGCCTGCAGTGGACACATTCGCCGCAGACCGCGTTGATCTCCCCCACCACCCGTTTCCCCTCCAGACCCTCAGCTGAGGGGGCTTCCACCACTTCACCGACGAATTCATGCCCCAGAACCCCGCTATAGGGATAATACCCTCTTACGAGTTCCAAATCTGTGCTGCAGATCCCCGCCAAACGGGTCCGGATCAAAGCTTCGCCCTCCGAGAGCTCCGGCTCCGGTATATCCTCTCTAAACGACAGCTCCTGATTTTCTAACCATATCCCTTGCATCATTCCTCCTTAAGCAGATCGGGGATTATGTGGGCCGTTCGATGCCGCTGGCCGGCAGCGTAAATCCCCCATCCGCTAAAATGACCTGTCCTCGGATCATCTCGGCATCAGGGCTGCAAAGAAAAGCAACGATTTTGGCCACATCTTCCGGCTTCGCGATCCGTCCCGCAGGGGTCTGTTGGGCGATCTCCTCTAAGATATCCTCATCCTGCATGGTATTAAAGTGCTGAAGCGCTTCCGTCCTCACAATCCCGGGCGAAACGGCGTTGACGATGATATTCTTGGGAGCAAACTCAACGGCCAAATAGCGCGTGAGCGCTTCCACCGCCGCCTTGCTGGCTCCCACCACCGCGTACTCTGGGAGAACGCGAAATGAGCCGGGGCTGGAGATGCTGACGATGGCCCCACCCCCCCGCTCCTCCATGATCGGCGCTGCTTTTTGGGCTAGAAACAACAAAGCCCGGGCGTTGATGTCCATGGTCCAATTCCAACCTTTTGGCCGTTGTTCCATGATGGGCCGATTATATCCAGAACCGGCATTGCTGATTAAAAAGTCCAACCCACCAAACACCCGCTTCGTCTCCGCGATTAATGTGTCCAAGTCCTTTATATCACCGACATTGGCTTTTACCACATGAACGCGCGCGCCCAGCTGCTTAATTTCATCCGCTGTACCCTCAGCAGGGCCACGGTTGCGGAAAAAATTGACCACGATGTCAGCGCCTAAACTGGCCAGATGCTTGGCAATCGCCCGGCCAATCCCCCGCCCAGAACCTGTCACCAATGCGACCTTACCCTGAAATGGTTTACCGGATTCCATGGATCACACCTCACTTCCCTACCTGCACAGCTCGTCTTTTGAATTTTAACGGGAATGGTCATGAATCGCCAGTAAAGACAGCAGAAAACGTCCTCTGAGGTGGCAGAACCACCTTACTCCGGAACATAAAAAGGCAGCGGAGGACCAGGATGAGAATCGATAGAGACCTTCCCCACCATATAAACCTGTTACAAACATACTAGAAGAAATCCTCCATCCTGGGATATAATAAGAAAAACCAATAGATAATTCGAAATAGGTAATAAGAAACTTATGTTAGATGCCCACCAGCTGAACATATTTTTAATAGCGGCGGAAACCTTGAACTTCACCCAAGCTGCGAATCGCTTACACATGAGTCAACCGAGTGTAAGCCAACATATCCACAGCTTAGAAAAACACTTCGGGACGAAATTATTTATCCGTCAAGGGCGCTCAATCAGCCTCTCCGACGCAGGGAGAACCCTGGTCCCCCTGGCCAGGACGTTCGTCAAGCAATCCACGGCCATCGACGAAACCATGTCCTCCCTTCATGGGCGCATCCAGGGCCAAATCATCATGGGCTGCAACGCAGAAATTGGTAAATACATCCTGCCCGCTTTTTTAAAACGCTTCCATGATGCATACCCTGATATTACCCTGAGCTGCCATACAAAACGCTGTCCCACACCCAATGAGTCCCTCAGGGACGGGTCGATACATTTTCTACTTACCGACTATGCGGGCGACCTGGATACACATTTTCAAATCAAGACCATGGCCAAAGAAGAGATCCTCCTCATCACACCCCCTGACCATCCTTGGGGAGAAAAAGAATATATCGAAATCGAAGACCTTGAGAGGGAGAATTACATCCTCCACGAGGAGGAATCCATCCTCTATCAAACGATCAATGCAGCGTTGTCCGCAAAGGGCGTCAAACTTACCCACCTAGACTCGTTCCTTCATCTGAGACACACAGAGACGATCATCCTCTCCGTAGAAAAGGGGTTGGGATTGGGATTTGCGCCGAAATCCATCGCCCACCTGATCGGACATGTGAACATGGTTCCCATCCGAGACACAGAGATCACACAAGCAATTTATATCGCCCGGGATGGGAACCAACCGACCACGGCTTCCCGGCAGGCCTTCTGGGATTTCATGTCCTAGGACATTCGCCCTTGAATAGGGGGCCAGATTGAAATAACAAACCCTCCTTTTCGGTAAATGGAGGGTCCTTTCATCGGCAGGGAACTTTTAATTTTCCAGTAATGCGTCGATTTCGTCACGGATCGAACTCAGATCTTCCAAACCTAAATACACGATCGCATATCGAATATAAGCCACGAGGTCCAACTCCTTCAGGCGGTCAATCACCATATCCCCCACGACCCTCGAGGAGACCTCGACCTCTTCCATCGCCTGCAGATCAGATTCCACATCCCCCACCAGGCGTTCAATGTCCGCTGCTGACACCGGTCGCTTATCACAACTGATCTGGACACCCCGCTTCAACTTCTCCCGGTTGAACTCTTCCCGCGTCCCATCCTGTTTGATGATCAACGGCGTATCCAGGATAGCTCGTTCGTAGGTGCTGAAGCGCTGCTCGCAATTTAAGCACACGCGCCGACGCCGCGTCCCTCCCTTTTTATCATGAGATGTATCCAAAACACGGGAATCATCACTCCTGCAATAGGGACATTTCATGGTCGACCCCTTTTCCCACTCTGATATGGATCCTGTCTACACAACGGCACAGCCCATTTTAGCATAGAACGGGGTTCCCCTCTAGGGAGATATACTTAACCTGCCTCGGCGGGTTGAAGACAACCTGACATATAGCAAGAGGCTAAACAGCTGAATCCTCCCCCGTTAACACATGTTCTCCCACTACGTTTGGTAGCAGGAGAACATGCTCAGACACAGTCAGCCCAAACTAGGAGGAGGCTAGTTCAAGCTAGACCCACACCACACTTTCCACTAGGAGGAGGAGTTGGAAAGGGATGCTCTCACACAACATCAGACAACAAGGAGAGTTGCCTTATGTTCATCTATTTCGCGTTCGTTTGCGTAAAAAGGTCGGAATATCAAGATCCTCCGTTTTAAACGTGCGGGGTTGAAATTCCTTCACGTTGCTTTCATCTTCGTCCTTATCAGCTGTTGATGGCGTGCGGCTGCGCTGGAAAGAACGCTCCATGATGTTGCGCGGCATACCGGTCCGCTCAAACCCTGTGGCGATGACCGTTATCCGGAACTTATCGTTCATATCGGGATCGATCACTGCACCGAAGATCAGGTTCACTTCAGGGTGGGCCGTTTCTTTGATGATGGCCGCTGCCTGATTTACCTCATAGAGGGAAAGGTCAGGACCGCCCGTGACATTGAACAAAATCCCTCGCGCGCCGTCAATGGTGATATCTAACAGATCACTGGACATGGCCTGTTCGGCCGCTTCCCGAGCCCTCTCCTCTCCAGAGGACTCGCCGACCGCCATCAAAGCTGCGCCGCCTTCAGACATAATGGAGCGCACATCGGCAAAATCCAGATTGATCAAACCGGGGATGGTGATCAATTCGGAGATACCCTGGATGCCCTGGCGGAGCACGTCATCCGCGACGCTGAAGGCTTCCTGAAGGGTAGCTCTTTTATTGACGATTTGCAGCAGGCGGTCGTTGGGGATGACGATCAGGGTATCGACCTGTTCTTTGAGTTGGGAAATCCCGTCTTCCGCCGTCTGGACCCGTTTTGTGCCTTCAAATGTAAACGGCCGGGTGACAACACCGATGGTCAACGCCCCGATTTCACGCGCGGCTTGAGCGACGATGGGAGAAGCCCCGGTGCCCGTCCCGCCACCGATCCCGGCAGCGATAAACACCATATCAGCGCCTTTGAGGGTAGAATATAATTCCTTCGCGGATTCTTCCGCGGCTTTGCGGCCGATCTCGGGATCCCCTCCTGAACCCAGTCCCCGGGTCAGCTTATCCCCGATCCGCACCTGGGTGGATGCCTTCGACCGCAGCAGGGCCTGGGCGTCAGTGTTCACAGCCACAAATTCCACACCCTGTAGGCCCGTCTCGATCATCCGGTCAACGGCATTGCATCCCCCTCCGCCGACGCCGACAACCTTGATTCTGGCAAACGATTCTGTTTCTTTGATGGGTTTCATCTTGTCCTCCTCGTATATGATGGTGATGATTGTTGTGTGATTGTCATTTGATCCTCTTTGTCAAAAAGTTCACGGGAGCAAACGCCGGAGCCAGCTGGCCACCTTGGACCAGTCCACGCCCCCTTCTCGCATTTGCTTCCGGTAGTTATTTTTCTCATAAGAAACGGTGTTCATGAGCACCGTCCACTCCAATAATCCCACGCTGGTAGAAAATGCCGGATCATGGAGTTGGTCGGTCATCCCCAATAAATCCTCCGGTTGGGCTACCCGGACCGGAAACTCAAAAATATCCCGTGCCAAGTGATTGATGCCAGGCAAAGCGCTCGTCCCTCCTGTCAAAACCATGCCTGCGGGAAGCAACCCATCATATCCGGATCGTTTAATCTCCCGGAGCACATAACCGAACATCTCTTCCGCCCTGGCCTCAATGATCATCGCCAAATTCCGGCGGCTGAACTCGGCCTTTTTTTCGTCCCCAAAAGGTCGAATGTGGAAGACCTCCTCGGGATCCACCTCGGATTCCAAAGCATGTCCATGCGCTAATTTCACCTGTTCTGCCTGTTCCAAAGGAAGCCGCAAACCATGGGCGATATCCGAGGTGATATGGTTCCCGCCCACAGCCATGACCATGGTATGCCAGACATCTCCGTTGATATAGATCGCCAGATCCGTGGTCCCGCCCCCGATATCGCAGACGACCACGCCCATCTCCCGTTCCGTTTCTGTGAGCACAGCTTCTGCAGAAGCCAGGGGGTTAAGCACGAAAGCCTCCACTTTCGCACCGGCCGCGTTAACACACTGTTCTAAATTGTCAAGCGACGTCGAAGCGGCGGTGATGATATGGGCTTCCACTTCCAACCGGTAGCCATGCATGCCGATCGGTTTATGGATCCCGTCCTGCCCATCCACCGAAAAGCCGCGCTGGATGACGTGCACGATATCCCGGTTATGGGGAATGGCCACGGCCTTGGCCGCGTCCAGGGCGCGGAAGACATCATTTTGATCGACCACACCGCCGGTGACCCCTGTCGCCCCATGACTGTTCACCGAGGAGACATGGGAACCAGCCAGACTGACCTGGACAGACGTGATCTCCAATCCCGAAGTCCGTTCGGCTTTGTCAATGGAACGGGCAATGGCTTTGGTCGCCGCTTGAATATCGACCACCACACCCTTCCGCATCCCCCGGGAGGGTTCGATGCCCACGCCCAGGATGCGGAATTTACCCTCCGCTTCCACCCGGGCGACCAGGGTGCATACCTTCGTCGTGCCAACATCTATACCAACAATGATCGGTGCTTCCATGGTGATTATTGTCCCATTCGAAAATAAGGAGCATTGAGATATTCAACGCTGATCAATGAAGGTTGAATTCCCTTTCGTTCCAAATGCTTCACAATGCTCTCATAAACCGACATCTTCCGTTCCATATCTTCGGGGTTCAGACCGAAATACACCTTCCATCCCCGGTTATCCTCCCATCCCAATCCATGCGCCGGATCATAAACCATATCTACACCTTCCGGAGCATGTCCCGCTAAATTGGTGATCGCCCTGACCAGTTTGGGATCCAGGAACTGATCGGTGTGGGTCGAGGGTAATATCGGAGATTGGATGGTGATCAAATCGAGCCCTTCTCCATGGGGATCGAAACCAATGCCATCTGCATCAACCCAACGAACATGGCCCTCCCAATGCCAGGCGATGATCGGGTCCCTTTCCTGGACCACCACGCGGACATTCGCGGGCCACTCCACCTGGACGTCTACGTTGGAAAACCCTGAATATGTAGCGGTTAAGTCCCGTTCCAACCGATCGGGGTGAATGGCGAACACAGGGTTGCCAACCGCGTTTATGGCCCGGGATATTTCCAAAGGGGCAAAGCGCTTGATCCCCTGGACATCTACCGATTGGACCTCAAAAAACGGCGCATCCCAAAGCAGGACCAGGGCGATCAACAAACCCACACTCAGAACGCCGGAAAACAGCCTCCAGTAATTTTGGATCGCAGGAACTGCGGGCAGCTGGATTTCCGCTCCGGGCGAAGCGAGAGAAACATCAACCCGGCGACGGGGAGGATGCCGCTCATCCATGGCCACAGCGTTCAGGCCGAGATCGTTGCGGGACAGGACAGGCGGTGTCTGGCGGTGCGATTCCTGCGATCTCCGCCGGGACGCGACATAAGCTCCTGTCAAAGACTCCGCCTTCCGCGTCGTTTGTGTTTTGCCTGCTTTCTCCCGCTTCTGATCGGCCATAGTAACCACTTCTTCACTCACGTTCGTAACGCCATACTATACGGTTTCTCTGTTCTCGTCTTTCCAAAGCCAAAGATATCAATTCGTCAATCAAGGCCGGGTACTCCAAGCCGCTCGCTTCCCAAAGTTTGGGATACATGCTGATGGGTGTGAACCCCGGAATCGTGTTCAATTCATTGAGATATATTTGATCCGTCTCCTTATCAAGCAGGAAATCCACCCGCGCCATCCCAGCCCCATCAATCGCTTTAAATGCTTGTATGGCCAGCTCTTGAAAACGCTTTGTTTGTTCATCGGACAACGGTGCTGGGATCAGCAATTCAGAACTGTCATCATGGTATTTGGCTTCATAAGAGTAAAATTCCGCGGTGGGCCTGATTTCACCGGGGATGGAAACCCGAGGGTCCTCATTCCCAAGCACGCTGAGTTCGATCTCCCGGGCTTCAATTCCTTCTTCGACCAATAAACGACGGTCATAGCGGGAGGCGTCTTTGAGAGCGCGAGCTAAATCCGTTCGATCTTTGCATTTATGCACACCCACCGACGAGCCCATATTGGCTGGCTTGACAAAGAGCGGATAGGGAGACAACCCTTCGGCTTCATCCATGACCTGCTCGCTATCCTCTTCAAAGGCGCTGCGCAGGAAGATGCGATAGGGGACCACAGGGATGTCCTTCGCGCGCATCACGTCTTTGAATACACCCTTATCCATGCCTACGGAAGAAGCCAGCACCCCCGCTCCAACATAGGCCAGATCCGCGAGTTCAAACAAACCTTGCATGGTCCCATCCTCGCCAAATGTCCCATGCAAAACCGGAATGATCACATCCAATTCGGTGAGAACCTCCAGAACCTCTTTGCCACCCTCATCACGCAGGGTATAGAGTTGAGATCTACCTGGCATAGGGAGAAGGGTCGCTTTTGCCAGCATGCCAGTTGAACCTCCAGAAAGGGCTCCCAACACATCGTCCCCGACCAACCATTCTCCTTCTTTGGCAATCCCAATTTGGGTGATGTGGTATTTCTCGGGATCCAGCGCTCTTAAGACAGAACGCGCCGAAACCAGGGAAACCTCATGTTCCCCGGAACGTCCTCCAAACAACACACCCAGCCTCAATGTTTCACCCATACTCAGCTTATCCTCACCAATCACCAATCAAATCAATTTCTAAATCCAAATGGACATCAAATTTATCAGCCACCACTTCTTGAACCGTTTGAATCAATGCATATACATCACTCGCTGTGGCATCTCCGCGGTTGATGAAAAAATTCGCGTGCAGGGGGCTGATTTCCACATCCCCCCGCCAGGTGCCTTTCAAGCCAGCCTGGTCAATTAAACGACCAGCATAATCGCCAGGCGGGTTCTTAAACATGCTCCCCATCGAGGATCCGGGGGGTTGTGTGCTCCGCCGCCGCTTAGAGATGTCGCCCATGGTCTTCTTGACGTCTTGCGGAGTGCTGCGCTCGAGGATGAATTCAGCCAGCAGGACCACCGCATCCACCTCATTTCGCTTGATAACGCTGGTGCGGTAATCGTAGCCAAAATCCTCTGCTGACCATTGAGCACGATGGATGTTGCGATCATTAAGATGCAAGATTTCTGCCATGTGCAAATCATCAGAGATGTCGCTTCCAAATGCGCCAGCGTTGTTAACCACCGCTCCTCCCACCGTCCCGGGTATACCCTCTGCCCATTCCAGTCCAGACCACCCCCGGTTGGCTGCTCTGCGGGCGAGATTCCCCATCCCGGCGCCCGATTCAGCCCGGATAAGCGGTCTTTGACCTTCTTCATCCCGGAAAACAACCGCTTTAGCCTGGTTCAGGATCACGAGCTCCCTGATCCCTGCGTCGCTGACCAGGACATTGGAACCCCCGCCCAGCAGGATATAAGGGATATCCTCCATCCAGCATAAACGAACCGCCTTTTCGAGCCCTTCCACAGACGTCACCGTAAGCAGGAAATCCGCCTCCCCGCCCACACCCAGGGAAGTGTACTTCGCCACCGGCGCGTCGCGTTCCAAGGCATCCCCAAATGCGGAACGTAAGGCTTTTATTTGGGCGCTAGAAAGCAAAGAATCATTCATGCCATCATCTCTTTACAGGTTCTCAATGCACCTCATGACCCGGTTGATCAATCCCTCGGTGACCACCGGAGAGCGCTTCGAAAAAGCATTCAATTCTAATTCCAGATTTTCATCTTCACGAACCACCCAATGTAAGGTTTGGGGAGGTTCAATTCTCACATCAATGCTCGCATCTTTGTTTTTGTCATAGCGATAGGGCTTCATGGTTGACTACCTCTCTTTCTTTCCTTGTCAGACAACATCTCCGACAAGTGGGCGCTTAGTTCGATTGCATCTCCAGCAGATAGTATGAGCACGACGTCTTTCGGAGCCAATGCCGGCATCAGCTCATTTTCCACCTCATCAAAAGTAGCCTGAAATCTGACATCCGGGTGATCAATAGCCTTGACGACATCTGAGATCGAAAAATCGGGGGGGCGCTCCTCACGTGAAGGGTACACCTGGGTGACGATCACGTGATCCGCCCCTTCAAACGCGGTCGAGTACCCATCCAGCAAGGCTTTCGTCCGTGAGAACGTGTGCGGCTGCCAAATCACCCACAGGGCCCCCTCCGGATATCGGCCCTTGGCTGTCTCAATCGCGGTCTTAATCTGCGTGGGATGGTGAGCGTAATCATCAATGATGGCCACGCCTGAAAATTCTCCGCGGATGTCAAACCGCCTCCCGCTGCCCTGGAACGCAGCCAGGGCATGGATCGCTTTTTCCAGGGATAAACCCAGCTGGTCCACAACAGCGAGTGCAGCCAGGGCATTGAGCACATTGTGCTCTCCGGGGATGCCCAAATGGACATCCTCAATCAACTCCACCCCGATATCACCGATATAAAAATCAAAATGATAGCATCCATCTTCCTGGGGTTGGAGGTTTCTGGCCATGTAATGGAAATCTGGGATGTAGAAACCGTAGAAGCGTACATCTTGATCTATGGAGGCCTCATGCCTCAAATCCACCGCGGTGGGATCTTCAGCGCAGAGGATCATCGCTCCATGGTCGGTTACATTCCCCATGAAATCCCGGAAGGCCTGCTTGAAATCCTCCGGCGTCGGGAAGTAATCCGGGTGATCATATTCGATGTTGGTCACCACCGCGATATCCGGCTGCAGCCCTAAAAACATCTCATCATATTCATCGGCCTCAATGACAAACAGGCCGCCTTTCCCGGATCGGGCGTTGGTATGGAGGTTTTTCACCACCCCGCCGACGATGAAAGACGGGTCTTGATCAAGCTCCATCAGCACCCAGGCCAGCATGGCTGTGGTGGTGGTTTTTCCATGGCTTCCTGCGACGGCTATGACCTTATCATCCCGGGTCAAGCGTCCCAGGAATTCGGAACGTTTCATCACCGGGATTCCCGCATTCAAAGCAGCCTGGACTTCTACGTTATCATCTGGCACAGCGGAGGAACGGACCACGATATCCGCGCCCTCGACCTGTTCCGCCCGGTGGCCGGTATAGACCACTGCCCCGGCCTGATCCAAATCCTCCGCCAGGGGCGAGTAGTTGAGATCCGAACCCGTGACACGGAAGCCCCGCTCGAGCAAAACGCGAGCGATCGCAGATAGTCCGGTCCCTCCAATACCGATCAAATGCACGTGTTCCATCAGATAAACACCACCAGGACGAACATGAACGAAATCACGACAGCGATGAACAATCCGATCTGGTTGCTGGCGAAGACCGGCGGGAAGTAATTTAACGCCCGCAAAGCGGCCTCCCCCATCGGGTGATCAGGCTGCGGCGCGGTGATATACGGTGAGAAAGGATAACAAGCTGCGTCCATATACCACCACAAAGTGCCGACGATGAAATATCCGCAGACAAGGCCGAGGATGAGTCCAAAAAGCACATCCTGGACTTTCTCCCGGCGGGCTTTCTCTCGCAACGTGGCCAAACGCGGTGTTTGATAGCCAAAGAAAGCCAGAATGCCCACAATTGCAGCCCGGATCCAAAATTGGGTTTGCAGTTCCTCCTGGATGAACGGAGGAAGGCTTGTGAATTCTGTCTCGGCTGTGAGATTCTCAACCCTGGCCAGCACATCCTGAAACGGTTTCACATAAGATGTGAAATGCTCTAAAACATAAATCAAAAATAAGGACAATATAATGCTGAAAACGACCAACAATTCCTTCGCCCACCCGCGCATAGCACCGATCAGCCCAAACAGGATCAGGAAGAGCCAAAAGGCATACATGATGGATATCATTTTCGATCTCCTTTTTTCCTTCCCACTTCTATCAACAACTGACCGATGGCCTCAGCAGCATGGGGGCGTGATAAAGCACTCATGTTTGCACTCATCTCTTCCCTTCGTTGATCATCCGCCAGGAGCGCGCGGATCTCGGGTAACAAATTGTCCCCCAACCTCTCATCGTCGATGACGATAGCGGCTCCCCGGTCAGCCAGGTACGCCGCATTGACCTTCTGGTAGCGCCAAGCGTGGGGGTACGGCACCAATATAGCGGGCAGACCGAAGCTGGGGAACTCTCCCAATATGGACGCCCCGGCGCGCGATACCACCAAATCGGCAGCTGCGAAGGCAGCGCCCATGCGCTCGTGCAGGTAAGGGGCCGCCCGGTAGCGCTCTTGGAAACGCGGGGGGAGATCTTTCCGCGCCGCCTCAACCACCTCCCAATCCAAATGACCTGAGATATGGATGACCTGTACCTCCTCGAGCAGCTCCCGCAAACACGCCAAAAGGGCCTGATTGATGGACCTGGCCCCTTTGGACCCTCCAAAGACCAACACGACCGGCTCTTGAGGGGATAAGGCCAGGGCTTGAAAAGCATCTTCCCGACGCCACTCCTTCAGATCCGAGCGTACGGGGTACCCAGTGACTTCCACTCGCTTCCGGCTGGGGAAATACGCTTTTGAATCCTCGGCGGTGACAGCGATGGCATCCGCAAATCGAGCCAAGGTTTTCAAAGCCAACCCCGGTTCAATGTCCGGGACGTAAAGCACACTGGGCACTGACCAACCCGCCAGAGCGATAGGCGCGGCCACATATCCACCTGTAAACAGCATGGCATGAGGTTTGAAACGCCGCAGCACATCTCTGGCTTCGAAAAAACCCTGGACCAGCTGAGCAATATTGTTGGGCAGGGATGTCAACCCCACCCCATGCACACCCGCCGCATGAACACCCTGAAATTGAATGTCCTTTCGTTCCACGATTTCCCTCTCCATACCGCCTATACCACCTACCCACAAGATATCTTCGAGAGCGATCCCGGGCTTAATGTCTTCTCTGAGTGATTGGAGCACGGCCATGGCTGGGTACACGCCTCCACCCGTCCCGCCCGCACAAATCAACAACCGCACCTAGCGACCTCCGTTCTTGTTTTTTCCTCTCCACTTCTGCGTACCGGCCTACGCCCAGGATCAAACCCACAGCAGACATGGTGACCACGAGATTGGATCCTCCCAAACTGACAAAGGGAAGCGGGTTGCCAGCAACAGGCAGCAAGCCGATGATCACCGCCATATTCACAAAGGCTTCGAAAACAATCCAAAACGTCAAACCCGCTGCTAACAGGGACCCCAGGCCATCCGCAGCCTTCCTGGAAATCACCATCCCCCGCCATAGGAATAATCCAAATAACAACACCAAACTTGTGGCGCCGAAAACGCCCAATTCCTCCCCCACCACAGCGAAGATGCTGTCCGTATGGGGGACGGGCAGGAGCACCAATTTGGCCACCCCGCGCCCCAATCCCACGCCAAACCAGCCTCCATCGAGGAAGGCGGTGAACGATTTCTCGATCTGCTCCGATCCGATGGTATTGACATCCTTGAGACCGTACCAGAAATCGACGATCCGCTGGCTGACCTCCGGCTTTCGATAAGCCACGATCGCCGCCCCTAAACCCCCGGAACCGACCAAGAGGATCAGGATCTGGAGGAAGGATCCCCCGGCCATGAAAAAGAGCAGCAAACCCAAAAAGAACACCGTCACCGACGCACTGACATCTGTCTGGACTGCGATCAAACCGCCGACCACCCCCAGGATGCTTCCCAAGGGGATAAGTCCAAAACCCACTTGTTTGATTTTCTCTCCTTTGGAGTTCAGCCACACCGCCAGGTAAATGACGATCACTAATTTGGCCAATTCGGAGGGCTGCACGGATTTTCCGCCAAACAAACTCCGCGCGCTTTCTTTTCCAACTAAGAGGACGATCACGAGCAGCAGGATGGTGATCACAATGGCGATCACCGCGAATTTATTTCGATCCCAACGGTGGTAGTCCATAAAGTACAAAATGGTGGCAGAGATAAAACCAATCCCAAGCCAGACCAATTGGCGGATAAAGAACCGATTCACATCTTTAAACGCATGCCAAGAGACATCCCAACTGGCGGAATAAAGCATCAGCAAACCGAAGACCACCAACGCTGCCACAATGAGCAGTAAGGGGATGTCGATGGCGATATCTTTGATCGTATTGGATCCGGTCCTCAGTTCAGTTTGTTCACCCATTGTTTAAAATATTCTCCGCGTTCAGCAAAATCCTTGAATTCATCAAAGCTGGTACCGCCTGGTGATAGCAAAACCACATCTCCGGGCTGGACGACCTCCGCCGCTGCCTGAACGGCCTCTTTTAGCGTCCCGCAGCGCGTGATGGGTAATTCGCGATATCCAGAAATCACGTCCTGTAAAGCGCCTTCAATCACATCCACAGCTTCGCCAAATAAAATCACATGGCGGACTTGTTCTTCTACGACCCGGGCAAACCCTTCCCACGGCAGATCCTTGTCCCTTCCCCCGGCCAAAAGGACCAGGGGTTCAGAAAATGATTGCATGGCTGCAATCGCTCGCTCCGGCGCAGTGGCAATGGAATCGTTATACCACTCCGCCCCACCCCAGTTGCGAACGTATTCCAAGCGATGTTCCACACCTCGAAACCCTTCCACACCGGCAGCCATCGCCCGCGGCTCGACTCCCACTGCATGGGCCAGGGCGCAGGCGGCCAGGACATTGGCAAGGTTGTGTTCGCCGCGCAGGTGGACCTCACCGGCTGGAAACAAATCCACTGACGAACCCTCTTCCCATAAGGCGATCATTCCCTGTTTCAGATACGTACCCACCGCTTCCTTCGGCGGCCGATGTAGACCAAAGCTGATCAACTCGCCGGGCACCATTTCTTTTAGATCCCATGAGCCGGGGTCATCCCTGTTTAATACAGCGATATCATCCCTGGTTTGGTACGCCACAATACGCGATTTCGCTGCTGTGTAGGCTTCCATCGTCCCGTGGCGATCGAGATGGTTCGGGGTGATATTCAGGATCGCTGCCACCTCGGGGGCAGTGGTCATCAGCTCCAACTGGAAACTCGACAATTCCAACACAGCGTAATCCTCGGCTAACATCTCATCCACCACATCGATCAACGGGTTGCCTATGTTCCCGCCTACCCAGACTCGCTCCGGGCCCATTTGCTCCTCGATCATGCGCCCCAAGAGCACGGTGGTGGTGGTTTTTCCCGCGGATCCGGTGACCCCGATCACGGGGCAAGGCGCCTGGTCCAGGAAGATCTGGGAATCATTGGTCAGAGGAATCCCGCGCCGCTGGGCTTCTTCAACCAGATGAATGGTCAAGGGGACGCCGCCGGAGAGGGCCAGGACATCGGCGTCATCCAACAACGTCAAGGGATGGCCGCCCAGAACCCATTCCAGATCGATATCGTTTAATCCCTCTCGGACCTTTTCCATCTCTTCCCACGTCTTTTGATCGGTCAGGGTCACCTGAGCTCCTTTTTCAGACAAGTAACGTGCTAGTGATGTCCCTTGCCTGGCTGCCCCCACAATGACCACCCGCCGTTCATTCCAATCACGCATCTTCATACCAATGAAAGCGCCACGCCGATCAAACCCGCCACCAGGCTGATCAACCAGAAGCGCTGTACAATCTGGGTCTCACTCCACCCGGAGAGTTCAAAATGGTGGTGCAGAGGCGCCATTTTGAAAACCCGCTTCCCACCCGCCAGTTGGAAAAAAGCGACCTGAATGATATCGCTCAGCGTTTCGCTGACGGGAATGATGGCGATAATGGGCAAGACCGCCCACTGACCGGTCATCAAAGCCACCACAGCCAATGTGGCGCCCAGGGCCAGGGAGCCGGTATCACCCATGAACAACTCCGCAGGATGGACATTGAACCATAGAAAACCAAATAACGCGCCCACGATGATGAAACAAAAACGGGCTAAATAAATTTGCCCTTGAATAATTGCGATCCCACCATAGGCTGAAAACGCTGTCACGGAGATCAATCCCGCCAAACCGTCTAATCCATCGGTGATGTTCACAGCGTTTGAACTGCCCACGATGATGAAAATAGCGATCGGATAATAAAACAGCCCCAGGTCAACTTCGAAATCCAAGCCCGGCAGGTAAAGCTGGGGCACATCCAATAGGTTCCTCAACACAAATACTGTCCCCGTAGCGATGACCACCTGGATGATGAATTTGGTCACCGCGCTCAACCCCAACCCGCCCCTTCTCCCTCGCAAGCTGGACCAGTCGTCAATGGACCCCAGCAAAGCATACAGGATAAAGACAATCAAGGGCACCATCACGGAATTGCCGAATATCGAAAAGCCGCTCATGATGGAGACCACATTAAAAAGCACGGTCAGCAAAGCCACTGGAAAGAGGATCAAAACGCCGCCCATGGTGGGCGTACCTAACTTGGAGAAATGCCGCTCCGGGCCATCGACCCGGATCCTCTCCCCTATTTTTAAACGGCGCAGGACGCGCAGCAGCGGCCCACCCCAGATCACGGTGAGCAGAAAGCTGAAACCGGACAGCGCCAACGCCATCGAGGCCTGAGTCATGGGGAGACCTCCAAAGCGGAGACGATGCGATCCATCCGCATGCCGTGTGAACCCTTAACCAAAACCACATCTCCTTCCTGCAAGGCTTCTTCTAAATAAAGGATCGCCGCCTCGCTGTTCTCGAGAACGGTAATCCGGTCTTCGGGCAACCCCGCTTTGACAGCAGCCCTGGCGATGATCTCCGCCAACGAACCCACGGTGACCAATGCGTCCACCACTTCCGCGGCCCGTATGCCGACCTTCTCATGACCTGTTTCCTCATAGGGGCCCAGTTCGAGCATATCGCCTAAGACAGCGACCTTCCTGCCGTCCATTTCATCCAACAAGTTCAAAGCGGCCAACATCGACTGCGGCGCGGCATTGTAGGTGTCATCCAACAGCAAGGCACCACTTCGGGCTTTGACCGCGACCAGGCGAAGCTGCATGTGCCCGGTTCTCAAGCCATTGATGATCTCCTGCCAGGACAGGCCTTCCACCAATCCCACAGCTGCCGCTCTCAATGCGGTGTGAACAGAATGCCTCCCGATCAACGGCACCCGTAGGTGAAGGGTCTCTCCCCGGTAATGGAGCCGAAAACGGATCCCATCCAATCCCAGCCCTTCGACTCCGTCCGCCCACAAATCCGCCTCTGAATCCAACCCGTAATAAAAAATCCGGGCCGCTGTCTTATCTGCCATGTCCCGGACCAAAGGGTCGTCGTAATTCAAGATCGCGACACCCTCCGGCGCGGCCGGTAACGCTTCCACCAATTCCGCCTTCCCTTTTGCGATTTGATCAATCGAACCTGCCCTTTCGGCATGGACGGTGCCGATATTGGTGATCACACCCACGGAAGGTTTGGCGATCTCGCACAGGAATTTGATCTCCCCGGGCACGTAGAATCCCATCTCCAACACAGCCCGGTCATGACCATGGCTCATGCGCCAGAGCGTCATCGGCAGGCCAATCTCGTTATTTAAATTACCAGGATTTTTTAAGGTTCTATGCCGCTGTTTCAACACCGAAGCGACAAGTTCTTTAGTGGTCGATTTGCCAACACTCCCCGTGATCCCGATGGCTCGAACATTGATCCTGCGACGCCAAAAACGGGCCACCTCCTGGAGGGCCTGGATGGAATCCTCCACCCAAAGACAGAAAGGAGGTTCCACCGCCTCAGTTAACCTCAGGTCCCTGCCTGAGCGAATATCGATGACTCGAAAATGGTCCGGTACCTGATGCTGGACGATGGCGAAGCTGGCCCCATTTTCAAAGGCGTCCCCCAAGTAATCATGCCCATCCTCGCTTTCCCCGGGGACGGCGATGAACATGGCGCCGGGGATCATCTTGCGAGAATCGACATCCACATCCGAAATGACATGGTCCGCCCACGAAGGGGAGCTGCCTGTCAGGGCCTCAAAAACGACGTCCAACGTAATCATCTCATATCAATCCACTATACTACCTCGCACAGCGTCCGGGGGGATGCCCATGTGGTTGACCAACTTTTCGACAACCTTCCGGAAGACGGGCGCTGCGACTTCTGAACCCCAAATGGATGTCGACGGTTTATGCAGCCACACATAAACAATGAACTTAGGGTCGTCCGCAGGCCCCCAACCCACGAAAGAAGCGTCCGTTAAATCACTGATATAACCCATCCCCTTGACATAAATCTCCGCTGTCCCTGTTTTTCCTGCCAAATTGTACCCAGGCACAAGCGCCAAAGATGATTCCTCTACCAACGTATCCGCCAACATGTCCGTCATCGTCCGCGCTGTCTCCGCTGAGATAGGATGACCGACCACTGTCCTGGGCGGCTCATACTCGTACCCCTCATCGACGATGGAACTGATGATCCGGGGTGCGACCATCTCTCCGTCATTGGCGATGGCTGAAATCGCTTTCACCATCTGCACAGGGGTGATTTCGATCCCCTGACCAAATGCGTTCGTACCCAACTCCGAGCGGGTGTACTCCGGACTGAGATGATTTTTCACAGCGCCTGGTACCTCACCAGCCAATTCAATGCCCGTCAGCTGCCCAAAACCAAAATCCTGAAAATATGAATAAAACCGCTCCGATTCTAATTGCTTCGCCACCCACACCAAACAGACATTAAGGGAGTGCTGCATGCACGTGGTCATGGTTTGCGGTCCCCAGGCTGCATCGTTCCAGTTCCGGATGGTCACCCCGCCGATCTCGATCTTACCCTTGTCCAAAAATTCTGTATCCGGTGTCACCTCTCCGGCATCGATCGCCGCTGCCATCGTGAGCACCTTGACCACCGAGCCCGGTTCATACGCTTTAATGGCGTAATTGAAGACATTATCCGTGTTGTAGATGATCTCCCTATAGTCTTCCTTCCAATATTGACTGATATCCGCCCGCGGCGAGGAGGCCATGGCCAGGATATCGCCCGTTTCGGGATGCATGACGACGACCGTCCCGGCCTGGGATTTGGTCTGCTTCACAGCGACGTCCAATATCTTTTCCACATCCGCCTGCAGTACACCGTCAATGGTCAAGATGATGTTCGCCCCATGATCAGGGTCCGGCGCTTGATCCGCCTTGTGGGGATCCCATAAGGCCCACAAGGTGCGGTCATTGCCAAAGAGGGAGCTATCATACTTCCCTTCCACGCCCAGATGCCCCCGCTTCTCATCTCGCCGTACGAAACCAAGCACGTTAGAAGCCAAAGATCCCTCCGGATAACTGCGCGTCAGATGGGGCCGACAACTCACCAAGGGGATCAAAGAACAATCCACAATATCGATCTCACTTCCATCAGGCTCTTCCGCCTCCGCTTCCGCGACCTCTGTTTCCTGTTCAGGCACAGGTATCTCACCGCTCCAAATCCGGATGGCATCCAGGAATTCGAGCAGCTCTTCCGCAGAAGAATACTGATCGACGGTGATGGTCCGGGCAGGCGGGCGTGGTTCCTGGCGCAGCTGCTGCAGGAGATACTCGTTCTCAATCCCGAAAATCGATATCGCGCTCTCTGCAAGCTCTCCAGGATCCCCGCTGTATTCATCCTCCGTAATGGAATCAAAATGAATATCCACAGAATAGACCGTTTTATTTCCTGCCAGGAGATGGCCATTTCGATCCAGGATCAGACCGCGCCGGGAGGCGGCTTTCTCCCACTGCCCCATCTGGCTTGGCACCGGCAAAGCTTGAACATCCACCGTCATCTGGATGCGCACCATTTGAGCGAGGATGGTCAAGCCAACCAGGGTGAAAATGGAGGCTATGAATGTGTAACGCCAGTTATATCGAATCTTCACAGCTACAATTCCTCAAAAGGCTGGAGGATCATGCTTAACTGTTCCTGGATCCATTCCAAAAGCGTGACATGGTATTCTCTGCGACTGACATTGATATCCACAGCGTGCTTGGTCTCGGGAGCGATGATATCATCCTCATAGCGCTCCTCAAATCCGGGGACAGTCACGTAAAACGTCTCCCCGGGAAAGGGTACCCGGAAGCCCATCTCTCGGGCCCGTTCTTCCATAGTACGAATTCGTTTCGACCTGGCAATTTGGTCGCGCAGATTGACGTTTTTATACTCCAGGGAATCTATTTCATTCTTCGCTTCCTGGAGCTGACGGCCCATGCCAATCACGCGCGCAGAGATGATCAAGTGTGAAATAAGAAGCACACCTAAAACGACCAGACCCAAGAAAAAACTTCCTAGAATTTGGAGTTTCTTCCGCCGCGGTGAATTTGAGTAGGCTTGAATCAACGAATCTTTCATCTTGGATAACGGAAAATAGTGTCATTAAAATGGATAACATACCTTCTAGGAATTAATTTGCAAGCCTCATGCCAACCAGGCTTACAATTTTTCGGCTACACGCAATTTGGCGCTTCGAGAACGGGGGTTCTCTTCCCTCTCTCTTTCGCTGGGCCGGATGGGCCGCCGCGAGATCTCTTTGAGCTGTGCTTCATGATCACAAGCACAAACCGGCAGTTGGGGAGGACAAATGCAGTCCTGGCTCTCCCTGCGAAAAAACCTTTTCACAATCCGATCCTCCAGAGAGTGAAAGGCGATCACCGCCAACCGCCCTCCTGAGTTCAATGACTCCAGCGCTATAGGCAATACGGTTTTGAGACGTTCAAGTTCATTGTTGACAGCGATGCGCAGCGCTTGGAAGGTCCGCGTTGCTGGATGAATGCTACCTGACTTAGTTCCGATGACTCTTGCAATCAGCGATGCTAGTTCTTGCGTGGTTTCAAGAGGGCGGTTGGCGACAATCGCATCCGCGATTTTCCGGGAGTTCCGTTCCTCACCGTAACGATAGATGAGATTTGCCAGTTCTTCGCGGGGCAATCCGTTTACCAAATCCGCCGCTGTGACCTGCTGGGATGGATCGTAACGCATGTCCAACGGCCCAGCGTGACGAAAGGAAAACCCTCGATCCGGTCGGTCCAGATGGAGGGAAGAGAGACCCAAATCCAGGAGGATGCCATCCACGGTATCCCACTCTAAATTGTTAAGGTGCGAACGCAACTCGGTATACGAACTACAAATCAGGACCACTCGATCCCCAAATTCCTCTAATCGTTTGCGGGCTACCTGTAATGATTCAGGGTCAAGATCCAACCCTAACAATCTACCGTTGGGTGAACTTGCTGACAAAAGACCGTATGCGTGACCGCCCGTGCCCACTGTCCCATCCACATAACGACCCTGGGAAGTGGGTTGTAAAGCGTGTATAATTTCCTGGTAAAGAACAGGTGTGTGCTGCATGGGATGCCAGCCCTACACGTCTAACGCTGCAAAACGCTTGGCATTGGCATCCGCATCCTGGAGGATGAGGTTTTGTTTCTCCCAGGCCTCCGGTGACCAAATTTCAATCGATTCGCCGACACCGACGATGATGGCTTCAGACTCTAAACTCGCCACATCCCGTAAATACTTCGGAACCAGAATCCGGCCGTTGTTGTCCAGATCCACTTTTTGGGCAGATGAGAAAATCAATCTGCGGAGCTGCCGGGCTGTGGGATCCGTGGAACTCATCTGCGTCACGCGCGAATAAATGGTTTTAAATGTCTCTTCGGGCAGCATGCGCAAGTTTTGGTCAAATCCTTGGGTTAGGTAGATACTTCCCTGAATTTCCTCCCGGAAGCGTGCGGGAACGATCAATCTCCCCTTGCCATCAAGTGAGTGTGCGTATTGTCCCAAGAACATCTGTTCTAACTCCGCCTTAAACGCAGTTCGCCGGGATCCCGGCGAACCACAATGCACCACTTTCTCCCACAACTTACCCACAGTATATATGAATATGTCCCATTTTGCAAGCTGAGAACCACTAAATTTGGGGTTTTTACCTTAAAAATTTTGTTAAGGGCGCGGATTTCAAGCCCTTCCTGGCGGTGGGATGAGGGAAATGTATGCCCCAACTCACCCTTTTAATATCAAAAACACATCGGCAGCCCACAATCTCCCACCAATCTAACCCATCACAGAACTGTACCTGGCCATCATTTGCACTGGAAAAGAGGGCTTGCAGAGCAGTTCAGCGCCTGTCAAGACCCCACCGAGATCAGAAAATTCAACTATAATGGTCATGATGAGTGAAGAGAACCGCAGCTACCCCACAACGCTATGGCGTTTAATCCGTACCCCGCCTGCGAGCGGGGCCTGGAATATGGCGGTTGACAGCGCCATTCTGGAAGCTGTTGGGGAGGAAGCCGTCCCCCCCACCCTCCGTTTTTACAGCTGGCAGCCGCCCTGCCTTTCTTTGGGGTACGCCCAGCCCATCGCCGATGTGGACACAACACGGCTGCAAAAAAAGGGGTGGGACTTGGTCCGCCGCCCTACGGGAGGGAAAGCCATCCTTCATGCGGATGAATTAACCTATGCGGTCATCGGACCCAAAGAAGAACCTAGATTGCAAGGAGGGGTTCTGGAAAGTTACCAGCGCCTTTCTATGGGTCTTCTTTCAGGGTTGAAGAAACTTGGGCTCCCCGTCCAAGTCGTCACCGACCCGGGAGACGCCGATGAGGATCAAGCCATCTGTTTCCAGATCCCTTCCGATTTTGAAATCACCATCCAGGGCAAGAAACTGATCGGCAGCGCCCAAGCTCGAAAGAAAGAGGGGGTGCTGCAGCACGGCACGCTTCCCCTCTCCGGCGACTTGACACGCATCACCCAGGTGTTAGCGTTTAAAGATGGAATAACCAGAACACAAGCCCAAAAGCGCTTGTTGGACAAGGCGATCAATGTAGAGATGATCGCCAAGGAGACGGTCTCCTGGGAGAGTGCAGCGCAAGCTTTGATCGCGGGGTTCGAAGAGGCTTTACAGATCGAATTTGAAGAGGGAGACCTCACGCCCTGGGAACGGAACCGGGCGGAAACATTGATGGCGGAAACGTACCAGAACCCCACCTGGACCCATCGCATCTAGGGTAACTATGAGAATCGGGTTGTTAACTATTCACCTTCGGATCCCAGGTTGCGCTTCGCTGAAAGAAAAACGAAGCCAGATCAAACCGTTGCTGGCGCGTCTTCACCGCGAGTTTAATATTTCGGTCGCTGAAATCGACTACCAAGATACGTGGCAAAACGCCCTGATCGGCATCACCCTGGTCAGCAATGACGGGAAACACACCGAGCGCACCTTACAGAAGGTGGTCACTTGGATAGAAAAACATCACCCCCATCTATTTATCGTGGAAGAGCATATCGAATTGATTTGAGGAGGCAGGATGGATTTACAAATCAAGGATAAACGGGCCTTCCTGGCTGGATCAAGCCAGGGTTTGGGTTACGCTGCTGCCAAAGCCCTGGCGAAAGAAGGATGTCGTGTGGCGATCAACGGTCGCACGGAATCTACATTAATGGAAGCTGCTCATACATTAGCTGAAGAAACCGGTGTGGATGTATATGCCATCCCCGGTGATGTCGGGGATCCGGAACAAGCCGGGCCCATCATCCAACAAGCGGTCGATACATTGGGGGGACTGGATTTATTATTGACCAACGCCGGCGGCCCTCCCGCCGGAGCGTTCACTTCCTTTGCTGAGGATACCTGGCAGCGGGCTATTGACCTCTCCTTCATGAGTCATGTTCGTTTGATCAAAGCCGCCTTACCCTTCCTCAAAGAATCTCCCATCGCCAGCGTGCTCACCGTGACCTCGTACTCCGTCAAACAACCCATCCCCAACTTAGTCCTCTCCAACAGCATTCGCTCTGCGACCATCGGCTTGACCAAAACCCTGGCCCTGGAGCTGGGAGGGGAAGGCATCCGCTTTAATTCCATCCTTCCCGGGTGGACGAAGACGGACCGAGTCATCGAATTGATGAGCCACAGGGCGGAACAAAACGGGACCACGATTGAGGAAGAAATCCGAAAACAAGCCCAGGACAGCGCTCTGGGCAGGATGGGGACACCGGAGGAATTCGGACAGGTGGCTGCGTTTTTGCTTTCCCCTGCTGCCAGCTACATCACCGGGACGATGTTGCCTGTGGAAGGTGGGTTGTACAAAGGCACTTTCTAAAGGTATACCCCTCTTTGTTTGTTAACTGTCAAGTCGGCTCTTTGTCAGAGCCGACTTTTCTTTTTTTTTGCGCAGAAGACAGCTGTAGTCACTGCAGCCGTAAAACAGTTCTCCCCTCCGCCCACAAATCTTCCAGACGATAATACGCTCTCCGTTCCGGGGAGAAGATATGCAAAACCAAATCCCCGTAATCCGCGACCATCCATCCGTGGCGAGCTTCCCCTTCCAGACGGGGATGGACGCCGTACTCCTTTTTCACCTCTTCCGTAACGGACCTGATTAGAGCGTTCACCAATCGTATACTGCTTCCGGAGCATATCACAAAGAAATCTGCGATGACTGATAGTTCTTTGATTTCAAGTAAATGGATGTCCTCCGCTTGTTTCTCATCTAACACTTCAACAATAAAATGGGCAAACGCTAATGTATCCAGACCGTACCTTCCTTTCTAAAAATATATGATCGTATCTGTTCAGGTATTATACAACGACCTGCCCATTCTCTTCTGCCAGGGAAACGGTGTATAAGCGGGTGTAGACAGCCCCTTCCGGTTGCAGGTCACTGCGGTAGATATGGACATCCTCCACCCGAGTGACACCGAGGAAACCCACTTGAAAATCGTGCAGCACTTTTCCCACTTTTCTCACTTCCCGGGAGGACGCCTTCCTCGACACGCGGCCCAGGGTGAGATGGGGAGTGAAATCATATTTATCGTATTCATATCCTAACCGCGCTACGCCGTCTTCGATGCCGCGCCGTAAAGCATGAAGCTCTTCAGGCGCTTCTACACCAACCCAGATCACGCGTGGATGGCGAATCTTAGGAAAGGCGCCAATCCCCCCGATGCCAATTTCCATGGTATGTCGTTTGTTGACTTCCGAGGAAAGGATTTTTTTCACCATGTCCAGGTTCTCTTTCGAGACATCCCCTAAAAATTTCAAGGTGAGGTGGATTTTGTGCGGATCGACCCACCGTACCGGTGTCTGGGGCAACCTTTCCTGTAACTGCGTTTCCACTTGGTCCAGGGCATCCTGGACACTGGGGGGGATATCAACAGCGATAAATGAACGGAACACTTCCTCAGCAGTCATGCTATCTCTCTTCCTAGGTGTGTAGAGGTTTCCAAAAAAGAGTTCTCATTTTTGAATAAAAAAAGTGGGGTTCAGGGTTTACCCATCTTATTCACCGATTAGGGGTGTATGTCTTTTAACACTTCAACACAAACCATCACGCATCGACACGAATCAAGGAAAGGACGTTAAAAATATCTTCCCCCTTTTGCCCCCGGAGGATTGGGAGATTCTAGTGCTCAATCCGGGTGTATGCCACTTCCCGGGGTCTTGCCTTCTCAACGCATAAAGTATTGTACTATAAATGGACCAATCTCTCAAAAAACATCTACCCGGTTGTCATCCCACCCTCCAGTTCATATCCTCTCAGTACCCTTTCTCTTTCTTTATGGATCCTGATTTAATAATCGCTGGTAATCCTCCGGGGTGTCAACATCAAGACGGATGGACGTGTCGTCCCAAGGGACGTAGACTGTTGGATAGCGATCGAACAAAACCCGACCTCCTACATCCCCGGCCAGAGCCATCAACGCGGGGAACACATCGCGGTCGAAAATCACGGGGTTGGCCCGTTGCCCTTCCACTTTCGCAGCGATGATCGGGGCATGGGTTTTCGCATGGGTTTCCTTCAGCGCGCGCACCAGAGCAGCCGGGATTTGGGGTTGATCGGCGAGGAGAAACACGGCACATCCCACTTGTGAGGACAGGGCACTCAACCCAGCCTGGAGAGAGGTGCTCTGTCCTAATGCCCAGGATGGGTTGTGGATGAACTGCACGTCTACGTCTGCTACCGCTTTCTCGACCTCAGTGCCTTCCGCACCTGTGACCACGATCACCGGGTCCAAACCTGTTGCCAGAGCGGTCTTCGCCACATGGCGGACCAAGGGCTCTCCTCGCCAAGGCAACAGCTGCTTCGTTCTGCCATATCGCTCAGATCCCCCGGCAGCCAAAACGACTCCAGCCACGGGCTCATGCACAGCGTGGACTTTACCATTTACACCTAAGGAAGTGATCCCCACCGCCTGGTAGGTCCCTACTAAGTCATGAATAAGTGGTTCCAGTTCGGTTGTCGATTCCAGGGTATCCGCCTGGTTGAGGAGGAGGATCTTTCGGGCTTGTGGAGGGATGTTTTTCAGACCGCCCTGGGAGGAGAGCAAAACCCGTTTCAAGTGCTGGATCTGGATGGGTTCTCCCGGTGAGAGTCCCGCGACCTCCCCAAACAAATGAGGTCGATGAACGGAATCCTCTCTCAACGGTTTCCCCAAACCCGACAACCCCGCCATGACGATTACGGTATCTACAAACGGAGGGATGGGGGGCTCGTGATCCGCCGGGGCTTTCAGCGGCAGTTGGCGCGCGCCATCCGCTTCGATCAACAAAGGCAGGTGATGCGTGATGGCAGCTTTGCGGAGCGCTGACAGCACCGGTTCTGTCACCCCCCGTACTCTACTCTCCCCATCGATCACCGATCCGGTATAAAGCAGGGTTTGACCATGGTATTCCTCCTTTAAAGGAGGGATTGTCTCGCCGGTTAGAATCTGAACATGGCGGTCAGCAAACTGCAGCTGCTCAAGGTCCATATGGGTGGTCGCGGTAGCCAAGACGGTGACCTCATACTCTCCGGCAAGTTGGAAGAGCGCGGTGGTCTTTCCCCCCGCTCCGACCAGGGCAATTTGAGAAGAACGCGTTAACCGCAGACCGTTTCTTAAATCCATAATAAGGGGCGCAACTCTCGTCGAGACAGGATGGCTTCCAGGACCGCTCCACCTAATGATCGCGCTTTATCCGACACCATCCTGCTGGTGCTTGGATCGCCGCGGGGGTCCACATCGCCGACCTTCATGCATTTTTTGACCTTCGTCCCCTCCCGCAACAAACCACGCAGCGCGCCAAAGAAAGGGGATTTGATCATCATGCCAGCCACTCCAGCGATGGGCTGACCTTCCCCAAACATGTCGCCGATCTGTGCGTGGGTTTGGAGAAATCCATCTGCGGGAGAACGGAGCACCCTCTCTGCGCGATGCCCCATGACCATACTGGGAAGGCCGGTGTCCGCTTCCGCAAAGGACACCAAACGCCGGACGACCAGCAGCTGGGGGAGCTCGACGATCGCTATGCGCAACCCCGAGCGGTGTAAGCGGAGGGTGATCCCGCTGGCCAGATCCCCCCACCCCGGATGAGAGTCAGCATTTGTGCTCCCTTTTACCATACTTAGAACTGTCTCTTCATTCTCGATTTTAACACGGTCCTTGCCCAGATTCATGAACATTTCATCTTCCCATCCCTGGTTTGTCGTTCAACCTTCCCCACCTTCAGGGGTAGAAGGCTGGAACGGGGAACTTCGATCAGTGAAATCAAGCTTGTCCAATGAACGAGCGGGATATATAATCGAAGTAATGGGACCATGCACCGTTATGACCCTCAGGGGGTAATAGAAGTCCAGATTTTTTCATGGGATAGGTCAAGATGGATATGAAAGCGAAGGAATTCATCACCCTCAATGAGATCGCCACGGTCGTCAACCGATCTTTAGATCTTGATCAAATCCTCGATAGCGCTTTGGAAAAAACCCTCCAAACATTAAACGTGGAAACAGGGGGCATTTACCTTCTCAATGGCGAATCTCAAACCCTCTCTATCGCTGTCCAAAAAGGATTTAAATCGGCATTTATATCCGAAATCGACCATTTGGAGGTTGGAGAAGGGTTTTCGGGCAAGGTGGTTAAAAACGGTTCTCCCCTAGTCGTAAAAGATGTTTCCCAGGACGAGCGGTTGACAAGGAGCGTAGTCCAAGAGGAAGGCCTGCACTCCTTGGCCATCGTCCCCTTGAGCTCCAAAGGCAAGGTGTTGGGGACGCTGTTTTTGATCACCCATGATTTCCGCGAGTTTTCGGAAAGTGAAATGCAGCTTTTGACCTCCATCGGTCGCCAGGTCGGGATGGCAGTGGAAAACGCCCGTCTTTTTCAAGCCGAACAGCGCCGCGCGGAACAATTCCGGGTTATCAGTGAAATGGGCCGCCAGATCACCTCCATCATGGATATTGACCAGGTGCTGGAGCAGGTGGTGAAACTCATCCAGAAGACGTTCGGATACGATCATGTCGCCATCGCGACCATCGAGGATGAATACGCTGTCTATCGTGTGGGTGCAGGGCGGTTGTGGGAAGACCCCAGCTTTCAATTTAAACCTTCTCGATTGAAAATTGGCAAAGAAGGGATCACGGGCTGGGTCGCGGACACGGGGAAAGCCGTCTGCTTGCCCGATGTCAGCAAAGAGCCCCGGTACATAGAAATGGAAGGAAGCGGCACCCGGTCAGAGCTCATCGTCCCTGTGAAGGTCAAGGGAAATGTCATCGGCGTCTTGGATGTTCAAAGCCAAAAGTTGAACGCGTTTGATGAAAGCGATATGGTCGTCATGCAATCTCTAGCGGATCAGACCGCAATCGCTCTGGAAAACTCCCGGCTCTACGAAAGGGCACGGCACTTAGCAGTCGTGGAAGAGCGGAACAGACTGGCTCGCGAATTGCATGATTCGGTGACCCAGGCATTGTACGGGATCACCCTCCATGCTGAGGCCACCTATCGGCAATTAAAATCAGGGGCAATGGAAGTGGCCAGAGAACAACTTACAGAACTTCGTGACACAGCTCAAGAAGCGCTGCGCGAAATGCGTTTATTAATTTTCGAACTGCGTCCCTCCCTGCTCGAGCAACAAGGGTTGGTCTCTGCGCTCAGAGCTCGAATTGAAGCGGTGGAAGAGCGAGCGGGCATGGAAGTTGAATTCATCGTTGAAGGGGATGTCAGTCTGCCCAATCAAACCCAGGACGGCTTGTATCGAATTTCCCAAGAGGCCCTGAACAATGCCCTGAAACACGCCAACGCCCAGAAAATCCACCTTCGATTAACGGGAAAACCCTCCTCAGTGGTTTTGGAGATCATCGATGACGGCGTCGGCTTTGATCCAGATACAGCCGTGGAAGGCGGCGGATTAGGATTGGATGGGATGATCGAACGCGCAGAGCAAATGGGGGTAAACTTGACTTTAGGAAGCAAGCCTGGGCAAGGTACGAACATCATTGTAGAGGTACCCCGTGAATAAAGAAACCATCAAAATATTCATCGTTGATGATCATGTCGTGGTTCGCAAAGGGATCAGAGCCCTTTTAGCCACCGAGGAAGACATTGAAGTCATCGGAGAAGCGGAGAACGGGCTGGAAGCGACCCAAAAATATGACGCTTTACAACCAGATGTCATCCTCCTAGATCTCTTGATGCCTGTCATGGACGGCATCGAAGCGATTAACACCATTAAAAAACGCGATCCGGCTGTGAAGATATTGGTCCTGACCAGTTTCGCTGCAGATGACAAAGTGTTTCCAGCCATTAAAGCCGGCGCCTTAGGGTATTTGCTCAAAGATTCAGAACCCCAGGAACTGATTCAGGCCATCCACCAGGTATACCACGGTGAATCCTCTCTGTCCCCGACCATCGCCCGAAAAGTACTGCAGGAGCTGTCGCGTCCCGCCACTGAGCCCCTCACCTCTGACCCATTGACAAACCGCGAGGTGGAGGTCCTGCAAATCGTTGCCAAAGGCAAGAGCAACCGGGAGATTGCTGAGGATCTGACGATCAGCGAAACAACCGTCCGGACGCATGTCAGCAATATCCTCAGCAAACTCCATCTGGCCAGCAGGACCGAAGCGGCCCTCTATGCTCTCAAAGAAGGGATGGCATCCCTTGATGAAGTATCCCTAGATGAAGAGAACGATGGCTGACATGCCATAAGCCCAATTCCTGAACACGCGCCCCTCCAACATTTGTTGTAGATAACCTACGATATATGTCCACATGGACCGTCTCCAAGACGGTCCATTTGTTGTTGGCAAGATACCTCATATTTTCGATGTATTATGGTTGACCTTCTTGTATCATGAATGCAGATCGAAAGATCCGCTGTGGTTGATTGAGAACTACCGAGATACCAGGAGGACCCATGAATACAATCATGCTCACCCCTACACTAACTTACCTCTTTGCTGTAAATAGGGAACAAGAGGTCATCAAGCGAGCCAAATATGCCCAACTGCTAAAACAATGTCCCCGCAATAAAAGAGGGCGAAAGATGAATCTCCCCCTGACCTCAATCCCTCTCATGACGAAGAAAGTCAAACCTGAGATGAAGAAACAGGGCGCGCTTTCAGCACCTAAAACGCTAAAGACTGTCTAGGGCAGAAAGCGCTCCCTGACAGGAGTGAGAACATGGTCTTCCTGACGGATGGAATATATCTCACCGTTGCTGCAGGATATTGGAAACAACCGCTTATCTTGCCGAGATTCGAAGAGAGGAGTTTGATGAAGTATAGAGTACTTATCGCCGATGACCGCATGCCTTCCCGGAAAGGTCTCAGAGCTTTAATGCTCACCCAACCTGATATCAAAGTCATCGGGGAAGCAAATAACGGCAAAGAAGCAGTGAGTTTCATTGAAAAAGATCATCCCAATGTAGTGGTCATGGATCTCCGGATGCCGGTTATGAGCGGTTTGGAAGCCACCAAAATCATCAAAGAAAAATGGGATGACATCCGGGTCATCATCCTCACCCTCTATGAAGAGTTCCGCGAGGAGGCGATAGATGTTGGCGCAGATGCCTATCTGATCAAAGGATGCCCGCCCAACGATCTGATCTCAGAGATCAAGGGGGAAAGGAAGTAAGAATATGGACATTAACCCTTATAAAGCAGAGCTCTTAGCTCGAGAAAGAAGAAGAGAACTTCATCACCAGGCAGAGATATGGCGTCTATCGCGATCCATATCTTACCCTCCATCCTCAAAACTCAGATTGATGATAACGCGGTTCATCAATCGTCTCCGAAAGATGAGCATTGGAAAACGGGAAAGAAGAGCCACTCCCGGCCAGCGAACTGTGCATAACAAAGCCTGAATATCCATCTTAAAATCAATCCTTCAGATAGACAAACCAGTAAGGAGAGGGCACATGGCAGTGAAAGACAAGAAACAAAAATCGAGCCAATGGTCATTGATGGGAGCTTGCATAGCCGGAGGATTAATTGTAGGCGGACTCGTGGGCCTGAACACGGACAACCTGGTTGTTTTCTCAGGCGGTGGGATGATCCTCGGTTTATCCCTAGGATATGCCCTGGAAAAGCGTCGTCAGGATCAGATCCAATAACAATCAATATGGGTCATTTGATCCCAGGGCCCAAGAACGAAAGGCAATGAAAAGATGAACAGTTCTCTTTATCATCCCGGGTTAGCAAACAGATCGAAAATTATTCATCCGCTTCAGGGAAGAGAAGGGTGGGAGATGATCATCGAAATCAGAAAACCTAATCCTTCCATTCTAGAGTCTTTGCAAGAGAATCTCATAGTACTACGCGTCCCATACTGGATAGGATCTTCAGGAAAAAAGAATACATTTCGCTTTCCCAGTAAATCCAACAGCTTGGTGAATGAAACCATTGAGAAGAGCAGATCAATTTTATGCTGATACACAATTAAGTGCCGGAATAAACTGAACCAGTCAAGACATTAAAACAGAATAATATTGTTGTTTAAAAAAACACCTCTCTGCCATCAATAACCTTTACATAATAAAACATGGAAGAAAAAACGTCTCCTCCGAAAAATATGCGTAAATTTCTGATCATCTGGGTCGGCCAGTTGATCTCAATCGTCGGCTCCGGTTTAACAGGATTTGGGCTGAGCGTGTGGATTTTCACCCAGACTGAAAAAGCCACACCCTTTGCGTTGAGCGCTCTTTTCTATAATCTGCCCCGGATCCTATTTTCTCCCCTGGCGGGTTCAGTTGCCGATCGCTTTAACCGGCGGAAGATCCTCATTTTGGCTGATACAGCTGCCGCTCTGGTCACCCTGGGCGTGGCTGGATTGTTGTATACCGATGCGCTCCTGGTTTGGCACATCTACCTGGTGAATTTCCTGGCCGCGGTGTTCAGCACCTTTCAGAACCCGGCCTATCAGGCCTCGATCACCATGCTCGTACCTAAAAAAGACCTGGCTCGAGCTGGGGGTATCCAGCAAATGGGTGGCGCTGTAGAATCGATCCTCATCCCCCTCCTGGCCGGCCTTCTTTATGCTACGATCGGTCTGCGAGGTGTAATCTTGATCGACTTTGCCACCTATTTCTTTGCCATCGCCGCCCTGCTGTTTGTGTACATCCCCCAACCTGAACGAACGGAAGTGGACGAACCCAGCACGACCAGATCGTCTATGTGGCAGGATTCCCTCTTTGGGTGGCGCTACCTGAGGAAACGCCCCGGACTTTTTGGCCTGTTGTGGTATTACGCCATGGTGAATTTCTTCCTCAGTCTGTCCGGGGTCTTATTGGGTCCCATGATCCTCTCCTTTGGAACGGAGATCGAGTTCGGCATCGCCCAGATGGCAGGCGGCGCAGCCATGCTCTTAGGAGGGATCCTGATCTCCACCTGGGGCGGCCCCAAAGAAGACAAAATATTCTGGGTCATCACCACCATTGCCCTATCCGCTTCGGGGTACTTTGTCGCCGGATTGAAGGGCTCCATCCTCTCCGTGTCCGTGGGCCAATTCCTGATTTTATTCTTCATCCCTATCTCAGCAGCCCTCAGTCAGGCGGTGTGGCAAATCAAGATCCCTCCTGAAAAACAGGGGCGGGTTTTTTCGATTCGAGCCATGATCGCCTATTCCATCATCCCCCTCTCGAACCTGGTCGCAGGACCCCTCGCTGATCAAGTCTTCGAACCGCTCATGCTTCCCGATGGGGCCTTGGCAGATTCGTTTGTGGCTGGCATCTTAGGGACAGGACCCGGCCGGGGGATTGGTCTGACCTATGTGATCTCCTCCATCTTCTTAGTAATGCTCAGCCTGGTCGCTTATCTCAGCCCCCGGATCCGCTTCCTAGAGCGCGAGATACCCGACGCTGTCCCCGATGAAGCTAAATAATAAAATTGTAAATCCTCAATCCGCCATCATCTTCCGTTGAGGAAAGTATTATCAGAGATCACCACTTGATAAAATTTTACAAAGAATATGAAAAAAGAAACAGAACATGAAAGAGATACTGAAGGAGTTTCACCATGCGTTCATCCCGCTTGATTGTTGGATTGATATTGGTCGCGGTAGCAGTCCTCATGTTTGTGTTTTATAGAGGAAGCTACTCTACTGCCGGCGTGGTAGCTCTGGGTGTGCTAGGACTGGTCTCCACTGGGATCTCGAGAAAGAGATAATCCCATTTCCCGTGAGCCTTATTAGTGATGACTAGGTTATCTAGATTCTCATAAAAAGTGAAGACGAGTGAGGAGAGATCTTGATGGGTACTGAAAACGTTTTCAACCAGAAGAAAAAGAGAATATTCCGCCTTTACCAGCATCCCTGGCTGGCGATATTGGCGGTGATCGTGATCACAGTGTTTTCCATCTTAGTATCAGGCATTGTGATTTTTGGGCTACTTGAGTTGCCGGAGGATGCGCCTATCATTCAATTCGCTCAAGGTTTCTCATATCACATCCTGACTGCCTTCGTGCTGGTCCCTCTTGTCTTGTGTCTTCC
The DNA here is from genome assembly GCA_041686005.1 of Anaerolineales bacterium. GTDB lineage: Bacteria > Chloroflexota > Anaerolineae > Anaerolineales > UBA11858 > B10-G9. The sequence continues at coordinate 11,384 of JAWLER010000016.1, read as the reverse complement.
CAAGGGTAAAACGAGCTACAGCCAGTATCTGGAGGACATCGGGCTGACCAAAGTGAAGCCCTTCTTCCGCCTAGCATTGTTGGCGTTATCTTGCTATTTGATCCTGGCCTTCTTTCAAGCGACCACCTCCATTGTGTATCGATTTTTTGAAGGGATGCCTATCAACGGATATTTCCTCCGGCAGGTATTCGACATATCGGGTGACCTTCCACCTAAATCACCAAGCCTGCTACTCTCCGCTCCCACCATGTTAGAAGAAGTGGCGTTTAGAGGTGTCATCCTGACTACTTTTCTGAACAAGTTCTCAGAGCGTAAATCAATCCTATTTTCCTCACTGGGGTTCGGTCTCATCCACTTACTCAACCTCATCATGGGGCGGGAGTTGATCTGGGTTATTGGGCAGGTTGTCTGGGCTTTCATCATAGGTCTATTTTACGGATACGTGTTCGTAAGAACGCGCAGTCTTCTCCCATCGATGATCGTTCACTATCTCGGCAACGCCTTTATCGGCTCGCTGACCGGTTATTTACAGGCCAGGGCTTCCATCGAGATCCAGGCACTGTATGGCGTAATATTTTCTCTGGGCATTTTCCCGACCACTCTGATGATCTTATGGACTCGGTTTTTCACATCAAGATGGCTGCCCCGCGGTGCATATTTAATCCGTAAGAAACCCCAGTCATTCGATGGGCAAGCTCATAAAAACCCGATCCAGGCCGGAGTGATCAAAAAGAACCGGAGTTAAGCCCGGTCCAAGGATGTATTTCGAATAAGCCATAAATTTGAGGATAGTCATGGAGATCACATTCCGTCAGTACAATTACAACGAGGATTACCAGCGTGTGGACGACTTCCTCATCCGGCATTACCAGCTGGGCAATAGGGATGGAAACTGGCTGGAACCGGCCTGGGAGTACATGCACTATCACCCCTTGCTGGATAGTGATTCTTTGGACAAGATCGGGATCTGGGAGGTGAATGGGGAAATCGTCGCTGTCGTGCATTATGAATGGCGACTGGGTGAGGCCTTCTTCCAGTTTCACCCCCATTTTCGACACCTGTGTGAGGAAATGCTTGCATATGCTGAAGTCAACCTAGTTGGATCTTCAAAGGAAGAGGGCCTGAAGGTGCTGCGCGCCTACATCCCTGAAAACGATCGGGGATTTCAGTCTCTGGCACAAACTCGCGGTTACCGGAGACATCCGGAGGCTGACCGGCCCTTGGCCAGGTTCGACATGCCAGATCCATTCCCGGCGATCCAGCTACCTGTAGGGTATCATCTGACAAGTTTGGAAGAGAATCCCGATTGGGACAAAGTTCACCGCGTTCTGTGGCGAGGTTTCAACCATGAGGGAGATCCACCCGTGATCCAGGAAGAACTTGAAAGTCGCCGGAAGATGTTCGACACCCCGAAAGCGCGTCGGGATCTGAAAATCGCCGTCGAAGCTCCGGACGGCAGCTTCGTTTCCTTCTGCGGCATGTTCTATGAACCAAACAACCGCTACGCCTACGTCGAACCGGTAGCCACCGACCCCGTCTACCGCCACCTGGGATTGGGCAGAGCCGCTGTTTTAGAAGGCATCCGCCGCACAGCCGACTTGGGAGCGATCATGGCCTTTGTAGGCTCAAATTTAAATTTTTATCTATCCCTCGGCTTTAAAGAAATCTACACCAGCCAGTGCTGGCAGAAATACATTGAGGAATGAAAACCATCAGCTACCATATTAGAATTTCCACAGCGAGGTGAAGGTAAGAAAATCACACATTAGGTCATCTAGGAAATAACATAGAATGGTTTCCCAGGATGTCCTATGCAACTTAACGGTTTACACCATGTCACAGCGGTCACCGCGGAGGTAGAAAGCAATTTGGAGTTCTATACCCATGTTTTGGGGCTGCGGCTGGTCAAAAAAACGGTTAACCAGGATGACACCTCTGCCTACCACCTCTTCTATGCGGATAAAATCGGCACGCCAGGCACGGACATCACCTTCTTCGATTGGCCCTACATCGGCCCAAACCGGCGGGGGACGGAAAGCATCGCCGGCACGGCGTTTCGCATCTCCGGCGCGGAAGCCCTTGATTTTTGGACAAAACGTTTGTCCAGCATGGGCGCACAAGAGGTCCAACCCGGCTCCTTCAATGGCCGCGATTTGATCGCCTTTCAGGACCCCGAAGACCAGCAGTTGTACCTGGTAGACGATGGAGGGGCTCCTTTTGAAGGGGAGATCTGGCGTCGCCCCGATATCCCCGATCCCTACGCTCTGCGAGGCTTTTACAGCGTGATCCTCTCCGTCCCGGATAAAGACACTCTGTCGCAAACCCTAAAAACTGCCCTTCATTTCGCAAAAGTGAAGGAAACGACCTGGATAAATGGCAAAACCCCTGTCACGATCTACCGCACCCAGGATGGTGGCGGACCGGGATCCGAGGTTTGGTTGTTAGAAGAACAGAAGGCATCACAGGCGCAATTAGGCGCCGGCGGCGTGCATCATGTCGCTTTTCGAGTCAAAGACCGAGAGGTCCAGGAAGCGTGGCGCTCCCAGCTCATCCAATCTGGGTTGCACGTGACCAAAATCATCGACCGCTTCTGGTTCACATCCATTTACTTCCGGGTCTCATCAGGCATTCTCTTTGAGATCGCCACCGAAGGCCCGGGTTTCGCCATCGACGAAGATCCGGAATCCTTGGGCGAGAAATTGGTTTTACCCCCTTTCCTGGAATCTAAACGTGAAGAAATCGAAGGGAAACTGAAACCGATTGGGGAGTGAGGTATTCAATACGAAACACACTCCCCTGAAAAGCCTATGCGAACAAAGCCGGGCTCTCCATCAGGTCACCTCCCCTCACCACCGGTGAGAGACCACGACACCTTTTATGATCCGGATTACGCATCTTATAACCCTTTAATGCACGGCCCCCACCTATTCATAATATAATGCAATGTGCTTAGCTGTCTCTCAATAACTAAGATGGGACTGCCTCAGCATTCTACTCCCCATCGCACGCCCATCTGGCTGCCTGGGCCTATATCAGAGTTCGTTATTTTAATAGAAGGAGCCAATCGTCTTGGATGTACTCAAACGCCTATTGAAAAATGTCCGCCCCTATTGGCAAACGCTGGTCTTCGTTAGTATTCTGCTTTTAATAAAAACCGTCTTATCCTTGCTTCCCCCGCTTGTTCAAAAGCAGGTCATCGACCAGGTCATCGGGGAGGGTAATTTAGAGCCCTTGTTGGGATTGATCGCCCTTCTGATCGCCGTCCATGCCTTAACCCGGATCGCTGACTTTGGCGACCTCTATTTGCGCCACGTGGTCGGGGAGAAGTTCATTTTCGATTTACGGGTCCGTCTCTACCACCACCTGCAACAGCTTTCGCTGTCCTTTTTTGAAAGTTCATCGACGGGGGAGCTCATGTCTCGGGTGACCAACGATGTCAATGTCATGGAGAGATTCGTCACCCACGGCGTGGCGCTCACTCTGGCTGATTTACTCCGTCTGGTGGGAGCATCCGCCGTGCTCCTGGTCCTCGACTGGAAGCTGGCCCTGGTGATGCTCACACCCCTCCCCCTCTTGGCCGGGGGTCTGTGGGTCTTTAACCACCGCGCCCGGCCTATCTACCGCCGGGTGCGGGACCGGTTGGGGGACATCAACGCCAGCCTGCAGGATAAGCTGACGGGGATCCGCGTGGTGAAAGCCTTTGAACAGGAAGAGGCGGAGCTGAGGAGCTTTCGCCAGGTCAGCCAGGATTATTTGCAGGAACGCGTCCATGCTATCCGCACCTGGTCCTTATTCTTTCCGGCCTTTCGTTTCATCTCCTCCCTGGGAGGCGCTCTGGTGCTGGGTTTTGGCGCCCGTCTGGTCGTCAACGGCCGGCTTACCTTGGGGACGCTGGTGGCGTTCCTGTCCTACATCATCTCCTTCTATGAACCGCTCAGGCGCCTGACGGAAGTGGATAACACCTTCCAGCAAGCCATCGCCGCCGGGGAGCGCATTTTTGAACTATTGGACAGAAAGTCCAATATCCAAGAGGCTCCCGATGCGATTGTCCTGGATGAGATCGAAGGAAAAGTGGTCTTTGATCGAGTCCATTTTCGCTACGCGGACGAAGACAAGGGAGCCGATGCTGAGGACAAAAATGTCCTTCATGACATCTCCTTCCACATGGAACCGGGGCAGGCGGTCGCCCTGGTGGGCCCCAGCGGGGCGGGGAAGACGAGCATCGCCAACCTGGTGTGCCGGTTTTACGATCCCGATCAGGGCAGGGTTCTTGTGGACGGCCATGACCTCCGCGATGTGGAGGTGAAATCCCTCCGGAAACACATAGCGGTCGTCCTCCAGGACACGTTTTTATTCAACACCACGGTGCGGGAAAACCTTCTGTACGGCAACCCAGATGCCAGCGAGGAAGAGATGATTGAAGCAGCCAAGGCAGCCTACATCCACGATTTCATCCAGGGGTTGCCGGAGGGCTACGAGACCGAGATCGGCGAACGCGGGGTGAAATTAAGCGGCGGACAAAAGCAAAGGTTGTCGCTGGCCCGGGCCATTCTGGCCGATCCGCGCATCCTCATCCTCGATGAAGCGACCTCGTCTGTGGATGCTGAGGCTGAATATCTCATCCAGCAGGCTTTGGAGGAAGTCATGAAGGGACGCACAGCGCTGGTGATCGCCCACCGCTTGAGCACCATCCGGGATGCGGATAAAATCATCGCCCTGGAGGAAGGCCACATCCGAGAGGTGGGAAGCCATCGAGATTTGTTGGCCCAGGATGGGTTGTACAGCCAGCTTTACCAAAGGCAGCTGGAGCTGGTGGGGGATGATGAGGGATGAGATGAGAAAACCTCTCTCAAATAGTTGATAACAAGCATTTATTTGTGGTAAGTCAGGTGTTATGTCCCCAAAAAGTAGCTTAATCTGTGGTATAGTCGCCGTTTTGTTCTTCGTTGCAGGGTGCAGCGCATTGGGTATGTACCCATCCGGAAACCCCAATCCGCAACCCTCTCCGCCGCCTGCAGAATCGATGAAATCAACGGCAACCAGAATCCCGACCCCCACCGCCTCACCGGTCCCCTCTCCCACACCTAAGGAGACAGAGGACCCGACTGAAACGGGCTCGCCACCCCCGACAGAGACGGAGCTCGCCTTTGAGATTGGTGAAGATCTGACCATTGATTATCTGCGCGATTTGGAGATCGTGGGCAGCGAGATAACTTTTGAGGAAACGCTGCCCCGGAATAACAGATATCACCGTCATATCGTCAGTTACCTTTCTGAGGGGTACAAAATTTACGGTCTGTTGACCATCCCTTTGGGCGATCCTCCACAAGAGGGCTATAAAGCGATCGTTTTCAATCACGGCTATATCCCACCCACGGAATACCAGACCACGGAACGATATCATGCTTATGTGGACTACCTGGCCGAGAGCGGATTTGTGGTCTTCAAGATCGATTACCGGGGCCATGGGCAGTCGGAGGGCCAGCCCACCGGATCCTATTTCTCGCCCGGCTATACCATTGATGCCATATCCGCCCTAAAAAGCTTACAAAGACTAGATATCATCGATCCCCAGGGGATCGGGATGTGGGGACACAGCATGGCCGGAAACCTGGTGCTGCGGGCAATGTTGATCGAACCGGAGATCCAGGCTGGTGTGATCTGGGCCGGAGCGGTGTACAGCTATGACGATTTTGTCAAATACGGCATCAGCGACGAGACGTACAAGCCCCCTCCAACCCCGGAGGACCAGGAAGCATCAAATTCGATGCGGCGGTCACAGCAGATCTTCGAAACCTACGGTCGACCTGACCCCGGCGTTGAATACTGGCAGGCCGTGTCCCTCACGGGACATATCGAATATCTCAACAGCCCTATCCAGATCCACCACGCGGAGGATGACTCAGTGGTCAGTATCCAATACTCATTGGACCTGGTCCAGGCTTTACAGGAACACGATAAGGTGTACGAATTCTACGCCTATGAAGGCGGAGGGCACAACCTTATTTCCCCCTATTTCAACCAGGCCATTATGCGAACGGTAGCGTTCTTCCGAGATCACCTCTGATCAAAAAATAATTTATCTGATTTGGCTGACATCTGCTGGGAAACCCATTGATTAATAGGATATAAAAATTTCAACCTGTAGGATAGGAATAGATTCTTTTTTATGATTTATATGATATAATTATTCAAACTTGCCGGTGAAAAGAAAGAACCGTTCGGTTCGATGTCTAACCAAAGTTTAGGTGTTTACCCTGTAAGGACTCGAAAAGCAAATCTCAAATCATAAAAATGGAAAGAGGAAACCGATCTATGTCAATTGTTCACATGAAAGGAGACCGTTCTTCTGGAAAATTATTTTTTGCTCAAAGTTGGCTCTTAAAGACTTTACTGGTAGCGATCCTGCTTGGGTTTATAGTCGGGCTCAGCGTTGCGGATGGTGCCGCAGCAGCCGGACCGGAAACTGGACCTAATTTATACAAGAAAATGGCGGATTCTGAAACCGGTGCGACAAGGGATGGCGCAAGGACATCGGCAGCTGAATCCGATCCGCTCCTGCCGGATCTTACCGTCCTCCCACCCCATGACCTGAAGGTGGAAAAGGTGGCCTGGTTGGATGGTGGACCTCATTTGCGCTTTGGAAATACCATCATCAACATTGGAACGGGGCCCCTCGAATTGAGGGCAATTAACAAGCCTGAGAAAGAGGTTTCCGTTGTCTACCAACGTGTATGCTATACGCAATGGGAGGCGAAAACTGAACATGAGGTAGGCCGGTTCATTTACCATGCACCGCACTACCACTGGCACCTGGATGATTTTGTCCGTTACGAGATCTGGAGCACGTCACCGCAAGGCATGCTTGGGCAGAAACTGCAGTCCAGCGGTAAGATCAGCTACTGCATGTCTGATGTCGATCCAGCCCCAGATATACCACTGGCTGGAACCCCAGCACCGTCGCCGATCTACCTCATCTGCGAAAATCAACGCCAAGGGCTCTTGGTTGGGTGGACAGATGTCTACCACTACTGGTACGAGGGCCAGTCTTTGAATGTAGGGGATTTGGCCCCCGGAATCTATGCTCTGCGAAACATCGTCGACCCGGACAACATCGTCCGCGAAAGGGACGAAAGCAACAACGCATCCTTGGTTTACTTTAAAATCAACGACAAGAAAATCACGGTTTATGGTTCGAGGGCAGATCTTCCTAAAGAGAAACCACAGATGAAATCTCCCCAACGCCCTCACATTTTTCCTCAATAAACATCCAAGGGAAATTAAAACCGCCCCTCAATAATGAACTGAACCCAAAAACAGGGCACAAAAACATCCTTGTTTTGTCCAATCCCTGTCTTATGACCTCATGCGCAGGCCAGGAAGGGACCCAAAACTTACACAATGGAATAGAAAATTAGAACGAAATGATCAGTTTTCGGTGTGTGCCATTATGGGACATGGCTATGAAATCCTTATGTCCATTTCTTGTTTCAAGGGAGGATATTGATGGATATTTCTCAGGCATTAACTCAAATATTTCTTGAGGGTATTAAACAACTTCCAGAGTTTTTAAAAGATGTCCAGCATAAAAATCGATTAGAAGATACTATGGTGCGGGTTTCGAATCTAGCAGTGCATCCTTTTTTCAAATCATGAAAAGGTAATTCTTGGTTTTCAGATTGGGAAATTCAGGTAGAATAAAGACATTCAGGATTTGGATAAGGAGATGGTATGTCAGAACAAAGCCCAGCCGAGCAAATGAAGAATGACATTCGAAACCTGCAATCTTCATTGCGTGATTTACAGTCTTCGGTTCGTATGTCGGAGGTCCGGGATCAAGTGGAGGATGTAGGGACATTGGTCCATGGCATGGATCGGCGGATCATCTCTCTGCGCGAGCGTGGGTATGCCTTTGAGAAAGATCTGGAAGAAAAAGCAGCAGATCTTCAGAAAGAATGGGCCCGGATCGCGCCTGACCTTCAGGAGCAGATCGAAAAAGAAGCGGAGGCTTTGAAGCGGTCTTTGCGTCCTCTGGAGAGGCAAATATCCCAACTGGCGGGAGAAAGCGGACATCCAAAAGCCTTGCAACCCCGGGTGAATGAGTTGAAGCCAAAGCTGGAATCCTTGGAAAACCGGGTTGAGGCAGCCGAACGCAGCATCCATGGCATGTATGACCAATTTAGCAGCGAGGTCCACAGAGCAGAACATCACCTGGATGAACTGGATTGGATGCTGACAGAACTCAGCGAGGCGAGTTTTGATCTTCTGGCGACAGAATCCGGGGTCATGGCTGTGAAGGCGGTGTGGGCGAAAAGCGGAAAAAAGCGCAAAGAGGATCCGCAAGGCGTGCTGTATTTAACGGACCAGCGTCTTATTTTTGAGCAGAAGGAAAAGGTGACCACCAAAAAAGTCCTTTTCGTGCCCACGGAGAAAGAGTTGGTCCAAGAGATGCTCTGGGATGTCCCCCTGGCGCTGATTGAAGAGACCAAATCTCGCAAAGAGGGTTTCTTGAACAAGGATGATTATATCGAGGTGCGCATGGGCAGCGGTGCGCCCTTTGATGTCGTCCATTTGCACATCTGGCAGCCTGGCGATGACTGGATAGCGCTGATCAACCGCGCCAAAGCCAAGGAGTTTGACGCCACGCGGGCGATACCTATTGACGAGGAAGCTGTAGAAAAAGTTAAGGAAGCACCCACCAAATGCCCCAACTGCGGCGCGGTGATCGATCAGGTCGTGCTGCGAGGGATGGAAAGCATTACCTGTAAGTATTGTGGATCCGTGATCCGTTTGTAGGGTTCAGCCCCGATGCTTGATATTTTTCAGGTGGGCAGCGGTTGACGATGTTTCCCATCTCAAGGCTTTATTGGAATTGAGTGAAACACTCGGAGACGAATTGACTCTTGAAAAAACCGACAAGCTACACAGGTTGAGGAGCTCTTAGTTTCGCTGACAGACTTCGTTCGAATATGATTGGGGGGTTTTAAAATTACTGAATAATATACGATAGCGGATTTTCACGGATACCACAAATCAACTTGGAAAAATAAGCCCAAAATACCATTAAGGTGGCACATCTCCGTCCCTCCTATAATCCTTCAAGTTGCTGGGGTATTTCATTCTTATATTTCTTTTGAATGTCCTCATACCTATCCTGTTATCGTCTGGGGAATAACCCTTCATAAGGTGATCAGGTATAATAGAATCGATTTTTAGGGATAAATGAGGATCTATGGAAATTCTATCCAAAGAACAGCAGAAACTGCTCAAGAGGGAACGGACACTGCTCAACGAGCTTCAATTGACCCTGGCAGATTACGGGGTTAAAAAGGAAGATCAAAACGCCCTCCAGGAATCCATACAGCAGTTGGACGATTTCTTCCTGCTGGTGGTGGTTGGGGAATTCAATTCGGGAAAAAGCGCTTTCATTAACGCCTTGCTGGGAGAGAAAATGCTCAAAGAAGGCGTCACTCCGACCACCACAAAGGTGAATATCCTCCGCCATGGGGATTCCATGGAAAGTTTTCGACTCGGTGAAAATATTGAGGGGAAAACCGCCCCCGTGGCGTTTTTGAAGGAGATCAGCATCGTGGATACCCCAGGCACCAATGCCATCATCCGCGAACATGAGGAGATTACCACCAGGTTTATCCCCCGGTCCGACCTGATCCTCTTTGTCACCTCAGCGGACAGACCCTTCACGGAAAGCGAACGGCTTTTTTTGGAACAGATCCGAGATTGGGGAAAAAAGGTTGTCATTGTGGTCAATAAGATCGACATCCTGCCCTCCACTGAGTCATTGAAGGAGATCGAGACTTTTCTGGCGGAGAACGTTCGGAAAACCTTGGACATTGAACCGGAGATCTTTCCCGTAAGTTCCCAACAGGCCTTAAAAGCGAAACAGGGTCAACCGGAACTATGGGGGAAAAGCCGGTTTGGTGCGCTGGAAAAATATATTGTGGAATCCCTCGATCAGGAAAGCCGATTAGAGCTAAAACTTCTCAATCCCCTCGGGGTTGGAAAGTATATTTCATCCCAGTATGCGGACTATTTCGCTCATCGGTTAAAGGTTCTCAAACAGGATCTACAAACCATCGAGGATGTGGAAAAACAGTTGGATTATTTCCGGAAGGAGATGTTGGAAACCTTCCAACTGAGGATGTCCGATATCCTCAAAATACTGCTGGAAATGGAGCAGCGGGGGGATGAATTCTTCTCGGAAACCATTCGCCTGGGCCGCATTTTCGATCTGGTCAAGAAGGAAAAAATCCAGAAAGCGTTCGAAAAACAGGTGATCGATGATGTCCCCGAAAGGATTGAACGGAAGGTCACGGGAATCGTGGACTGGCTTGTGGATGCCAATCTCCGTCAATGGCAGGCAGTGACGGATCATATCGCGGAAGGCCGACAAAAGCATCGCGAAAGGATGGTGGGGGATATCGGCACATTCCATTATGATCGGGAACGGCTGATCAACAGCATCCACAAAGAGGCTAACAGGGTGGTAGAAAGCTATGATAAAAAGCGGGAGGCTAAGGAAATTGCCCGCGGAGCTCAAAACGCTGTGGCAGCCACCGCTGCGCTTGGTGCTGGTGCGGTTGGACTGGGGACATTAGTGACCATCCTGGCCTCTACTTTGGCTGCGGATGTGACCGGTATCCTGGTGGCCGGAGTGTTAGCAGCCTTGGGCATCTTCGTTATCCCCGCAAAGCGCAGGCAAGCCAAAGAAGCCATGCATAAAAAATTACAAACCATGCGTGAAAAATTGACCGCCTCGCTGGGAAATCACTTTGAACATGAGATAGAACGTAGTCTGCAGGATATCAGGGACACCATTGCCCCCTACACACGCTTTGTCCGCGCTGAACAGGAAAAAAATCAGCATGCTTACCAGAAACTGCGTTCCTTTGAGGAGGAGATCGAAGAATTATCAACGCAAATCGAGATCTCAGAGGGTTAATTTTCCATCAGTTTAAAAATCCTGACCCCAAGACTTATACTTCCCTTTCTCTGGGTAGTGTTGCCCTTGAATTTCAATTGGCCTAATCATAATTGTTGATGAACTTTACATTGATACCCAATGTAAGGGTTTTTTCCCTTTCTCAGGCCAGGCAAACCTGACCGGGAGCCAAACCGTTGGTTCAGCCAGCGGGCTATAAAAAAAACCGGAGACGGTGTTTTTCCGTTCTCCCGTAAGCAACAGATAGTACTGAGGCAAAAAAATCGAGAATGGTTGTTTACCCCATTCTCTGGTAAACAAACCGGAAGTTTGCAGCAGTGGGCGGTATTGGACTGGATGCTGACAGAACTCAGCGAGGTAAGTTTTGAACTCCTGGCGACGGAATCGGGGATCATGGCTGTGAAGGCGGTGTGGGCGAAAAGCG
>JAWLER010000051.1:0-12104 GCA_041686005.1 Anaerolineales bacterium | reverse complement strand
CAGTCGCAGTGTGCTGTAAAACCCCATCGCTCTGCCCCGGGTTTCTTTCTCGGTGGAGGCGTTGATCAAAGTCAGGGAGGCCGGGACCGTCAAAGCCACTCCAACGCCCTGCAGGGCGCGGATGAGGAGCAGGTTGGAATACTGATTGGAAAAGACGAAGGCCAGGGTGCCGGCGGCCATTAAAAACAATCCAACCGTGATGATGGGCTTGCGGTAGGGCAGCCGGTCGGTTAACACCCCAATAAAAGGCTGCAGGATCGTGTTGACCAACCCGTAGAGCGCGATGACCACACTCACCAGGACAGGTTCCGACCAGGAGATCCTGGGTGAGGGCATGGAGGCGATGTAAATGGGGAGCAGGACGTAGATCAGGCTGTTCCCCAGCGCGTCCGTGAAACGGGCAAAGGAGATCGCCAGAACGGTTTCATTGACGCCTCTGAAGAGTCTTTTCATACCCCGGATCTTTTTCATATGTGAATTGCGTCTCCTGAGACCGCATGGGCTGCTTCCATGAGGGCTTCACTTAACGTGGGATGGGCGTGCACATTGCGGGCGACAGCTTCAATAGGGACGCCGCGGCTTTCAGCGAGGGTGAGCTCGGGAAGCAGTTCCGTGACCTCAGGACCGATCATGTGCGCGCCGATCAATGCACCGTTTTCCGCGTGGGCGAGGATCTTGACCCAGCCCTGGTAGTCTCCCAATCCAAGGGCTTTCCCATTGGCTTGAAAGGGGAATGTCCCTGTTTTGAAGGGAATGTCTCGCTCCTCAGCTTGCGCGGGGGTGAGTCCAAAGGAAGCGATTTGGGGATGGCAATAAGTGGCCCGGGGCATCATCTCATAGTCCAGGGTCACGGTGTCTGCCCCGGCGATGTTTTCCGCGCAGACGATACCCTGGGCAGAGCCCACATGGGCCAGCATCAATTTTGCGGTCACATCCCCGATGGCCCAAATACCCGGCACATTGGTGGCCATGCGCTCATCAATGGCGATCGCCCCACCTTCTGTGGTTTCCACGCCCACGCCTTCTAACCCCAATCCCTTTGTGTGCGGTTTGAATCCAACAGCCACCAGGGCCTGCTCAGCGCTGATGTTCTTCGTTTCTTCCCCGTGAGAGACAAGGACCTCTACACCCCCTGCAGTCGTTTTGATGTCTTGAACCGTGTGCTCCGTGAGGACGTGGATGCGCTCTTTTTTGAAGGATTTCTCCAGTTCAGCGCTGATTTCCTTATCCTCCAGAGGGACCAGGCGGGGGAGCATTTCCACGATGGTCACATCCACGCCGTAGGCGTTCCATAGGGTGGCGAATTCCACTCCGATAGCGCCGGAGCCAATGATCACCACGGAATCGGGGAGGTGTTCCTGGAGGATGGCTTCCAGATAGGTCAGGACCCGCTCCCCGTCCACCTCTATGCCTGGGATTAGGCGGGATTGAGCGCCTGTGGCGAGGACGATGTTTGGGGCGGTCAGTTGCTGTTCGTTTCCCTCTTCGTCCAGGACGGTGACCCTCTCTTTGGTATCAAGCTGCGCTGAGCCCATGTAGACATCAACCCCGTTTTTTTTCATCAAGAATCCGACACCCCTGGTCAGACGATTGGAAACCCGTCTGCTTCTTTGTACCGCTTTGCTGTACTCGATGTCCAGGGTTTCAAACGAAAAACCCAATTCACGCCCTCGATTGCGAAGGGTGTAAGCCACTTCAGCGTTTTTCAGCAAGGCCTTGGAAGGGATGCAGCCGACATTCAAGCACACCCCGCCCAACCACTGCTTGTCGATGATGGCGGTCTTTTGACCCAATTGTGCGGCCCGGATAGCCGCTACATATCCCGCGGGACCCGCGCCGATGACGATGACATCGTATGCTTCCTTGTTCATAGCGCTCCTTCGTCTTCTTTCTCCGTGTAGTCCAAGTGATTTTACCATCAATCGACCGTTAAAAAGAGAAGGCTCAATCCTGTTCACGGATGAGCCTTGCCCTATCAGGTGGAGATGGCGGGAATCGAACCCGCGTCCGAAAGATTCAACCGCTCGGACGTCTACGAGCGTAGTTAGGCGTTTCTTTTTGTCAGGTGGGCTACACCAAACGAAAGCGTCACCTGACGAGCCGCTGGGAGCCTAAGGTCCCTCTTAAGCCCGGGTAGCGGCGTCACCGGGGTGCACTCCTGCCTTCCGACGTCCGCTCTTCCCCAGCAGGAGTTAGGAGAAGATGGACGAGGTTGCTTTCTACAGCAACCGTCTGCTTTCCTCACGCTTATGCAGCGAGAGGCATAGCAGCATAGTCAGTGCGGTTGGCACTTAATGTTTGCGCTGATTTTACGAGCTTCAGCGCCTCTCGGCTCGCAGTCCGGGGTCAACTTCTTCCGTCGAAGCCTTTCATCCCCGTACGCCTATATTATATCACAGCTGTGATTTTGTTAAGGTTTGGTGTATTAGAAGGGTATAAAAACGGCTTAAGAGGCTCAGAGAGGGGAAAAAAAGCAGCCCTTGGGCCCTGTTTTCCCCTTTTGGGGTTGGTGTTTGACCCTCATCTTTGATCAGATAACGTCATGTAAGAGGGGTGATGATCTTACCATGGGTGCCGCAGCCTTTACGCCATACCCGTCCCTCTTCGGCAAGCAGGTCTTGGGCTTCTTGGGGCCCCCATGTGCCAGGCTGGTAGGTGGCGATAGATCCGGTGTTGCGGTCATCCCAACGTTCTATGACAGGATCGATCAGCCGCCACGCCGCTTCGATGCTGTCATGGCGGGTGAACAATGAGGGGTCTCCTTCCAATGCTTCCAACAGGAGGTGTTCGTAAGCATCAGGGATGGTCACATCCTCAAACACATCTGCGTAATGGAATTCCATATCCACGGAACGCATGTCCTGTTCCGTATCGGGTACCTTGGCCTGGAATTTAAGGTGGGTCCCTTCGTCCGGCTGAATGCAGAGCGAGAGCATATTGGGGGAGAACTCACTGGCGTCGGTAAGGCCGAACATCAGGTGAGGGGGTTTCTGGAATTCGATGGTTAATTCCGTCACCTTTCTTTTCAAAGCCTTTCCGGAGCGGAGGTAAAATGGGACCCCTTTCCAGCGCCAGTTGTCGACGTTCATCTTCAGCGCTGCGAAAGTTGGGGTCCGGGATCCCTCTGCCACCCCATCCGTTTGACAGTAACCCTCATACTGGGCTGCCACAGTATCCTGAATGAGGATGGGTCGAACGGCGTTGAGCAATTTTACCTTTTCATTGCGGATGGCGTTGGCATCAAAGGATGCGGGGGGTTCCATGGCCACCAGAGAGAGCAGCTGGATGAGGTGATTTTGGAACATATCCCGGAACACACCGGCTTTATCGTAATATTCTCCCCGGTGTCCGACATTGATGCTCTCCGCAACCGTGATTTGCACGTTATCGATGTAGTTTCTGTTCCAGACGGGTTCGAAGATGGTGTTGGCAAACCGGAAGAAGAGGATGTTCTGAGCGGTGTCCTTCCCCAGGTAATGGTCGATCCTGTATATCTGCTCTTCTTTAAAAACCTCATGGATGGCTTCGTTTAATGCCTGGGCGGATTGCAAATCATGGCCGAAGGGTTTTTCGATCACCACATGCCGCCAGGGGCCATTCTCGCCGTCGTTTTCACGATGTAAGCCCGCTTTTCCGAGGTTTGCGATCGCTTCTTTGTACAGCGAAGGGCCGATGGCCAGATAATAAAGGTGATTGGTGGGTTGGTCTTCAAGCTGGTCGAGGGTTTTCAGCAGGCGTTCGAAATCCCCCGGCGCGGTCAGATCACCGGCTTCATAGGTGACTGTTTGGGAGAATTCCTCCCAGAGGTCCTTTTTATAGGTATCGGCGCTGAATTCCTGGAGGCCTTTTTCTAAATGAACCCGAAATTCGCGATCCGCGAATTCAGAGCGGGAGGAGCCGACGACGCGGGTTCCTTTGGGGAGGCGGTCTTTTCGGTACAGGTTATATAAGGCCGGGATAAGCTTTCTGTGTGTCAAGTCCCCGGAGGCGCCGAAGATGAGGATGGTTGTCGGGTAAGGGGTGGACATGTGGCGTTAACTCCCGTATACCGGTACGGCTGCGCCGTGGATGTCCCGGGCGGCGTCAGAGGTCAGGAAAAGGATGACTTCGGCCAGGGATTCCGGTTTGACCCATTTGGCGTAATCCGCGTTGGGCATGGCTTCCCGGTTGGGTGGGGTGTCGATGGTACCGGGCAGGACGCAGTTGACGTTGATCCCCTCCCCCTTTAATTCGCTGGACATGGCTTCTGTCAGGCGCAGCACCGCTGATTTGGCCACGCTGTAGGCCCCCATATTCGCTTTCCCTTCCAGGGAGGGACGGGCGCCAATGCTGACGATTTTCCCTTTGCCCGCTTCCAACATATGAGGGACGGCGAACTTACTGGTGAGCAAAAAGGTCCGAGCATTGAGCTGCATCATCCTGTTTAGGGTTTCTAAGTCCATTTCGTAGACCTTCTCCCCCATCGTGAATCCACCTACCGTGTTGACGATTACATCGATCTGCCCGAAGCGATTCATCGTCTCTTGGACCACATGTTCTGCGTCTTCTGGTTGGGTGAGGTCGATCGAATTCGCCAGATAATGCCCCTCCATAGAGGCCAATTCGGGGAAAAGTTCCCGCAAACGGTCCGCTTTATGGTCCACGAGCACCAGGGTGGCTCCTGCGTCAAGATACGCTTTGGACACCGCTGAGCCTAGGTTGCCGGCGGCCCCGGTGACGATCACTACTTGTTCTTTATAGTCATACATCGTTTTGGATCTCCTTCCGAGTGTGTGCATGATGTAGGGTAATTTGTCATTCTTTCTTGATGGCATGCCCTCCGAACTGGTTACGCATGGCTGCCAGGAGTTTGTGGGCGAAGCTGTCCTCCATCCGGCTGACAAGGCGAGACTGCAGCGCCAAGGTGATCACCGGGGCAGGGATATCCAGATCGATGGCTTCGAAGACTGTCCATCTTCCCTCCCCGCTGTCGTCCACCCAGTCATCGATACCCTCCATGGTGGGGTTATCTTCCAAAGCCTGGGCGGTGAGGTCCAAGAGCCAGGAACGGATTACGCTCCCAAAGCGCCAGATCTCAGCCACCTGATGGAGATCGAGATCAAAGTCTTCCTTGGCTTTCAAGATCTCAAACCCTTCCGCGTAGGCTTGCATCATCCCGTACTCGATTCCGTTGTGGATCATCTTCACAAAGTGGCCGGAACCACGCGGGCCGACATGTCCCCACCCCTGATCTGCCCCGGGGGCGAGGGTTTCCAGCAGGGGGGTGATGTAGTCCACCGGTTCTTCATCACCGCCCACCATCATGCTGTATCCCTCTTCCAGCCCCCAAACCCCGCCGCTTGTCCCTACGTCAATGTGATAAATCCCTTCTTTCGCCAGCTGATCGCCCCGTTTTAATGTGTCCTTGTAATTACTATTGCCGCCGTCGATGATGATATCCTCCGCTTTCAAAAAAGGTTTTAATTCCTCTATGGTGGATTGAATGGGGGCCCCGGCAGGGACCATGATCCAGATCACTTTTCTCTCCGGTAAGGTATCTACTACCTCCTGGAGCGAGAAAGCCGCTTCCAGGTCGGTCTCCTGGGCCAGATTCTCAGTTTTTTCGGGGCTCCGGTTGTACCCTACGACTTCGTGACCGCCCTGCAGCAAACGACGGGACATGTTCCCGCCCATTTTTCCTAAGCCGATCATCGCCAGTTTCATGATTTTTACTCCTCCAGGTTTATACTTCTAAGCTTTTAAAAATTGATCCAGTTCTCTCTCCGGGTCCTTCCCCAATGAAAAGCGGATCAAACTGCGGCCGGCGTCTGTTAACGCTTGGGCATCCCCCAGCGCTTGGGCGCGTTTCAGGGTCCCAAAATCGATTGAGGACTTGTTCCCACGCGGTTTTTTGGGGATGGGGATGTCCTCCTCCGCGCGGGAGGTGAATTGAATGAAGAGCCCCTTTCCAGCGTCTCCTTTGTGGAGCTGTCCGGTGGAATGCAAGAAGCGGGGTCCAAATCCCAGAGTGGTGGCCAAGTTGAATTCATCCCGGAGTTTGACTCTGAGCCGGTTTAGTAAGGTTTGGTTGGGTTCGGTTGGGGGGATGAAGGCCTGGATGGCGAGGTAGCTGCCCTCTTGGATGTGGTTTTCGATGAAAGTGGACAATCGATCCCAAGTCAGGGGAGAGGTGTCTCCTTCAGGCAAAGACCCTTCTTTCTCATACCTTTCCACCATCTCCTTGGCCCGGATTTTGGCGCTTTCCACGTTGGGTTGGTCGAAGGGATTGATGCCCAGATGGATTCCAGCCACCGCTGTGGCGAACTCCCACAAAAAGAACAGCGCTCCCAATTCGTAAAGATCGTCCAACTGGATATGGATGGCGGGGTGACCGGCTTGGCGGAGGGTTTCAAAAACCTCCGGAGGGGCGACTTTGTCCCCCATGGAAAGGTGGATAAAGACACGGTCTTCCCTATAAACCTCCGGCGTCCCTAAAGGTTCGCCGACCACGGGCAGGATCCCCTTGCCCTCTTTCCCTGTGCTTTCCGCCAGCAGTTGTTCGATCCAGTTCGGATAACTGGCCAGGGCGGGCGAGGTGCTGAAGGTGACTTTGTCCCGTCCATTTTCAGCCAATATGCCCAGGGTGTTTCCTAACACAGCCCCGGGGTGTTCTCCTAGATCGGCCCGGGGTTGGCATGATTCCATCATCTCTTGAGCGTGAGAGAGAAGTTTTTTAAGGTTAACGCCTACCAGGGCAGCGGGGACCAACCCGAAGTAGGAGAGGACGGAATACCTCCCCCCGATATTGGGGTCGTTGAGGAAGAGATCTCGAAAGCCCAGGCGTTGGCCCCATTCGATCAAACTGCTTCCCGGGTCTGTGATCCCTATAAAATGCTCGCCGGTTTGTGAAGCGCCTACTGTTTCTTCTGTCCATTGATAAAAATATTTAAAGAATGACAGGGTCTCCACCGTGCTCCCGGACTTGGTGGCAACGATGAACAGGGTCCGTTGGGGATCGAGACTTTCCCGGTAGATGCGGACAGCTTCTGGGTCCGTGCTGTCCAGTACCGCCAGGGAGAATGGAGAGGAATCGTCGCCGAAAATCAAGCTGAAGAGTTCGGGGGCGAGGCTGGATCCTCCCATACCCAGGAGCAAGACATCCGTAACCCCCTCATTTTGGAGGCCATCCACCAGGGATTGGATCCTTGGCAGGGAGTCTTGGATGCGTTTGGGGGTGTCCAGCCAGCCCAGACGGTTGGTGATCTCTTCAGGATCGGGCTTCCAAAGGGTGTGATCCCTGTCCCAGATCCGCTGTACGGCGTCCTTTTCTTTGAGAACTGAAAGCCCGTTTTGGATTTGTCCTTGAAATGGCCCTGTATGGTAGTCAATGCGCATGGTGTCTTTTCTCTCCCGCGTCTTCCTTGTGTGTTGTTCTTACCATTGATTATATATTGTCTTTCGCGAATTGGATTGTGTAATCGTCTCTGTAGTCAGGCGGTAGTCCCCACCTCCCTTTATTAAGAGGAGAATGGGGGGAGGATCTTACTTTTCCCGAGCGGAGGACATCGCGGGGATCTGCCTTTCCGCGATCGAGCCGACGTCCCCGTGGGCGAATTACCTATTCTCATCGCCCTCGCCGTCCTGTGTTGTCCTGACGCTGAAGGCGGAAGGATCCTGGGGACGGTGATTTGATTAAAGACATCGCCTATGAAAAACCACCCCCTTTTTTTACCATAGGCGATGACCATGACCAATCGATCCCTGCAAGGACCTCACTTCGTTAGGGATGACATGCTTAAAGAACGATCAAGCCGACGGCGACGCAGCGGAGGATGGTCACTCCCACTCGATCGTGCTGGGGGGTTTACTGGTGATATCGTACACCACCCTATTCACCCCCTCCACCTCATTGACGATGCGGCTGCTGACTCGGGCCAGGAGATCTTCAGGCAACCTGGCCCAATCCGCGGTCATAAAATCGTCCGTGGTCACCGCCCGGAGGGCGATCACATCCTGGTAGGTCCGTTGATCCCCCATCACGCCAACCGACTGCACAGGAAGCAGGACGGCAAAGGCCTGGGCGGTGCCTGTAGAGGTGGTCATGCCGGGGATGTCAATGTGAGATTGCGACTTTATCCTCAGGAGATCTGCTTCTTTCAAGGCTTCTAAAAAGAGGGCGTCCGCGTCCCGCAACCGCTCCAATCGCTCCCAGGTGACCTCACCGATGACCCGGATGGCCAGCCCGGGACCGGGAAAGGGCTGCCGCCAGACGATGTCCGGAGGGAGTCCCAGCGAAAGCCCGATTTTTCGCACTTCGTCTTTGAATAAATAACGGAGGGGCTCGATGAGTTCGAAGTCCATCTCCTCAGGAAGTCCCCCCACATTGTGATGGGTTTTAATTCGGGCCACTTGGGCGCGGTCAGGCCCCCGGGATTCCACCACGTCGGGGTAGATCGTGCCTTGAACAAGGTATTTTGGCATGCCCAACGCCCGAGCTTGTTCCTCGAAAACCCTAATAAACCGGTTCCCAATTAACGACCGTTTCTTTTCGGGATCTTTGATCCCTTTCAGGTCCGATAGGAATTCTTCCACAGCATGCACGGGTTGGAGTTGGACGCCGATGTGATCCCGAAACGTGGCGATCACCTGATCCGCTTCCCCCTTTCTCAATAAACCAGTGTCCACGAACACCGCGTGTAGTTGATCGCCCACCGCTTTGTGAACGAGAGCGGTGGCGACACTGGAGTCCACGCCTCCGCTTACCGCGGACAATACCTTCTCATTCCCTACCTGGTCGCGGATTTTACAGACGCTCTCTTCGACGATAGAAAGGGGCGTCCAATCCGCCTTTACCGCGCAGATTTGGGTTGCATAGCGTCCCAGTATTTCAGCGCCGTTTTCCGTGTGTCGGACTTCAGGATGAAATTGAACCCCGTAGTAGTTTCGAGATCTATCCCCCATGGCAGCGATGGGGGAATTTTCCGTTTCAGCAAGGGTTTCAAATCCCGGGGGCAATTGCTCTATCCGGTCTCCATGGGACATCCAGGCCTGATAAGCACCGACAGGCAGGAGAGGATTGGGCCGTTTCACCTGCAGTGCGGCCTGTCCATATTCCTGCTTATCACTGGGTAAGACGCGCCCCCCCAAAGCATGGGTCAAGGCTTGCATGCCGTAGCAGATACCCAAAATAGGCGCTTCCGTTTCAAAGAGGTAATCAGGTATGGTAGGGGCTTGAGCTGCATACACAGACGCGGGACCGCCGGAGAGGATAAACCCTTGAGGATTACATGCGAGGACGCGCTCTGCAGGGGTGTTCCAGGGCAGCAATTCGCAGTACACATTATTTTCCCGGATTCGACGGGCGATGAGTTGGGCATACTGCGATCCAAAATCGAGGATTACCAGGGTATCATGCATGGTTTCCTAATCAAAGATAATCTCATCCCCTTCCATGGCCTTTATCGACGCGAGAGAGTGGATAGGAATCCCCAATTCTTCCAAACGTTCCCGGCCTTTTTCAAACGATTTTTCGATCAGGGTGCCGATGCCCACGATCTCGGATCCAGCTGTCCTCGCCAGGCGGACCAACCCTAAAATCGTTGCGCCGGTGGCCAGGAAGTCATCGATAATCAAAACCCGGGAACCACCGGAGAGATATTCGGGGGAGACGATCAATTCCACCTTGCGCCCTTTGGTATGAGATGGGGCGAGGGTGAGGAGGACTTGATCGGGCATGGTGATCGGTTTATGTTTCCGGGCGTAAACGACGGGGAGACCCATGTGCAGCCCTGTGGTCACCGCCGGGGCGATCCCTGAAATCTCCGCGGTGAGGATCTTATTGGCGCCAACGTCTTTGAAAAGACGCGCAAATTCTTTCCCTGCTTTGTCCATCAAATCGGGGTCGACCTGATGGTTGACAAAACTGTCGACTTTTAAGATCCCTCCCCCTAAATTTTCCCCCTCTGCTAAAATCCGTTCCTTAAGTAAATCCATAAAATCTCCCGCAGGGGACTCCCCCTTTTAAGGGGGAGGGGAATGTGGGGCGGCGAAGCCGCTTCTCCTGCTGTGCATTCCACTCGAGTCTTGGTATAATTTCCTTGCACTTTTCCGGTCGAATAGGTATGAGGTTGTCGCACCGAAACTCGTGCGACGTAAAACCTCGCGAGTAATGAAGTGCTGGCTGGTCACACGAGGACATAAAGGCCCGGTGACAAAACAGGTCATGCTGACAGCTAAATCAACTTCTCCGCCGGGACGCGGCGGTCAGGCGATAACGTAGCGGGATGCCGCAAGCGTAGCCTGAGAAGCTCCCCGCTTTAGCGGGGAGAGCCGTCACCACCTGACCCTCCTTACGGCTGACCGGATGCAACCGGTGTTTTTTGGATTATATCGCAGACATTCTGTTAAATACAAACCAAAGGATATTTTCATCCCTTTTTCTAAATTGCTTTGGGTTGTTTTTTACCCCAACAAAATGGAACACACCTTTCCTCTCTCCGGGTTGAGAAAGAGGAGGGGAGTTACAAGTCATTCCTTCACTTGCTGGAAGGCATATAGCGGGATAGCTTTGCCGCCAGATTGGAGAGGGGTAGGCTCTGAAGCCAGATCTTCCCTGGTCCTCTTAGGGTAGCCAGGAATAACCCTTCCCCGCCGAAGAAAACATTTCTCACGCCTTTCACCCGCTCAATATCGTAATCAATGGTGGGTTCAAACACGGCGATATGACCGGGATCAACGCTGATTTTCTCCCCTGCGGAAAGGGTATACTCTCGCACTTCCCCAGGTATTTCGAGGAAAACGAGACCTGGACCGGTGACTTTTTGGAGGATGAAGCCTTCCCCTCCAAAAAGCCCTGCGCCAAGTTTTTTGTGGAAGTGCGTCTCTAATGTCACGCTGTCCTCTGCGCACATAAAGGCGTCCTTCTGGCAAATTATACTCTCGCCAGCGTTCAGCTTCCTGTCCATGATCTTGCCGGGGACCTCCGGGGTGAAGGTGATCAAGCCGTCTGGGCTTTCGCAGGTGTAGGTGGTCAGAAAGAGGGATTCACCGGAGAGCATCCGTCCCAGTCCGGACATCACGCCACCCCGGGTTGTGGTGTCCATCTTAATCGATCCGCGCATCCAGGCCATACCTCCTGATTCGGTGTAAACTGCTTCCCCTTTTTTGAGATGGATGTCAACGGTTTGCATAACCGATCCGGTGATTTGGTATTCCATGGCTTACCTCCAATGATTGAATGTGGAGAAATGTGAATATTTTGAAAGGAGTATATCATGATGCGGTTCAATAATCCTGAAAACTTGGGTACAATATATGCTCGTTAATGCAAGTTGATCGCCCCTAGCAGATTTGATGTGTGAGCCCCGTTTATGGAGATGATTGGAGAATTTGCCGCAGTAGCGACCTCGTTGGCCTTTGCCATCAATTCAACCTTGTTTACCCTTGCAGGGCGCAGGGTGGGATCAGTCGTTGTAAACCGGATCCGCCTGGTTTTTGCTTTTTTATTTCTGGCATTGGCACATTGGATCTTTCTGGGTTTTCCCTTTCCCACCCATGCGGGTGCCCAACGGTGGATGTGGTTAGGTTTGTCAGGGATCGTGGGTTTGGTCCTCGGAGATGCCTTTTTGTTCCAGTCCTTTGTGTGGGTGGGACCGCGGATTGCCATGTTGATGATGAGCCTGGCGCCAGTCATCGCAGCCGTGATCGCTTGGGTGTTCCTGGGAGAAGCCTTATCGCCATTGCAAATTATCGCTATCTTCATCACCCTGGGAGGTGTTATCTGGGTAGTGATGGAGAGAAACCATCGCCGTGGCGCTGAAAACGAGAATTATGTGCGCGGGGTATTCTTTGGGCTGGGAGGTGCGACAGGTCAGGCCGTGGGGCTTGTTTTGGCCAAGAACGGTATGGAGGGGGTTTTCTCTCCTATATCTGGTAATTTTATACGCATGTCGACTGCCCTGGTTGTCATGTGGGTAGTGACCCTTTTACAGCGCAAAGGGCGCTTCTCCGTGCAGCGTGTTCTCGAAGAACGAGGGGCATTGCTTTCCATCGCAGGGGGAGCGTTTATCGGGCCTTTTGTGGGGGTTTCTTTGTCATTGCTGTCCCTCCAATACACCGAAGTCGGC
>JAWLER010000115.1:0-2816 GCA_041686005.1 Anaerolineales bacterium | reverse complement strand
GCCAATCCCTCCTCTTTAATCACTTTACCAGAAGAGGTGTGGACTTCACAGCCCTCCATGCCCAGCTTGAGCACAATGGTTTTTATCCCTCTAGAGAATAGGGGAGAAAGGCTTTTCGGACTCACCACCTCGAGCTCCTCCCGGGTGAGGAAAAGAATCTCGGTAAGGCCGAGGATGGCAGCTTGGATATCTGAGGGCAGGCCCGCAAAAGCTGGTCCGGGGTCAAAACTGCGAAGAACATCAGTTTCTCCAGCAAACCTCATAACCTCCAATGTTAGATCAACGAGATGTTCTTCCCGGAGACTGTATCCAGACGCAAAGACGGCGTCTGTATTTTGAATGTTTTTCCTCTTTTCGTCATCTAAACGCAGATGAGTCCCAGATCCAAATTTTCCGATAAATGTATGGCTCCCCGAGTCGTCCACAAGCACTAATGAACGCGTTGTGGACCCCGAAGGGGACAGTGGGCTCAAGTCAACCTTTTCCGACCTCAGAATGGAAGCAACTTCCCTCCCCCAAACATCGTCCCCCAGAGAACCGAAAGCGACCGCAGAGGCACCCAGGCGGGACGCCGTGATCAGGAAATTAGATGTCCCCCCAGCCTCCAGGCTGAAATCATTCGCTAATATAAAATCGTCTTTTTCCACAGGAAGCGAAGGGATCGTCACGACTATATCTGCCACCAGATCTCCCACCCCTATCAAGGTGAGGGCATTACTTTTCTCTATCATGCCATCCTCTTCCAAGCTAATTCTGTTAGCTGCCGGGCGATTCCTTGAAAATCATATTGATCGTTGACTTCTTCTAACGTCTGGATCCAATCCGCAGGGATGTCCTCGATTCCTTTCCAGGCGCCAGCGATTGCACAGGATATCGCTCCGACCGTATCCGCGTCTCCTGACACCGCAGCGGAATAGCGAGCGCAGAGTACCGGATCCCCCTCCGCTAAAGCGAAAACCCCAAAGGCAGTGGGGACTGTCTCGCTGGTGGCCAGAGTGCTTCCCACCAAATCATACAGGGTTACAATTTGATCGAAGACCGGAATGTCACGGTTGGCGATGTCCACGGCAAGTTCGATCCGGCGAGGGACGCTGGCCCCCAACCAAATATTGCCGTAATTGGCCCCTTGTTCGCCGCCATAGATCCCAGCCTGAATAATGTCTTGCAGGCTGGATGATGAGCCCACAGCGGTAGCAACCGCAGCAGACACAGCGGCAGCTCCGGAGATAGCAACCCTTGTGAAATGAGTAGGGGTGCAGGCAGCGACAGTGTCCTGGATAGCTTGTTCAACATTTCCAGCATTTATGAGGCCCACCGGGGAGATGCGCATAGCGCCGCCGTCCGTATCTCCTCTCAGGCCCGTCTCATAGGGATCAGCGCCCTGTTTCAGTGCCTGGCAGGCTCTGCGGGTGCTGGGCCCGACGTAGGGGTTATTATCTCCATCCACGCGGTCATACCAACGAACGATTGCGCGCGCGGCAGCCTGCACGGATACCCCCCCTTCTTCAAGGATGGATTCCGATAAGGCAATGGCCTGTTCGGTGTCGTCCGTAATCTGGCCGGCCTTCAACCCATGGTGGGCGGGATGATCGTCGGGCCCGGGGTGGAAGGTTTCTATCCATCCGTTGTAATGATCCCATGTGTCTTGGGGGCGCAAATAGGCGGGCATTCCAAAAGCATCCCCCAAAGCCTGCCCCATTAAACCCCCCAAAATGTGCTGGTACAGCTCTTGTTTTTTCCCTTTCATAAGATAACCTCACAGTCCAATTATGGCAAACTTTTTTCTTCGGGGAATACCGACCATCCATTTTGACGGGCTTCGCGACGGAGTTCTGGCCCGCTGTCCTTCATAATAACGCCATGATCGGCGAAATTCAGCAGTTCACGGTCTCCTCCGCTATCCCCAAACGCCAGGGCGGGACGGAGGACCCCGGATGTACGCAGTTCACGAACCTTTTGTTCTCCCCAAGGGACACTCATGTCCCCGTTGCTTTTTTTAGCTCCAATGACTTGGGAGGGCTTGATATCAAGCATAGCCGCAGCCGCTTCGCACACCTGTTGAGGGCTGGCGGAAACGATCCAAATCCGGGCACCAACGGTACAGAAAGACGCGGCAAGGTCTTTCACCTCCGGTTTAATACGTGCCCCAAATTTAAGAATAAACTCTCTGTCTTTATGGTTAAGAACGGCTTTCCCCTTGAATTGAAAGGGGTGTGTATGAGGCGCGAGAATCCATTGGGTTATATCATATGGATTATCCTCAGCATACTGTTCAATCCATTGAGCAGAGTATGCATAGGCCCTGGGATACTGACGACTCTTCAGTAATTTTTGATACCGGTTCAGGGCGCGTGCTGATGTGCCGTGAAACTGGACTTTCGATTTGAATACATCAGGAATGAAACCTTTGTTATTTCGGATGGGAGCCAGATTGATGTTGCTGTATTTTAACAGGTACCAGTAGAAAACCGTTTCTCCCAGATCCCCTTCTATCAACGTTCCGTCCATATCAAAGACAACGTCTCTTTCCTGGAGATCCTGAAGGTCAACGGGGAGTTTAAACATTTCCGGATTCATCCCTTTATCGCTCCGCTGATGATGTTTTCGATTAACGATTTACGGGCTATGATGAAAACCAAAATCATGGGTATGGTTGCCAGGGTTGCAGCCGCCATTAACAGCTGCCATTCTCCCATCCCTTCCAAGCTTTTAAAATGCCCAATACCAAGGGCCAGCGTTCGCATCTCGTCTTTTGAAATAATAACCAAGGGCCAATAGTAATCATTCCAGTAGCCTATTGCGGAGAAAACGCCGAG
>JAWLER010000050.1:0-12636 GCA_041686005.1 Anaerolineales bacterium | reverse complement strand
CGAGGATATAGGACAAACCGTAATCTAATCACCATGGCTTACCTTGTTGCAGGTAAACTTGATTTTGGATTACCCACATAAAACAGCGAGGAGCCTATTAAAAAGGTATATGAAAGAGGAAGGGGGAAAATAGGAAAAGGGAGAAAGGATATAATGGGGAAGTAAATATCCAACCTTGATATTGATATCTGAAGGAGACAAACGATGCAAATTACCATCTTAGTGTCTGCACTAGCGGCCTTTTCCTGGCTGATGGTGGTCGGCTTCATCGCCCTCACCGTCTTGCGAGCCAGAAAAAACAAACCCACGCGGGGAGCGCTCACAGGCATCATCCTCGCCCTCGTCCTGGCCCTGGTCTTTAACGCCGTCAGCGCGGGATTGGTCTTCATCCAACCCCAAGAGCGCGGGGTGGTGATCTCTGCCGTCGCCCCCAAAGGGTACCGGGACACCATTCTTCAACCTGGGCTACACTGGGTGATCCCTTACGCGGAAACTGTTAAGACCTATTCCATCTCTAAGACCACCTACACCATGTCCATCGCCCATCACGAAGGGGAAATCCCAGGGGACGATTCCATCGCCGCCCGCACTGCCGATGGGCAGGAAGTGTACATCGATTCTTCGATCATCTTCGCGCTGGACCCGGAAAGGGTCCTTGATGTACACATCGCCTGGCAGGATCGTTACGTCAACGGCTTGGTCCGCCCCACCGTGCGGGGTGTGATCCGCGACGCGGTCTCCCAATTTCGCGTCAACGAGGTTTACAGCACAAAACGGGATCAACTCTTGGATATGATGACAGCCGACCTCAGAGAAGCGCTGGAGCGAAACGGTCTCCTGCTGTCGGATTTCGTGCTTCGCAACATCACCTTTACAGATGAATACGCCGCGTCCATCGAGCAAAAGCAGATCGCTGAGCAGAAGGCTCAGGAGGCGGAGTACGTCGTGGAACAGCGCAAGCAGGAGGCCGAACAAGCCCGCCAAGTCGCCAAGGGGAAGAAAGACGCCTCCATCATCGAAGCAGAGGGTCGGGCGGAATCGCGCAAAATCGAAGCCCAAGCGGAAGCGGAGGCGCTGCAGCTGATCGCTGACGTCATCGAGGACAATCCGGAACTGCTCAACTACCGCTACATCGAAAAGCTGGCACCCGGGATCCAGGTCATGCTCGTGCCCAACGACAACCCTTACCTGCTGCCCCTGCCTGATCTGGATAACCTGCGCTCCGAAAGCACGCCCACACCAGGCGAGTAAAGCCAACGGTTACCTCAAAAAAATATAAAATCAAGAGCAGGCCTGATCAGGCCTGCTCTTTTACATCTCGGTGCTGTGCAAGTTCCTTCACGAAAAGCCCCCCTTCCCCCTTTAAATCGGAAACAGACGGATGTCCGTAGCATCCCACGCCAGCCCCACCCGCTCGCCGGGTTCGTAGACCGCCTCCGGGCTGGGCAGCTCGGCATGGATTCGCGCCCCTTCCTCAGCCGTCAAGCGGTAGTGTACGAGGGAGCCGGTGTAGGTCGCTTCCTCAATCAAGGCAGTGAGAAAGCCACTGCCCTCAGGACCCAGACGGATACGCTCGGGCCGGACGGCACAGGTCACTTTCCCTTCTGGCCAACCTCGCTTCGGGATCAGAAAGGTCCCCCCCAATAGGTAAAGGTGTGGCCCTTCTACCCGGCCTTGCAGGAGGTTGACGCGACCAATAAAATCAGCCACAAAGCGGTTCAGGGGCTTCTCATAAATCTCGCGCGGCGTGCCGATCTGTTCAATCACTCCTTGATGCAGGATCACAATCCGGTCCGCGATGCTCATCGCCTCCTCCTGATCGTGTGTGACGTAGATCGTGGTGATGTCCAGCGCGCGCTGGATGCGGCGGATCTCGCTCCGCATGCGGACCCGCAGCCGGGCATCCAGATTGGAAAGCGGTTCATCCAGCAAGAGCAGTTCCGGCTCAATGACCAGGGCCCTTGCCAGCGCGATCCGCTGCTGCTGCCCTCCCGAGAGCTCCTGGATGCGCCGTTTTCCGTACCCGCTTAACTGGACAAGGTCCAGCATGTCCGCCACTTTCTCCCGGATGTCCTTCAAAGACCACCCGCGGCGGCGCAACCCATAGGCCACATTGTCAAAGACACTCAGGTGAGGGAAAAGGGCGTAATTTTGGAAAACCATGCCCACATCCCGCTCCTGGGGAGGGATATCCGTGATCTCCCGCTCAGCCAGATACACGGATCCTTCCTCGTGCTCCAGAAAACCGGCGATGATCTTCAGCGTGGTCGTTTTCCCACACCCGGAGGGCCCTAAAAGGCAGCACAACTCGCCCTTGTATACCTCCAGCGACAGATCATTGATGACCAGAAGATCATCAAAACGCTTGGATATTCGTTCTAGTCTCAAGTCGGTGTGCGGCTGGTGAGAACGTTCTGTATCCATACTTGTGTAGCCTTTCTTTTACTGATGCTGAAGATGGCGACCATACCCAACGCTGCCAGGAGAATCATGAGCAGGGATAGAGCTGCCGCATCCCCCACATCCCCCCGCACCGTGGCTTCAAAGACATCCGCGGATAGGACCTTGTTGCTGGGCGTGATCAGGAAGATGATCGCCCCCAAGGTCTTCACGGTGGAGACAAAGGCGTACAGGGCGCTGACCAGGAGGGCCGGTCGCACCAGGGGGAGGATGACGGTGAAAAAAGTCTCCAGCCGCGAAGCCCCTAAATTGGCTGATGCATCCTCAAGGGCAGGGTCCTGCTGCTGGAGCACACTGGTGCTGGACTGCAGGCCCAGGGGCAGCTCGCGGATGATCGTGCAAGATACGATGATGGCCCAGGTGCCTGATAGCAGTAAGGGGGGACGGCCGAAAGCCAGCGCGTATCCAATCCCCATGAAGGTCCCAGGGATGGCGAAGGGGAGCGTGGCGAAAAGGTTCATCAGTTCTCTGCCCCGGACATCCATCCGCTTCACAACGTAGGCGACCACGATGCCCGCCAGGCTCATCAGCAAGCTGGTCAGGGCAGCGAAGAAAAGGGTGTTGCGGGTGCTGTTCCACCCACGCTGGGGCAGGATCCGGAAATGCTCCAGGGTGAACGTAAAATCCCCGCCCAAATGCTTCGTGAAGGCCGCTAAAAAGACCGAGAGCAGCAGCATGATGATCACCAGTGAGAAGATCAAACACACCACCCATATCCCGAGTTGAATCCTGCCGTCCAAGGTCAGGGGTTGAGACCCGCCGCCCTCACCACTCCTTTCCACCCCTTCTTCCTTCCGTTGTACCCGGGAGTAAAGCCAAAACACCCCCAGGCAAAGCAGGAGCAGGACCACATTGAGCGTGGAAGCCATCCCCATATCATACGTCCCAATCAACTCCGTATAGGAAGCCGTAGCAAGGGTGGTGAACTGTCCACCCATGATATAGGGCGTGCCAAAATCCGCCATGGAACGCAGGAAAGCTAAAAGGAAAGCGCTTACCAATCCTGGGCGGATCATGGGAAGAGTCACGGTAGTCAACACCTCCCACTCGCTGGCGCCTAGATTGCGAGCCGCGTCCTCCACCTCCCCATCCACACCGACCAGCACAGCAGAAGTTAAAAGAAAAGTGGTCGTGGTTAGACCCAGCGTCTGTAGAATGATCACACTGCGCCAGCTGTAAATATCCCAGGTGATATCCAGAAGCTGATAGGTGATCAACCCATTGCGTCCAAAGAGGAAGATATAGGAAAGGGAATTCACGAAGCCGGGGATGATGAAGGGGAGGACAGCCGTGATGCCGAAGAAACGCCTTCCGGGCAATCGGGTTTTGAACGCGGTGAGGGCCAGAATCAAGCCCAGTAGGGTTGAGAAGACAGAAGCCCCTGCCGCCATCCCCAGGCTGTTGCCGATCGTCCGTCTGAAATGGGGTTCAGTAAACAACGCCCGGTATGTGGATAAATCCAGGGTGCCTTCCCCCACCACGCTCTGGACCAAGACGCTTAAAATCGGGTAGAGCACAAAGAGGATGAGGGTCAACCATATGAAATAAGGCAGGATTGATCGTTTTCGGCGCATGAGCGTCCTTTCCACCCTATCCACCCCCATCATGGAGGTGGACAAGAGGGATCGAGATCAGCGGTACTGCGGGTAGCGCTCGTTGAATTCGTCCACCACGCGGTCGCGCTCCTCACCCCATTTGAGGTGATCGTAGGCCACCAGGTTGAGGTCACTCAAACTGGGCACACCTTCAATGGTCTCCACATCCATGGTTGGAACGCGGGGGCTGGCGTTCATGAGCACCTTCTGGCCTTCCGGGGACAGGACCCAATCCACAAACCGCTTTGCGTTTTCCGGGTGTGGGGCGCCGGCCACCATGGAAACCGGGGAGGGCCAGGCCAGCACGCCGTCTGAGGGAAAGACGGGCACCAGGGGGGCTCCAGGGTTGTTGAGGGGTAAATTATGAGGGTCGGGGACAATGCCGATGGCGAACTCCCCGGCCAAGACCTTCCTGCCTGGACCTGAGCCGCTTTTTTCCAGGAAAGGGATGTTGGCGTACATCTCATCCAGGAAAGCCCATCCTCTTTCCTCTCCCATGACCTGCAGGATGCCGGACACAGTGGTATAAGCGGTCCCCGAGGTATTGGGATTAGAGGCCATCAACTCCCCTTCGTAGACCGGATCCGCCAGATCAGACCACGTTTCGGGCATGGGTAGGCTCTTCACATTCAAGCGCTCTTCATTAACTAAAAAACCCACCACGACCATGGACACCCCTGTCCAGTAGCCTTCCTCGTCCCGGAAAGCAGGATCCACATTATCTCGATTGGGGGATTTGTAGGGCACGATCAAGCCTTCTTCCGCTGCCTGTATGAACGCGTCTGAGCCGCCGCCGAACCAGACATCCGTCTGGGGGTTAGCCTTCTCCGCCTGAAGACGGGTCAATACCTCACCGGAGGACATGGTCAGAAATTCCACCTTGATGCCGGTTTCCTCTTCAAAGGTCTCCGCAATGACATCCGGTCCGCCGTAGGCCACATACATGCTGAGGACTTTCTCTTCTCCACCTTCCTGCGCAAAGAGGGAACCACAGCCCGTCAGGATCCATGCCCCGACCATGACCAGGAGCAGGACGGCGCTTTTGTGTTGTATGGTCTTACCTAAATTCATTCTTAACTCCTTTTATACATGAACAAGAAATAATACAGATGCAAGGGTTCACTTTCTTCCAATCTCGAGGGTTCGTGCATCCAAATAAGCCAGCAACAGATCCCGGGTGAACAGGATCTCATCGTAGGCGTCCAATTCGATCGTCCACCAAGTGCACTCCGTTTCCAGGATGCGGTCGAGGATAGGACCCAGCAGGGATATATCTTGTGGGGGGTAGTGGCGATCCTCTTCGTACCCATAAATATGAGCCTCAAACAGCCTGTCTTCAAAGGAGTCCACAAAATCCAAGGGGGTCATCTCACCCGCTTTTACCGCGGGGCAGGAGAGGGCATGCCCCACATCGAGCGTGATCATCGCCCCTGAGGCGTAAGCCCAGGCGGACACCGTTTCCGGATGGCTGGTCACCCCCGTGCGCAGGTTCTCCAAACAAAGGATAATGCCCCGCTCTGAAGCCGCGTCCACCAAACGGGTCAGGTCCTTCACCACCCGGTCTTGATCCAAAGGCACCTTGCGATCCAGTCCGATATGGACTGTGAGGACGCCCTCCCCGTAGCCCCGGATCACCTCCAGAGCAGCCATGTGAACCTTAAAAGCCTTTTCTGCGATCTCAGGTCGGACGTGACCAAGGGGATGATGGGGGAAAAAAGCGTGGTAGCGAACCGGGACCCCGGCTGAAAGAAAGGGGGCCACATGGGAGGGAAGCATATCAAGCGCATCCGGGTTAGGCGAATATTCCAACCCCAGATTCTGAGCGGCAATCCACTCCATTCGTTCTGGTCCCATGTGCCAGTGAGCGCTGACCGCTATCGTGGGGGATTTCATAAGATGGATCCTTTTCCTTGATTCGAGGTTAACCAAAAATCCGCTGCTGGTATGCACGCGCCAGCAGCGGATGATCAGACGGGTCCCTCTTGGGAAAAGGGGGGCGCTGTCCAAACTCAGGGGGCAGTCATACGCCGCTCCCTGGCATGTACACACCGGGACGTGAGCACCAACTGGTGCTCAAGACCATATGTTCAGGTGCGGCGGTTGAATGACATGACCTTGGCTCCTAGACTATCCATGATGACGAGGGAAGTGTAGCATGAAAAGACGCGCTTTGCAAGCGCAAGCCCTTCGCGCCCGAAAAGGTATAAGAAATCGTCCAGAAGGATTTCTTTTGTTCTCCGGACCTCTCCCTCTTCATTTCTGCTTAAGACGCTTGTGATATAATCACCTCTCGATTATTCGTTACCCCGTAGAAAGCGAATAGCAAGGAACAGACGTTGATGGATGAGCATGAGACCGCCCAGAGCGGTCGAGAGATCCGCCTCACAACCTTATCCAGCTGTGCGGGTTGAGCGTCCAAACTAAGCGCGGAAGCGCTGGCGCAGGTGCTGCGCCCTGTAGAGGATGTGTTCAAAGACGCGGATTTTCCCGACTTGCTGGTGGGGATGGGGGAGCCGGACGATGCCGCGGTGTGGCGTTTGGATGAAGAGCGGGTGGTGATCGTCACCACCGACTTTTTCACCCCAGTGGTCGACGATCCCTATGATTACGGTGCCATCGCGGCCGCCAACAGCCTGTCGGATATTTACGCCATGGGAGGGGAGCCCTTCCTGGCCTTGAATGTGGCTGCCCTACCCCCGAACCTCCCCACCGAGATCAGCCAGGAGATCCTGCGCGGCGGGGCGGAAAAAGCCCGGGAAGCCGGGGTGGTCCTGGCCGGCGGCCACACCATTCAGGATCAAGAACCCAAATACGGCTTGATCTGTTTGGGTCTTTCCCATCCCGATCAACTGATGACCAAATCGGCAGCCAAACCTGGCGATGTCCTGATGCTCAGCAAGCCGCTGGGGTTTGGGGCGACGACCACGGCCATCAAAGGCCAAAAGGCGACCGACGAAGAAATCGAGGAAGTGGTGAGTTGGATGAAGCAGCTCAACCGGGACGCAGCCCGGTTGGCCAAAGCAGTTGGCGTCCGGGCCGCTACGGATGTGACCGGCTTCAGCCTCCTGGGCCACGGTTGGGAGATGGCACTCAATTCCCGGGTTGGCCTGCGTTTTGAATGGGACAAGATCCCCTTCGTCAGCGGCGCCCGGCGATTGGCGGCGGAGTTCTCTTTCCCCGGCGGGACCTACGACAACCTGTCCTTTTTTGGAGAACACATTCGCTTCACCCGGGATCTGAAAGAAGAAGAGCGCCTGCTGCTCTTCGACGCCCAGACCAGCGGGGGGCTGCTGCTGGCAGTATCCCCTGCCCAGCAGGATGCCCTGCTCGCTGCCGCCGGGGAAATCGACCAACCCCTGTGGATCATCGGCGAGGTCGTGGAAGGGGATGAAATCGAAATCGTCTGACTCAACCTCCCTTAAAATAGAAAGGCTGCTTGCATAAGCAGCCTTTTTCAAATTAAAAATATAAAAACCTCTCAGCCTTTGGGCTAGAACTCGGTTTGTGGAAGGGGCATGATAGGCCACCAGACCCAAGGTGAGCTATTCCCCGTCATTCCTCCATGGCATAATCCACTGCAGCCGAGGCGTGGATGACAGTGGTGTCGAAGGTCGGGACATCCACTTCTCTCTGCTTGACCAGCATCCCGATCTCAGTGCATCCCAGGATGATGCCCTCCGCCCCTTCATTAATTAACCCGCTGATGATCTCCAGGTACGCTTGCTGGGAAGGGGGGAGGATTTTCCCCTTTACCAACTCATCATAAATGACCCGGTCCACGGTCTCCCTGCTTTTTGCATCCGGCACCAAAACCTGCAGGCCGTACTTTTCCTCCAAGCGCTGGCGGTAGAAATCCTCCTCCATCACAAACCGCGTGCCCAACAAGCCCACTTTTGTGATCCCCTCCTCCTTCACGGTCCGGGCCGTGGCGTCGGCGATGTGCAGAAGGGGGATGGCGATGGCCGCTTCCACCTCCTCCGCCATGCGGTGCATGGTGTTGGCGCAGATGACCACGAAGTCCGCGTTCGCCTTCTGGAGCCAGATGGCAGCGTTGATCATCTTCCGCGTGGCTTCCGTCCAATCCCCCTCCCGCTGCAGCGCTTCGATCTCCGCGAAATCAAAGGAGTACATGATGCTCTTGGCGGAGTGATGACCCCCAAGCCTTTCGCGCACCAATTGATTGGTGATCCGGTAATACTTGATGGAGGATTCCCAGCTAATCCCGCCGATCAAACCCATGGTCTTCATTTTCAACCCTCCTTCTCCAAGCTATTTACAATAATTTATAATCGCCTCAGTCAAAACCTGTGCCAAGTCATGAACTGATTTAAGATCTACCCATTCTTCTTCGCTGTGTAACCCCCTACCCACCGGTCCCAAGAGCACTGCATCCATCCCAACCTGGGCCAATAAAGCGGCATCCGACCAGTAAGCGGCGCCTGTGATGTGGGGAGGATGACCCATCTGCTTGGTAAACGCTTTCTGAACGACGTTTAGAATCTCCGTCTTGGTGGAAGTTTCCAATGCTGGGCGTTGAACAAGCAATTTGATCTCAGCCCGGAAGGTCTCATCTTCCTCTGTCAACCGGTCAATGATCGCCTGCAGTTCTCCTGTGACATCCTTCTCCCTTTCTCCCGGCACCGTCCGGCGGTCGATCTTCAATGTACAGCAAGCGGGGTATGTGCAAATGTCCGTCCCCCCCTCGATCAAGGAGGCGTGCAGGGAAGGCGGCCCGGTCAAAGGATGGGGATCACGACATGGTAGCTTCCGTTCCAAATCATCCAGTTCAACCAAAAAACGACCCATTCGGGTGATGGCATCTACTCCCTCCTGGTACCGGCTGCCATGCGCTGCCTTTCCAAAAGTTTCCACCTGGTACCAGATCAACCCCCGGTGGGCGCAGACCACCTCCATATCCGTGGGCTCGGTGACGATCGCCGCATCCGCTTGGTAAGCTTTGACCAACTCCTGCGTGCCTAAGCTGCGATCCTCCTCATCGGCCACCGCGGCGAAGATCAGTTCTCCAGCCAAGTTGTCTTGCCCTTCGACTACAGCTTTCACCGCGCCTAGCATAGCGGCCAGGCTCCCTTTCATGTCCTGGCTCCCCCGACCGTACAGGCGTCCTCTACGGATGGTCCCCGAAAACGGATCCTCCATGCCCTCCACACCAACCGTGTCCATGTGCCCGTTGAGGAGCAAGGCTTTTCCTTCGCCGCACCCCTTCAGTATCCCGACCACGTTGACCCGGTTGGGCGCAAGGTAATGGACATGAACCTCTAGGCCCAAATCCTCCAAGGTGCCGGCGACAAACTGGCCGATCTCCGCCTCCCCCGGCCCGTCAGACGTCATATTCGGGTTGCGGGAGTCGATCTGGACCAAGCGTTGCAGGGTGGAGATGACAAATTCTTGATCTACATCAATGCCCATGTACGCCTTCTCCCCTGACAAATAGGTGCGAATGTCATTTCTGTTGACCAGGTAATCCCTCCTGCCCATATTCTACGACAAAGGAGAGGTCTTTGGGAGATCGCGAATTGGAAAACCGATTCCCTAAGCCCCTGCATTAAAAAACAAAAAACGCAGATTTCCTTATCCGCGAGCGGGGACTAAAATGTTTATATGTGCTCTTAAGCATCATTGCTAACAGTTTAAGGCTTTTTTTCGATTGTGATTTTTGTTCCTTCAAATAGAGCTTAATAGTCTCAATCGGTCGTCGTCCCATATTTCGATAACCCTGATGAGGTCTTTCTGTATTGTACTCCTTGAGCCAGGCATCGAGGTCTGTCTGGAGGTCCGCAACGGAAACATACAATTTCGTCCGGAAAGCTTTCTTGAAAAATTCTTCCAGGACTGTTCTATTGAAGCGTTCGACAAACCCATTGGTTCTTGGTTTTCGCACTTTGGTCCGCCGATGTTCGATATCATTCAGCTCTAAGTAAATCTCATATGGATGGGTGTCCTTTCCACAGAATTCACGGCCATTATCGGTCAGAATGGAGGTAACCGTCAATGACCGTTCCTGGTAAAAAGGTAGCACATCGTTGTGCATGACGGCTACAGCAGCTTCAGGCTGCTTGGGGGTGTGAAGAAAACCAAAGCCATAGCTGGAGTACGTGTCCACCACCGCATGCAAATAGACGCGTCCTATCTCCTTGAGGTAGCCGACACAAAACGTGTCCTGGGAGAGCAATTCCCCCGGACGACTGCTCTCCACATGCCGTTCTCGAAAGACGGGATTTTGCTTTTCCATGAATAAGACCTGCTCAGGGGTGAGTTCAATGGCTTTCTCGTAGAATTTGGCTTCCAGCTTTAACCACCGGTGATAGCGGGACCCCATCTCATTTTGATTGAGGATCTTCTGAATGGTGATGGCGCTCACGGAGACCCCTTCCAGCTTGAGCCAATCATGCAAGCGATTGCGGCCCCAGGCTGGATGTTCTAAACTGAGAGCCAAGATGCGTTCCACCACTTCAGGTGGTGTTGTGAAGGGATGATGGTGATGGATGGGAGGTAAATCTTTCAGGCCCTCTACCCCGTGAGTTTGAAGGCGTCGTTTGTACTCGTAAAATTGAGTTCGAGACACCCCTCGCTACCGGCAGGCTTCGGAAACATTTCCCAAAGCTTTTGCCAGTTCGAGGACGCTAAGCCGTTGTTGAGCAAGTTTGGTTTCTGGATTGACACTCATTTCTCGTTCCTCCTGTTGATTGTGGTGATTATTTAACACCAATTTGTTTGGAACGATACTTTAGAGTGCAAAGGAGGATCCACTTATACTCTGCTACCGATTGATCATAACCTGCCCGGATTAATAGATAAAACTGATCTCTCCCAACAGTGGGAAGAGATCAGCATATGTCAATACTTTTGAAGGCACCTGCAATTGTATTGAGCAAAAATATATGATTAATTCACTATTTCCAATACCTCGCCAGTATTGGCGCAATCTATTCTTCTCCCCAAATGGATACCTCTAAAATTTCATTGGTCTCCGCATCCATGGTAATACGCCAAGACACACTACCTACAGGATCATACAAAGCAATCCATTTTGTAACTTGTTCAGAGTAACAACTAAGATCTAACACTATAGGATAAATCATATTTGGATATTCTTGAAATAACCTCTTACCTTCTTCTTCGTGAATTTTCATAAACGCATCTAAACTGTCATATTTAACTACATCCAAATCAACACAAGCTTTATCATCACTTACTGGGTACTCCCCCTGACTTGTTGATGAAATTTCGACACCATTTTCTGTTTCTCTAAATTCAATGATTAGCCATTTAGGTTCTTCTTCTGACCCAAACTCAAAAGAAGCTCTCAATCGATGTTCATCCTCTAAAGGTGCTACCCAAAAATCAGCCCCATTTAGATAAGCACCCTCATTCCAGCGCTTGGCTTCTTCCAATGCACGAGGGTAGAGTTTCTTTACCGACAAAACTCTGAACTCCTCTGGGACGCTTTCTCCTTTTTTTGAACACATCAGGGAAATCAAAACCGTTGCCAGAGCCAAGACAGTAATAAATATAAGCCGGAAAAACGCTTCCTTGGATCGTGATGTCCTCTCAACTTTACACATAATGAATCAAATAGATTTTTAGTATTGTTTATCTGTTAAATCATTAGCGTTCACTTCCATATGAATAACCGTTAGCTATTGATTCAATAAATTCCTCGAATTGTTTTTCTTCATCCAATTCAAAAACTTCAGCGATAAAACCATTATCCTTTTCATCACCCCATTCGTCTATATACCATTGTTTTGCAGTTTCATACTTCCGGGGATATTCAAATTTCATCAATTCCAAATACACGGGTTCATAATTAGCCATCTTTTGAGGATCAAGTCCTAAGCTAGATATGAACTTTTGATTCACCACATTCATGGAATTCGCCTGAGCTGACATCTGCCACTGTCTGTCCAAATCATCAATTGATATAGGATTATCTAAAGGTGCACTGAAAACTGCATCCCAATCCACATCTTTATTGGAAGAATACATATCCATTGTACTTTCATGTAATTTCTTATATTCCATTTGCGGCGTAGGCTCATATACTTTATTATCTCCTAATTCACCAAACCGTCTCATCTCATCATCCCAGGGAGGGGGACCACCCATCTCAGTTGGTGGGTCATCATCCGCTGATTCGTCGTAAACCAAAAGCTCTCTCATCCGCTCCCGATACTCTTCCAGGTCATCATCTGGTTCTGGGGGGTCAGGCTCCTCCCCGCCGGTCTGGACCTTGGTCAGCACGTAATTGGGCACGCTCTCGGTGACGGTCTTCGTGCCCACCTGGACGCGCTTTTCCTCGTACACGGGCTCATGCTCATGGACCGTCTTCCAGCCTTCCTGAAAAGTCCGGTATCCATATACAGGTACGATCTCGTTGACCACGCGAAAACCATCCTGAACCTTCTTCGTCTCATAGACCGGCACACGCTTCGTCCTCGTCTCATATGTCGTGTAGGGCACAGACCTCAGCCGCTTGACCCGCTTCATCTCCGTCTTGGTCCGATGGCCCACACACACCTTCTTCTTGCCGTACACCGGCACCCGCTTCCAGCGGTACGTC
>JAWLER010000015.1:0-47927 GCA_041686005.1 Anaerolineales bacterium | reverse complement strand
AAGGAGATAGCCTTGGCAAAATTGGAGAAAATTGAAGGGATTGGAATGAGGTTTGCAGGCAAACTGAGGAAGGTTGGTGTTCGAGGCACAAAAAGCCTCTTGAAAAAAGGATCAACCCCTAGCGGTCGTGAAGAGATCGCCCAAAAGAGCGGTGTAAGCGAGAAGTTGGTCCTGGAATGGGTCAACCACGCGGACCTCTTCCGCATCAAAGGGGTGGGTGAGGAATACGCCGACCTCTTAGAAGAAGCCGGGGTGGACACCGTGCCCGAACTGGCCCAGCGCAACCCGGAAAATCTTTACCAGGCGATTATGGAGACGAACAAGAAAAAGCGCCTTGTCCGGCGACCACCTTCCCAAAAGATGGTCAAAGACTGGGTCAAGCAAGCCAAGTCCCTGCCCAGAGTCATCCAATACTGAGCAAAGGCCCTTGATCTTCTACTTATTAAGCGCCCCAAAGGGTGGGTGCGTTCGCTTCCACATGCCCAACTTGCAGAAACGCACCCGTCCTTTAGCCAGGCGCGTTCCCAGATGATTTACTCCGGGGGGACATCGAAAAAGGATCTGGCTAGAAAATGAAAACGCGCTAGGATAGAAAGGGACCAACGCATACCCTTTTTAAACAAACTCCTCATCAACCTCAGCTAAAGAAGGGTTTCCACAAGGGGGAGGCTTTGGAACAGAAGGAATATCCTTCCCGGAATCCAGGTGCTTCTATCCCCCTCATGTTAAGAACATCCCCTCTGCCATAACAAGTAAATTCCATCATTTATAATAAAAAAGAGAGACCCTCTTTCCTGGACTTTTAAGCGAGGGAAAGGGGAATCCATTCGTCGCCACTACACAACCTAACTTCAAACATATATATTCACCAAAAGGAGGAATCCCATGCTTACCTTAACGGCCATTAAGGCTGATATTGGTAGTATTGGGGGGCATACCAAACCATCCCTGAGAATGCTTGGTACAGCTGAGGAAATCAT
The DNA here is from genome assembly GCA_041686005.1 of Anaerolineales bacterium. Classification (GTDB taxonomy): domain Bacteria; phylum Chloroflexota; class Anaerolineae; order Anaerolineales; family UBA11858; genus B10-G9. The sequence continues at coordinate 46,947 of JAWLER010000015.1, read as the reverse complement.
GCAGCAGGCCAAGGAAAAAGAGCTGATCTCGGATTTCGACATCACCCACACGGGAGATGATGTCTGCCTATTGATGACTCATTCCCACGGAGAGAATGCAGAAAACATCCACAATCTGGCCTGGGACGCATTTACGAAAATGACTGAAGTGGCCCAAGAACAGAATCTGTACGGAGCGGGTCAGGATCTGCTGAAAGACGCGCCTTCCGGCAATGTCCGCGGTGCTGGCCCGGGAGCGGCAGAGATTGAAATCAACACCGACGCTCCCGAGAGGAAAGGGGAGCCGTTCCTCGTCTTCACAGCGGATAAATGCGGGCCGGGCGTGTTCAATTTCCCACTCTGGGCCGTGTTTACCAGCCCCATGTACAATGCTGGGTTGATGCTTCCCAAGATGTACAAGGGTTTCAAATTCGCGGTCATCGATATGGAGTACGCCGGCGGTGACAAAGTCATCGAGCTCAACGCGCCCGAAGAACACATCGATTTAGCCGTGCTCCTGCGAGATGAAAACCGGTTCGGCATTCAGGGGATCTACTCCAGAAACCATCCCGAACAAAAAGTCGTCTCCGTTTCCACAGACCGGCTGCACACCATCGCCGGGGAATATAAAGGGAAAGACGATCCCGTGGCGATTGTCCGGTCCCAAAACATCTTCCCTGCTCCTGAGGAGATCGTCAGCCCCTATATGACCGCCCATTTCGCGGCTGGGGGCGCCCGCGGCAGCCATCACATGCCGCTGATGCCGGTAGCCATCAACACCGCTGTCGCCAGCCCGTACTGCATCCCGCTTATCTCCTGCATGGCATACTCGGTGACAGATGAGGGAAAGCTGACAGAAGGCGTGGATATCTTCGGGAACACAACCTGGGACAACACCCGGCTCAAAGCCCAACAACGGGCGGAAGAAATCAGGCAACAGGGGTTTGTGGGCGCAGCCATGCTTCCCATGCAAGAACTGGAATACAGCTCTATGATGCAGTCTCTAGATCGTTTGGAAGGGAGATTCGAACTGAAATAAAAGAAAGCCCCTGGTCGAAGGAAGGCTTGAATGCAGCCCCACCAGGTCAGTCCGCTCTTCACTGGAAGAGGGGGTGATCTGGACTTTTAGTTATCCCATGTCTCCCAGTGGACCGTGTCCTGGAAAGGACGGCGGCCTCCCTTTTGGGGAGGGCGGGTCAGGGCTTTTTCATCTGCGGGGTAACCAAATGAAAGGGCGATATAGCATTCTCTGTCCTCCGGGAACCCTAACAACGCCCGGGCCTGTTCCCGTTCATAAATGGTGGCCGGTACGGATCCGATGCCTAATTCCCAAGCAGCCAGCTGCATGTAGGCTGCAGCCTGGCCGGCGTCAAACATGATGCTGAAACGCTCCGTAAAAGGCGGGGTGATGATGGCTATCCCCAAGGCAGCCCCGGCCAGATGACCCGCATACGTACCACATTCAGAAAAATCCTCCAGCCGATTCTTATCCTGGATGGCGATGAAATTCCACGGCTGCATGTTCTTCGCTGACTGCGCTCGACGTCCCGCGTTGAGAATGGCCCGCACTGCATCTTCAGGCAGAGGTTCCTGTTTAAATGTCCTGGTGGCTCGTTTGGTTTGAATGGCTTCTGAAACGTGCATAAAAAACTCCTCGCTTTCAAAGTTCGAAACTATGGACACACCTATTGTACCTGATCCGTTTTAGGTATATTTTTATGTCCCTCGAGAGTGGTATATAAAAACCCCTCATACCCGAAAGGATATGAGGGGTTTTCAATCTCTTTTCAGGGATGGGCTTAATCAACCCACCCTTGATCCGTGATGAATTTCGTGATCAATGGGAGTTCAAGCCTCTTCCCCTGATAGGCTTCATACGCCGGCCAGAGTGTCACCAGCCAGAAAATGGGCGCGCAAAGGGAGCCCAAACCCAATGTGATCAAGGTAAGGATGAAGAAAACGACCCACAAGACTATATTCACAGCTAAGGATTGTACAGCATGGAATTTTATAAAAGGACGGTCCCGCTTCTCCTCCATCAACAAAGCAATAATGGGAATGATGGGAATGGGATAGCCAAGGGCGGACCACAACTTATCGTCATCAGTGAGCTCCGCTTCCTCTATTTGGGTTTCTTCAGTTAGATTTTTTTCTTCCTCTGTCATGTTTCCTCCAGGAAATTGGGTAAGTGAACACTGTCTAGCATTATAAAATACGATCCCCCTTCTGCAAAGGCGAATAGTTGGCAAATCCCCAAGACAAGGATGCGAAATCAACCACCCATCCGGTCCAAAACGAACCTTCCCCAACCAGCTGGCTCATCACTCCGTTCTTAAGCCGCTCATCCTCATATCCTTCCACCATCCGGGTATGGGAACAGCCTCTTGAAGAGATTCGAGCTGGGTAACAGAATGGGATCCCCGTGGAGCACCCGGAGATCGCTCTTTTATAAATCCGGGTCCTCCCAACCTGATCGGACTTGACCATCCCGATCCGGGAGGGGTGTTTTTTTAATGGCAGCCCGCTGGGTCTTGGGTGTTTTCTTGGTCGGGGGTTTTTTCGGTTTTTTCCCCAACCACTTCTCTCCCTCCAGCTCACCTACATACCTCCCCTCCAACGAATAAGCAACTTTCCGATCAAAAAACCCGACATGCTCACCGTCACGATTATAAAGTTGACCGTTCTTAGACCGCCAGCCCGCAAATTCACCTGAGTTGATCTTCCATAAAGGTTTCATCCCTCACCTCCACATATAATGTGTTTTCATAGACATGATGCGATTCATTTTTCCTATAAGATATTCCACCCTTCAAGTGGGAATCGGATCCAGTCCCAACTCCAGGTCAGCAGTAAAGGTTCGGCCCCCTTTGGATGACCTTGGCGAAGGGGTGATTACAATTTAATTTTATTTAAAATTTTTCAAATGTATAGGACGAAATATTCAGAAAAGTCAGCCACGGGAAGCCCCCTCTCATTCCCCTTCCAGACGGACAAGGAACCACAGGGCCGAGATGGCCAGGATGTTCATGACCACGCTGACCGCAACATTATTGCCAATCCCTCCCTGGAAGATTCGTGAGCCGAAAAAGCTGCCAACGGCATCCCCTGCAGAAACGGCTGCGGCGTTAAAAGCCATCAAAGTCGCTCGTGCCTTAGGGCGCAATTCGCTGAGCAGAGAAAAACCGGTCACAATGGAGAATTCAAAGGATACAGAGAAGATGAAAATAGTGACCAAGGTAAAGATCATCCGATCTCCCAGAAAGGGCAGGGCCAAGGAAGATAAGAGATTCATACCCAACCCTAATATCATCGAAGGACGTTTTCCCAGTCGATCGGAGATGATCCCCACCAAAATCAACCCGACGACGCCCGCGACACCGATCACCGACGACACCGCACCCAATCGTTCAGCTGACAAGGCAAACATACGCTCAAACCAGGCGCCGTAAACGATCATGATGTTTCGGACGCCCGTGATCATCGCCAAAGTCACCCCGAGTGCGCCCAAGGAAGCTCGATGGGTGAGCACTTCTTTCAACCCCCTCCGCAGGCTGATCGTGCCCTCCTCCTCCCCGATATCTCCCGGGAGGACGAAAACCACCAAGGCCAGAGCTAGACATCCCAAACCTGCCAGCCAAAAGAAGGGGACATTCCAGCTCCTCTTTTCGATCACATACCCCACCCAGGGTACACCAAACAGAAATGCGCCGGACCAGCCGAACTCAACCGCTGCCATAGCCATGGCCCGCCTCTCATAGGCCACTCTGTCTCCCACATAGGCCTGGATGGCCGGATCAAAGAACAACAAACCAGCCCCCGATAAGATCAATCCCACTGATAAACCGGCGAAAGTTGGCCAAAGGGCCACAAGCAGGGCCCCAAGGGCAAAAGACATTAAACCCACCGACATGGCTGTCTTCCGACCCCGTGTATCCCCAAAGGAACCCAAGAGGGGGCTGAACACACCCAGCGCTGAGCGGATGGTCACTGCAATGGCCGCGGTCTCCAATGTGACCCCTAACCCTCTGGCAATGGCAGGTAAAAACGGGTACACCATGCGGTGACCGGTATAAAGCACAGTCCGGGTGAAGGCAATGACCGAGAGGTTTAACGGCAAATGGGGAAAAGGCGTTGAAGATGATTTCTGGGGTGGGGAATGCGTATCAGACATGAAAATCCATTTCTATGATTAACCGAGCCGTAGGAAATGAATTATATTATATCCCCGCCCCCATCAAACCAGATCCAGCTTCCCCTGATGTCCTTCCTGGTAGGCATCCCAGATCCGCTCCGCCACCTGGGCAGGTTGATAGGCATGCTCCGGTTGTTTGAAAGGCACTTTTTCCCACAGGTCCGTGGCTACAGCGCCGGGTCGAACGACCGTAACCCGCTTGCGGCGCTCCTCTTTGGCCAGGGAAACGGCCATGGCTTCCAACCCGGCTTTGGCTGCAGCATAGGCAGACAGTCCAGGCAACTGTAAACGATCACTGACCGCCCCCAACAAGAAAATGTGAGCTTCCTCCCTGAGCAGCGGCAGGTTGGCATGTAAGGTCAAAAAGGCTGCGGTGAGATTATTGTCGACAATTTCTTCCCAACGGGTAGGGTCCGCCTCCTGGATTTTCTGCGCCCCAATATCTCCCCCCGCAAAGACAAAGACATCAAAACCCAGGTTGCGCTGGCGGAGATCTTCTGCCACTTCTTGAACCTGTTCCGGATGCGTAAAATCCGCTTCGTAACGCCAATCAGCCTCTGCGCTGAGACCGGTGATGGCCCTGGCAACGGCTGCTGTCTGCCAGCCTTGTCTGTGAAACTCCTTGAGAATCGCTCGACCGATCCCCCCTTCACTCCCCCAGATGATGGCCTTTTGCATATCAACTCCTTGCTTATCATTTGGCTCTCCGGCCCCATTATCCACCACCCTTGACAATTTGTCAATATATTGTATAGTTAATTTACAGCTTTCTTCGATGTCGAAGGGGGAGAGCGGCGTAAGGAGGGGAGCGAGCTTTCATATAGGGCCTCCCCCCGATGCGGAGTGAGCCTATAATGGACATGCCAAGGAGAACGACCCGTAATGACCCAACCCATCTCAGCCTGGATCCTCGGAAACCAACTACTCTCCGAGCATCACGCCTTCCTGACGGCTGAAGAAAGCACCGCCAAAGAGGACATCCGGGTGCTGCTCGTGGAAAGCCAGCATCTATTGAAGCATCGGCCTTCCCATCCATCCAAATTGATCTTGCTCCTCAGCGCCATGAGGCACTACGCGGCGGCGCTAGAAAACGCTGGGTACAGGGTAGATTACCGCCAGGCGCCCTCCTTCCTCATCGGCATCCAGGGCCATCTGAAGTCACACAATCCCTCCCGACTGCTCAGCATGGCAGCCAGTGATTACGCTGGAAGGCGCTTCCAAGAGACCACCCTGCCAGAGAAAACTTCCCTTCCCATTGACATCCTTCCCAACAGGCAATTCTTAACCGGTCGATACAACCCTTACCCCCAACCGGATCCAGGTAAACAATACATCATGGAATATTTTTACCGCGATCTCAGGAAACATTTTCAGGTCCTGGTTGATGGAGAGGGGGAACCCACCGGAGGGGAATGGAATTACGATCAGAAGAACCGAGAATCCCTCCCTTCCGACATCCACATCCCCCCTCCCCTGACGTTCTCCCCTGACGAAATCACACAGGAAGTCATCGCCCAACTCTCCCCTCTGATCGATCCCCCAGCAGAGGAGATCGGCTTCGCACTGGCCGTCACGCACCATCAGGCTGAAAAGGCCCTGGAGGATTTCATCAAACACCGCCTAGCGGAATTCGGCCCTTACGAAGACGCCATGACCAGCCGGTCCATGGTGATCTTCCATTCCCACCTCTCCCCTTATCTGAACATCGGATTGTTGACCCCTCTGCAGGTCATCCGGGCAGTGGAAACTGCGTATAAACGCGGTGAGGTCCCCATTCACTCAGCGGAAGGGTTCATCCGCCAGGTGCTGGGCTGGCGAGAGTTTATGTACTGGCAGTATTGGCGGGGGATGCCGGAACTTAAGGAAGGCAATCACTGGTACGCCCGACACCGCCTTCCGGATTTCTTCTGGAACGGGGAAACGAAACTGAACTGCCTGCGAGAAGCGCTCGGCAGAGCCCTTTCCAACGGGTACAATCACCACATCGAACGCTTGATGTTGTTGAGCAACTTCTGCACCCTGGCGGGCATCCACCCCCCGGAGGTTCTGGATTGGTTCATGGCCACGTACATCGACGCTTATCCCTGGGTGATGGTGCCCAACGTGATCGGCATGGGCCTTCATGCCGATGGTGGGGTGATCGGCACCAAACCCTACATCTCTTCTGCAAATTACATCCAGAAAATGAGTGATTATTGTCAGAACTGCGGTTACGATCACAACGTGCGCACGGGAGAAGGAGCCTGCCCCTTCAATTTCCTGTACTGGAACTTTCTACTCAGCCATCAAGACCGCTTACGTGCCAACCCCCGGATGAGTCTGAGCCTCAGCAATCTCCGCCACCTCAACGCACAGGAAAGAAAGGCGGTTCAGAAGCAGGCGGATCATTTTATTAAGCAGATCACAGAAGCGACGAACACCAATCATGAAATGGAGAAAAATACATGATGAATGCAACTCTCCCATCCATCCTGGTCACCGGCGCCACTGGTTACATCGGCGGCAGGCTCGTTCCGCGCCTGCTTGAGCGCGGTTATCAAGTCCGGGTCTTCGTCCGGGATGCCGCCCGATTGCAAGGACGTCCCTGGAAGGATCAGGTGGAGGTCGTGGAAGGCGATGTGCTCCACCCGGAGGACCTCCCGAAAGCCTTACAAGGTATAGACGCAGCCTATTATCTGATTCACAATATGAGCGAGAAAAAAGGCTACCGCCAGCAGGAGATCCTCGCTGCCCGTAATTTCAGCAGGGCAGCCAACGCAGCGGGTGTGCAGCGCATCCTCTATCTGGGCGGTCTGGGGGACCCCGAGGATGATCTGGCCCCCCATCTCCGCTCCCGGCAGGCCACCGGACAGGAATTGGCCAGCCACGGCGTCCCTGTGACAGAGTTTCGAGCGGCGATCATCGTCGGCTCGGGGAGCATGTCCTTTGAGATGATCCGCTACCTCACCGAACGTCTGCCAGTCATGATCTGCCCCCGTTGGGTCTACCAGCAGGTCCAGCCCATCGCAGTCGATGACGTCCTGGCTTATCTCACGCAAGCCCTGGAAACGCCGGAAAGTGTAGGCAAAGTGATCGAGATCGGCGGCGCGGATGTGCTGCCTTACGCGGACATGATGAAGACGTATGCCCGGCTGCGAGGGCTAAAACGCTGGTTGATCCCGGTTCCCGTCCTCACACCCGGATTATCCTCTCACTGGGTGCACTGGATGACACCTGTGTCCGCTGATTTAACCCGACCCCTGATCGAAGGCTTGCGAAACGAGATCATCGTCCGCAATCCCTCTGCTGAGGATATCTTCCCAACCATCTCCCCCCGCTCCTACCGGGAAGCGGTCGAAGTTGCCCTCTCTAAACTTGACGCTGGCGAAGTAGAAACACGCTGGACAGATGCCCTCCAATCCAGCCGAGGGGACCGACCACCCGTCGTCCTTAGAAATCAGGAAGGGTTGATTCTGGAGCAGCGGGAAGTCCTGATTGATGCCAGTGAAGCTGAGGTTTTCGACATCTACACCAGTTTAGGGGGAGAGCGGGGCTGGTTATATCTGGATTGGATCTGGCACATCCGGGGGTTCATCGACCGCCTGCTGGGCGGGTCCGGTCTGCGCCGTGGCAGGCGCGATCCCCATCACTTGCGGGTGGGGGACGCCGTGGATTTCTGGCGGGTGGAAGAAGTCCACAACCCATCCCTCCTCCGCCTGCGCGCGGAGATGATCCTTCCCGGCCAAGCTTGGCTGCAGTTTGAATCCAAACCCACTCGGGATGATCAGACTCGCCTTTTGCAAACCGCTTTCTTCGCACCCAAAGGCTTAGCAGGGTTTCTGTATTGGTACCTGCTTTATCCCGCACACAGGATCGGATTTTTGGGATTGATCAGAAACATTAAAAAAGAAGCGGAGAGAGGCTGATCAGGGAGGGCGGTCAAATCTCCCCGCTTATTTATCAAAAGAAACTTTGCGTTTCTTTGATGGAGATAGGTGTAAAGTTATCATCAATTCCCCTCTCTGCTTATCCCCGGACATATAAAATCGAGCGGCCCTGTTTTCCAACGGCGTTGATCTCCCCCATTTCCCGTAAGCAGTAGGCCATCTTTTGGGCCAACCAGCGTGGACCCTCCAACCCTTGAGCCAGCTCTTTGGTCGTGAACGTCTCCGGCAGTCCCTCAGGAAGAAGCTTTCCCAGATCTGCAGAGGTTTGAAAGACATGTTGCTCCACGACTTCCAGCAAGCGGTGCTCCACCGCTTCCCACCCATTCCGCCACCACATCTTCCGCCCCGTAAACCTGCGCACCTCTTCCTCCTGGATCAGGACCACCTCCAATGTGAAGTGGTCCTCGTGCATTAACTCCGGGAAACTCACCAACTCTTGAAAGACATCCTCCACGCGCCCTCGCTTGGGAGATTTACGCCGTCGCGGGCCATCCCACCCTGGCTTGGGTAATTTGAGGAGCCATTTTTCCCGCGCCAGTGGGTAGACCAGTCGCACGGGATGAGTCCGGACCAGGCTGCGGAGTTTATACCGCACACTGGAGAAATTGCCGGTCTGAATTTCAATCAACACCCCGTCTTGCAGGATATCCACCACATACCCATCGACCGATACTTCCACCTGGTCACCCGGCCGGGCATACCAGGCTTTCAGGGAAGCGTGCAGCGGGTTCTCGTTCAGTTCACCGATCTGGTTCATACGCCCTCTTCTGGATGGATATCCAAGCAGCGCGCGATTCGTTTAACGAAATCATACACCTCCATGCCGTGCTTCCGTACAAGGCGTGAAAAGACCTCGGATGATTTACTTTCCCCCCCGGTCTCCTCCCTCCATCTGCCGGATTTTCACCAGGTCACATCCACCACCAGCGCGGGGTGATCCGATGCCGGTTCCAGTAAATAGCGGGCATCCTCCACCTTTAGATCTGGTGTGAGGAAAACATAATCGATGCGGTCCTCCAGGCGCACCCCCCGGTCGTCCTCGCCTTCCGGCCACTTCTCCACCCAGGCATCGTCCAGTCTTTCCGTGGTCAAGGCATACTGATCGCTTTGGGGTCGGAAGTTAAAATCCCCCATGGCGATCGCGCGTTCTGTACCTTCCACTTCCCCCAGAATCTGACGCTGTTGGATGATGGGCCCTCCATTGCCCAAATGGGTGACGAAAACCCGTAGCCGCTCTCCGCCCACTTCAACCTCAGCATGGATGGTCGCAGTCTGCTCCCCCTCACTGTACATGAAAAACGTCTGGGGGGATTCGATCGGGTACTTGGAAAGCAAAGCCAACCCGAAAGTCCCGGTGACCACCTTCGGCCCATAGTAAGCGTACATCCCCAATTGATCCGCGTAATACCGCACCAGGTCATCGTTTCCTCCCGAAATGCGGTTGGTGTCAGATTCTTGAAGCCCGATCAGATCGGGATCCCATGCCTGAATCAGCGCCAGCTGACCGTCCATGTTCAACTCCCCCTCCTCGCTGAACCCCTGCTGGATGTTGTAGGTCATAACCCTGAGCCCGGACCGCGGTTCATCAGGCAAAACGGCAGAGGGGCGTGGCCAAAATACCCCCGCGATAGAACCCAGGCTGATCAATCCCAGGGCGAGTACAGCAGGGGGATATTTTTTTGTGTTCGCTTCCTGGGCCAAACGCGCTTTTCCAACCACAACCCAAGCCGTCAATGCCAGAAGGAGCCCCAAAAGGAGATGCAGGGCCCAGAACTTGTCCCGGAAGAACGGGCCCACCACGGGGATGTAATCGTACACGGTGGTGAAAACGTGCCCGAAGATCATCACCAGCAGAAACCCGGAAACCAGGCTGAAACTGCCCCCCAGAGCAGAGGGTCTCACCTTCCGTTTCAGCAAGACCTGGGAACACAATTCGACATCCACAAAGAGGATGGGGAAGAAAAGGACCATCAGGATCAAGGGGATCATGGCAGCGAAAGGGACAGTTGGCTCGAAAAATGGGTAAGCTCCCGGCTGATCAGAAAACGGGAGTTGGTGAGGCAAAATGGTCAAGGTCATCGCCAGTCCAAAGCCCAAGTTCCCGATCACGATTGAGGTCGGAGTGAAAAATCCCCGGAACCTGGGAACCAGGGTATAAAAAGCAGCGAAGGCGGTGAGGACGACCGCCAATCCGAGGACGATGAGGGGGTAATCAGCCCCCGTCCAGCGGGAAAGCACATTGGGGGCGGTGAAAGCGAAGTAGAGGGTCGTCACCACTGCCATCCACCCCAAACTTACGGCGGTCAGGGCACTCCGACTTTGAATCTCCGCCTCCGGACCCTCGACCTCGCTCAATAAAACATCCCGGAGAAGGAGAAACCCCGCCCCCAGCGCCAGCCCCCATCCTATGGCCTGAGACCAGCTCCGGGTGGAGATGTCGATCCCGGAACCCACACTCCGGAAAAGAATGGAGAGGGCTACTCCCAACATCAAACCCATGGCGAGATCACGACTCCGGCGCCGGTCACCTCTCTGCGTCTGGAACCAAATATAGGCAGGAAAGAAGAATAATAAGGCCCCCAAACCGCATCCGGAAACCAGCATCCGCCCCCGGGTATACAAGAGGGGCTCGATCACCCGAGCGCCTAAAACCACAAAGCCCGAGAGTAAGATCCAGCCGCGCGGTATGCGTTTCCGAAAAGCAAACAAGATCACGGGGGTGAACAAAAATAATACACAGACGATCTCCGGGGGAATGCTGGTCCCTAACAATCCAAAAGCAAATAAAAAATGGACGAAATCGGCCAGTAATTGGAAGAAAAAGAGGCTGAAAACCGTGAAAATGAGGATGCCGGACATCACTTGCCTCCCGGAAAGGAACCTTTGTATGGTGGATATTGGTTGATTCATTATATCAACGAAACATGCCCAGATTTCATCGATAACGGAATCCCCCTCAACGAGACGTTTGAAAACAAAGAGCTGGCGAGATCCGCCAGCTCCAAACGACCTCCAAAATCCAACCACGAAAACCCAGCAAACTTGTCCTAGATTCCCTCTGCTTTTTGTATCCGGTGCGCACATTCCAATCCGGTGTACAAAGCCCCGCCGGTGCTGGGTCCAGCAAAATAATCCCCACAGAAATAAACCGGATCTTCTTGGGCATCTTCCCAGAACTCACTCAGGGCGTCCAAATACCCAGGTCGGAAGGTGGGCACCTTCTCCGGCCAACGGAAAAGCTGGTGCCCGGTGAACGTGCCCCGGACCTGGGGGAAGATCTGGACCGCGGTTTCCACTGCCTCGCTGACCAACTGCTCCTCAGGCTTGTCCATGCTGAAATGATAGATGCTGGGGTCGGTGAGCAGCAGCCAGCGACCGTCTTTGAAGGACTCAAAAGAAATGCTGTTCAGCGGCAGGCCCGTAGACCGCGGGATAAACGTACCCTCCACTTCCGGTTGATAACTCGTCTCCAGGACATGGTAGTGGAGCGCACCCACACTGTAGTTCACCTGGGGGAAAAAGCGCTGCCAGGCAGGACGAGGATCCTCAAACAGCTCCAAGACCCGATTTCCCTCCACAGCGACGACCACCGTCCGGGCGGAGAGCGATGTCTCGCTCCCATTTTGAGCATACACCACCTCTGCCCCGCTGTGATCAGGTAATATGTCCACCCGTTTCACTTTAGCATTCAACTCCACAGGAACTTTTTCCGCCAGCACCTGAGGCAGCACACCTACCCCATCCTGAAAGTTCACCGAATCCGCGTTGAGATAGGAAGCCATCAGGGCCAAAAACGCCTTCCGGGAGACATCTTCCCCGCTATAGGAGCACATGGTCTCGAACATGGGAATGGCCCAATATTCAAACATCTCCTCACTGATCTCTTCTTTGAAAAACGCCTCGTAGGTTTGATCCACATCGGGAAGGGGCGCACTTTCCAGGTGATAGACATTTCGAAATCCGATCAATTTAATGAAATGGGGGAGGAGTTTCAGCATCGCCAAGCGAGCAGAAAGGGAGACGCCGCCCCACTGGAAATAAGAGAGGATGGAAAGGAAATTCGCGGAGTGCAGTTCCCCATCCCTGTAAATGGTGATTGTCAAGCCTTCCTCTTCTTTGACCAGTTGATCCTCCAAACCAACCTCCCGGACCAGCCCCAACAGCGTCTTATCCGAAGTGGTGACGAATTTGGCCCCGATATCCACCTTGAACCCTTCCCAATCGATCGTCGCCATCCTCCCACCAACCCGGTCCCTGGATTCCAGCACCAGGACATCGTATCCACTCCTATCCAAATAGTAAGCCGCGGTCAATCCAGCAATCCCGGCCCCAATCACTACCACAGGATCATTGCTGTTCATGGTCTATCTCCTTGTCGGATTTTAAAGGGAAGCACGAGCCTGGCGATTTGCAAACACGAATCCAATTTCCCCACATCCGTTGTCTTCTAGCAATATAGGAAAATCTTGAAACATCAAGGGGAAACGTAATGCCAGGGATTTACCTTCCCGTACTGGGAATGACGGATTTCAAAGTGCAGGTGAGATCCGGTCGAATTCCCAGTATTCCCCACCGCGCCAATCCGGGTCCCCTGGTAAACACTCTGCCCGCAGGTGACGGCCACAGCGCTGAGGTGGGCATAAGCGGTCTGCCAGCCGTTGCCGTGATCGAGCACGATCAGGTAGCCATACCCATACTCGCTCCAACCCGCATACACCACTACCCCGCTGTCGGAGGCGAAGACAGCGTTCCCCACCGCACCGGCGATATCAATCGCTGGGTGGATGGTGGGATGGTAGTCATACCCGGAAAGCGTGGTCGCCACCGTGGGCCATACGAAAGTCCCCGTCCCCACCGCGCCTTCGTAAACAAGACCACAGGACCCCGACCCGTAATAAGAGGCAGAGGCAGCGTTATGCCGGGTAATGGCTGGCGGCCCCCAATCTTTAATGGCCCGTTTCCCGCCCGGGATGATCAGCCATTTGCCTTCTTCAATGTCAGGGGTCTGCTGGTCGAACTCCACCAGGTCAAAACCGTTCCCGGGATATTCCAGGATGTCTTTTGCATCCACACCGAAAAAGTCCGCGACTTTGCTTAATGAATCCCCTTCATGCCACTGGTAATAGACTCCGTTGACCGGTAAGATATTCAATTTTTGACCCTCGCGGAGGAGTCGAGGATTATCCTGCAGGACATCGTAATTCCCCCACAGGATGGTCTCGGGCTTCAAATTGTACAACTCCGCAATCGCAAAGAGGTTGTCCCCTTGCTTCACTTCATAGATGATCACATCCACCCGGGCTCGCTCTGGAATCCGGGTATCCAACACAGCCTGCCTCCGCACGCCCTCTTCCCCATCAGCGGAAGATATAGGGAAAGAAGGCAACACCGAAGGGGACCAATGAGTTTGGGCCTCAGGTGTGTCTGTTGGGCTGGGTGTGGGGGTCTTTTCCCAGAAAGGGATGACATCCAACAAGGTAGAACAACCGCTCAGCATGAGCAGCAGTAGGAGGGAAATCAAGCCCCATCTCCGGCATTGGACCTTCATTTCCAGTCGTTTCATAACCCACCCATCTCTTTTCAGAGCAATGTTTCTTATCTCATTCTAATCGATTTCCCATCTAAAAACATCTTTCGGATCTCATCGCTCGCTGCCCAGCTTTGAGGGGTATGACTGAGGTATCCCTTTTCTTTCTGACCATGTAAAAGAGGGTCAAAGGGGAGGGTTCTCAACACCCACTTTGCTCCCTTCCTCATTTTGAAAAACCCACCCTCTCACTCAGCGGCCCCCGCCAACTCCGCTTCAATGACCTCCTCGAAAACGGAGAACGCTTGGGCGCCGATGAGGGGCTCCCCGTTGATCAAAAAACTGGGTGTGCTCGACACGCCAATTTGTTGGGCGATGCTCCGCTGACCCTGAACGAACTGGCTGAATTTACCTGAGTCCAAACATTCCTTGAACGCTTTCGTATCCAATTCCAGCGCCGCGGCAAACTCTTTTAAATTCTCATTGCTCAATCCCTTCCCATTCACTTCAGGCCCGAACAGATAATCATGGTACGCCCAAAAGGCGTCTTGTTCTCCGGCACATTCACTGGCTTCGGCAGCCATGACCGATGGATCCCCCAAAAACGGGAAATGCCAGTACCCTATGCGCACCAACCCTTCTTCGACATAGGTCTCTCTGATCTCCCTCCCCGTCTCCGCTGACCAATCCCCGCAATACGAGCATTGAAAGTCGCTGAACTCGATGATCGTCACCGGGGCATCCGCTTCCCCCTGGAAATGCCGGATTTCCCCTACCAGGGTATCCATCAAGATCGCTTTCTGAGCTTCCCTTTCCCCTTCAGAAATGGAGATGTCAGGATTCTCCTCCAGTTCAGATGCCTCCTCAACGATGGGGGTGGGTTTCCCTTCCTCCGTGATCAAAGGGCGACCGAAATATCCACCTAACAATCCCAAGACCAGCATCAAGATACCGATAATCGGCGTCGCCCAGGATTGAAAAATGATGGTCAATGCCGGGGACTCTTTGTGCGAAGGGGAAGCCTCGCTCTGAACACGTCCCTTACCGTCTTCAATGGCTTTCGTATCTTTATCCATATCTTTTCCTCAGATCGCAAATCCTATATTCCAGGTTCCAGATAAACATCACTTTTCCCAAACCCTGTGACTTCCAACATCAGGCAATGAGAGCCCATTTTAACCCTCACAGAAATGAGTCAAAGCTGTCCAGCAGTGAACCCATCCTGCGTAGAATGAGCGGCCATGAAAGCCTCCCCAGCTGGGGTTACGCCCCACCAGGATGGTACAGCTCCGGATCTACAGGTGTCTCCCCCGACGGGTCATGGACATGGACCCAATCCCCCTCTTCTGCCCAATCGAATAACCAGTGTGCGTCACCGGGGGAAAGGTTGACGCAGCCCCGCGAGTGAGGTCTCCCAAAGGAATCATGCCAGTACGTGCCATGGAGTGCCCGCATCTGATCGAAATACATCGTCCAGGGCACGTCCTCCAGATAATAATAGTCGGAAAGATCCGCTGCAAAAGAGCCCCGCATTAATTCGGTGCCTTTCTTGGTCTCGATTTGGAATGTGCCCGGGCGGGTCCAGTTGCCCTCCACGCCGGTGGAAACCAGAGTGGCAAAGGCCAATTCACCCTGGTCATACACCGCCAGCGTCTGCTGCTCCAAGTTGATGTCAATCCAACGGTCTCCCTCCACCCCCTGCGGTGGACCATTCTGCAAAGTCACGCTTCCTACATAGTCCGCCGGTATCCACTCCCCCTCCCCTACCCTCAGGTAATCAACCCCTCCTTGGCTCCCTTTTTCAAGGACCCAGACCACATCATACCGCTGGTAGATCTTCCCGGTGCTGGAAGAAACTCCACCGCCCGGCGAGGATTGACTTTCCACCTCCACCAGCACCCACCCGAAATCCGCCCCTGGCGTTTCCTCAAAAACCAACCCCTGAAAGGTGGGGAGTGTCCCCAGGTAGGCAGCTTCACCTCCCGGCATCCAGAATTGAGATGAGATACGGTAGTACCATTTGCCCTTGACCAAGACCTGGTTATCGAAAGAAACGTACGTGAAACCGGGTATAAGGTGGCGGGAGGGTTTCTTTTTCGCCACTGCGGCATCCAAGGTCGGGTAAAGCGGCACCCGTTGATCGATCACTTCCAAATAATGGAACGGTAGGGAGGCGAGTGCGGGATCGGGCTGCTTCCAGGGTGCTACCGGACTGCCCGGGGAAGGCGTGATTTGCATCGCTTTTCGAGGGGGGACTTTTTCCACGGGGGGTTCGAGAAAGGAATCCAAACACTGCCAATCCCAAAAACCATATTGTATATCCGGGCGGATATTCTCCCCGCTCCGGGCATCTTCTGCCGCTCTCGCCGGCTGAGAAACCAACACCCCTGCCCAGAGCGCAAAGAATATGACAGCGATCGCCTTCTTCTTCATAACAAATCAACCTCAAAAAAGTCCCTTACCTGACAGCATCCCCCATTTCGGAGCACGCTAGTTCTCCAAAATCCCCGCTGCCCAAAGCAGCGGTGCAGGAAATAGCTCATCCACCATTCGCCTTGATTCGACCTTATCCTGATCAAACGCCATCCCTTAAAAGTGAGACTTCGTCTGTGATGCCATTATAAACGACTTCCTGGCCCCTCTGATGAGAGGATGATGATTTACTTCTCGTTCCCAGGCTTCGGGTAAGGAGTCCTTTGTAAGGTCAGCGCCGTGTACCAAGGCAGGCTCCTCCCGGGGGGAGGGAAATGCGCACGAGGCATCCCTCAACAGCGAGGGATGCCATCCTTAATCCCCCCTTAAGCATCCTTGGGTATAGTGTCTGTAAGATGCGGCAGGGATGTGGCGTCTGAACAATGAATAGGATATCGCAACAGGGCGGAAGGACACCTCATCCAGATTTCAGGACACTGAACTGGGGGGAGTGAGCCCTGAGAAAGCAAATTTACTGACACAAACAACACTTACAGGTGAATGTACCATGAAAAAGTTTCTGTACCCCTTTTTGGCAGTGGTGATCATCACTTTATTGGTCCTCTTCCTTCCCTGGCAGGGAAACACCCCTCAGGATGAAAAACCGGCATCCACCTCATCTCAGGCTGGATCGACCCCATCTCCGGGAGACGCGCTGGCTACCTTTGCCGGAGGTTGTTTCTGGTGTATGGAACCCCCTTTCGAAAAACTGGAGGGTGTGATCGATGTCGTCGCGGGATACACGGGGGGCGACCTTGAAAATCCCACCTATTATCAGGTAGCATCGGGCCAAACCGGTCACCTCGAAGCGGTGCAAATCACATACGATCCACAGTCGATCACCTATCAAGAACTGGTGGACGTCTACTGGCGCCAGATTGACCCCACGGACGCCGGAGGGGCTTTCGTCGATCGCGGACAACAATACACGTCAGCCATTTTCTATCACAATCATGAACAAAAAGAGATCGCCGAACGATCGAAACAAGAACTGGAGGAATCCGGGCGTTTTGACGAGCCCATCGTCACTGAAATCCGCCCCTACGATACCTTCTACATGGCTGAAGAATACCACCAGGATTATTTTAAGAAGAAATCAGCCCAATACAAAAGGTATAAATCGGCTTCCGGCCGCGAAGAGACCCTGTCCCAAATCTGGGGCGATGAGGATGAGTTAGAAGACGCTTACCAAAAACCCTCCCAAGAGGAACTTAAGGCCACCCTCACCGAACTGCAGTATCACGTCACCCAGGAAAACGGCACTGAACCAGCTTTCAACAACGCCTACTGGGACAACAAGGAGCCGGGCATTTACGTTGACATCGTCTCCGGCCAGCCCCTGTTCAGCTCTCTGGATAAGTTTCAATCCGGCACCGGTTGGCCCAGCTTCACACAGCCCATAGAGCCTGGCGCTGTGGTTGAGGTCAAAGAGACCAGTTTTGGGATGAGGAGGACGGAGGTGAGGAGTTCACTGGCGGATTCCCACCTTGGGCACGTCTTCAACGACGGTCCCCAACCCACAGGTCTGCGATACTGCATCAACTCTGCTGCCCTGCGCTTCATCCCCATTGAAGACCTAGAAGAAGAGGGTTACGGGAAGTACCTGGAACTATTCCAGTAAATCGGAGCGGTTTATTTGACACATCCCCTCCTCCGATGGCCTTTTGGGGACGGAGCAACTTCCCGGTTTGCAAAGCGCAAACGAGCATATGGATACACAGGGGAAATCCGATGACCACCCATCCCCCGGCATCTCCGGGGGATGGTTCGTTTCGTACCCTCAATGCAGGGCAATCCGGATCGCAGCCAGGCTGTTCCTACCGCAAGAACAAAGTTAGAGGTCACCTCCGAGCTTGAAGGATCATCCCCAATGCCACAGCTGGGGATGTTACAATTCCTATCACAGGATCGGGATAACCGTCCGATCCTCTTTCAGCTCAGGGTGTCCATTTGGATATCGCAGCCGTAATCAATCACCTCGTGGTTACCTACAATCGCATTAAGGCGCGTGAAGATGGACTTACAGGGCGTTCCCCATCCTAAGATCGGCATCGTTGGAGGGGGGCCGGCGGGGAGTTTTGCGGCTTTACATCTGCTTCATCTCTCCAAGAAGAGGGATCTCGCGCCCGAGATCCTGATCTTTGAGCCGCGTGATTTTGACAAGCCTGGACCTGACAGCTGCAACCGTTGCGCGGGGATCCTATCTTCCCGGGTCACAAGGGGGCTCAACGAACTGGGGATTGAGCTTCCCCGGCGGATCATCCAATCCGAACTGCACAGCTACGCCCTCCATCTGGATCGAGAAGTGATCCCCATCCGCCAGCCGGACCCTTCCCGGCGCATCGTGACCATCTTTCGCAGTGGGGGTCCGCGCTTGCTGAAAGGCAAACCCCTAGCAAGCCTGGATGGGTTCATTCTCTCCCAGGCCGTAGCCCGGGGAGCTCAACACATCCCCCACCGGGTGGTGCGTGTCCGCCGGGCCGGAAAACCCGTGATCCAAACGGCCTTAAACGAATATAAGGTTGATTTCCTGATCCTCGCCACCGGTGTGAACAGCCACGCCCCTCTTCCCCCTGCCTTCGGTTACAGAGCACCGAAAACGGCGATCATGGCCCAGGACGAGATTCGCCGTCCTGAAGGCTGGCCCGTCGACCAGGTCAACACCTATTTCAGATCCCCGCCGGGATTGAAATTTGGGGCCATCATCCCCAAGGGCGATTACCTGAATATCTCATTGCTGGGGGATGATATGACCCGTGATTCAGTCCAGGATTTCATCATCACCCAGGGTCTTCGTCAGGATCTGGAATACACTGAAAACAGCAGTCTGTGCGGCTGCAACCCGCGCATCGCTGTCAGTCCAGCCCATGGGTTTTACGGCGACCGTTGGGTGGCAGTAGGTGACGCCGCGGTCTCCCGGTTGTATAAGGACGGCATTGGCTCCGCCTTATACACATCGAAAAAGGCCATGCAGGTGGCCCTCCAGGTTGGGATATCAAAGAGCGCATTCAAGAAACATTACGCCCCGTATTGTCAGCGCATCGCCCGGGATAATCGTTACGGGAAAGTCCTCTTCGCATTCTGGGATTTCATGCTCAACAAACCCCGTCTGCTCAACACATGGGTCCGCGCTCTGCAAGCGGAAATGGATCAAACGGTAGAAACCCAAGCCCATATCCGCATTGTGTGGGGAATGTTCACCGGGGACGAGCCCTACCGGGACCTGATCCGTATGGGCCTCCAACCCCTCGCACTCCGCGGCCTTCTATTTTCCGCTCCATAAGGAGAACAGATCCAAATGCCAGGCGCAGGAAAACTATCAGCAGGAGGGCATGCCGTCATCATCGGTGGGGGACCGGGAGGCACGGCTTGCGCGCTGGCGCTGCAGTCTCTGGCAGGGGAAATGGGCCGAAAGATTGACATCACCATCGTAGAAGGCAAACACTTTATCAGCGAACAGCATTACAACCAGTGTATCGGCGTCCTCTCTCCGCCCTTACCGACACTGCTTGAGACATCTCTGGATGTGCCTTTCCCCCATTACCTCAGCAAACGGACCATTAAACGCTACATCTTGCACACCGAAAAGGAGTCGATCATTATCGACGATGAAGATGTCCCCTCCCTTGCCCTGCGGCGCATCCAGTATGATACCTACATGCTGGAAACCGTTAAGGAGCGCGGAATCGAGGTCCTCCCCGCCCGGGCTGTCGACCTGGAATTCCATGCTGACCGGGTTGTGATCTACACCGAAAATGTGCCGCTCGAAGCCGATGTCGTGGTCGGCGCTTTCGGGCTCGATGAGGGCAGTGCCTCCATGCTCGCTCGCCATTCCCCCTACCGCCCGCCGCGGGCTTTGAATTCCATCGTCACCAAAGTCCATCCTCACCCGGAGGAGATGGAAGATTTCATCATGGGCATCCACGCCTTCCTCCCTCCCCAACCCGGGATTGAGTTCGGGGGGATCACCCCAAAAGGCTCTCACCTGGCGATCAACATCGCTGGACGGCATGTGGACACCGATTTGATGAGACAATTTCTCCACCTTCCCATGGTTCGGGAAGTGCTCCCCCTCAAAGACTCGCCCAACCAGTATCACCCTGAGGATTTTCGTTTTTTCAAAGGCCGCTTTCCAACCTCGCTGGCGAAAGGGTTTTATGGCGACCGCTACGTCACAGTGGGAGATGCAGCTGGTTTGGTACGGGCTTTCAAAGGCAAAGGGGTCACCTCCGCGGTGAAAAGCGGCATCCGGGCTGCCCAAACCATCCTCACCGTGGGGATCACCAAGCAAGCCTTTCACGACCATTATCGAGCCGAAAACCAGGATATCATCCGGGATTTGCCGTACGGGCAAGGGATTCGCCTCCTGACCATCACCCTGGCTCGGTTCCATTTGTTGGACCCGGTGTTGAGAGCGGCCCAGACCAACGCTGAGCTGCGGAGGGCGCTTTTTGAAGCGGTGTCTGCCCATGCCCCTTACCAGCAGGTCGTTCACCGCTCCCTCCGGCCCCGCACGTTGGTGTCCGTGCTCCGCAACCTGCTTTAAACTCAACATCCTTAAAATAAAGAAAACGAGCCAGACAGCTCGTTGCACTGAACCTCATCAAAGAGGAATCCGCTACTCTTTTCTCCCCCCCTTTTTGCCAATCAGTTCACAATCTCCAAGAAAATATCAACGATTTCGGGATCGAATTGCTTCCCGGCCTGATCGTGAATATACTTTTTTGCTTTTTCCTCTGACCAAGCCTTCCGGTAAGGCCGATCCGAAGTAAGCGCGTCGTAGACATCAATGACCGCAAAGATCCGGGCCTTGAGAGGGATTTCTTCCCTTTCCAAGCCTTTAGGATAACCGGTTCCGTTCCATTTTTCATGATGGTGGTAGAGGATGTCGATCGCAGGCTGTAGATATTCAATCTCTTTCAGTAGCTCTACGCCAAGGGCAGGATGCTGCTCAATGATCGCCCTCTCCTGTTCGGTAAGGGGGCCTTTCTTATGTAGAATTCGGTCCGGGATGCCTAATTTCCCCAAGTCATGGAGGAGGGAACCCCAATATAGATGCACCAGATCCCGATCATCCAAACCTAGCGCTTGCCCAATCACACCGGCCAACTCGGATACGCGCCTGGAATGACCCTCGGTCTCCGCGTCCCTCAATTCCAGCGCTTTGGCCCATCCCTCGAGGGTTTTGTTATATGTTTTTTGAAGGTCAATATTCGCTTGTTGAAGGTCGGACAAGACCATGATATTGTCAATAGCGATCGCTGCCTGGTTGGCAAAAGCCCGCATAGATTCCATCCAATCCTGCGTAGGTTCGGTTGGCTCTCTGAAAAAGAACTCCAAGACCCCTTTCACCTCTCCTTTGGCGATCAGAGGGACAGAGATGAAAGATTGAAATCCTTCTAATTTAAAAAATTTCCGGTGCCCATTCACAAATTGGTTCGGATCCACCTCTGGAGTGACTACGATTTCCCTGTCCTGAAAGACTCTTCTAAAATATCCCTGGTCGGTCCCGAAACGGAGGGGAACATGATCAAGGTCATGGAACCCTCGCCCAGCAAAGTAGTCTAAAGATTGATTCTGCCTATTGAATAACAGGATGCTTACCGCATCCACCATTAATTGCATGCTGACTTCTTTAAGGAAGACGTTGAGGATGGGATGCAACTCGGTATTATTATTGATGGCTTGATCGATATGATGGAGACCATTCAAGCGGTTCAGCATTTGTCTGGTTTCGTCAAACCAGCGTATGCGATCGATGGCGCTGGCTAATTGACCTGCTAACGTAGTTAAGAACCGCAAGTCGGATTCATCGAAATCATCCACTTCCCGACTATCTACGTTAATAACTCCCAGAACTTCCTCGCCGGCCTTGATCGGAACACACAATTCCGAGCGCATGGAAGGATCGTCCTCAATATAATAAGGTACCTCCCTCACGTCAGGGATTCGTAATGGCTTTCCCGTACTTGCTACCAAGCCAGACACCCCTTCTCCCACCGGTATCGAAAACACCTCCTCCGGGGCAACAAAATCTTGACAACTTTTACTTAAGGTAAGTTCGTTTTTCTCTTCATTGAGGAGCATCACGTTCAACCGGTCTGGGAACAGCCTCTCATTAAGCAGATCAATGGCCTGAGAAATTACTTTATCTTCGTCCAGGGTCTTTGTTGCGAGGACACTGATATCGTGTAATATCCTGAGTTCCTCAAGCTGCGTTTCTAACTCGCGCGTCCGATCTCGAACTTGCTCTTCTAAGTTTAACTTTAATTTCTCCATTTTATATACGGACCGCACGCGGGCCACATGAATGATGATCGTGAGAACCGTTGCAGAAAATAACGTAAATCCGTAATGAAGCCAATGAGAAGAAATACCTGCGTTCCAGACCGTTATCCCCCACCCCAGCCAGGTCAGGAAAACACAAATAAGAAACCATCTCGTAGATAATAAAAGGAATCCTACACCCACAATAAGGAGCAAAAAATTCATCGTTTGGCGGGGTTCGGGGATTATATAAAGGTGAAGAAAGCTGTTTGATAATACCAAAACAGCGATCAAGAAACTGTACACATGGGCAAGAGAACGGGGAAACTCCAGAAATTCCAGGGCAATCCGGATAAAGATCATTACGCAACATGTCCCGCTGGCAGCCAGCGATAAGATGGTGGCCGCAGGTTTGGGTAACATGAGGAGGTAGACGATGGCATAAATCTCATATAGAATCGCCACACCGAAGCAGATGGGTTTGAGATTGTGGAAGACACGAATGCGTACCGCATCCTCTACAGATAGAGAAAGCTCGGTTTCTTTTGTTACCGAGCCATGCTCCATATCCATGGTCAATATCCTGCTTTTACTATTTTTCTCCATGCTAAAAGGTCACAGGTAATCTTTTTATTCCGAACCAGGAAATCCCTGCCAGAAACTTTTAAGTTGTCCTCGAAACTCATGTAATATATATTTTATAAGGATAAAAATTCCTCGGCTTAACAGTTTCATTAAGAGCAGCTCAATTCTCCAAATTATGAACGCCTGTGTGCTTCCGCGAAAATTAGAAAAATTCCCACCTGAAAAGGGGAGAAGAGGAAAGCGGGCTTTTAATCTCAGAAGAGCGGGATTCAACAGCGATCTCTCGACTCTCTCATCAGAATATGTTATAATTTTTTCGGATTTTTCGGAAAAGGGGCGTCATGGCTGAATTGACAAGACGACAAAGCGAATTCTTATCTCAATTCCTGGATCAGTATCGGCAGGCCAACCAGTCACTGCATTACACTGACCTGGCAGAAGCGTTGGATCTGGGCAAAATCACTGTCTACGAAATGCTGCGCTTGTTGGAGGAGCGGGGTTACGTCCGCTCGGAGTATCATCTGCCGGAGGGTGACCGGGGACCTGGCCGCTCCACCGTCCACTTCCGCCCCACGCAGAGGGCACTCGCCCTCCACCCTCATCTGGAGGGGGAAGGCCAGGATATGGAATCTTGGGAAGAGGCCGCTGACCGCATTCTTGCCCAGCTGGAGAGAATCAGGCCCAAAGGGTACGAGACCTACCTTCAAGACCTTATCGATCAACTCCCGAAGACCAAATCTCCCTCGGTGTACCTTACGGAAATGAGCACGGCCATCATCCTCGCCCTGGGATCCCTCAAGGAACGGGCCGAAGCAAGCCAACTTTTGAAAAGATTCCACAACCTGGGGCTGCCGGGAGAAATCGATCTCAGTGCCCTTCCCGGGATCGGGATTTCACTGGGAATCATGGAACGGGCCAACAAGCAGGTCGCGAATTTCCTTGCTGAGCAAAGCGGCAAATACCACACCCTGCTGGAACAACTCGGCCAGGAAAAACAACGCTTGCTGCGCGAATTCACCCGCCAGGTCTCCCACATCGTCTTTGCCAAAAGAGACCCTCATGACGCGTAAGGGGCTTTTTATTTCATCTATTTTTTCGTTTTTTTCGATTGGAGGTTATTATGGCAAACATCGCCATCATCACAGACAGCACAGCTTATCTCCCGGAAGACGTGATTGAGGAGTACGACATCCATGTCCTGCCCCTCAAACTTCATTGGAAAGGGAAAACCTACCTGGACGGGGTTGAAATCAGGCCTGCTGACTTTTACAGCCAATTAAACAACGGGGCGCCCATCCCCACCACGTCCCAGCCGGCCATGTCGGAATTTCTGCACCTGTATGAGGAGCTGGCGCCGGATTGCGACGGGATTCTGGTCCCGCTCATCTCTTCTGGGATCAGCGGCACGGTCAGCTCAGCGCAAGCTGCACGGGAGGAATTCGATAAGGTCCCGGTCGAGGTGGTAGACAGCCGTATCACCTCAGGGGGGTTGGCCTTGGTAGTGATGGCGGCGGGACGGGCTATACAGGCCGGCGCTGACCTCAGCGAAGCGGCCCGCGTGGCCCGAAGCGTGTCCGAGCGCATCCGTGCTTATTTCGTGGTCGATACCCTAGAATATCTGCACAAGGGCGGCCGGATCGGCGGCGCCAGCCGCTACCTGGGCACAGCGCTGCGCATCAAACCCATCCTCACCTTCACTGAGGAAGGCACCATCGACGCTCTGGAACGCATCCGCACCAAGCGCAAAGCCATCCAACGCTTGCTTGAATTAGTCCAGGAAGAGGCAGACGGGCGTCCCATCCACGCTGGCGTGGTCCAGGCCTATGCGGAAAAGGCACTGCGAGAACTGCAGTCCCAGCTTGAAAAATGCGTTTCCTGCCAAGAGCTGCACCAGTACGAGCTCAGCCCAGTGATCGGCGCCCATGTCGGTCCTGGCACGCTGGGGATCACCTTTTATGTCGAGGAGGGGTAGATACCCCAATTCAGTTAAAGATCCAATGGAACCCCATTTATGATGGGTTACCCGCGGTTGAGTGCGGAGAGAAGGGGGAACGCAGCGAGGAAATAAACGAAAATAAATAAGGGCATATTAGGAAATAAAAAAGAGAACGAGGATCCCGTTCTCAGGTAAGCAAACTCAACGTTTGCAACAGTGGGCCCGGCAGGATTCGAACCTGCGACCTGGCGGTTATGAGCCGCTCGCTCTGACCGCTGAGCTACGGGCCCTGTTCGTTTTCTTTATAGCACAAATAATGAAGAGCGGGTGACGGGATTCGAACCCGTGAATGTCAGCTTGGAAGGCTGATGCCTTACCACTTGGCCACACCCGCATATGGAAGAAGCCGTTCCGAAGCTGAAAAATTATATCAAAGAGGGTTTCATCAGTCAACTTTGATGGAGAAAAGAGGCTGAATTTAACCCATTCAGATGATGGTCGGTCCAAGAAACCTCGACAAAGGGTGCTCAAGATCATTCCGAACAGTACATCATGACATCTCATGTTAAAATCATGGGTGGAGAAATGAATAGGTGATCAAAGAATAATTTCATGGGATTTTTAGTACAGAAAACAAAGGTGGAAAAGAGTTTATGACCAAACACAAAAGTGCTGTGCCCATCTTGGCGACCTTTCTGTTTTTCTGCCTGCTTATCCTCGCCGGTTGCGACTCGGCCCGCGGCGTACCGGAGGGGGCATTATCTGCAGCCTACTCCTCCTCCCAATTTTGTCCTGTTGATGGTTGTGGCGTTGAGCTTGGGCCCAGTACGACAAAACTTCCCTTCTCGGACCCCGACATCCAAGATAGGTGGTGCATTGAAGTGATCTTCACCAGGGGTGGAATGGAATTTAATATGGCGGTGGATGTAGTTCAGGTAGGTCAAAACCCGGAAGAACAGGAAAGTTGGTCCGTCCGGGAGCGAATTTACGAATCTGACTGCGAGGTGTTCGAATAATTAAGAAAGCGCCAGGTTTGGATGCTCCCTGGCGCTTTCTTCATTCTGCAAAGCGTAATTATGTTTCGAGCACCTTTACTCCGGGATATCCAGAATCTCTGAGAAGGCTTTGATCCGGCCTTCGTTCGCGGTGGCCACGATCACCCACTGGTCCTCCGGATCCACGAAGTCCGGGATGGTCATTTGGGTTTCGAACGACCCTTCGGAGTCGGTCTCCGCTGTATCCACCAGATCATACTCGGAATCCACCCGCCCGATGCCCAGCTGCACGGTGCTACTGGCGGGGAAACCTTCCCCGGTGATCGTCACCCCCTCACCTACCGCTGCACTCAGCGGGGAGACGCGGATGGAAGCACTCTCTTGAGAGGTGATCTCCACCACTTCTGAGATCGCTTTGATTTTTCCTTCGTTCGCGGTGGCCACGATCACCCACTGGTCCTCCGGATCCACGAAGTCCGGGATGGTCATTTGGGTTTCGAACGACCCTTCTGAGTCGGTCTCCGCTGTATCCACCAGATCATACTCGGAATCCACCCGCCCGATGCCCAGCTGCACTGTGCTACTGGCGGGGAAACCTTCCCCGGTGATCGTCACCCCCTCGCCTACCGCTGCACTCAGCGGGGAGACGCGGAGGGAAACACCCCATTTGGCTTCGATTTCCAATCTTTGAGAAATCGCCTTCACCCGGCTATCCGCAGTCGCAACCACGATCACCCATTGAGTCTCAGGGTCAACAAAATCAGGTACAGTCACCATGGTGTCCAGCGACCCATCAGCCTTGGAATGGACCTGATCGATGACATCGTATTCTGAATTCACACGGCCCATACCCACCACCAAGTCATGATCCGGCGGGAAACCTTGACCCTTGATCTGGATTTCCGTCCCCGCTGTAGCTGACAAGGGAAACACCGAAATTTCCGGATTCCATTCCCCCTCATCCACTGTTTGAGTAGGGGGGATCGGGGTTTGTTCAGGGACTGCTGTTGCAGGGGAACTGGTCTCTGAAACTACCCCCACTGTTCCCAACAGATTGGTCGCCCCTCCAACCGCATATGCTGTCCCAAACAAAATGACAACCAACACAAGTACCAATAAAACGATCTTTCGATCAAACATAAACGGATAAACCTCCTTTATCCAATAAACGATTACTTATAAAGGTTTTCATTCACATGACGGGTTTTCCCCTGAAAATGTTCCCGATCAAAGCCGTTTCTATTAAAATGAAACCCTTCCTGACTGCTTAATCCCATACCAAACTATTTTAAAATGCTGAACAGATCTGTAAAGGAACCAAGATTAACGTTCCATAAAAACCTGATCTTGATCGAGAGGTTTTGGTATGATGAGTTGGACGTGGCTGTGGGCAGATCGGTTATAATACCTATTCGAGATTGGGCTTTTAAAAGGAGCGGATCATGTTCGAAGAATTTAAGAAATTTGCCTTGCGCGGAAACGTGATCGATATGGCTGTGGGCATCATCATCGGCGCCGCTTTCAGCACCGTTGTCAATTCCCTGGTCAACGACGTCATCATGCCTCCCGCAGGATGGTTATTGGGCGGCATGGACTTCGAGGATCTTTACCTGCTTATCAAAGCTGGCAGCCCTGCAGGTCCTTACCCTTCGCTGGTGGATGCCCAAACCGCGGGTGCGATCACGATCAATTATGGCCGTTTCATCAACAGCATCGTGAGTTTTCTGATCGTGGCTTTCGTGATGTTCCTGCTCATCCGGAGCATTAATCGCCTGCAAAAGGAGAAAAAAGAGGAAGCGCCGGAACCCACCACCAAGGAATGCCCCTATTGCCACACGGAGATACCCCTCAAAGCCACCCGCTGCCCTCACTGCACTTCGCAATTGCCCTGATCATATATTCATTATTTACCGGTAGAGGAGATCAATGACGAGCACGCCAACAAGAGATCGCGTAGATCCCCAAAAAGTTGATACCCAGCCCAAAAGACGGCCCCCCTGGATCCGTGTCAAGATGGACCTCAAAGGGGATTACCAGGAGGTCAACCGGATTTTGAAGGGGGAATCATTACACACCGTATGCGAAGAGGCCATGTGCCCCAACATCAGCGAGTGTTGGGGGGCGGGGACAGCTACCTTCCTGCTTCTGGGAGATGTGTGCACGCGAGCCTGCAAATTCTGCGACATCAAACACGGGAAACCGGGCCTGTTGGATTGGGATGAGCCGGAGCGGACGGCCCGCTCCATCCAGAAAATGGACCTCAAACACGCGGTGATCACCAGCGTCAACCGCGATGAACGCCGCGATGGGGGAGCACCCATCTTCGCCATGCTCATCCGCCGGACGCGGGAACTGCAACCGGGGTGCTCCATCGAAGTCCTCATCCCCGACTTCAAGGGCAGCATCGAGGCCTTGAAAATAGTCATGGACGCTCGACCCGACGTCCTGAATCACAACATCGAAACCGTCCCCGAGTTGTTCCAGGAAATCCAACCTCAGAGCGACTACCAGGCTTCCCGGGCTACCTTGGTCAACGCCAAAAAATTAGTCCCAGACGTTCTCACGAAATCAGGGCTGATGGTCGGTTTGGGGGAAAGCATGGAACAAGTCAAACGAACAATCTGCGATCTGCGTTCCTGGGATGTGGACATCCTGACCATCGGGCAGTATCTGCAGCCCAGCCGGCAGCATTACCCCATCATTCGCTATTACCATCCCGATGAATTTGCGGAATTAAAAGAGTACGCCCTTGGGTTAGGATTCAAATGGGTGGAAAGTGCACCGCTGGTGCGATCCTCATACCACGCAGGGGAACAGGTTCGGGCTCTTAGCGAACAGTTTTAAAACCTGAAATAAACGCCTCCTACAAAAAGGATTCCTTCCATGGAAGCTGAGATGTCATTCTACCCTCTGCTAATCGTCATATCCCTGGCCTTCCTGGTCCCCATCGTCCTCTCCCGTTTCAAGCAAATCAAACTTCCCATTGTAGTCGGAGAAATCATCGTCGGGATCATCATCGGCCGCAGCGGATTTGGCTGGGTGGGACATGAGGATGAAATCCTGACTCTGCTCTCTGAGCTGGGATTCGTCTTTCTAATGTTCCTATCCGGGATGGAAATTGACTTCTCCAGCCTGGGGTTTGATTCTTCAGGAAGACAGAGCGAGGACCAACCTCGAAGCCCGGTCACGATCTCTGCCATCACCTTTGTATTAACCCTGATCCTCTCCCTGTTGGTCGGGTTTGGGTTGGTATGGATGGGCCTGGTGGACAGCCCGTGGATGATCGCCCTCATCCTCTCGACGACCTCGCTGGGTGTGGTGGTCCCCGTCCTCAAAGAACAGGGCTTGAGCCAGGGCCGCTATGGTCAAACTATCCTCATCTCCTCCCTGATCGCGGATTTTATGACCATGATCCTGATCACCGTGCTGGTCACAGCTCTTTCCAAGGGGCTGACCTTTGACATCCTGCTCATCGGGCTGCTCTTCGTAGCCTTCTTTCTTTTTTACTACTTCGGAGAGAGATTTTTCAATAAAGAGGGCGTTGTACGGCGGGTGATGAACGAAATCAGCCAGGCCACCGCCCAAATAAAGGTCCGGGCAGCATTCACGATGATGCTCATCTTCGTGGCCCTGGCGGAAATGCTGGGCACGGAAATCATCCTGGGCGCCTTCCTGGGTGGGGCGGTGCTCTCGCTTCTGAGCACCCCGGAAGATGAAGAACTTCTCCACCGCCTGGACGCCATGGGATACGGATTCTTCATCCCCATTTTCTTCATCATGGTGGGTGTGGATTTCAACCTGGCTTCTCTGCTCAGCTCATCCCAGGCCTTGCTGCTCCTGCCTCTCCTTCTCACAGCTGCAGCAGCTGTCAAATTCATACCCGCGCTGGCCTATAAATTAAATTACGATTGGAAAAAGACCCTGGGAGCGGGGGCCATACTTTCCGCCCGTCTGTCATTGATCATCGCCGCGTCAGCCATCGGTCTCCGTCTGGGCGTGATCTCTGAACCCGTCAACGCAACCATCATCTTGATCGCGATCCTGACCGTCATCCTCTCCCCTTTTCTGTTCACCCGTCTGGTGCCCTGGGAGGAAATCAAGGTGCAGGTGCCCATCGTCATCGTCGGGTCCGGGGAGGTTGGGACCCAGGTGGCGGAGTACCTCCTGAGCCATAACCAACCTGTGGTGCTCATCGAACATTCATCAAACCGGGTCATGCGCGGTATAGAGCGGGGTTTTGATGTCATTCACGCCCGCTGCGACCAGTATGACCCTAAATCAGAGGAGCACCTTAACCAGGCGGAGCGCCTGGTCTGCGTATACAGCGATGTGGACAGGAATTACCGCGTCTGTGAACGGGCCCGGCACACCTACGGCATCGTCCATGTGGTGTCCCGGGTTTCAGCCCCCGGAGAGATGAGTCGCTTTGAAAAGATCGGGGTCACGGCTGTGAACCCAGCCACCGACCTGCCTATGCTCCTCGGGCTGCTGACCCGGAACCCCTCCCTCTATGAGCTGCTGACCCGGGCAGAAGCAAACCGGGAGGTATGCGAAATCACGGTCCGGAACCGGGGTTATCTGAACAAACCTCTCCGCGATCTGGATCTCCCGGGTGACTTGGTGATCATGGCTGTGCGGAAAGATGAGGAGCTGATCGTGCCTCGCGGCGATACCAGACTCAATAGGGGGGATAAACTGACCGTGCTTGGACCTGGTGATTGCGTGGAAAACACGCGGCGTTTGTTTTCAGGATGACCAGAGGGGAAACGCTTCTCCGGCGACGAGGGCCGAGGACATCGCCGGGCTCATGTCGTTTTACGATCAAGCTGACATCCCCGTCGGCGAATCCCCTTTCATTATATAAAGTCTATCGACCTTCCACTTCCCAGGGCGTTGTGCTGCTCGCTCCTTCACCCCGCAAGGACGCCCAACCTCCCCAAAACGATCGCGATAACCTGAAAAATAATTCGCGCACTTCAATCCGTATTGCCGACTCTTCCCGGGCCGCTATTTCATCCGCACTGAGTATTTATATCCCGCTCTCCTGGACGGCTTCTAAAGTTATCATTGAAGGTATGTCCGGCATCCGGTGAAGCATAAACAGGGTATCCCACAGAAGCGAAAGCTCAATTGAGCCTACGATCGACCTTCATCATCTATTCCACTTCTGAGAAATTTTAGGTGTATAATGGAAAAAAGTCACATAGAAAATGGGTTCATCACCCGCCTACCCGGGATTATGAAAAAGGTGAAATTCATCACCATCTCAGTAGGCAAAAATCACCCAAGAAAGCCTAAAAAAAGGGTCAATCCGCGTATAATACATTTGTGACTTAATAAGCGTTTCTGGTTATAAAAAAAATTTCAATCCATCATAGAGGAGGTAATCCCATGACCCATATCATCACCAGCCTGTGCATACGCGATGAAGGCTGTATCCAGGTTTGCCCTGTTGACTGCATCGTCCCCGGGAAACCGCTTGACGAATGGCCCATGATGTACATTGACCCAGAGGTGTGCATCGACTGCGGTGCTTGCATCCCCGAATGCCCTTACGAAGCCATCTTCATGGAAGATGAAGTCCCCTCTGAATATGAAGCCTTTGGTGGCGAATACATCAACAGGCTGGAATTCGACGGGCACTATGAAGGTGAAAATATGTTTGGTGAAAAAGTGATCCTCGACACGGTTAAACAGCTGGAGGAAGGGGAAATTGTCGACCTCACCAAAGATATTCAAGCAAACTATGACTTCTTTGAAAAAGGACCCGGTTACGACGCGCTAGAGTAGGATTCACGCTTGACAAGAAAAAGGGAAGCCCTTCTGAGCTTCCCTTTTTTTGTTTTAAGGAGGGAAATACGCGCTGCTTCCCAAGGATGAAAGGGGGAGCAACTTTTTTCAGGCGACGAGGACGTCGCCGGGATCATGATATTTTGCGATCGAGCCGACGTCCCCATCTACAAATTCCTTCCCATTGTCATCGCAAGCGCAGCGAAGCGATCTTTTCAAAACCAGCGTATCATCCTGAGTCACTGGCGAAGGATATCGGAAACGATCGTCTAAGTAGAACGATGGCCTATGTACGGAGCATCTCGGTTTCAGGTGTTAGGCGGTGGCCTCAAACTGATCATCGCTCCAAGGATCCCTCACTTCGTTCGGGATGACACTTACAATAAACAAAACCCCCGGCTCGAAGGGTATGGCCCGGGGGTGATCACACTGAATTTAATACTTATTAACAAGCCTTAGAACATAGTCAGGATCGCTTTGCTGGCCCAATTGAAGAGGGGGATCGAGAGGAGGCTCAACAACACCACCCCGATCGCGCTGCCCACCGAAACCAACCTCAACCAGGGATCGAGACGGACTGCGGGTTCCCCTTCATGCATATACATATTGACCACCACCCGCAGGTAGTAGTAAGCGGAGATCAAGGATGTCACCACACCGATGATGGCCAACCACACATACCCACCCTGCAGGACGGTGCGGAAAAGGTAAAACTTACCCAGAAAACCCAGCGTGGGCGGCACACCGATAAAAGAGAGCATAAAAACAGCCATCGAAGCCGCCAAGCCAGGATACTTAGTTGACAACCCGAAATAATCATCCAGGTTGAGTCCCCGGCCCTCCTTTTGTTCCAGAGCGATGACCACGGCCCAGGAACCGAGATTGGTCAGGGCGTAGGCGACCAGGTAAAACAACGTGGCCGCGACGGTATCCCCAGCCACATCACTTTGCCCAAAAGTGACGAAAGCCATCAAGATGTATCCAGCATGGGCGATGGAGGAATAAGCCAGCATGCGCTTGATGTTCCGCTGGGCAATGGCAACGATATTCCCCACAAACATCGTGATGGCAGCGATCGCCCACACCACAGGGACAAGTTCATCAGCCAAAGACGGCAGGGCTGCCAGATAGACCCGCAGCAAAGCGGCAAACCCCGCTGCCTTGGCCCCGATAGCCATGAAACCTGCCACGGGAGAGGGTGCGCCGTGGTACACATCCGGGGTCCACATGTGGAAGGGGACCACGGCGACCTTAAACCCCAGGCCGATGAAAATCAACGCTGCCCCGGTAACCAGCAAACTCAAATCCGCCGTCCCAGCCATGATCGCGCTGACGATGTCGCCCAAAGAAGTCGTCGCGGCGGCCCCAAAGCAGAGCGCAACCCCGTAGACCACAAATCCGCTGGCAAACGCTCCCAAAAGGAAGTACTTCAAAGCCGCTTCCTCCGACTCCAGTTTCGGCCGCGCAAACCCCGCCAGCACATAGAGGGGGATGGAGAGCAGCTCCAACGCTAAGAAAATGACGATCAGATCCGCAGCCATGGACATCAGCAGCATGCCGCTGATGGAGAACATCAACAACGCGTAAAACTCTCCCCGGTCCAGATCCATGCGCTTCAGGTAATCATAAGCCAGCGCAATAGCGATGATCCCGCTCCCTGCGAAAATCACGTTCAGGAAACGAGCAAACCCATCCACCACGATCATGTCGTTGAAGGTCCTGTATTCCTGTCCAAATTGAGCCACCGAAAAGCCCAAAACGACCGCCAGACCCAGCGCCGCAAAGATGGCCGTCCAACCCTCTTTGTCGCCCGTAATAAAGGCGTCCAGCAAGAGAAGGATACAGGCCCAACCCACCAGGATCATCAAGGGGAGAATGGAAATCAAATCTTTAGTAGTCATAGATAGTCCCTGCTTGTAATGCAGCGCTTAGTGAATAGCCATCGACGCTGCCTGCACCGCACTCACCAGTTTCTCCACAGCCGGTCCCATCAGAGAGAAGAAGGGTTTGGGATAGAGGCCGATCCAGAAGATCAAAATCACCAAAGGCACAATGGTGGCCAGCTCCCGGAAATTTAAGTCTTTCAACGTCTTGTTTTCTTCCTTATCCAGAGGTCCCAAGAATAGCTTTTGAAACAGGTAAAGCAAATACACCGCGGCCAGGATGACACCCGCTGCACCAAACCCTGCATACCAGGAGGATCCAATGGCGTCGGAACCAAAGGCACCCAGGAGGATGGGGAACTCACCCGCAAACCCGTTCAGACCGGGCAGGCCCATGGATGAGAGAGTGACGATGAGTGCCAGGGCGCCGTAAATGGGCATCACTTTCCATAACCCGCCGAATTCATCCATGTCCCGCGTGTGGCGGCGCTCGTAGATAAAGCCGACGATAATAAACAAAGCGCCTGTGCTGATCCCATGGTTCACCATCTGCAAGATGCTGCCCTGAATCCCTTGGGGATTAAGGGCAAACAGCCCCAGCATGACGAAACCCAGGTGGCTGACGGAGGAATAGGCGACCAGTTTTTTCGCATCCTGCTGGTAGTACGACACAGCTGCCCCGTAGAGGATGCCGATCACGGCAAACAACGCCATCCACGGCGCCAGCCGGACGGACGCCTGAGGGAAGAGGGGGATGTTGAAGCGCAGGAAGCCGTACGTCCCCATCTTAAGCAAGACGCCAGCAAGGATCACAGAACCCGCGGTGGGCGCCTGCACGTGCGCGTCCGGGAGCCAGGAGTGCAAAGGCCACATGGGGACCTTGATGGCAAATGCCGCTGCAAAGGCTAAGAAGAGCCAGAACTGGATGTTGGCAGGGATCCCGCCCATGGCGATCAGTTCAGGAACCGAGAAGGTGCCCTGGTAAATCCCCAGCCAGAGGATGGCCAGAAGCATGAGGATCGAACCCGCCATGGTGTAAAGAAAGAACTTAACCGCTGCATACATCCGTTCCGGACCGCCCCAGATACCAATCAAGAAATACATCGGCACCAGGGTGAACTCCCAGAAGATGTAGAAGAGGAACAAATCCTGGGCCAGAAAGACGCCCAACATCCCCGTTTCCAGGAGCAGGAAAAAGATCATGAAATCCTTGACGCGTTCCTGGATGGCAGACCAGGTGGAGAGGATGGATAGGGTCGTCAACAAGGTCGTCAAGAGCACCAACAAAATGCTCAGCCCATCCACCCCCATGCTGTAGGAGATCTCCCACCCGGCGATCTGGATCCAGGGCAGATGGATGACCATCTGCAAGTCCGGGTCGCTGGGATCAAAAAGATACAGGATCCATAAGGATAATCCAAAAGAAATCAGAGCGATGAAGAAAGCCAGCCAACGGATCTCTTTCTTCTTCTCCTGATCAAAGAACAAGAGTATTACTACGCCCAAGAGCGGGAAGAGGGTAACTATGTTTAAGGGGTTGGTAAAGAAATTCATAACTCAATCCTCCATTTCACAATGAACACGTAGCTTGCACCATATTAATGCAACAGCAAATATCCTAAAATGAGAATCACACCAGTGAAGACACTTAATGCATAATTGCGTACAAATCCCGTTTGTACTTTCCGAAGCTTATTCGACAAGGATTGGACGAATTCCGCTAAACCGTTGGCAATGCCGTCAATGAAACCGAGGTCGATGGGTTGAGCCAAGATGCGGGCTCCTTGCCGATACATCCTGCCGATAAATTGGTCATGGAACCAGTCATGCCAAAAATCCCAGTCCAAAGTTGTGGATAAGAATTTGGTCAAACCCACATATCCATCAGCTATCACCTTATCATGGAACCAATTGTGCCAAAAATCCCAGTCCAGCGTCGTGGAGAGGAACTTGGCCACCTTAACATATCCACCGGCGATCACCTTTTCATGGAACCAGTCGTGCCAGAAGTTCCAATCCACATGGATAGAAAGGATCCTGGTCAAGTCAATATAGCGGTTGATGAACAGGAATTCATAGAGTTCGTCCACCCACCATTTGTTGTTCATACCCGTGAAAATGGGCCCTAGCATCCGACTCAGCGGGTCCTCGTCCCCTTTGCCAAGCGGCTTCCGCCCGTAAAGCAGCCAAGCCAGGGTGATAGCACTCAACGCCAAAAGAGTGGAGATGGCCGCCACCTGGAGGTTGAATTCCGCGGCATGCAGATGGACATGGAACGTTTCAAAGGTGTGTTCCAGCCAGTGACCAAAGGTGTGGATGGAGGGCAGATTGAGCGCACCGCCCAGTGTGGCCAACCCAGCCAGGATGATCAAGGGCACGGTGATCACCGGGGGGCTTTCCTCGGCATGCTCTGCTGCTGGGTGGCGGCTGTCCCCGAAAAAGACCATCCAGACCTGCCGTCCCATATAGAAAGCGGTGAAAAAGGCGGCGATCGCCAAGAGAATATAAACGGTGAAGTTGAGCTTGGTAGCCTCGGCTAAAATTTCATCTTTGGAGAAGAACCCCGCGAAAGGCGGGATCCCGGATAGAGCGATGGCTCCCACCAAAAACACTTTAAACGTGGTGGGGAGCTGCTTCCGCAATCCGCCCATGTTGCGCATATCACCCGGATCGAAGACTTCCTCCTCCTCTTCATGCTCATGATCATGATGCAAGTGATGGTGTCCCCGCTCGATGCCCAAAATCACCGAGCCGGCGGAAAGGAAGAGCAGGGCTTTGAAGAAGGCATGGGTGACCAGGTGGAACATCCCGGCCACAAAGGCGCCCATCCCCACCGCAGCCACCATGAACCCCAGCTGGCTGATGGTGGAGTATGCCAGGACTTTCTTAAGGTCATATTGGCCCACCGCGATCGTGGCCGCGAACAGAGCCGTCAATCCGCCCACCAAAGCCACTGCCGCCTGGGCGGTGGGCACCGCTGTATAAAGCGGCGCAGATCGAGCCACCAAATACACACCGGCGGTGACCATGGTCGCAGCATGAATCAAGGCCGAGACCGGCGTGGGACCGGCCATGGCATCCGGAAGCCAGACGTAAAGCGGGAGCTGGGCTGATTTACCGGTCACACCCAACAACATAAAGAGGGTGATCGCCAGAATCGCCCCCGGTTGGGTTTCTGCGATGTGATGCACCTGGGCGAAAACATCCGTGAACCGCACCGTGCGAAAGGTCCAAAACATGGTGAAGGCAGCCATCAAGAAACCGAAGTCCCCTACCCGGTTGGTGATGAAGGCTTTGCTGCCCGCCAGCGCATTGTCAATTCCGGGCCGGCCGAGTAAATCCTTATCATACCAGAAGCCGATCAATAAATACGAACACAACCCCACGCCTTCCCAGCCCACAAAGAGCATCATGTAGTTATCGCCAGTGACGAGGATCATCATGGCGGCGATGAAGAGGTTGAAGAAGACGAAAAATCGCTGGTAGCGACCCGGATCATTTTTGAAACGCACATCCTCATGCATGTAGCCGATGGCGTAGATATGAATCAGCGTGCCCACCCCGGTGACGACCAGCATCATCGTCGTAGAAAGGGTGTCCACGCGGAAAGCCCATTCCACCTGGAGGTCCCCAATGGTGATCCAATCCAGGAAGGGGACCGTTGTCCCTTCTGGATGACCGAGGAGAGACACCCCCATGAGCACAGCGATCAAGAAAGATAACCCGGAGGCAGCGCAGGCGGTCATGCCGATCGCTTTCTCACTCATCCGCCCGCCGAAAAAGGCGTTGATCAAAAGGCCTGTGACGGGGAAGAAAACGATCAGGGGGATCAGGGCAAAGAACTCTGGAGCTTGGGTGACGATTTCGCTTAAGAACATACGTTTCTCTCTTCTTTACAAAACTAGCCCTTTAGGCTGCTCATCTCGTCCACATTAATACTTTCTTTGTTGCGGAAGATGGCTACGATCAGGGCCAGACCCACCGCCACCTCCGCAGCAGCGACGGTGATCACAAAAAAGACAAAAAGCTGGCCGCTCAAGGCTTCATACATCCGTGCAAACGCTACAAAGGCCAGATTGGCGGCGTTGAGCATCAACTCAATCGCCATAAAAATGACAATCGCATTCCGGCGGGCGAGGACACCAAGCGCGCCGATGGTGAATAATATCGCGGATAAGACAATGTAATATGTGACAGGAATCATACGCCTCCTCACACAAGGAGATAAGGGCTTAATTCTCTTTCTTTCTACTCAAAACGATCACGCCGATCATACCCACCAATAACAAGACAGAGGTGATCTCAAAGGGGATGAGGTAACGATTGAAAAGCATATCGCCAATCCGCTCCGGGCTGCCAAAATCCGCGCCCAGAGTGGTGAAAGGCCCACAGCTTTCGCAGCGCCCAAAGAGGATATAGGCGATCTCGCCCAGTAAGACCAGGCCCATGGAAAACGCCACGGGGCGCTGCCAGGCGATCTGTTGGCTGCCCTCGATCGACCGCGGCCCCAGCAGCATGATCACGAACAGGAAAAGCACCATGATCGCCCCCGCATATACGGTGATCTGGGCCATGGCCAGAAAAGGGGCTTGGAGCAGGACGTAAAAAATAGCGATGGTCAAGAAGTTCAAGACCAGAAAAAGGGCAGAATACACCGCGCTTTTGCTGAGCAACATGCCCAGGGCCGCGCCAATCGAAACCAACGCCAGTATGAGAAAGAGGATCAAATCAGGTGTCATGAGTCCGTTTTCCTTCTTACCTTTAGTCCGTATGCCCGTAACTTATACAGGGTCTTCCATCTCCGGAATGGAGCGGGTAAACGCTCCGGGTTCCACTTTCTGCGGGGTGGGCTTTCCGCCTTCCGGGACAGGTTCTAACAGTTTTTCCCGGGGGTAGATGGCTTCATTCCGCGTAGACCAGGAAAGCTCGTAATTATCTTCCAGGACGATCGCTTCCGTGGGGCAGGCGTCGGCACAAAACCCACAAAAGATGCAGCGCATCATGTTGATCTCATATGTGCTGGCGTACCGTTCCCCCGGCGAATATCGCTCCTCATCTGTGTTCTCAGCCGGTTCGACGAAAATCGCATCCGCCGGACACGCTGCAGCGCACAAGGAACAACCAATGCACTTTTCCAGACCGTTTTCATACCGTTTCAGGGCATGTCTACCTTTAAATCGTGGTTTGACCGGCTTTTTGGTCTCCGGGTACTGGATGGTGACCGGACGTTCAAACATGGAACGGAACGTCGTCCATAACCCGCGTCCGATTTCATGTACTTTCGCCAGATCAGGCAGTTGCATAATGTTCTCCTAAACCCTACAAAACGATCTCCTACAACAAGACAATGACAACGGCGGTCAGAAAGACGTTCACGATAGCCAGGGGCAGCAGGATCTTCCACCCAAAGGCCATCAGGCGATCATAGCGGAAGCGCGGCAGTGTGCCTCGCATCCAGATCATCCAGAATAATAAGATGGCGATCTTAATCAAGAGGTACAAGGGACCTAACCAAGGGAACCGTCCCACAAAAGGACCGTCATATCCTCCCAGGAACAACGTCGCCCCGATGGCGCTTACCGCTATCATCTTGATGTATTCAGCCATGAAGAAAAGGGCAAATTTCATCCCCGAATATTCCGTATGATACCCGCCGACCAATTCCTGCTCAGCTTCCGGCATATCGAACGGGGCCCGGTTGACCTCCGCAAGCCCGGCGATCATGAGGATCGCGAAACCCAGGGGTTGGTAGAATACGAACCACCACGTTTCCCGCTGGGCTCTGACGATATCCACCAGGCTCATGGGGTCGATATCCGCTACATTCACAGCCCCTGCGATCAAAATGGGGACCACAAACGCCAAACCCAAGGAAAGTTCATAACTGATCATTTGTGCTGTGGAACGCAAACCTCCCAGAAGAGGATATTTGCTGTTCGAAGACCAACCGGCGATGACAATCCCATAGACAGCAATGGAGGCTACAGCCATCAGGTAGAGAATGCCAACGTTGATATCCGCCAGGACCAGGGAGACCTCCCGGCCCAGAATCATGACGGTGTCCCCCCAGGGAATGACCGCCCAAATGATCAAAGCCGGCAGGACGGTGATAACCGGAGCCAAGACAAAGAGGATTTTGTCCGCTTGATCGGGGATCAGTTCCTCTTTGAAGATCAGCTTGATCCCATCCGCCACAGGCTGTAATATCCCCTCCGGACCCGCGCGGTTGGGCCCAATCCGGGTTTGAATGCGGGCCAGCGCCCTCCGCTCGTAGAGCGTGGTGTACGCAAATCCCGTCAGACCGATGAGCAATAGTACTACTGATTTAATCAGCCATTCAATGATCAAGGCTATATCCATAAAGGGACCTCGTTATCTCTTATTAACGGTCTTCACCCGCCGGTGAAATATCCACCCCTGCGGGCCCCTCCAGCGGAACACCCAGGCTGCGCGGCACAAGGGCGGTGCCAGCCGGGATGTCATCCTGCAGGCTCAGTTTCAAGCGATATGTTCTTCCCCCCAGATCAAAATCCACCATCTCCCCTTCTTGTACCCCCTTTCTTTCCGCATCCTGCGGGGAAAGAAAGACCTGGGGATCAAGGAGGCGCGGCTGCAATACATCCAGATCCCGGATCATGGACCCCTGGTCATACAAACGGGTTACCGGTACTGCGACGAGATCCGCTTCAGGCATTTGTCTCCCAAGCGATGCTTCGCCCGGATTTACTTTGGCCCGCTCTGAAAAGGGTGATAACTGCATGCCCAGGCCGCTGGTGTTTTTGTACGCTGTGCCGATATAGGCATAATCCTTGGGCACGATGATCGGCCACTGTTCTTTTACTTCCCGCAAACCCGATAAGGTGACATCCGCGTAATCCGGATTCTGTTTGGCAATCTGCTCCATCACTGCAGCCGCGGACCCATTGGGCATCTCCAATCCGAGCAGCTCGCCCACCTTGGAAGCGATGGCAAAGTCCTCCAGAACATCCCCGCGGGCGGGAACCACGGGCTCAAAGCGCTGCACGCGCCTCTCCCCGCTGGTGAACGTGCCCGCTTTCTCTGTGACCGCTTTGGCCGGGAACACCACGTCCGCCTGCTGGGCGGTTTCCGTGAGGAACAACTCCTGGACGACCACGAACAAGTCAGAGATATCCTCCACCAGACCATCTCCCACAGGGTCTGCTGCCGCAATATACAGAGCCTTTTTCCCATCCAAAACCTCAGGTAACGATTGATGTGGACGGAATCCCATATCCCATGCCCCCTGGGTATTGGCTCTGGGCCACACGCCAACCAGGCCATTGTTGGCCCGACCGACATGACCCGTTTTTATTAGCAGGTTAGCACAGGCTTGCGCCAGAACCCGGGACCGGGCATAGTCCAATCCCTCACTGCCGAAGAAGACGATTGCGTTGTCAGCTTCCGCGAAGGCCCGGGCTGCTTCCCCTTCGCCGCCCAGCAAATCCATCACGGTTTCGCTCTCTTCTCCATAAGCATACCGGATCTGGTGATTTGCGTAGCGGTCCGTTTTGGTTTTTCGGGGGTTAGCGACAATCAAGGCCGCCCCTCGCTCCGAGGCCGCTTTGACGCGCAGCCACCACAGCGGCGCTTCCTCCTCCAAATCGCTGGCAGCGATCAAAATGGCGTCCCCCTCTCCCAAATCGCCCAGGTTAGAGCCTTTCCCTAAACCGACCTGGGCGACCAGATCGCCTCCCGCCATGGTGGAGTACAAGGCAACCTGACCTCCCAAACCGTCGTTCAAATACCGGAGGTGGAACAAATCCTCGTTGGCGAGTCTGCCGCCCACCAGGGTCAACAACTCACCATCGGCTGCTCTCAATCCCTCCACCGCGCGATCAAGCGCTTTCTCCCAGGTGGCAGGCCGCAGCGAGCCGTCTCCGGAGCGGACCAAGGGATGCGTCAATCGATTTTCATCGACCGTGAAGTGGTGCGCAAAACGCCCTTTATCGCAAATCCAGATTTCGTTGACCCACTCATTCTGGCGGGGCATCACGCGCTGGATCTCCCTGCGACCGGACTTCGGCTCCCGCCTGTGATCGATGGTCAGGTTACAGCCCACCGGACAATGAGAGCAAATGGAGGGGCTTTGATCCATCTCCCAGATTCGGGCTTCAAAGCGGAAGTCATTTGTGGTCAAAGCACCGACCGGGCAGATGTCAGTCGTGTTC
Source organism: Anaerolineales bacterium (assembly GCA_041686005.1). GTDB lineage: Bacteria > Chloroflexota > Anaerolineae > Anaerolineales > UBA11858 > B10-G9. Next base: position 5,206 of record JAWLER010000015.1, on the reverse strand, counting down.
CCCGACCAATAACTGTCAAACTTTGGGTTGGAACAAGAGACGATCTCGGTGTGGCGCGAGCGGTGATAGAACTCCAAGACCGGGTCGTCCACAATATTTTTCTGAAAGCGGATGCAGCGACCGCACTGAATGCAGCGTTCCTGATCGAGGGTGATCAAGTCACCCAGGGGGACGTGCTTTTCAAGATGCATCTTCTTTGTGTAAGGAAACCGGCTTACGCCCAAACCGTGGTGCAGGCTTAATTCCTGCAAGGAACACTCTCCCCCTTTATCGCAGATGGGGCAATCCAGGGGGTGAGAGGTCAGGAAAAACTCGAGGATGGCCTCTCGGCCCCGTTTGACCTTCTCCGTCATCCCCCGGACGACCATACCTTCGCAGATGGGTACGGTGCAGGCGGTTTCCAAATTCTTTCCAAACTCGACCTTGATGTTTCCCTCATCATCCCGCATGAATTCACCGGTTTCCCGGTCCCTGACCGGGCGTCCCACCTCAACCAGACACATCCGGCACATACCTACGGGTTCCATTTTAGGATGGTAACAAAACACAGGGATATTGATACCGATAGACTTGGCGGCGTCGACGATAACGGTGCCTTCTTCGACGGTGACTTCTTGATCGTCAATGGTCAAAGTAACTTGTTTGCTCATAATGTATCCATAAGGTGGCTGACTTCTCAATCCGCTATTCTTCAACCTTGAAATCATCCGGGAAGCGATCGATGCTGGTTTTGACGGCCATGGTCGAAAATTCCCCTAAGGCACAGAGACATTTCCCTTGCATGTTGGACGCCACTTCATAAAGCAAGTTGACTTTCCCATCATCCAACGCCCCAGCATGAATGCTCTCCGTAAGGTACTTCATCCAATGATTCCCTTCCCGGCAAGGGGTGCATTTTCCACATGACTCGTGGTTGAAGAAGTTGATCGTTTTCTTGATCACCCAATCCATACTCACCGTCTCATCCAGGACGATGATCGACCCCGAGCCCAAATCAGAACCCAATGCCCGCATTGAAGCGTGATCCACAGGCGTGTCCAGCACGTCATCCGTGGCTTTTAAGACAGAGGACGACGCGCCCGCAGGCATGATGGCTTTGATCTCAGCATCATCCAGGATCCCTCCGCCGCGTTCGTAGATCAACTCCCGGAGGGTGGACCCGAAACGCATCTCATAATTGCCCGGTTTCTTAACCCGACCGGAAAGGCTGAAGACCTTCACCCCCGCCGTGTCCTCCGTGCCCAAGTCCTGATACCATTGGGCTCCGTTTTTCAGTATCAGGGGCACATTAGCCAAGGTCTCCACGTTGTTGACCACGGTCGGCTTTCCGTACAATCCATACGAAGGGGGAAATGGTGGGCGAAGCCGAGGAAATCCACGTTTGCCTTCCAATGATTCCAAGAGGGCAGTCTCCTCACCGCAGATATAGGCACCTGCACCCAGATGGGTGTGCAGGTCCAGGGCGTAATCCGTCCCAAATAGACCTTCACCAAGCAACCCAGCCTTTCGCAGTTCAGCGAGTTTTTCATCCAAGAGATCCCCAATATGCCAGTATTCGCCCCGCAGGTATATGTATGCTGTATGGGCGTCAACGGCGTAGGCGGCGATCATCACCCCCTCTAAAAACTGGAGGGGGTTGCCTTCCATGATCTCCCGATCTTTGAAAGTGCCAGGTTCCGATTCGTCCGCGTTGGCCACCACATAATGGGGCCAGTTGTTGTCGTCCATGAAAGACCACTTCAGGCCTGTAGGGAACCCGGCGCCGCCCCGACCGCGCAACCCGGATGCCTTGACTATCTCGGTAACCTCTGTACGGTCCATGGAGGTGACCGCTTTTTTGAAGGAGTTAAAGCCGCCGTGCTCCCGGTAGACATCCAGCTGGCCGATGTCGGGTATATCCCGGTGCCGGAGGAGTATGTAATCGGTCATGAGCCCTCCTCATCGTTTTCTTCCGTTCGCCAGCTATCGATAAGTTCCAGCGCGCTTTCCAGGGTTTGTTCTTCGTGATAAGCAAAACCCTCCCCGGTTTGGACCTGGAACATGGGCGCCTTATCACAGGCTCCGAGGCATTTGACCTCCTCCACCGTGACCAGCCCATCCGCTGTGGTCTCTCCGGGACGGATACCCAAAGCCTGGCATAATTGCTCCAGGAATTCTTCCGCGCCGCGCAGCGCACAGCACACGTCGGTACACACCTGAATGCGATACTTGCCTTCCTTCTCGCTGTAATACAGCGTGTAAAAACCCACCAGGGTAGCGACTTCTGTCCTCTCGATATTGAGGATGCGACCAATCTCCGTTAACGCTTCGTCCCTGATATAGCCGTCCTCCCGCTGGGCGAGGAAAAGCAGCGGCATGACAGCAGAACGTTTCTGATCAGGGGGATATTTAGCCAGGATGTCCTCAATCTCTTGAGGATATTTATCTTGCAGTTCTTTCACCGGTCTACGTCTCCCAAAACTATATCGATACTGCCAATAATGGCCACCAAATCAGCGATCAGGTGACCTTTTGCCAGGACCTGAATCGCCTGTAAATTCGCAAAGGAAGGGACCCGCCAGTGGACCCGGTAGGGTTTGGCGCTCCCGTCACTCTCTAAAAAGACACCCAATTCACCGCGCGGGGAAGAAACGGGGACATACACAGCCCCTTCCGGCGCCTGAAACCCCTCCGTCCACAATTTAAAGTGATGGATGACGGCTTCCATGCTCACCCCCAATTCAGAACGGGGTGGCGGCACGAATTTGCGGTTATTGCTGCGCACAGGTCCATAGGGTAATTTATCCAAAGCCTGCTTGATGATCTTCAAGGATTCCCGCATTTCCTGAATGCGGATTATATACCGGTCATACACATCCCCATTTTTCCCGACTGGAACTTCAAAGTCATATTGCTCATATCCGGAGTAAGGCCTGACTTTCCGGATATCCCAATTCACATCCGAACCCCGCAAACTGGGGCCCGTCATCCCCCAACTGATGGCGTCTTCACCGGAAATGACCGCGATCCCCTTCGTACGATCGATAAAAAGCGGGTTCTCGGTCAGCAGGTTTTCATACTGCTGGATGCGGGCCGGGAAATGATCGACGAAATCGCGGACCGCTTCCTCAAATTCCACAGGCACATCCCGCCACAACCCACCGGGACGGATGTAGGTGGCCATCATCCGGTGGCCCCCGACCATTTCGAAAATATCCAAAATATATTCCCGTTCCCGGAAACAATACAGGAAGACGGATTGGGCAGCCAGGTCCAAGGCCTGGGTGGCCAGCCAGATCAGGTGGGAGGCAATCCGCTGCAGTTCGCAGAGGATGACCCGGATCGCCTGCGCCCGAGGGGGGACATCCAGATCAACCAACTTCTCGACCGCCAAGCAGTATGCCAGGCAGTTGCCCATATTGTTTAAATAGTCGATGCGGTCGACCATGACTTCGACCTTCTGGTATGATTTGCCTTCCATCGACTTTTCAATACCGGTATGTAAGTAACCGATATCCGGCCGACAGGTCACGATCCGCTCCCCGTCCAGCTCCAACAGCAGGCGGAGCACGCCATGGGTGCTGGGATGCTGGGGGCCCATGTTGAGCAGCATGGTTTCCCCTTTGATAGCGCGTTCGGAAACCAGCCCCTCTAACTCTTTCAGCGAAACCTCTGTCACTTCATCATGAATGGTCGTCATACATCATCCTCAAGGATATATTTCTGCGCGATTAGATGTCTTCTTTTTCTTCACCAGGCGGCAGATCCTGTTCCCGTTTCACATATTTTTTGCCAAGATCAATTTCCTCCCAGTTAAACGAAAAGCGCGTTTCCTCGACCTTGACCGGGATGTCTTTGCGAAGAGGATGCCCTTCCCACTCCTCCGCGAGCATAATCCGTTTCAGATTTGGATGGCCTTTAAAACGGACACCGAACAAATCCCAGATTTCCCGCTCATACCAGTTAGCGTTGGGGTAGACATCAACGATGGAATCGATGAACGGATCCTCCTCAGGCACCGGAGCGCGGAGCCAGAGGCGCAGATCCTCCTCAATGGAGTGCAGCTGGTAGACAACGTGAAAGCGGGGGGTTTTGCGCTGATAATAGTCGACGGCTGTTTCATCGGTCAACTTTTGGAAATCAAACTCATCCCTGAGCATCCTGCACACAGGGACGATATCTTCTCGATTGAGAATTAAGGTGACATGACCTCGAAAAACATGCTCCTCCGCACCAAACTTCTCTTTGATCGTTTCCACTGCCTTGTTCAGTTTTTCTTTCATAGGTCTTATAGATCCTGACATACATTGATGGGGGTTATGCCCAATCTGCGATTCCCTCTTTTCGCACCCGGTCATAGAGGGTGAGGATGCCGTGGATCAACGCTTCCGGGCGCGGTGGGCATCCCGCCACATACACATCCACGGGCAAAACCTGATCCACACCCTGCACGATGGCGTAATTGTTGAAGACGCCGCCATTGGAAGCACAGTCACCCATGGAGATCACCCACTTGGGCGCGGGCATTTGATCATATAACCGCCTCAGGACCGGGGCCATTTTCGTACTCACCCTCCCCGCGACGATCAACAGATCGGATTGGCGAGGGCTGGCTCGCATCAACTCCATCCCAAAACGGCTCATATCATAATGCGATGCTTGGGCTGACATCATTTCGATGGCACAGCAGGCCAAACCCGATAACAAAGGCCACATAGCCCGGGTCCGGCTCCAATTGACAACCGTTTCCAGGGTTGTCGTCACAAATCCCAAATTGCCGGTTTTTTCCTCTATTCCCATTCCAAGGCTCCTTTTCTCCACGCATAAACGTAGCCCACCAATAAGATGAAAATAAAGACAAACATTTCAATCAAACCAAATACACCCAACTGTTTGAAGACCACAGCCCAGGGTAAAAAGAAGATGACTTCGATGTCAAAGAGGATGAAAAGAACTGCAACGCGGTAGAAATGAATGGGGGTTTGTCTTGTGCCTGGACCAATGGGATCGATCCCCGACTCATAGGGGATAAGTCTCATGGTATCCTCTCGATGGGGACCAAAGAGGTGGCCGATGATAACCACAAGCGCTGCAAATCCCGTCGCTAAGATGATCAAAGTGGCAATCGCAACATATTCCAGGAGCATGAGCCTTCCCTTTTTTTAGAATGTCAAAAAAGAAGCTGTCTATTCCATCTGTGAAGTATAACACAATCTCTTTTTAACTT
>JAWLER010000049.1:0-12702 GCA_041686005.1 Anaerolineales bacterium | reverse complement strand
CTGCCGCCAGTGCTACACATGTCGTGCCCACCCCGCTCAGCAAGGTGAAGGCTGCCGTCAGGCTCATTAACCCAATAGTGATATAACGCAAGATAGAAGCGGGGACTTTCGATTTTTTGTCACCCATTTTCCCTCCATGTACGAATGATTGGCAAACACCAGATAAGGCTATCCTTTTTGGAGATTCTTTAAAAAGCCCCAGGTTTGGGCCAAAGTCATCAGCAGCAGCAAAGGGGCGAGGATGGTCATCACGAACTGTTGGCTGAAGAAAAGCAGCTGATTACCGGTTGAGAGGAAGGCGAGAGCGATCCCGCCCAAACCAATCAACGCCCCGCCAACCCCTACCCACCAAAACCCAGCCGGGGCTTTCCCTCTCGCGTTGGCGACGATCGGCCCCACAGTGATGACCAGGCCGGCTGCGCCATGGAACAGCGGAACGGCGATCTTGCGGCCGGTGTCCCAGCCTCCGATGCTGGTAGCAGCGATGGCCAAAAACCCGATCAAAGCGAACCAAGCGTAAGCCTTCTTCCAGCTCTGGAAATACTGATTGGCGATACCCAGGGAGATCCCGAGCGGGAAGAGGGAAGCGACAGTGAGCACATAGGGGGAGGATAAGATCTTGTATCCGAGGAAGATCAGCAGCAGCCCAGATACCACCAGGACAGCAAAACCCATCATGTAGTACATGTCGTGAAGGTCTTTTTTGTTCTTGTAACGCAGAATAAATTGGCTCAACAGATAAACGGCTGTGATACCTGTTATCAAGAGGATGATTTTGTCTAACATAAGATACCTCCTTAAGAAAGGGTGACACTTGAACACGTGATCGGTGAATGTGTGGTGATGGAATGATAAGGCAGACCAGCGCGGTGGGGGCAGCCCTGGTTGCTGCAAGCGGCCTGCTCAGGGGTGAATTTCTTGGAACCTCCTTACTTGCAGCTGCCAGATAGGGAATATACTGCTCACGGTGGTGTGAATGGCCGTCGTGAATGCATTCCGACAGCTCTCACAGTAGTGGCGGGGAGGAAATAGAGGAGAGCCACATTCCTGACAATGGGATCCGATCATGCGGTAGCGTTGTTTTTGTAAACGCCAGTGAGGAGGGGCATGGGGTGGGTTCATGCGGGGTCCTTAATCATCGAGAATCCGATCCTTCCGCGTCGGGCGGTATTCCTTCCATAGATAGGTGAAATAATGCATGCTGGAGGAAAACAGCCCCCCTCCGATTCCGATATATGTGGCCCCTAAAACGGGTTTGGGGAGGGGGGAATATTTCCGCAAGTATATGCCCAGAGAAACCATGACGACCACCAAAGGATAGCTGGTCCACTTTTGAAATGAGAATATGGAGTGTCTTTTACCTGATAAACGCCGGATACGGTGGATGTTCTTCTGGGCTAATTTTGAGAACCCGAAAATGTAAATCAGGGATGCTAACAGGAACCCCGTTAATGTCAAGAGGAGCAGGGGAAGGGACGGCAGTGATTTCAACCAGTGATAAGCGTAGGACCCCAGCATGATCCCGACGCCCGACCACATCAGGCCGGCCATGAGATGGAGGTCACGCTTTCCTACTGCGAAAGGGCGTTTTTCGAAGAGGTTCATTGGATTGTGTGGGGTTGGACGTTATCCTCCGGAAAATCCGATTACGAACAAAGCGGTCATAAGCAGCAGCAATCCCGGCAGGAGGGATAAAATGGTATCCCTTGGCAGGACCGGTTTCCCAGCACGTTGAAAGGAGAGCAGCAAGCCTCCTATGCCAATCAATCCCCCGCCCAGCCCGACGAGGGCAAACCGGGCGGGTGTGATGCCGCGCAGGCTGAGGATAAGGGGCAGAAGGAAAATCAAAAGGCCAGAGATCCCGTGGACGATGGCCAGGACCAACACCTTGGTGATCCTGGAGGATGTGTAACGGGTGTAGAGGATGCTGCCCAAGCCGAGGATGGTGAAGGCAAGATATACTTCGCGAAGCGGGGGTAGATATTCCCCGACCAATCCAAGGGACATCCCAAGGGGGATGAGTGACGAAATGACCACGACAAGGGGGGCGTCTAAGACGCTGAACCCCATGATGATCATCAGCAAACCCGCCACGAGCAAAACGCCGAAGGCCACGGTGTAAGCGACAAGCACCATGGTAGGCTTTCCTGATATGCCAGCTACGACCTGATAACCAGCCAATATCCCGGTGATCAAGAGCAGGATGCGATCGAGGGGAGAAATGTCTTTCATGACTATTTTCTTCTACATCATATCGACGATCATCAGCAGCATGGCGCTGAGCATATACAGGGAAGCGTATTTGAATAAGCCGTAATTCAGTTGTTCGGAAGGTCTGGAAGTGCTGCTGATGGCCAGATAAAGCAAACCGGCTGAGAGGATGATCAAGATCCGCAGGTAACCGACCGTCATCCCTACCCCGTAGGCAGCGGCGCCCATAGTCAAAGCCGCCAGCACACTGGAAATGGCGATCATGATCCTGGTTGTTTGATAGCCGTAGGTTGAGGGAAAAGTGGGAATACCGGCCCTTTGGTAGTCTTCAAAATAACGCATACTGAAGGTCATGATATGGGTGGGGATCCACAGCAAAACCCCTGCCGCCAAGGCGACTCCGACCCAATCGACATGCCCCACACCCAGGACTCTCCCGGCCAGAATAGGCATCCCCCCCGAGACCCCTCCCCAGACGATGGACCACGCGGTGTGCCTCTTGAGAAGGATGGTGTAGACGATGACATCGAAAAACAGCCCTGCAAAAACCACCAGGCCGTAAAGAGGGTCGATGAGCAGGGACCATCCTACACCGATGATGGAAAGAGTCAATCCTAAGCGGAGCGTCTCGCCAGGGGTGACATCCCCACTGGGCAGGGGGCGGCATTTCGTGCGTTTCATTTTCGCATCCAGATCGCGGTCGTACCACATGTTGAGCACTGTGCTGCCGCTGATCGCCAAGAACAAACTCCCGGTTAGGGCAAGCAGGGTTGTAAAGTTGATGTAGGGACATTTCGCGCTGCTGAAGCCTGCCAAACCGGTGATCAACAGAAGTCCCGTCTGGAGGGATTTAATAAGGGAGAGAAATTTACTCCCCTGGTCGGAAATCCATCTTTGTAGTTTCCTAATCATGCGAACCTCGCCTGGTGCTCATTGTCCTCAGGTAATAACCTATTATATACCTCATTGTTCAATATCTCTCACACAGCGGAAACCGACATCCGGGGCGTAATAGGTGGGGCCGGCGCTGTTCCTCTTCCAGACCCTGAGGTCGACTTCGTAACTGTAAAAACTGCCTCCACGCATGTAGCGGTAATGTTGTTTTTCGTAGACATTCCCCATCCACTGCCAGACATTCCCCGCCATATCGTATAAGCCGTATGGGCTGGCTTGATCCCGGGTTTGGAAATCGCCGTAGGCCTTGCCATTGTACAGACCCACCGGTGTCGTATTGCCTAACTTTCCAAAGATCTTCTCAAAAAGATCAAAAGAGGAGTAATAATTGGCGTAGTTGCCTTCAATTTCCGTTCCCCATGGAAATGGTAGGCCGTAGCCGTTAACGATCTCTGTTCCCCGGGCTGCTTTCTCCCACTCCCATTCTTTGGGCAACCTCCAGCCGTAATACTGGCAATACGCTTGGGCGCCGAACCAGGTGACCATGGTCATAGGGTGGTTCCCGTACTCCCGAATGGCTGAGAACTCTTCTCCATCCCTGCGCAGCCGGAGCCCTTCTTCGTTCACGGGGACGTAGAGTTTGTTTCCAGCTTCGATCTTCTCTTCGTGTTCATATCCGTAAAAGGGGTCCCCAGGATAGTAGCCGTAGATGCCGTATTCTGTATGTGTGCTCTCCCCTTCCTCCACTTCCACCTCGCCCAGGCTGATCGAACCGTCCCCTAAAGCGCTGTTCAGGAACTGGGCATACTGTTCGTTGGTGACATCGGTGACCATGATTTCGTAATCGTAGGCGATATCCGTCATATGATCATGCTGCCCCTGGGGGAACGCCCCCGCCGGGACGAGCGCCCAGGCGTCCGAGTCAACGCCGGTTTCAATATACTGGGGAGGTTTCACCGCAGCGATGTCCGGGGCAGGTTGACAGGAACTCAGCAAGGCGCTGATGAGGAAGAAAAGGACCAAAGCGCGTTTCATTGTACCTCCTCCTCAAAAGTTGCCTTGAGTTTCCGCAGTTGGCGCTGCTTCTCCTCGATCTCCGCTTTGGTGGCCTTCCTCTTCTCCGTTTGGAGTTCCTTCGCCCAACGACCTTTTTTGAGGAAGAGGTCATAGAGACGCCACCCCATTAAAACGCCCAGAACTACCAGCGTCCCTGCTATACCGATATCCGTGAAGAGCATGGTCCAGTTGACGACGGGCTGCTGTGCTGACCGGTCCACAAAGAGCCGTTTCATGGCAAAAATCATTGCCGCGCCAAATGCCATGTCAGAGCCTATGATTATTAACCACCCAAACCACTTGCGCGTCTTACCTTTCAAGCCGGCGAGGTCTGCATAATAGAGCAAAATAATGGTGGCGATGAGTCCGGAGAGGATGTGCCAGTGTCCTGTTAAAACGACCCTCTCCTCCCGATGGGGCCAAACCCGGAAGATCTCCTCCAGTTTGGCAGCCATAAATAATCCGATCCCGCTGACCGTGAAATTCATAAACACCATCTGCCAGCCGGTTCCGAATTTCAGAGGATCATGGACCAGGGCTTTGATTTTCTGCCACGGGGAAGGGTTCTGGATCTCTGATTCAGCAAGCCGATCCCTGATAAGTTTGTCCCAGGAGTAGATGACGTACATTAAAGCACCCAGCAAAACAAACGTCGCACCAACGTAAATGATGGTGTGAGCCCAATCCAGCCAAACGAAGGAGAGGCATCCAATGGTAGATAAAATGGCACCTATGACCATAAATGGCATGGCAATTTTGTGATAGATCCCTTTGAAATCCATCCAGCGGCCGACGATAAGGGTGATAGCCACGCCGATCAACGTGATCATGATGTGAAGGTGACCGATGATGGCTCTTTGTAAAAGCGTTTTGCTTGGCTCGCGAATCAAATCCTCGGCTAAAAAGGTCTCGTGTCCATTCCCCCAATACGAGCCGGTCACCGCCCCCCATGTAGCCGAGAGGAGGGTAGTTACTGCCATCGCAAAGAAAGCAGTCCGCTCCAGGTCTAGCCCATTTTTCGTATGTGCATAAGGGGAGTCTTTGGGTAAACGGTACTCCTCTCTCCAAGGCCATAAAGCGACCGCTAATAAAATGCCTGCGAAGAACACCAGGGTTAGTCCGACCAAAAACAGCCCGTGGAACAGAAAATCATGTCCAAAATAACCAAACCATAAACCGAAAAACAAAGTGGTTAAATATCCGGCGGTGATGGTGGCATTGATCATGACCTGTTGGTGCCTTTTCATCGGCATCATATCGGTGATGAAATATACCTCAATGGCGATGACGATCATGGCAATGGTGTGATAGAGCATGATGATCCGGCCTTCACGTTCGGCCTGTACCAAGTCCATACCTAACAACCGGACAGTGATGTCTTTCACGCCCCACTCCACCATCGGGCCAGAAAGAGTACCCCAGATCGCGGTGACCAACGAGACCAAAGCAATGGCCACTAAGACCAACCCCTTCGTGGATTGGAAGAGATACTCAAATCGCTTTCTTACAGCTTTCATGGACACCTCCGCCCATGGTTTCCGGATTCATAAGCCTGCTCGTCCGTATTTTATAGAATAACATTTCTGAATGGTAATGTCTTTGAGAAAAGGCAAATTATGCAGGAAATCATAAGATAACTGCCAATATTTCCCTTTCTCTGTTTAATGGCTTGAGAAGGGAAGGGATCCCTTGGTGCAGATTGCGGCTCCATGATCTCGTGAAGATAGGGGCCCGCAATGGACTTTGTCCATGATTGCCCTTAAATGAGTCTTGGCACGATTGGGCGCCCATAAAAAATGGACTCCCGGCGTTCAGAGCTGGCTATCCGGTTTCGCTTTTGTGAATTATCTTTTGTGTGCCGGGCAGCAAAATGATGATCAGCATGATCGTGCTTATGATGGGCGCCGGCAGGAACATGGAGAACCGTCCTAGGCGGATGACGTCCGTTATCCCCACCGGGAAACCCCCGATGATTGACATGGAGGCTGCGAATATCCCCACGGGGATGGTCCACGGTTTGTGTTGTACGAGGGCGAAAATGAAGAGGGCCCAGGCTGCTGCGCCCCACCAGTTGACCATTTGTCCCATGGCATACATACCTAATGGGAAAGGTTCGGAGACCGTCTGGTAGCGGGAGATGGCGCCCACGCCGTTGATGAAAGTGAGGACGTATGCCAATCCGCTGCCGAAGGCGAGGCCGATGATTTTACCCTTAACGCCCCCGATGAACAGCATCCCGAACCAGAGGATAAAGGCGATCAGGTATACCCACACCGTGGGGGTGGGCAAATCGATGCTGTGGGCCGGGATCATGGGGAAAAACCCGGACAGGATTTGGATGGTTGCTGCCAGGACACCCCAATACCAGGCCCAGCTTTTTTCCTTGAGGAAGCCATAGAGGACGACGGCCCACAGCGCTCCGGCGGACATTCCTGTCCACCCCAGAATTGCATAGACGATGCGCACGGTAATGGCTTCGTCGGGACGATCATCGAGAATCTTCCCCTCCACAACCGGCATGTACGTACTTGCGATCAAAAAAAGCACCAATAATCCGGTGAGTATCCCCAGGATGGAGAGGGTTATCCCTGCGTTGTGGTTGCCTTTTAAAGATTTCATGGAAAACTCCCTTTTCTCAAAATGTTGGTGATCCACATTCTGGCGAGGGTAAATCTTCTCTGTTATCCCGGATCACTTTCGGAAACCTCGCCAAGCAGCCGCCTCTTAAGTGAGGGGACCAGGGTGAAGATCAGGACGCCCGAGGCCAGCACCGCACCGATCAAGTAATCCCACGTTTTGGTGCGGAAGATTTGGGTGGGTATGTTGATCATTAAGATCGTGACCGCTGCCGTGACCGCAAACCACCATCCTTTGCGCTTCCCTACCGACAAAAAAGGGATGGCGGCCAGGAGGAGGAGGAACGCAATCCAGTTCACTTCACCGCACCACAGGAACAGCCACCAGGTGAAATCCGGGTAAAGGGGGTAACCGGGCCGGGTCCACATGGTGCGCTGGGCACCTACGCCGATCACGAAAGCGTGGGTGGCTAACATGCCCAGAAGGGTCAAAGCTCCAAACCTGACCCATTTCACGGGCGCTTCCTCTTTTCGCAGGAAGATGAAGGACCAGTATCCGGCTAGGCCGAACCAGGAGATCACCATCGGTAAGGGGAATCCGCCCACAAAGCTGACATAGGGCAGGAACATGAACATGCCCCCGATGGAGGGGATGGCGAATAATGCCATCGCCAAGGGGTAGGTCCATTCTTTTCCCTTCCTGATCTCTTGGGAGATGACCAGTAGCGTCGCACCTGCCACAAAGATCATAGCGCGCCACACAGGATAAAAGAAATCAAACAGTTTCAATCCGCTTTGAAATTGTGGATTGCCTTTACTGATGTGCTCCATGAGGTGGACCAGGACCCGCTCCAGGGAGGTTTGGGCCAGGAAGGGCACCAGATAGGCCATGAGCAAACCGATGAGGATGGCGATGATGGACATGATCGTCCTCTTCTTTTGCGGTGTATTTTTCATCTCGACCTCCGTATTCAGGTGGGGGTAATTGCCCCGGTTTTTCAACAGGGTATTGTGAATTTTATCTCAAAGCGGAAGGTGCGTCTTTGCGTTAACGCAAATCCTTTTTGGGTGGAAAGGATCCCGTGTTTGAAGTTGTAATCGCCAGCGACAGCCCACTCTTTGCCATGGGGAGACCAATGATGAGATGACCCCCAACGGGAAAGCAGTGCAGCTCCCAAAGTCATGATATTCCGGATCAATCTATCCGGCTGATTTAACTATTGTCAAAGACAAAACCTGTCATTTTCGCTAGGATACGGTTAAGGAATGTATTTCTGATCGCCCTGATCTATCTGAGTTGTTATTCTAATGAGCATTTTCGAGAGTTTGACCTGATTAATCCCATGCCGGAAAGAGAAGCTGAGGTTAACCAGGGAAGGAAAATATACGGTTATTAAGGAGGTGATGAAAGCAAACGTATTGCATATGGGACATATTCTAGGTTTGTGACCTACTTGTTTTGAGGTCGACCTTCCAATGGAAGATCTGACACTCACCATGTCAAGGGTTCTCACTTTCGGGGACCATAAGGAAAGGAGATATTAAGATGCAACATCCCTCAAAGAGCGTTCGATTATCCGTTACCATATTATTGATCGTTGCAGCCATTCTAATCATCGTTTTAGAGCCGCTGCTCGTTAAAGGGTTTCTACCGAAGATCATCGCCAGCCAGCAGGCGAGGATTGAGAAATTTTCAGCCTCAGATGATCCTGAGCTTCAAATGAAAGCCCAGCTGATTAGCAAAACCCCTGAGCATGTCAGTTGGGGCTACCCATTGTGGATGGCGTTAGGCGTGTTCGGCGGCGTCGTGTTGCTTGTCATCGCCCGGGATTTCTATCGGGGGAAGAAGTGGGCTCGGGGGTTGGCTCTGCTCGCTTTGGCCATGCCGTCTATGGGCGGCGCCTATATGTTCGTCCCTTGGATGAACTTTGTAAAAGAGGGATTCCCACCTCCCATGATCATCGCCTTGTTTGGATTGGTTCCATACTTCACGATCCTGCTCGCAGAGAAAGTTGATGGGGCTGAGAAAGCGATCAATGCCATTGTTTTCGCGATTATCGGCGTCCAAGGAGCACATGCCTTCACAAATGGGTTTGCTTCGCTCCGCTTCCAGTGGATGCATCCTGGACGACCCGCTTGGCCAGGAAACCTGTGGGGCACCTGGCTGGGCACCCAAGTGATGTGGCTGGGTTGCATTTGTGTCATCCTGTCCATCCATTTCTTGGGCGCACGAAAACGCTCCGGCTGGTACCTGGCCCTGATCGGTGGCGGAACGACGATGGTGGCCAATTATTACACCCACATCGTTCGCGGGACGACCATCGACTATATCTTGGGCGGCACCTTTGGGCTGATCATCGTCGTCTTGATGTTGATCCCTGGGGTAAAGAATAAGCTCTTAGACGACGTAGAGTCTGAATCAGAACTTGCTGTATAAACGTTACGTTATTCCCTTGGATTGACAGGTGCTGCATGCCAAAGCCTATGGTGGTCTCCATGATCGTCATCAGGCTTTGGCACGATCTATTTGAGGAGTTGGCTTTCTTCCCGATGTGGATGGGATTGTATGTTGGTTGTTTGTGTAGAAGCGAGTGAATTCGCGTCTCTTGGTTGTGGCAGCAGGTGTTTGGATCTGTGATGGATGGAGGGTTCCTCTTTCAAGGCCGTTCGTGAACCATATGGCATGGGGGGAAAGGGCTCGCGAGCATCGGGTCGTCAGAATCTGAGATGAGAATGGTTTAAGGATCCTTACCAGAGAGCTATGTGTGAATACGAACCGGTAGCATATCTAATATATCTTCTGATTCTGGGAATGATCCTGGTCCGTATGATTCGCCAGAACGAAACCCGCGCCGACGGAGAGGATGATCCAAGCCGGTGGCTGGTGTGGGCTGTAGCCGTATTGGTTATTGGGGATACATTCCATCTCCTTACCTTAGCGGAGGAAGGGCAGTTTGGGGTTCATCCTATCTTTCAGTCCAGTGATGGACACAATATTACCTGGACGGGGGTGGGGACGTTTGCAAGCTCCTTTACCCTGACCCTCTTTTATTCCTTTTTACTTTTCTATACGAGAGGCATGAAGGACCAACCTTGGTCAGGATTGGAGTTGACCATTGCGGGGTTTCTATGTGCTCGATTCATCCTTATCCTTTTTCCTGACAATTGGGGGGTGGGGGCGACAGATCTGTGGCGGGTGATAAGAAATATCCCGTTTTTCGTCGGGGGAGTTGGGATCAGCCTTCTTTTTTTTCAAGAAGCGAGAACCGGTCCGGTAAAACCTGCAAGGTGGATGGGCTTGGCAGGGTTGTCCATCATCTTCTCTTTTATTTTCTATCTTGGCAGTCTTCTTTCAGCGGGAAATCCTTTTTGGGTCAGAATGCAAATGGCGGCGAAATCTGTATGCTACCTTTTTATGGCCTTTTCTCTCTCTGAGATCGGGGTTATGTCACCCGGGGCTCAAGAGCCGATGGGTCCAATGAAATAAGGCACCGTACAGCACCCATGCGATGCCTCCTTGAGGATCTACCATCTTCCCGCGCTCCCTGAAGGGGGAAAGTTGGGTGCAGGATCTCATTTTGGCAGTTACAACCGCGAGCTGATTTTGGGATTATCGTGGGGGAAAGTTTTTAGAGGGGGATATTAATGCACGACCACGCATGTCTTCTGCAAGGTCATCCAGTGCTGTGACCATTATGCCCCTTGCGACCAGGCGATTTCTGGTTATTTTACAGCAGTGGCTTACTTTCCTGTAATATAATTAGAATGGTCTCCGATGAAATTTTTCCTTATTTTATTTAATGTTGAAATTTAATAATTCGTATCTAACGAAGCCTTTTTGCCCTTTTCTTTCTTAAGACCGCGGGGAAGAGCCCAGATGAGAGCGAACGAATTGGCTCAACACATTTCAGAGAAGGAAGTTTTTCGACAGTTCCCGGAGCCGGAATTGGAACTCTTGGCAGAACATGCCATCCAGCGGCGGCTGAGAACTGAGGAATACCTTTGTCGCCAAGACGAAGTCTGGCCTTTCGTCATTTTCGTTCATACCGGGCAGCTTCGCTGGGTCATGCTTTCCTTAGGGGGTAGGGAATACCAGTTGTTCATGTTGGATCCGAAGGACATTTTTTGGGCCCATTCCATTTTCGATGACCAACCCATGCCCGCCTCCCTCCAGGCAGTGGGAGAGGTGGAAGTATCCGTTTGGTCCAAAGACGTGATCCTGCCTTTGCTCAAGAAGAATCCGGAAGCCATGTGGGAAATCCCTCGGAAGCTGACACGGATCATGCGCACGGCCAGAGAGATCATTTATGGGTTGGCATTCCAGCCCGTGGCAGGGAGGTTGGCCCGATTTTTGTTAGATAGTTTAGAAGGGTCGCATCAGGAAACGCTGGAACGGGACATGACCCTTGAAGATATGGCCTCGACATTAGCCACATCCCCCGAAGTAGTCTGTCGTTTGTTATATCAATTTCAGTCCGACGAGGTGATCGATATCACCCGGACCCGGATCACATTGAAGGACCGGGATGCGCTGAAAAAGTTAATTGAGATTTCTTGATGTGAGGGATCGCTTCCATGACATTGATCGAGGTATTATCGACAAATCCCCTCTTCTCTTCCCTAGAAAAGGATGTGCTGGAGCGTTTGGTAGCGCTGGGGAATTCGCACCTGTACCCGGAAGGGCAGTGGATCACGCATTACGGGGAGGTTTGGCCTTACCTGTTTATCGTTAAATCGGGCGTCGTTGAGGCCATGAAAGAATCTCCTGAAGGACGGAGCCTGGTCATTTTGGAATTAGAAGAAGGGATGGTCTTTTGGGGGATTGGGTTTTTTAAAGAAGGGTTGGGGATGCCCGTGTCTCTCATTGCGAGGGAGAAATCTCAACTTTTCTTATGGTCCAGGGATCGATTGCTCCCTGTGTTGTTGGAACATGGGCGTTTATCCTGGGGGATGGCCCAATTGATGGTGGAGCGCATGCTCCGGGCCAGTGAAATCGTCGAGGAATTAGCCTTCCAACCCGTGGCCGGGAGGTTGGCGCATTTCTTATTGCAGCAGTTTGGCGATCGAGCGGGGGATGTGGTCAGCCGCGATTTGACATTGGAGGAGATGGCTGCCCGGATCGGTTCGACCAGGGAAATGGTCTGCCGTCATTTATATCAATTTGCGGACCAAGGGGCTATCCAGATCAACCGCACGGAATTTAAAATTCAGGATCGAAATCTTTTAGAAAAAATAGCCAGAGCGGAGGGAAGTTAATCGTTTGATCACCGTCCCCTCTTGGTTATATTAACCACAGTACAAAGTCGCCGCATTCGGGATGGTGTCAGGTTTGGGGTTTTTCTGACGGGTCCAGCAAGACCAGCAGTCCCAGAGTGCCCATATCTGCGAACAAGAGGGGGGCGAGAAAAGGCGCGCCGCGGATGAAGCGTTCTCCGACGATCTGCCCGCTGCTGGTCAAATTTTCGTTGATGTGGAGGATAGCGCCGATCACACCCACGCCGATCAAAGCCAGCATGGCTGCGGTGTAAACCAGGTAGTCGCCCCGGGAGGGAGAAGGGAGGAGAGCGATCACCGCGGCCACGATCACGGCAAAGACCCCCGCACCCACGGGAACCCACAGCCAGGGATTTTGGAAGGAGGTCCGGGCGTGATCGAGCACGCTGCTGAGCAGGGTGGCCAGGGTCCCCAGGCTGACCATGAAGAAGAAGGCCCGTGTTTTGCTGTAAGGGAGCTGTACATGCCGTCCTCCGAAAAATCGCAACCTGCCGCTGTTCACTGGCTCCTCGATCCACACCGCGCTGATCCCGATCAAACCCACTAAGGAAAAGACCAAAGGGCCTATGACCGGGGGCGCCCAAACCAGCAAGCTGACGCTGATCCGCTCTCCAGGAGGGGCGGTGGGCAGGATGGCCCGCACGAAATGATAGTAAGCGCCCAACAAGCCCACAGCGATGCTGAGGATGAA